>NZ_CP033070.1:2604934-3256168 GCF_003669035.1 Chryseobacterium sp. 3008163 | reverse complement strand
CAGCATCTTCTTCTACAACCTGAGAAATCTCTAAGTTGATGTAAGAATCTTTAGTGATTTTGTCTTGAGGAACCTGCTCTGCAAAACGCTTTTGCATGTTCTCGATGCTTTTGCTGATTTCTTTATCAGAAGCTTCTACTTTGTAGTGTGGAGCTTCATATTTAGCCAAATCTATAGTAAATTCTGGTTCGTAACCTACTTCGAAAGCAACTTCCAATTTCTCAGCATTGTGGTTGAAATCATTCACCGGCTGAGGTACTGGCTGACCTACTAGTCTTAGTTTGTTTTCGTTGATATAGTTATTCAAAGCATCAGAAACTTGTTTGTTGATTTCTTCGAATGCAATCCCTGCTTCATATTGCTTTCTAACCATACTCAAAGGCACTTTTCCTTTTCTGAAACCAGGAACTTGTGCGTTTTTAGCATAATTAATCAATTGCTTTTCTACTTTTTCTTTGTAGTCAGATTTCTCCAATGTTACTGTAAGCAATGCACTTACATCATCATGGTTTTTTGCGGTAACCTTCATTATTGATTAAAATTTTAGGTTGCAAAAATATGAATTTTTTATTAAAACAAGCCATTCCTTTTGTTATAATACGTTAAAATAAAAAAGACACTACAGAATAGTGTCTTTAAGTAATATTAAAAATTTTGTCTTTTAAAAATTCTAATGTGTGTCAACCGTAATATCAACATCGCTTTCTCCTCCTACAGTCTGTCCTAACTGGTTGGATGCTGACGGATAATTCTGGTTAACTGAGGTAGGAGCATGAATTAATTTAATATTCATTTTACCAGTTGCCTGTGTAGAATTGATTTTCCATTCTGTTCTTAAACCTAACTTTTGACCGTCAGTTCTTACGATATCATTTGCAGCTCTGATCAAAGTGATGTCTGCATCTGCAGGATTAAATACAATAAAGTGATGATCTTTTTCTTCCTCAATCTCATCAGAAGAATGGTAATGGTCATCATGCTTGATCTGGAAATCGAGTACAGCAATGTAAGTATCGCCCTGATGCAAGTGAAGATGTGCGTCTGCAACTCCGCCAATTACATTTACGGTTTGAATATCTGCTGCATCAGCTTTATTAGTCAATGTTAAAACCACCTTACCAATTTCGTCATGCTCGTGGATATCTTCCGGGATATCATCATCTCCATTTCTACATGATAAGATAAAAACTGTCGCTAAAAGTAATAAGGTTATATTGAATAATTTTTTCATTTTAAATTTAATTTTAAGTATTAATAATTAGAAATTGTATTTGAGAGTAACGATAAAGTTTCTACCGGATTCCGGCATAAAATATCTCAGTCTGTTAAGATATTCACGATACTCTGTATTAAAAATGTTATTGATTCTGAAATTAAGATTCAGATTTTTAAATAAGTCTGCACCTACAGATGCATTGAATAATGTGTATGCTGAAGGAGGCGTGCTTAGGTCAAGTTCTTCATTGAATGTAGTGCCATTTTCAATAAAATCAAGATTCTGATTTCTGATGGGGAAACGTTTTTGTCTGAAGACATTTTCGTTTTCCACACGTACGTAGAAGTTTTTGGGTGTATTCAATTTAAACTCAACCGCATTTCTCAGATTAGCTGGCATCATTAAGATCAAAGGTTCATCATGGGTGAGATCATCGCCTTTTAAGGCACTGAAACTCGTATTCCATTTTAGATTATCAAGAATATTAAGTTCCGCATCGGCATCAATCCCAAAAATCCTGGCTTTAATCTGCTGATAACTCCAAACCGGGAAAACACCTCTGTTTGAAGACTCTATACCCGTCGGCACCTGATTGATAAAACTATCTGAAATCATATAATAAGGATTAACCTCAATATGTAGTCCCTTTAAAACATTGAATTTCCCAATCATCGAAAGATTTGCATTATAAACTGTTTCTTTCTGAATAGATAAATCTCCTTCCTCAATAATGGCAGCAGAATGATGAAGCCCATCAGAGAAAAGTTCAGCAGGATTCGGGGTTCTGTCTGCTCTTGCAAAGTTTAATTTAAATTCAAAAGCAGCATTCGGCTTATAATTGAATCCCAGATTGGCAGAAAAATTATGATAATCTAAGATAGGACGCGTCAAAATTCTGCTCTCAGCTTCTCTTACAAAAAACTGAGGATAGAGACTTGCAAATTTTTCATTCCAATCTTTTGCATCATAATATTTGTAAGCATCATATCTGCTGAAGTCATATCTCGCTCCGGCTTCTGCATTCAGCTTTGAACTGAATTTATATTTAAATACAGAAAAAGCGCCTGCATCATATCTGTAATAATCAGGGATTAAACGTCTTGCTTTCGTAGAAGGGTTCGGATAGTTATCCTGAAAACCTGCCGAAAGACCGCTTTCTAAGCTCCAGTTTCCTCTTTCTAAAAGATGAGTAAGGCTGGCAGAATGCGTAATCAATCTCAAATCCATCGATGGAAGTTCATTGAGCTCTCCTCTTCTGATATCAAATTCCTTACGGCGATTTATTTGAAAACTATATTGAAAGCTGAGTTTCCCAAAGTTTTCAAAACGCTTGTAAGCAGCCAGCTTTGCAATATGATGCTCAACTTCCTGCTTGGGGTTCACAATATCATAGCTAAAATTATCGAGGTAATAAGGCTGTCCAAATTTGATAGCATTTCTAAAATCTAAATTATTTCCTAAATGCGCACCTTTAAAAATTCCAAATTCCTGATTGATGCCGCTGTATGAAACATCAAAACCTTGCATAAAACCATGATTTCCAAAAGAGAAATTAAAAGAATTCACCTCCGCTCCGGTATTCTGCAGCGTATGATGAGGAATATACAAATCTCCCAGCTTCTTGTAACTTCCGCCTGTTTTTACAAACCATTGGTTTTTCCATGTTTTAGCAACATTTGCTGCGATTTCACCACCCCTACCATTGGAAATACCGGAAAGTTTAATACTTCCCATTATCGTATCTCTTTTAGGCAAAACAGCAGGTTCTAAAACAACTGCCCCACCGACAGCATCGCTTCCATACTTCAATGCAGAAGCACCTTTCACGACATCGATGTGCTCAAAATCATTCACATCCACATTGGGAGCATGCTCTACACCCCACTCCTGTTCCGCCATCTTCACGCCGTTGTTCACGATTGCAATTCGACTTCCATATAAACCGTGAATCACAGGTTTTGAGATATTGTTTCCTGTTTTAAGTGCCGTAACTCCCGATATTTTTGATAAAAGGTTCCCCAGATTTTCAGTTGAATTTCTCTCAATATCTGAGTGACTCAACGTCTGCATAATCACCGAACCTTTCGTTTTATGACTTCCGTGAACGGTAACGGCTTCTATTTCACCAATGTGGTGTTCTAAAGTAATGGCTAGGTGAACATCCTGCGTAACTCCTACATTTTCAGTATAATCATTACAATCAGGATGCTTTGCAATGAGTGTGTAATTTCCCGAACGAATTTTATTGAAAGAAAACTTTCCGCTTTTATCTGTTTTGGCAGTGAAATCTCCCAATTTTACCACGGCATTTTCGAGCATGGTTTTATCGTGAAAATCCTGTACTGTACCCTGAACAGTGAAAGTTTTTTGTGCGTTTGTAAATACCAATCCACATAGGATCAGCAGTACACTATAAATCAGTTTCATTGTAAATAGCTTGATTGTATACTTTTTTGCCATTGGCTACTTGCTTCTCGCTCATAGCTTTACATCAACATAATTGATGATTTGCAACAACAGAAAGTATTGTTCGTTAAAAATTTGATTGGATTTTCTTTAATATTAAAGTTCAAAGTATTCAATTTTGAATGCTCTGATTTTCAGAAAGTAATGAATTATTAGTTTTAATTTAAACCATTAAGATTTTTTATTAAGAAGTTTAGAAAAGTTAAGTTGAGCTTCGCTTTTTGAAGCCTACTTGGAAAAATCTATCTGATTTTTATTTTCATAACCTTAACTCCTTAATCTCCTAAATGGTTTAAAAACATCATGTTATTTTAATTAAAATACATCATGCATTTGAAAATCATTCAAATTCTAAAAAATTTAAACTTAAAAATCCGGTAAGTAAATCTGTAATTAAGAAATGGTGGGTGGACCCCGAAGTTGAAAAGTGAATTTTGTCTGAGACCAAATTCTTTCCTGAACTGCAATAATTTGTTCTACTTCATGCGTGTAGTTTTCGAAAGTAAAACTAAATTCTTCAGGAACCAAAGTATTTCCGGTGGCCAAGAAGTGACAAGCCAAACAGTCACCTGCTTTTTCTTTGGCTTCAGATTTTGAAATACTATTCTCTGATTTTTTAAGATTAAAACCTATAAAAACATCAGAAGACTCATGACTGTGAAAGCTTGAAGAAAACAACGCAAAAAAGTAAATCCCAAACATCAGTTTTGAGATAAAGCTTTTTAATTGTCTGCTTTCCTTGAAAATCATTTGACAAAAATAGGAATAATATTTTAAAGGATTTTAATTAAAGATTAAATTATGGTTATTTAATGATAATTTGTTGTGAATGATATCGCTCCTACGGAGCTCACAAGCTTCAGAAACACAAAGTTCATATACAGGCTAAACATTCACAAAAAAGGATGAGCTCAAAACCCATCCTTCATTTATATTTCGTTAAAGATTAATCTAACTGCGTTCCCAAATGCTCCCATTCCTGCAGTGCAAGATCGAGCTCTTCTTTGGTTTTATTGTACTTTTCTAAAGTTTCCTCAGAAGGATTATCTTTTGTAAAAGATGCTTCGAAATTTTCGATTGCAGTTTCCAGTTCAGAAATTTTCTCTTCTACTTTCTTCAGTTTATTCTGAATACTTTTTTGTTCTTTTGTTACGATGGTTGTTTGATTGACAACAGGTTTTTCTTCAACTTTCTTCGCCTCAACTTTTGGTTCATCGGTGTGAAGTTTTGCTTTCTCTGCAGAAATTTCTCTGATGCTTTCTTTCTGTCTGAAAACAAGATATTCGTTGATATCACCTAAAAATTCTTTCATATGTCCGTCACGGAATTCGTAAATTTTATCACAAAGTCCTTGTAAAAATTCTCTATCGTGAGAAATCACGATTAACGTACCTTCAAATTTCTGTAAAGCCAATTTGATAATCTCCTTAGACTGAATATCCAGGTGATTGGTAGGCTCATCCATAATCAACGTGTTGAACGGACGAAGAAGTAATTTACACAATGCCAAACGGTTTCTTTCACCTCCGGAAAGTACTTTTGTTTTTTTATTTACGGCCTCACCCTGGAAAAGGAAAGAACCTAACAAATCTCTTACTCTAGGTCTTGTTTCTTCGGTTGCGGCATCTTCAGCTTCTTCCTGAACCGTTTTATTTGGAGTTAAAACTTCTTCCTGATTTTGAGCAAAATATCCAATATTGACGTTGTGACCTAAGTTCCAGCTTCCTGAATAATCTTTGATATCTCCTGAAAGAATTTTCGCTAAAGTTGTTTTCCCTTGTCCGTTTTGTCCAAGAAGTGCAATTCTGTCACCTCGCTGAACGATAAAGTCTACATCATCAAAGATTTGTTTCTGACCGTAAGCTTTCCCAAGATTTTCAGCTTCGAAAATAACTTTCCCGGGAACCTGCGACTGTACGAAACGGATGTTGAATTTAGAAACGTCTTCGTTGTCTACTTCAATACGCTCTATTTTATCTAATTTTTTAATCAAAGACTGCGCAAAAGAAGCTTTGGTCGCACTCGCACGGAATTTATTGATGTTATCTTCCATCTGCTTGATTTCCGAGTCCTGATTCTTTTTAGCCTGAATCAGTTTTTCACGTCGGTCTTCACGCATCACTAAATATTTAGAATAATTGGCTTTATAATCATCTACTTTTCTGTTATTGACATCGAAAGTTCTGTTACAAACAGCTGTCATAAACTGTTTATCGTGACTTACCAGAAGAATTCCTCCCGGATAATCTTTCAAAAAGTTCTCCAACCAAATGATCGATTCCATATCCAGGTGATTGGTAGGCTCATCGAGAAGCATCAAATCATTCTTCTGAAGAAGCAACTTTGCCAATTCGATTCTCATTCTCCAACCTCCGGAAAATTCGTCAGTGATTTTTTGGAAATCATCTGCTTTAAATCCTAAACCGAATAAAACTTTTTCAATATCACCTTCCAGATTATAAGCATCATGGTGCATCAAAAGGTCATTCAGATCAGTCATTCTGTTGATCAAATCTGTATAAGCATTGCTTTCGTAATCGGTTCTTACGGTTAGTTGATGATTGATTTCCTCAAGTTCTTCTTTCCAAGCATTGATTTGCTCAAAAGCCTGCATGGTTTCGTTCCAAACGGTTCTGCCTTTCACAAAATCAAGATCCTGTTTCAGGAATCCTATGGTAATATTTCCTTCAGGAACGATGTTACCTTCATAGAAAGTAATTTCGCCGGAAAGCATTTTCAGAAGCGTAGATTTCCCTGCTCCATTTTTACCAACCAAACCAATTTTATCATCCTTTTTAATGGTGAAATTCACGTTTTGAAACAAGTAGTTTCCCGAATGATGTAAGCCTAAACCTTGAACCGAAAGCATCTTTATGAGTAATTAATGATGAATAATGTGTACTGAATATTTTTCGGGTGCAAAAATACGCAAAATAAAGGACTTTAAATTTAATAATTCCTAACCGTGATATGAAAACAGCTTTGCTGGCGTTCTTTGATGTAATAAATCCGTCCGGCATTGGCATAATGTTTTAAAACTTTTTCTAACGCAACCTCTAGTTTAGGGTTTGTTTTAAGCTTATTATTAAATCTCACGTAAGAAATATCGAAAGAATTACCATAATTATGCGAACTTATTCCCAACGATGCGTTTGCATTAACTTTTCTTAATCTGCACTGATCTTCCAATGTTCTGGTAATCGATGAAATGGTAAACGTATGCCCTTTGGTTTCTTTACTGAATCTTGAACCTATTTTTTCTAAAGTAGTTTTTGCTTTTGAAACTAAATATGCTCTGCTGTAATCTAACTTTTGAACCTTATACCCTTTTCCTGATTTTTTAACCGTGTGAAATTTTCCCTTATTGATATACTTCTGAACTTGCGAGGTATTTTTAAGAATATTGACATTAAAGCTTCGTGAAGCATCTAAATGTGGTTTGTACAAAGGAGTCGGTTCCACTTTTAAAACCTCGGTAAAATCATAGCACGGAACCGTTTTTTTTGATGCCTGACTATAAACAAGCTGATGAAATGCCAATGGAATGATGTACAGAAATTTCCTCATACAGACTATTTTGAAGATTTAAACGCAAAAATTACAGATTTTGTAGTTGCCAAAGATATTAATTTAATGAAAAGACATAATATTTTATGAATATAAAAACCATCATAATTAAAGTTAATTAGATATATTAAACATAAACAATATTAAAAATTTATAACATAATATTTATTTTATTTCCATTAATTTTGAATAATTAATTTTTGTACATTCGCTCTACAATTTAAAATACATAAAAAGATGATTTCAAAAACTTCAAAATTCGTTGCCGAGATGCTTGGCACAATGGTACTTGTTCTCATGGGCTGCGGAAGCGCAGTGATTGCAGGCGCAGACGGCACTACAGGTGTAGGACTTCTGGGAATTTCTTTCGCATTTGGTTTGAGTGTTGTTGCTATGGCCTACGCAATCGGTCACATTTCGGGCTGCCACATCAACCCTGCCATTTCTATAGCGATGGTTGCGGCGGGAAGAATGAAAATGGACGAAGCGATACGATACATTATTGCCCAGATCATTGGTGCAATTATCGGCGCCGGAATTCTTTACGTGATTTTCATCAATCATCCGGGCGCAGAAATGAAAGAATGGGCTTTAGGCTCGAACGGTTGGGGAACGGGATATCTTGATGCTTACAATACAACGGCAGCTTTTGTAGCTGAATTTGTATTTACATTTATTTTCCTGATGGTAATTTTAGGTTCAACTTCAACTAAAAACATCAACGGTGGTTTTGCAGGTTTGGCGATTGGTTTCTCATTGGTTCTGATTCACATTGTTGGAATCAAAATAACCGGAGTTTCCGTAAACCCAGCAAGAAGTATTGGTCCGGCAATTTTCGCAGGTGGTGCAGCACTTTCGCAACTTTGGTTATTTGTTGTTGCTCCGGTTTTAGGAGGCATTGCAGCAGCTTTTACTTACAATTTATTGATGGAAAGACCTGAACAAGCGAAATAATTTAAATTATATATCAAAATGAAATCCTGTCTTTCGGCAGGATTTTTCTATTTTAATTTCTTTATTTCAAAAGGATTTTTAAAGATCAATTCTTCATATTTTCCTTTGATTTCTAATTTTCGTTGAAGTAAATTTAAAGCCATTTTTCGGATGAAAAGATCTTTATCGTTTAGCTTCCAGTAAGAATCTTCGTGTACTTTTTTGGGTTTTCGGATGAGATAGAATTCCGTATTCCAATTATCTGCGTTGTGGTAGAATTCAATAATTCCGCAGTGTTCGGGAATTTGAGAATGCTCAATCATTCCCATCGGAAGTAAAAAGCTAAACGAATTACAAACGTAATCTCCACAACAGATTTTATCGTGCTTCAGAAATTTTTCGCCTGTTTTAGTATTAATGTATGATTTTTTAAAATCATTTTTGAAATCACTTTTCGAAAATTTAATTTCAATCTCATGACTGAAACCTTCAGAATCGATAATCAGCATATCTGCTTCCCAATCTGAATGAAAGTGATTGCTCAGTACGATTTCCTTTTCAAAATCGCAATTTGCATGAATGTAGGCATGAACAAGCTCTTCTATCTTTAACACTGTTTTGATACTTTTATTTTTAACGCAAAGTTCGCTAAGTTTTTTTTAAAATTATTGAGTCTATTTTTCGTTCGCAAAGGCGTTTCACTTAGCAAAGATTGCAAATGCTTGTAACTAACTAACTAACTAACTAACTAACTAACTAACTAACAAGCTACAGCCCCGAATATCCGAATGATCAATTCTTCCCAACACCTGAAATTTCTTTTCATCTTCTGTCAACAATTTGCCTAAATCCTGTGTTGCTATGAACGAACAAGAATGAATATTTGCCAAGTCGATGATGTTGATAGCTCCTGTTTTTCCCGCAGTTTCATAACTGAAAGGATCTTCTACATTTCTGACCAAAACACGCATCCAATTTGGACATTCGTAGATGTTTTCACCTAAAGAATACGCCTGTGAAAGCAATTCGGTCATTGAATATTCTGAATAAATTTTCTCGGTTTTAAAACCATTCTGAAGAATTTTCAACAGCTCGTCTTTTGTCATTTCTTCTTTACGCCCTTTCATTCCTCCCGTTTCTATTACTACTAAATTCTTTAAAGAATTTAGAGATTCTTCACTTCGTTCAGAATGACAATAATCTAGAAAATCCAAAAGCGCAAAAGAAACTCCGAAAAGAATTACTTTTTTATCCTTTAATTCATTTAAAAGCTTGGATAAATCCTCATGATTGTAAAGAAAATATCCGTTTTCAGGCTTGTCTGATTTTTTCATCAAATAATCGACCATGTAAATCAGTGATGAATTTTGTTTTTCCAGATAACTTGGTAGCAATCCTAAAAATATAAAATCTTCAGGCTTTCCAATAAACTGTTCGAAACTTTTGTAAATACTTTCCTGATAAATATTTTCGTTAGCAATGAAATGTTTAGACAAATTCATCTGCGTCGTTCCCGAACTTTGAAAATACAAATCAGTAGAAATATTTTTGTCTAAGATCTGATGATTTTTAAACATTTCAATCGGCAGAAAAGGAATCTTTTCGATAGACTTAACTGTTTCTACGTCGATGTTGAGATAATCAACAAATTTTCTGTAGACCTCAATATTTCTGTACTGATACCGAAAAGTAGTCAGTGCCACATCCAGAAATTCTTGTTCGGTCTTTATGTCAAATATACTTTTCAATTTAATTTTAAATGATTTTTAAGCCTTATTGATTCGTTTTGAATTATTTAGGAAATTTGACTTTAATTTTAAGTATAATTAATATTAAAAAATAAAATTTGGTCAGGTTATTGCAATTCAATCTGCGGAATATGGATTAGATATAACAGCCGTAGAAACTGTTATTCAAGAATTACCTCTTCGGAGGTAATTTTTTTATTTCTGCTCAAAAGTTTTCAGTTCAAAATCATGTTGAAAAACTCCGTAGGTGAAATAAGAAATCCAGTCTCCAAGATTGATGTATTTTGAATTTTGATTTAAATCTAAAACCATCGGCAAATGACGGTGGCCATAAATAAAGTAATCAATCTTTTCAGTTTTCAATTTCTCTTTCGAGTAAATAATCAAAAACTCTTTATCTTCTCCCAAAAAAGCTTTGTCTTCATCTCCGGAAATCATTTTGTTTTTTTGAGACATGTACAATGCAATCTTCATCGCAATATCGGGATGTAACCATTTGAAAAACCACTGTGCTACGGGATTTGTAAAGACTTTTTTCATTCTTTTGTATCCTTTATCACCTGGTCCCAAACCATCTCCGTGAGCCAGTAGAAACTGTTTTCCTGCGATTTCAAAATATTGCTTTTTATAAAAAACAGTGCATCCTATCTCTTCTTCCAGATAATCTTTCATCCAGAGATCGTGATTACCTACAAAAAAATAAACCTGAACACCGCTGTCTTTCAACTCAGCTATTTTCCCTAGGACACGCACATAACCTTTCGGGATTACATGTTTCCATTCGTGCCAAAAATCAAACAAATCACCCATTAAAAACAAAACCTGAGCATCTTCTTTGATCTCATTCATCCAACGGATAAATTTTTCTTCCCGAATTTTGCTCTGTTTCGGATCTGGAGCACCAAAATGCTGATCTGATGCAAAATACACCTTCTTTCCCGGCTCTAAATTGATGGTTGTCTTTAGCACTTTTCTATATTAAATTCAGAAAAAATTATTGATTATCTTCCGCAAACCATTCTCCGTAAGAATTTTCTGTCTCGTGGAGCTTCAAGTAAGCCAAAGAAACATCAGCAGGAAGTTTTGCTTTTATTTTTGCAGCGATGGCGTACAACATATTTTCACAGGTTGGCTGAAAGTTGCAGTAAATAACTTTCTGACCTTTATTTTCTAATTCTTCGCCCATCTCTCTATGCGGAGAAACCCCGTTGATCAACACCGAATGATCCCAAACATCAACAATTTCAGCTTTTACAATAGCTTTAATATCTCCGAAATCTACAACCATTCCGTTTTTAGGATTTTCCAGATCATTGATTGGTTTTCCCTTTACGGTAACGAAGAGTTTGTAAGAATGTCCGTGCATATTTTTACATTTCCCATCATAATTGTACAACACATGAGCAGTCTCGAATGTAAAAATTTTTGTAATACGTATCATGATGCAAAGATAACGATTTTCTGCTCTTTTACTTTGAAGTAGTGACCAGAATTCTTTCATAAAAAAAACCTTCCCAAAAGCTGAGAAGGTCTAACAATATATTTAACAAAAAAATTAATGGAACTGCGCCGTTTCCGTAGAATCTTTCATCGCAACCGTTGCAGAAGAACCGCTGGTCACAACATTCTGAATCTCATCAAAATAACCCGTTCCTACAAAAGACTGATGTTTCACCGCTCTGAAACCCTTATTCTGTAAAGCAAATTCTCGTTCCTGCAATTCAGAATACCCTGCCATTCCTCTTTCTTTATACGCCAAAGCCAATTCAAACATCGCCGTATTCAACGCATGGAAACCTGCTAAAGTAATAAATTGGAATTTGTATCCCATTTTCGCCAATTCTTCTCTGAAATTCAGCATTTCATCAACCGAAAGCTTTGCTGCCCAATTGAAAGATGGTGAACAATTGTAAGCCAACGTTTTACCAGGAAATTTAGCATGAATTCCTTCTGCAAATTTTCTTGCGTAATCTAAATCAGGATTAGACGTTTCCATCCAAATTAAATCCGCATACGGAGCATAAGATAAACCTCTATCAATTCCCTGTTCTACTCCATTTTTCACTACATAAAATCCTTCTGAAGTTCTTTCTCCTGTTACAAATTTCCTGTCTCTTTCGTCAATATCCGAAGTCAAAAGATCTGCTGCATCCGCGTCTGTTCTTGCAACAATCACACTCGGAACACCTGCAACATCAGAAGCCAAACGTGCTGCAATCAACTTATTGATCGCTTCCTGAGTCGGAACCAAAACTTTCCCGCCTAAATGACCACATTTTTTCGCAGAAGACAACTGATCTTCAAAATGTACTGCTGCGGCTCCGGCTTCAATCATTTGCTTCATCAATTCATATGCGTTGAGATTTCCACCAAAACCAGCTTCAGCATCAGCAATAATCGGAACTAAATATTTTTTTTCTCCGCCTCCATTTACTGACTGAATTTGATCTGCTCTTAACAAAGCATTATTTATTTTTTTCACCACAGAAGGCACTGAGTTCGCAGGATATAACGATTGGTCTGGATACATTTCACCAGATAAATTCGCATCTGCTGCAACCTGCCATCCTGAAAGATAGATAGCTTCCAAACCTGCATCAACTTCCTGAACTGCTTGATTTCCCGTCAAAGCTCCTAATCCGGCAACAAAATCCTGATTATTTAATTGTTCCCAGAATTTCTTTGACATTTCTGTTGCGATTGTATAATCTAATTTATAAGAACCTCGTAGCTTCAATACATCTTCTGCTGTGTAAGGTCTTTTTATTCCGTTCCAGCGAGGATTGGTCAACCAGTCCTTCTCTAAATTCTGGATTTGTTCTTGTCTTGTTTTCATAATATTTGGATTTTAAATTATTAGATTGAGTTTTGACATTCGTCAGTTTGAGTGAAATTCTGAAAGAATTTTGTATCGAAAACTTGTAGAACTTTAATAACTTCTCGATATGATTTTTTCAAAATCTACGCGAACTGACGAACCTATATTTTTAAATTAAATAAATGGATAAGCTTTCAATGTTAGAAATTCTTCGAATTCTTCACAGAAAATCAATTCATTAAAAAGTTCTTTAGCTAAATTGAATTTCCCGTTTCTAAAACGCTCTTGACCAACATATTTTTCAATACGCTCCAATTCTTCAAATTCCCACTGAAGAATCATCTCTCTTGTCAACACTCGATCATCATTTAAAACAGCATCATTTTTCAGCCATTGCCAGATTTGAGTTCTTGAAATTTCTGCAGTTGCAGCATCTTCCATCAAATTATAAATTGCTGCAGCTCCGGTTCCCATTAACCAACTTTCGATATATAAAATTCCGACATTGATATTTTTCCGAACTCCATTTTCTGTAATTTCACCTTTTGGAATTTCCAACAAGTCATTTTCCGTAATTTGATAATCAAATTTTTTATCAATCTGATTTTTCGAGGGCATGTATTGATCGAAAATATCCTTTGCTACAGAAACTAATGCAGGGTGAGCTACCCAAGTTCCGTCGTGACCATTTTTCACTTCCCGTTCTTTGTCATTTCTCACTTTTCCGAAAGCCTGACTATTCGCTTCATAATCATTTTTAATTGGAATTTGCGCCGCCATTCCGCCAATCGCATGAACATTTCTTTTGTGGCAAATCTCAATCACTCTTTTTGAATAAGCACTCATAAAAGGGGAAGCCATGGTTACCTGATCCCTGTCGGGCACAATAAAATGAGGAAGATTTCTGAATTTTTTAATGAAAGAAAAAATATAATCCCATCGTCCGCAATTCAAACCAGAGCTGTGTTCTTTTAATTCAAATAATATTTCATCAATCTGAAAAGAAGCGGTGATTGTCTCCACCAAAACCGTTGCTTTGATCGTACTTTTTGGAATTTCCAAATAATTTTGGGCAAAAACAAAAACTTCATTCCACCAACGTGCTTCTTTATAATGCTCTAATTTCGGAAGATAAAAATATGGTGCACTTCCATTTTCCAATAATTGCTTTGCATTTCTGAAAAAATAAATTCCAAAATCAACTAATGAAGCTGAAGCTTGCTCGTCATTAATTTCAATATGTTTTTCATTTAAATGCAAACCTCTCGGACGAACAAGAAGAACGGCTGTTTTTTCATTTAACTCATATGATTTTCCTTGCTCATTTGTGAAGTCAATTTTTCGATTGATTGCGTCAGAAAGATTGATTTGCCCTTCCATACAATTATTCCAAGTGGGAGAATTACTGTCTTCAAAATCTGCCATAAAAGTAGACGCGCCTGAGTTCAAAGCATTAATAATCATTTTTCTGTCAACCGGACCAGTAATTTCAACTCTACGATCCAGTAAATCTGCCGGAAGCGGAGAACATACCCAATCTCCATTTCTTATTTCTTCAGTTTCAGATAAAAACTTAGGAAGAATTCCTTTATCAAATTCCTGTTGAGTTTTTTTTCTTTCCTCTAAAAGCTGTAATCGTTTAGGATTAAAATTTTGATGAAGCTCTACCAAGAAATCAACTAATTCTGAGGTGAAAAGCTTTTCAAACTGATTTTCTACATTTATTTTTAATTGAGTCTTAGTTTCCATAACCTATTGATTTTATGATTCGACATTACAAACATAAATAAAAATATTCAATATTTAGCGAACGTTCGCTAAATATTTTAAAAAATTATTATGCGAATAATCGCTTTCATTTATTTATATTTGATCTATGAATTCGGATAGTGACTTTATCAAAACAGTTTTTGGGCTAAAACTGAAACAGCAACGACAAAAGAAAAATTGGTCTTTACAAGATCTTGCCGTGAAAACAGGTTTGTCTAAATCTTATCTTAACGAAATCGAAAACGGAAAAAAATATCCCAAACACGACAAAATCATTCAGCTTTCTGAAGCTCTCAACTGTACTTTTGACGATTTGGTTTCAACAAAATTGGATAAAAGCTTAGCTCCTTTCAATGAAATTTTACAATCCGATTTTTTTAAAGAAGTCCCCTTAGATCTTTTCGGAATTAATAAAAATAATCTAATCAGCATTATCAGCGATGCGCCCAAAAAAGTAACCGCTTTTATTAATACATTGATAGAAATTTCGCAGAATTATAATTTAGGAAAAGAAAGATTTTACTTTGCTGTTCTACGGTCTTTTCAGGAATTATATGACAATTATTTTCCTGACATTGAAGAAAAAGTGATTCAGTTTGCTAATGAAAATCAATTAGAGATTAGCAAAAATTTAAAGTCTGAAATTTTGGAAACGATTTTAATTGAAAAGTTTAATTATGCAATTCAAACAGAAAATTTTGAAACATATGGAACTTTAGATCATCTCCGTTCGTTATTTATTCCAGAGAAAAAATTATTGTTACTTAATAATAAACTTGAGAAAGATCAGAAAACTTTCATTCTCGCGAAGGAGATTGGGTTTAATGTTTTGGAGCTCAAAAACCGCCCCAATACTTATTCATGGATTGATTTCGGAAGTTTTGAAGAAATACTGAATAACTTCTACGCTTCTTATTTTGCAGGAGCATTATTGATTTCAAAAGGACAAATCATTGAAAACACTTCTAATTTTTTTTCACAAAACAATTGGGAATCAACAAGTTTTGAAAACCTCATCGAAAATTTCACAAATTCTCCCGAAACTTTCTATTATCGACTGACCAATATTCTCTCATCCGAATTGGGAATCAGAGATTTGTTTTATTTATGTTTAGTTAAAAAGAAAAATTCAGATAAAATTCAGATTTTAAAAGAGTTACACCTCAACCACCAACAAGCTCCGCACGCAAATGCTACCAATGAACATTATTGCCGAAGATGGATTGCCGTGAAAAATCTCGATCATTTAAAGGAAAATGAAACTTTAACCGATGCGCAAATTTCGCACTATAAAGATCAAGGAATAAGTTATCTGGTCATTTCTACCTCCCAGAAAAACCCTTTTTCAGATGGAAGCAACCGAAGTTATTGTTTGGGAATTTTACTGAATACGCAAACGATCAAAAAATCAATTTTATAAAATCTCCGACTTTGAAAACCATCAATGTTGGTGTAACCTGCGAATCGTGCAGTATTGCAGACTGTGAGGTGAGACAAGCTCCGCCAATTCGTCTTGAGAAGGAGTATTTTAATTTAAGCATGAAAAATTCGGTTGAGAAAATCAGAAAGAGTATTTTGTGACAATACTTAATTTTTTTAAAAAAAAACCAATCTATAAGCATCGAACTTCTTTAGAAATTAATTATTTTAGTTTCAGAAAACACACAAATGATTTTAGATTTATTTTTCCCAAACCGCTGCATTCATTGCAATAGAATTATTGATGGCAACTTACTTGTTTGCAGTATTTGTTTTGAACAGATTCACTTTACTCATTTTGATTATTTATCTGAAAACAGCTTAAAAGAAAAATGCAAATTGTTATTTCCGATTGAGAATGCATACGCTTTGATGCAGTTTGAACAGGAAAACTTAAGCCGGAAAATCATTCACCAATTAAAGTACAGAAGTCGAGAAAAAACCGGAAAAACTGTTGCAGATTGGGTGACAGAAAGATTAGATTTTAAAAGCGAAAAGCCGGATGTACTAGTCAGCGTTCCTCTTCATCCGAAGAAAGAAAAGGAAAGAGGTTATAATCAATTGCATCTGTTCACAAAAACGCTTTCTGATTCTTATGGAATTCCATTTGAGCATCATTTACTGAAGAGAAATCATTACTCAAAAGCTCAAGCGTTGAAAGATAAACAACACCGTCTTGAAACTCAAAATACTTTCTCATTAACAAAAAAGATTTCTAATCAACACATCTTATTGATTGATGATGTTTTTACAACCGGAAATACTTTGGCAACAATTGCATGGGAAATTCTGAAAGAAGGAAATAATAAAGTGAGCATTTTGGTAATGGCAATGGATGAATAGCCGAGATTAAAATATTTTTGCTAATTTTCCATAAACTAATTATATGAGGAACCTTATTTTATTACATGGTGCATTGGGTCACAGTGATCTATTTAATCCTTATCTGAATGCGCTTTCAGAATCTTTCAATGTTTATACCCCATTGTTTTCGGGACACGGAAACACAGAACTGCCGACGAACGGAATTACGATTGAAAAATACATCCAGGAATTAAGTGAATTTATTGAAAAGAAAAATCTGGAAGATGTTTGTATTTTCGGGCACAGTATGGGTGGCTACGTTGCGCTTTGTTATACTTTAGAAAATCCTGAAAAAGTAAATTCAGTCATGACATTAGGAACCAAGTTTGACTGGACAGAAGAACAAGCATTGAAAGAAAGTAAAATGCTGAATCCTGATATTATTATAGAAAAAATTCCAAAATATGCCGAATTATTAGAATCTCAGCATGGTTCAAAATGGAAAAAATTACTTCCTGAAATTGCTGAAATGATGATTTCTTTGGGTAAAAATCCACCGTTACATGATGAAGTTTTAAAGAATATCGAAATTCCGGTTCAGATTATGGTCGGAGATCAGGACAATATGGTTACAATTGAGGAAAGCACAGCAGTTTGCAGAAAACTTACAAAAGGAAAATTGGCCGTACTTCCCAACACAAAACATCCGCTAGAAAAAGTACGAGCAGATCTACTTCTCAATTTGATGCAAGATTTGTGGAGTCTGCCTTAATTATCTCTGCAATTTTTCGCCATAACTCAAATCTCCCGCATCTCCTAAACCTGGAGTTATATAACCTTTCGTCGTTAAATTTTCATCAATAGCACCGACCCATATTTTTGCCTGTGGATAAGCCTTTTCAATCTTTTCAACACCTTGTTTTGATGCAATAGCTGCAACGATGTGTAGTTGAGAAGGCGTTCCGTTGGTTAGTAAATCTTTGATAGCTTCAATTAAAGATGCGCCAGTTGCCAACATAGGATCTGCGACAATTAATGGTCTTCCGTCGATATTCGGGCAGGTTAAATAATCTTGCTTTATGGAGAAATAATCATTTGCGTCATGCTTTCTGTAAGCTGCTACAAAACCACAGTCAGCTCTGTCGAAATAATTTAAAATCCCTTCAAACAAAGGAACTCCAGCCCTTAAAATGGTTGTAATCACTGGCTGAACGGCAATTTCATGAACTTTTATTTTATCTAAAGGGGTCTGAATTTCAATTTCTTTTGTTTCTAAATCTTTAGAGATTTCAAAAGCGGCAATTTCTCCGATGCGCTCCATATTTCTGCGGAATCTCATTCGGTCATGCTGAATTTCTACGTTTCGAAGCTCGTTAATCCATGAATTAACTAAAGAAAAAGTTTTAGAAAGTTCTACCGTCATAATTTTGATTATTCTGACAACAAAACTATGAAATATAAAATAAATCCCTCTCAGAAAATTACTGAAAGGGATTTTATTTTTATGATTTTAAATTGTAATTGGTAACGACTATTTTTGTCTGAAATACACTTCAATCGGAACTCCGGTGAAACCAAATTCTTTTCTCAGTTGGTTTTCTGTAAATCGTTTGTATGCTTCTTTCACATACTGCGGTAAATTACAGAAGAAAACAAATTGTGGCGACGGTGTCGGCAACTGTACACAATATTTGATTTTAATATATTTTCCTTTGTTTGCTGGCGGCGGAGTACGTTCGAAAATAGGAAGCATTACCTCATTTAATTTTGAAGTTTTGATTTTCTTCTTACGGTCTTCATAAACAACCATTGCCATTTCAACAGCTTTCAGGATTCTCTGTTTCGTTAAAGCTGAAACAAAAAGAATTGGAATATCGCTGAACTGACCGATTTTATCTCTGATAGATTGTTCGAAATCTCTTACGGTATTGGTTGTTTTGTCTTCAATCAAATCCCATTTGTTAACTACGATTACAATACCTTTTCTGTTTTTCTGAGCCAAACCAAAGATATTCATATCCTGAGATTCCCACCCCAAAGTTGCATCAACCATGATGATAACAACATCAGAAAATTCAATAGAACGAATAGATCTCATTACAGAATAAAATTCTAAATCTTCATTTACTTTAGACTTACGACGCATTCCGGCAGTATCTACCAACACAAACTCGTGTCCGAATTTATTATAAAGGGTCTGAATACTGTCTCTTGTAGTTCCTGCAACATCCGTTACAATGTTTCTTTCAGCATCAAGCAAAGCATTCGTTAAAGTAGATTTCCCTACGTTTGGACGACCTGCAATGGTAATTTTTGGAAGACCTTCGAATGGATCTTTGTAATCAGTTGTCGGGAAATCATTAATCACAGCATCAAGAATCTCTCCTGTTCCGGAACCTGTAGCTGAAGATAAAGTGTAATATTTTTCAATTCCTAACTGATAAAATTCTGTAGCTGCCAATTCTTCTTTTGAAGAGTCAACTTTATTAATCACATGATAAACCGGCTTTTTTGATCTTCTCAACATCTCATGAATCTCATAGTCGGTATCTGTAAGACCTTCTTCTACGTTCATCATAAAAATAATTGACGTCGCTTCATCAATTGCCAGCTGAACCTGTTTTGAAATTTCTTCCTGGAAAACGTCTTCGCTGTTTACTTCATAACCACCTGTATCGATTACAGTAAAGTCTACACCACTCCAGTCAGATTTTCCGTAATGACGGTCTCTGGTAACTCCGGAAGTAGAATCTACGATAGCTTCTCTTCTTTCTAGCAAACGATTAAAAAGTGTGGATTTTCCTACGTTGGGACGTCCAACGATTGCAACAATATTTGACATAAAAAATGTTTAATAACCCTTGAGATGTACTCAGGATCAGATTATCAATGGGTTACTCCAACTATTGGAGCCCAATTTTTTTGCAAAGATAGGGTTTTAAAATTTAACCTTAATCATTGATTTATTCTAAACAGCTAGTCCACAAATAAATAGTCGATATTTTTTTCTAAATTTAAACTTTAGGCACGAGATGTGATTTAATTAACCGTCTTTTAAAATTTCGCTTTATGAAGAAAATACTTATTATTTTTTGGTTGCTTTTGTTATCATTCAGTTTTTTCCGATTGATAAAACAAATCCGCCCGTAAATGAAGGAATGGATTTTTTAAGAATTAAAAATACTCCGGAAAACATAGCAAACACGATAAAAACTTCATGCTATGATTGTCATTCAAACGAAACAAAATACCCATGGTATTCTAGTATTGCCCCATCGTCCTGGTTTCTGAAAAACCATATCAATGAAGGGAGAAAACATTTAAACTTCTCTATTTTTGCAACCTACGAACCCAAAAGGCAGATTCATAAAATGGAAGAATGTATTGAGATGATTGAAAAAAAGGAAATGCCTTTAGAATCTTATTACGTCGGTCATCAAGATGCTAAGCTGACTGATCAACAAAGAAAAGAACTCGTTATCTATTTAAAAAAACAAATAGAAGACACGCAGATAAAAATGCAATAAAACAAAAAATCATGGAGGAAAAATGGAAGGATAAACATATTGTGTTTTTTGACGGCGAGTGCGGCGTCTGTAATTTTTGGGTACAATGGATTTTAGAAAGAGACAAAAATGACCAATTTATGTTTGCTTCACTGCAGTCTGAATTCGGACAAAAATTTCTTTCAGAAAGAGGTCTTGAAACCAAACAATTCAACACCATGTATTTGTGGAAACCCAATTCTTATTATTTAATTAAATCTCACGCAGTTTTAAAAATAGCAAATTTATTAGGCGGAATTTACAAACTGTCTGTGATGGGAAAAATCTTCCCTTCATTCTTAAGAGACAAGATTTATGATAAAATTTCTGAGAACAGGATGAAAATTGCGAATCAGAAATGTTATCTACCAACTCCTCATCAAAGAAAGAAATTTATCGAAATTTGATTGATTTAAATTTTGGTATCTGATAAAATAGCGGAAAACTTTAATTTTTCATTAAATTATAACAAACATTTAAGTTTTTCTAACTGATTTTTTTATTAATCCATATATTTGCATATTATGGAATATAACACCCAAAGAACTCAGCTTAATATGCCGGAATACGGCAGAATCATACAACAGTTGGTTGAGCGTTGCAAAGAGCTTTCTACAAAAGAAGAAAGAAACGAAATGGCAATGGCAATCATTGATTTTATGGGTCAAAGAAACCCACAACTACGAGACGAAGACAATTACAAACATAAACTTTGGGATCATCTGTATATTTTGGCTAAACATGATCTTGACATCGATCCTGTATATCCTTTCCCAACCAAAGAAGAACTTGAGGAGAAACCAAAAAGAATGGAATATCCCAAGCTTCAGGGTGACTTCAAATTTTACGGAAAAAGTATTCTTCAATTAATAGAAAAAGCAATCGAACTTGAACCCGGAGACGAAAAAGAAGCTCTGATTGAAGTGATTGCCAACAATATGAAGAAGTCTTACAATGTTTATAATAAAGAACATGTAACTGATGATGTGATCTTCCGTCACCTGAAAGAATTATCATCTAACAGACTTGATTTAACGAATATTGAATCTCTTGAAAAAAGCAAAATTTATTACGCCACCGCCAACCGTAATAATCTGAACAAGAATAACAATAACCGAAATCAAAGCAATACTAACAACAATATTAACAAAAGAAGATTCACAAATAACAACAATAATAAGAATAGAAGATAATGAGTGGGACATTTCAAATAAGAGGAGGAAAAAGACTGCAAGGTGAAATTACTCCACAAGGGGCAAAAAATGAAGCTCTCCAAATCTTATGTGCGGTTTTGTTAACGGATGAGGAGGTAAGAATTAAAAACATTCCCGATATTCATGATGTCAACAGATTGATTGAGATTTTAGGAGATTTCGGAGTAAAAGTGACCAAAAATGGTCATGGCGATTTTACTTTCAAGGCAGACAGCGTCAATTTTGATTACATTAAATCTGACGAATTCAAAAAAGACGGCGCAAAACTAAGAGGTTCAATTATGTTGATGGGTCCAATGCTAGCTCGTTACGGTGAAGCTTATATGCCAACTCCGGGTGGTGACAAAATCGGAAGAAGAAGATTAGATACGCACTTCCAAGGATTGGTAGAATTGGGTGCTGAATTTCATTATGATGAGAACGAATTTTTCTATTCATTAAAAGCTAAAGAACTTAACGGAAAATTTATCCTTCTTGAAGAAGCTTCTGTAACAGGAACTGCTAATATCGTAATGGCAGCAGCTTTGGCAAAAGGAAAAACAAGAATCTACAACGCAGCATGCGAACCTTATCTGCAGCAACTTTGCAAAATGCTGAACAGAATGGGTGCCAATATTTCAGGTATCGGTTCAAATTTATTAACGATTGAAGGCGTTACAAGTTTGAACGGAACAGAACACACTATGCTTCCGGACATGGTAGAAATCGGTTCATGGATTGGTCTTGCAGCCATGACAAAATCTGAAATCACCATCAAAAATGTCAACTGGAACCAGCTTGGCGTTATTCCAAATACATTCAGAAAACTGGGAATCGAGCTTGAGCAAAGTGGTGATGACATTTACATCCCATCTCAGGAACATTATAAAATTCAGAAATTCATCGACGGATCAATCCTTACGATTTCTGATGCGCCTTGGCCAGGATTTACTCCAGATTTACTTTCCATCATTTTGGTAGTGGCAACACAGGCAAAAGGAAGTATTTTGGTACATCAGAAAATGTTTGAATCAAGATTATTTTTCGTTGATAAACTGATTGACATGGGAGCACAAATTATCTTGTGCGATCCACACAGAGCAACAGTAATCGGTTTGAATCAAGAATCACCACTTCGTGGAACAACGATGGTTTCTCCCGACATCAGAGCCGGAAATGCACTTTTGATTGCTGCCCTTTCTGCTGAAGGAAAATCAATCATTCACAATATCGAGCAAATTGACCGTGGGTATGAAAATATCGACGGAAGATTGAAAGCAATTGGAGCAGATATTGAGAGGATATAAAATTAAGGTTGAGACTAAGGAAGCTTAATTTAATTATAGATAAAAAAGCGTTCGGAATTAATTTTCTGAACGCTTTTTTTTGTTAAATAAATTTAAGCCGTTGATGTTTTTGATAATTTCTATGAAACAAATTACCAGCCGCCGCCTCCGCCGCCACCTCCACCGCCGCCCGAAGATCCTCCACCAGACGAACCGCTAGAACTGGAACCTCCAGAATAAGACGAACTGCTTGAAGATCGTGATGAGGAAGACGATGATGAAGAAGAAAAGCTGCTTACAGGAGCAACAGTTGTTCCTTTCAATGTTGTGGTAAATGAATTGGCAAAACCATAACTGAAATGATTTTGAATTTCGCTGTAAGGTTTGGCTGCGTCGATTGTTTCTTGCATTTTATCTCTGAATCTTTTACCCCAAATTCCTTCAACCCCGAAAACAATGGCGTAAGGAAGAAATTTCTCAAACACATCGGAAGTCATTTCAGGAGGATTATGAAACTTCAATTGGTTTTCTTCAGCTGCACTGAGGTACATTTTAAAACCTTCAATTTCAGATTCCAACTGCACTTTTTCTTCACTTGGTTTATTAATTAAATACTGAAAGATTAAAATTGAAATGATTCCGAATATGAGAAATTTGAAACAGTTTGATTCAAACATAGTAATATCGCCAAACCCTCCAAATGCCATCAAAATAATAGGTAACATAACTATTGATGAAAACAACAAAACAACTAAAAATATGATTCTATTTCCATCCTTCCAAATGAATACCAAGACAGTAGCAAAAAGGCTGGCGAAAATAGTGACAACCAAAGCGATTAATAATATTTTGAAACTCCAAGTAATCAGAGAATCTGCAATCAATGCAAGAAAAAAAGTCAGAAGAATAATTTTCAATGCTTGATAGACAATTTTTGTATTGGAAACTTTTTCAACAACATTTCTATTTGCTTTGACAATATATTTTTCAAAATCTTCAACTGCATTTTTAATTTTAGAACTGTATATTCCGTTTACAGAAATTTTCTTTTCTTTTCCAAACATCTTTTTCAAAAGCAGTTTTTGATCACCTTGCAAATTGTAATCGCTTGCTTCTACTTTTTTTAATGTAAATATTTTAGACAGATAAGTTTCCTTAATATCTTTCACCTCATCAATATCAACAAAACCTTTTACAGAAAGATCGACGAGATTTGCGGTAACCAAATTAGTATCAAATTTACCTTTATCAATATAACCCAAAGATGCAGGTGAAAGATTATTTGGCGCATTGAATTGCGGAATCACAACTGGTTTTTCAGGATCTTTTCCGTATTTTCTCCAATTGTTATAGTAGAAAAATAAGAGATAAATTCCGATAAAAAACAGAGGCAAACTTTGCCAGTTTCTGTCAATCCATTTAAAGAAACCAGATGGCTCTTTTAAAACTCCGGCTTTAAAACCTACGGCAACGGTAAGGTTTTCATGTTCATTTAAATCATTAGCCTTAAAAACAATCTGTGTTGAAGATAATTTTCCGCTGGTGCAGTTTTTATCCGTGCTTCCATTAACGCCTGTATAACAAGAATTTTGGAGAATATCTGCATTCTTTGGCAGATGAATCGTGGCACTAATTTGTTCCACCGGAAAAGACCAATCTGTACCGTTCACATTCCAGTAAAACTCATCATACCCTTTGAAATGACCAATCTGATCCTGCGTTCTATAAACAATTTTGTAGGTGTAAAAACCCTCACTCAGCTGGTAATCTTTGTCACCGATATAGATATTAAAAACACCATTTTGCCTTTCGATATGATAAGGCTCTTTTATACCATCTTTTTCTACAGAAATTATTTTGTAAGTAATCTTTTCCTTTCCTCCATTGATATTTCTAATAGTTGGTAATGCACGGAAAATCCCCCGCCTGATTTCATAACCATGAGCATACACTTTGATGGTTTCTGTAACGGTAATATCAGCGTTTTCTGCAATCTTGATGTCAGAATGAAAAGAAACAATTCTTTCTCTCTGGACATTAGTTTCCTCGGCATATTCTAATGCGTCAATTGGCAATTCAACGATGTTTTCCTGCGCAAAAGCAAGAAAACAAAAGAAGAAAATAATTATCTGAATAAATTTTTTCATATATAAAATTTTACCAGCCGCCTCCTCCGCCACCTCCGCCACCGCCACCGGAAAATCCGCCACCGCCCGATCCTGAACCAGAGCTGCTTCCCGAACTTGATGGTTGTGTAGCTGATGACTGTATTGATTGTGTCAAGCTGGAATTAAGAACACCTGCCATAGCAAAATGATTCATCGATGAGCCAACGTACCAGTTGCTTTGATATTCTGTAGACATTTTCGTCAGCAGCGCATCAAATTTCTTCCCCCAAATTTCATCAACTCCCAAGACCATTGCAAAAGGCAACAATTTTTCAAAAGATTCTGGGGTCATTGTGGGTGGATTGTGAAATTTCAATTGCTCATTTTCTGCAGCTCCCATGTACATTTTAAAACCATCGATCAGAGATTTCTTTTTCAGTTTTTCTTCGGAAGGTCTTCTGATCAGAAATTGGTAAATAATCAGTGATGTAAATCCTAAAACAATGAAAATATAACAGATATTGAAATTATTATCAATGGTAAATTCGTTGTGATTGAACATCAACGCTCCCAAAATAATCAAAATAACGGTTGGAATAATCAGGAAAATTTTAAATAAAACCGGGAAAATTTTGAAAAGATATCCTGTGATTAAAAAACAGACCAATAGAATAACATATAAAAATCCACCAACAATTACCTTTTCAAATTCAGGAAACATTTTAAAACTTAAAAGCAGTCCTAAACCATAAACTACAGTCATTAAAATCAGTGGCAGGTATAATTTGTTAGTATTATTTCCATCATTCAATAATTTATTATACTGATAGGTAAGCGAAGACTGAAAACTTTTAACAGTTTGTTCTATTTTAGAATTGTATTCTCCGTCAAATTTCACAGTGTCTACCGTTGTGAAGAGATTGTTCATCAAATTAATTTCCTCTACAGGTAATTTTTGATCTGCATTTTTCAGTTTTTTTACTGTAAACTTTTTTGATTTAAATAAACCTAAAACACCCGGATCTTCAGTTTCTATAATTTGAATATAACCTTTTACAGCTAAATTGACCAAAGCCGCCGTAAGATATTTATTCTTAAAAGTTTCGCTGTTGATGTAACCTAAAGAAGCAGGCGAAAGATCGTCTGGCGAATTGAATTGTGGATAAACAATTGGCTTTTCGGGATCTACACCATATTTTCTCCATGTTGAAATATAATAAATAACCATTCCTAAAAACACAATCATTCCGGCAATCAAAATCCCGAATCTTTCCAGAAAAGTGGGTGGTGGCGGAGGAATCATCACCCCTTTTTTGAAACCCACGGCAATCGTAAGACCTTCTTCTGAACCCAAATTTCCGGCATTCCATTCGATCGAATGTTCTGAAAGTACTTTTACCGTACAATTTTGATCTGTACTTCCCTGGCTGCCTGTGTAACAAGAATTTTGTAAAATCCCTGCACCTTGCGGAAGATTGACTGTCGCAGAAATCTGATCAACGGGAAAATCCCAGAAGTTTCCGTTGACGTTCCAATAAAACTCATCATATTTTTCAAAAAAACCGATTTGCTTTTCTGTAGTATATTTTATTTCGTAATCATAGTCGCCTGGCTCGAGAATAATATCTTTGTTTCCGAAATAAATTTTCAGAAAGCCATCTTCATATTCTTCATGATAATCTTCATCAACACTATTTTTCTTTACAGAAATAATGTTGTACTGTACTTTCTGAGTCGTATTATTAATATTTCTGGTTAGCGGAAGTGAACGAAAGATGCCTCGTTTTATTTTATCTCCCAGACTGTGAACCTTTATCTTCTCAGTAACCGTGATGTTCGCATTTTTATCAACATCAATATCAGCGTGAAAATTCATAATCCTTTCCCGTCCGTCGATAATAGACAATTGATCTGTTCGGATCGGCTCTTCCTGAGCAAAATTTAAACTAAAAAATAAAAGGAAAAGTAACTGTAAGAAATTTTTCATACATAGATTTTATTATTTGGTGGGTCGTATGGTATCGCCATTCCTGATTGGTATTTATGAATCTAAACCAAGTCAAAGCGATTTCATTTCTTAAAATTTTACTGTCGGAACTTCTCTGTCTGCAATATTTTCAAGCTCAAAGAATTTGGCTTTTTCAAATTTGTACATGTTGGCAATCACGTTGCTTGGGAAAGACTCTACCAACGTATTGTTTTCTCTTGCCGTTCCGTTGTAGTATCTTCTTGATTTTTCGATATCATTTTCAATAGAACTCAATTCTGCTTGCAATTGCTGGAAGTTGGTATTCGCTTTCAAATCCGGATATTGTTCGGCTACTGCAAATAAATTTACCATTGCCTGGTTCAGATTTTTTTCTGCCGCTTCCTTACCTTCTACAGAATCTGCTCCAACAGCCAAATTTCTTGCTCTTGTAACGTTTTCAAGAGTTTCACGTTCGTGAGTTGCATATCCTTTTACCGTTTCAACCAAATTCGGAATCAGATCGTGACGTTTTTTAAGCATGACATCGATACTGCTCCATGCTTCCTGAACGAGATTTTTTAGTTTTACGAGACGGTTATAAATGGAAACTCCGTAAAGGACAATCAATACAAGAACTCCGATGATAATAAGTGCAACCATAATTTTGTAATTTATTTTAAAATAAAAATAAACTTTTTATCGGAGAATTGAATAAAAAAAGCGCTCAATAAATTGAACGCCCCTCAAACTATATGGACTTACAGCTTTATGAATACTTTCTGCAGGTATAATCGACAGTGGTATTCAGAAGTTTATTTTTATTCAGGAAAAATTCTAATTGCTCAGATTCTTCGTTGGTTGCATTAACGTGTAACTGAAATGAACCAAAATTTGCTCCGTTCATATACTCCACATTTGCGCTCAGTACTTTGTAGCAGATCCCCATTTGTTGGTAGATTGCATTCAAAAGATGGTCAAACTTCATTTTCCCATTCAGTTCTACTTCGATGATCAAATCTTTTTGATAAGGTGTACATTTTTTGGCAAAGCCTGCAAATTTGGCGCAATCATAACTAAACAATTTTTGATTAAACAATACTTTCTGAATTACATATTTTGAAATATTTATCTGTTAATTCTTTGACAAAAGTATAAAAAAATATTAGTCTACCAAATTAGTAGAGTAATATTTTTTAATTTTAACCTAAAAAAAGAAAAGCATTGCAACTCCTCTTCTATTTATAGTTCTTTAATATGTTGTATTTTATCTGAAGCGGCCAATCCGTTGGGATTACACCCGGGTTCACCTTCCGGAACTTTGAGATTTTTTTTAGTATAAAACTCCTCCCAAAATGCATTGGTTTTTCCGGTTTTGGGATCAACGAAAGTCATAGGTTCTAATTTAAAAATATGATTCTCTCTAAATGACCTTTCAATATAATCTGAACAGTAATAAGAATTTTCGTCTAATATATAATTGAAATTATAAGGCTTACCCAACATAGCATTTGCTTTCTCGATTGCGTCAGGGATTGTATTCTGAAACTCCGGCTTCAATCTGTACACCATCACTTTTTGTCCGTCGTTTGCCTGATCTTTTAGAAATTCATCTAAATTTTGCTTCTGAGAACCACCTTTTGGAGCAGCATGAAGTACGAAAACTCCGGTTTTATCTTTTTGTAAAATTCCGATATGATCGAAGGATGCGTTTTTTTGTTTTGAGTGACGTTATTAATTGCCCCCGATAGTCCGCTTTCTTTTGCGGTGACGAAAAGTAAATCTCCATTCTTCAAACCTGAAGTATGAGAATTTTTACAACTTAAAACAAAAAGAAGAATTACAAAAAGGGAAATAACTTTTAGTAAAGATCTATTTTTTAAAATTGGTTTCATAAATATTGATCCATTCATCTACAGTCATTTTATTACTCAGCTCAGCGATTAATTCAAAAGGAATTTCATCCATCTTCTTAAAACGGATGCATGATTTCCCCATATCCAGCTTTCTCTTTGAATGTTTTGGAAATTCTGCTACAAACCAATCAAGAAGATCAGGTTTTGCATAAATCCCCATGTGATAAAGGGCTATGAAATTCTTCTGCGAAGCCAATCCCATAAAAGGCAGCGGCGAACCCGGCGTACAATGATAACCCGCAGGAAAAGTTTCTAAAGGCACATCCCAGCCAACCATACCGTAGCTGACACCTTTGGTAAAACCATTTGGCAGATTTTCAGTGATGGTATCAAATAGCTTTGTGAAAACCTCCTGCCTTTCTTCAGGAATTTTGGATATATAGTCTTCTACAGACGAAGCAGGAATTTGCATTGCTTTTAAGTTTAAGCTTCAAAATAACAAAAATTTGAGCACATAAAAAAGCAGCCATACTTTCGTACAGCTGCTAAAAAAATAATTCAAAAAAAATAGTTTACTTTTTGATGGCTTTCACTGTATTCTGAGAACCGTCTTTGAAATACATTGTAATCAAATATAGTCCAGAATTTAGTGTACTTAAATTGATTTCCTTAGTAGGATTTTCAATTACTTTTAATGTTCTTCCAGCTACATCAGTCACTTTAACTGTTTTAATATCTTTAAATTCTGAGATATTAACTGTGTCATTGAATGGATTCGGATAAACTTTGATATCTTTTTTAACAGTAGAAACTTCTGAAGTTGCTAAAGTGGCATCATAAGCAGAAATTCTAAACTGTCCGTTTGTAGAATTTGAATAATTCCAAACACCAATCAACAACGTAGCTCCGGGAGTTTGCCCCGTTAAGGAAACAAAAGAGAAATTTCCGTCTGTTGAGCTATCATCATCACAGCCAACCTGCGTTAAGCTACCACAAGATCCTGTATAGACACCTACCACTGTATCTGAAACAGAAGACCCCGAAACAGACTGCGTCTCTATCGTAAGAGTTCCACTTGCTGGAACGACTACAGAATACCAAGTATCATTGTAACCTGTACCCTGGCAAGTGTGAGTAGCAGTAGTATCTGAAGTAGATGATGCCCCTACAGTTGTTGCAACCACCGGATTATTTCCGAATGTTGCTCCAGGAGTAATAATTACAGGTGCAGAGCATTCATCATTTATAGCTTTAGTGCTAACAGTAGAGCCTATCCAAATACTCACATCAGTGGTTGTACATTTTGATCTTACCCATAAGTAATATGTTGTACTAGGGGAAGGAAGAGATATTATAACAGAAGTTCCTGAAATAGATGTTCCACTCCCCGTAGGTGCAGTATTGGTAGTTGTATAAGCATACTCATATCCACTTGCAGGAGCAGAAGAAGGCGCAGCCCAGCTTAATGTAGCAGAGTTTGCTGTAACAATAGAAGTTGTAACAGCTGTCGGAGGGAAACATGATGGAACAGCCTCCCAAACTACATCATCCCAATAATAACCTTTTCCATCTGCAGTATTACGTACTGCCAATCTTGCATTCGCAGGAACTGAAGACGGAACAATCACAGTATATTCAGGATTAGTACTTGTATAGTTTGTGTTTGCAATACTTAATGCCTGTATCAGAACGAAAGTACTTGCATCTGTAGGATTTGTAACATAGCCTACATTCAAAGTGCCTGTAGCAGCACTAACTCTTGCTTTTAATTTCAACCAATGAGTACCTGCATTAATATTACTAAATTCGGGTAAAACAACCGTACTTGGCGTTTGAGAAGAAGTATTTGTTTGATAAATATTTCTTGTTCCTGAAGCAGGTGTAGTTCCGCTAATCGACATTGTACCATTAACAAAATTTCTTACCCAACAATCCGGAAGCGTTGTACCTGTACCATAAGAATCGAAATTCTCAGACAGAGAAGTCACAGGACCACAAGCAGTCTTGAATGTTCCTGAAAACGACCAAACACTTTGACCTGTCGCATTGCTGCAATTAGTTTTTACCCAATAATAATATATGGTATTAGAGGCAAGGCCAGCAATAGGTGTAGATGTTCCGGTTATATTATTCAATTGAGGTGTTGTAGCTGAAGTAGGCGTTGTAGCACTGGTACTGTAATACACCCCATAAGAGGCAGCTTGTGTACTTGCAGAGGCAGCCCATGCCACAGTAGCGCCAGTAGATGTGATCGCTGGAGGAGCTTGAAGCACTGGAGGAGCACAATCTGAATAAGCATCTGCAGAGAAAGCAAAAACATTAGGAAACCCGTTGGTAGTAGAAGTTTTTGTTATCGTAACACTTTGAATCAACTTTGTCTGATTAGCTGCATCAATACTAATAGCAGCCTGATACATTCTTGGATTTGTACCACCTGCTGCATCCAAAGCATCAGTAATTCTACTTATCCTTCCCAATCCTGTAATTGCAAAATCTGCTCCACCATACCAATCCGGAACTGCAATTCCGGCAGCCTGCTGATTGGTTCCGTCACTGAAATTAACTGTAACAGTGAGAGTGGAAGCAGCACTACCGCTGGTAGAAAGCATATACAGTTTTGTAGCAGCTTTAGGAACCGTAAAAGCTAAAGTACCCGTAAGATTAGTATTGGAAAGTCTCAGTGAATTGGATGCACTTAAATTCCCCAATTGGTAACTTAATCCTGGTGTCGATGCCACAACTGAATTAATAATTCCATCCGTAGGAACTCCATAAGTAATAGCAGTAGATCCTGATGTCAATTTAAAATCTCTAGCTACGAAGACAAAAGAATCTCCATCTAAAATTGTACTTGTAGAATTTAGAGAAGGGCCAACTCCATTGGCTATTACATCTTCGTTATAACCTGATGATACTGGCATTGTCTGATAATTTTGAGCTATAAGACCCGAAGAGGACATCGCAAGCGCTAAACTAGCGAATCCAAAAAATAGATTTATTTTCATATTATTAATTTAAACTTCGCTAATTTAAAAATAAATCACAATAAAACAATTTAAATTAAACAAATCACAAAATATTAATTTATTTTAACATAAATAAAACAAATTAAATAACTGGTAAAAATAACAAAACAACACCAAAATAAACAAATAAAAAAGTTTAATTAACAAATAAAAGTAAAACTTTAAACATTATTTAATATTAAATTAAAATATTACATTCCAGCATTTGCATTTTACTTATTAAGAATTTAATCTTATTTTTGTGCATACAAATTTTAAACAATGCCGAATATCTCAAACAGAGCACAACAGATGCCACCTTCACCGGTAAGAAAACTGGTTCCATTCGCCCTTCAGGCAAAACAAAGAGGAACAAAAGTTTATCACTTAAATATCGGGCAACCCGATATCGAAACTCCGGAAACCGCTCTTAACGCTTTAAAAAATATTGATTTAAAAGTATTAGAATACGCTTTATCAGAGGGAAACATTGAGTACAGAAAAGCATTGACAGAGTATTACCACTCTTTAGATTTTACAGATTTAACGCCAGACAACTTCATTGTAACCAATGGCGGATCTGAAGCTTTGAATTTTGCAATTTCCACATTATGTGACGATGGTGACGAAGTGATTATTCCGGAGCCTTATTATGCAAACTATAATGGTTTCACAAGCACTTTTAACGTAAATGTGGTTGCAGTACCTTCTACAATCGACACAGGATTTGCATTACCTCCGATTGAAGAGTTTGAGAAAAAAATCACCGCAAAAACGAGAGCAATCGTTATTTGTAATCCCGGAAATCCAACCGGATATCTATATACAAGAGAAGAACTTCAGCAATTGGCAGATATTGCTTTAAAATATGATATCGTCATTATTTCAGATGAAGTTTACAGAGAATATGTTTATGATGGGAAACAGCAAATTTCTATGTTGGCTTTTCCTGAATTAAGTGACAACTGTATTATCATCGATTCAGAATCTAAGCGTTACTCAATGTGTGGAGTAAGAATCGGATGCTTATTGACTCGTTCTAAAAAAATTCATGATGCCGCAATGCTTTTTGCACAGGCGAGATTGAGCCCTGTACTTTTAGGACAAATCGCTGCAACTGCCGCTCACCAAAATGACGGAGCCTACATCAGAGCGGTAAGAGAAGAATACACTCACAGAAGAAACGTTTTGGTAGATTTATTAAACGCAATTCCGGGTGTGATTTGCCCGAAACCTAAAGGTGCTTTTTATTGTGTAGCAGAACTTCCGGTGGATGATACAGAAATATTCGCTCAGTGGTTATTAGAAAAATATTCTTTAAATAACGAAACCATCATGGTTGCACCAGCTGGCGGATTTTACAGCAATCCTGAATTAGGAAAAAAACAGGTAAGAATCGCTTACGTTCTTAAAGAACAGGATTTAAGAAAAAGTGTTGCGATATTGCAGGCTGCGTTAGAAAATTACAATTCAGACAAACGTCACTAACAAACTACAAATATTATGTCAACAGTAAAAACAAGCGCTTTAAGAGTAATCTTATCCATGTTTTTACTGTTGACATTTTTTTCTTGCAGCGAAAAAAGTTTTGAAAATAAACCCTCATCAAAAGATACTGAAGAAATTACCTTCATCAGCCTATCAAATGTTGGCGGAGAATTAGGAAACTACAGCAGCTACAAAATCACTCAAGATTCTATTCATTTTGAGGGTGGAATGACAGCCAATCAAAAACATAATGAATGGCACAGAGCAATTACTCCTCAAATCTGGAAGAACCTGATTTCTTCTATTAAAATCAAAGACTTGGGCTTAATTGAAAGTTCGCCCAGCATTCAACCAATTGACGGAATTGATGAAACTTTTCAGATTAAGACCACAAAAAAGTCTCATGTTTTTGTGAATGCTTACAGCGATACCCATTACAGACAATTTGAAGAATTCAAAATCAAATTAGAAAACCTTTCACCTGAGCAACCATAAATTTACAATCTATATTTTAGCTTAATAATTCTAAATATTTTCTTTTCAATGCACGAAAATTTTTCTTTAAAACCTTACAACACTTTCGGTGTAGAAGCAAACGCCAGATATTTTGCAGAAGTAAATTCTATAGAAGAATTAACACAAACCCTTAAGCAAGCAAAAAATCAAACACTTCCAATTCTTTTCCTCGGAGGTGGAAGCAATATTTTGTTAACGAAAAATTTTGAAGGATTAGCAATTCAGCTTCATTTAAAAGGAATTTCGGAAGAAATCACCAACGAGAATGAAGTTTTAGTAACCGCACAAGCTGGCGAAAACTGGCATGAATTCGTGCAATTTTGTTTAAATAAAAATTATGGCGGATTAGAAAACCTTTCTTTGATTCCAGGAAACGTAGGAACTTCACCGATGCAAAATATCGGTGCATACGGAACTGAAATAAAAGATGTATTTGTAGAATGTAAAGTTTTAAATTTAGAAACACTTGAAGTCGAAACTTTAAACGCGGAACAGTGCAGATTTGGGTACAGAGATTCTATTTTTAAACAGGAAGGAAAAGGAAAGTATGTGATTTTGGAAGTAAGTTTTAAGCTTACAAAAGAAAACCATTTAATTAAAACAGAATACGGCGCTATACAATCTGAATTACAAAAATTAGGTATTGAAAACCCTACCATTCAGGATATTTCAATAGCCATCATCAATATCAGACAAAGCAAATTACCCGACCCGAAAGTCATTGGAAATGCAGGAAGTTTTTTTAAAAACCCAACAATTCCTTTAAATCAATTTGAAGATTTAAAACAAAAATTTGACAACATTCAAGGATATCCGAACGGCAATTCTGTGAAAGTTCCCGCAGGCTGGCTGATCGAACAATGCGGCTGGAAAGGAAAACAAATCGGAAACGTGGCTTCACACAAATTACAATCTTTAGTCATCATCAACGCAACCGGAAACGCAACCGGAAAAGAAATTTTTGATTTTTCTACAATGATTATTGATTCTGTGAAAGATAAGTTTGGGATTGAGCTGGAAAGAGAAGTGAATATTCTTTAAAAAGAAGATTTAAATTTCATTTTAAAAGTCAGAATTCACTATTTTTAATGATTATTAGCCTTCGTGTTTAAAAATACCCGAAAGAATTCAACATTAAAAAAACGACACACAAATGAAAATCGCCATCATTGGAGCCGGAAATATGGGCTTATCTTTTTCTAAATCTTTCCTGAAATACGAATTGATAAAACCCGAAAACCTTCAGCTAATCACGAGAAATCAATCGAAAATCTCCAAAATATCAGAAGAATTTCCAAAATCGAAAATTTCAATTTTTGATGATGTTGAAGAATTAGATGCAGATTTAATTATCATCGCAGTAAAACCACAGGACTTTCAGCAAGTTGCGGAAAATTTTAAATTTAAATTAAAAGAAAACCAGATGATTCTTTCCATCATGGCAGGAATCAAAATCGGGAAAATTCAAAAACTACTCAACCATCAATCGGTTGTAAGAGCAATGCCCAATTCCCCTACTCTTTTGGGAATGGGAATCACAGGCTACACCTCTGCAGAAGGAATTTCTTTCAATGAGTTAATGAACGTCGAAAGGCTTTTAAACAGCACCGGAAGATCCGTCTATCTTGAAAATGAAGATTTATTAGACGGCGTTACCGCACTTTCCGGAAGTGGACCCGCTTATTTCTATTATATCGTTGACGCCATGATCAAAGCCGGAATCCAGATGGGAATTGATGAAAATCTTTCTAAACTTTTCGTGAAGCAAACAATGCTTGGCGCTTATCATTTAATCAATAATTCCGAAAAAAACTTGGAGGAACTCATCAAAGATGTAGCTTCTAAAGGCGGAACCACCGAAGCTGCTTTAAAAACATTTGAAGACAATAATTTCAAAGAGATTTTACAAAAAGGAATTTTAAATGCCGAAAAAAGGGCTAAAGAATTGAATGGATAAGAAGATTTTAGTGTTTTAGCAAAATTAAATCATTAATTATACAACTAAACTTTTAAAACGTAATTCAATAAACCTACAAATCTGCCAACCCAAATAAACTCCAAAAGTATTCAGGATAATATCATCCACCTCAAAAATGCCCAATCTTGAAAAGTATTGAAGAGCTTCTACAATCACAATAGCAGAAACAAACGCTATAACAGTATTTTTCAAATCTTTTACCTGAGGAAATACCCATCCCAAAAAACCAAAAGGAATAAACATTACGACATTCCCTAAAACAACACGAATAATATCCCACCAACGAATTGTATTTTCAATGTAGCTCAATGTTGAAAATAAGGGCTCAATTCTGATCACATTTTCATTATATTGAAATCTTCCCATCCCGAAAAACATCAGATAGAGCAGAAAAATTGTATAGGGTAAAATGATGAATTTATAAAATTTCTTTAACATCATTTGCAAAGTTATTCATTTCAAAAGCATTAAATTTGTGTGTTAAAATAATTTAATGAAATACGTTTTACTTACGCTCATTTCAGCGATGCTTTTGTCCATCTCGTGGCCTACATACGGAATTCCGTTTTTTATATTTTTCGCCCTCGTTCCTCTTTTGATGATGGAACATGGCGTTTCTAAATTTTCCAATTTCAAAAGAAAAAGCTGGGTAGTTTTCGGGCTCTCCTATTTATGTTTTATTATTTGGAACATTGTCACCACAGGCTGGTTGTACGGTTCTAAAAACCCCGACGGAAGCCACTCTATGATGGCTGTTCTGATTCCTATTTTAGCCAATTCATTTTTATATTCTTTGGTCTTTCAATGTTATCATTGGTACAAAAATGCTCAGGGAAGTTATTGGGGATTGGCATTTTTCGTGGCGATTTGGATGAGTTTTGAAAAATTCCACATGAATTGGGAGCTCACATGGCCTTGGCTGAATTTAGGAAATGTTTTTTCAGATTATCCTGAACTAGTTCAATGGTACGACACTTTAGGCGCAACCGGCGGAAGCTTCTGGATTTTATTAATTAATGTTCTGATATTTTATACGATAAGAGTTTTTGAAGCCGGACGAAAAAGAAAAGATTTAATAAGAAACTCTTCGATTGTTGCTTTGCTGATCATTCTTCCGATGATTATTTCTTTGGTTAAATTTAATAATTTTGATGAGAAACCAATTGGCCAGATTAACGTTTTGATGCTGCAGCCCGCACTTGATCCGTACGCAGAAAAATATTCTAAAGACAGCATTACTATCGTCAAGGAACTTCTTGTCCTTGCCGAGCAAAACACCAAAGGAAAAATAGATTATTACATTGCGCCGGAAACTGCAATACCGGGAAGAGGTTCTATCTCTGAAACTGCATTTGAAAAAAGCGTACTTCTGAATGATGTGAAAAGTTTTCTGGCAAAACATCCAGGTTCTGTCTTTACCACTGGAATTTCATCGCATCGATTTTATAAAAGTGATAAAAATTTACCTAAAGAAGCTTATCAGCTGAATCCTCAACTATGGGTTGAAAGCTACAATTCTGCAGTACAGATTATTCCCAATCAAAAAGTAGAAGTTTATCATAAGGGAAAACTAGTTCCTGGTGTTGAAATATTCCCATACATGAGTGTTTTAAAACCGCTTTTAGGTGATGCTATGATTGACCTTGGCGGAACTGTAGCATCTCTCGGAATAGATGAAGAACGAGTAGCTTTTTCAAATCCTTTCAACAAAGGAAAAATCGCTCCGATTATTTGCTATGAAAGTATTTATGGCGAATTTGTAACTGACTATGTAAAAAAAGGAGCGAACTTTTTAGCAATTGTTACCAACGATTCATGGTGGGGCGTTACGGAAGGTCACAAACAGCTTTTATCTTATGCAAAACTGAGAGCGATTGAAACGAGAAGAGAAATCGCAAGATCTGCAAACAGTGGAATTTCCGCACATATCAATGCAAAAGGTGAAATTCTGGAAGATACTTTTTATGGTGACCAAACCGCATTATTTGCTAGGGTGAATCTTTATGACAACGAGACATTCTATGTAAAAGCTGGAGATCTTTTGAGCAGATTTTCATTGTTTTCTTTAGGGTTTCTTTTGTTTTACTTTTTAATTAAACGATTCCAGAAGAAATTAGAAAAAAAGAAAGCTTAGATTTTTTCGAACTCTCAACCTGTGAAATAAATTAATTTTAATTGATAATTCACTCCTGCGAATTCATCTTTTAAAAGACCTTTTTCATACCTTTACCTTCACAATTTTTTCACATTTTGGCAAATCTTTACAAGAAAGAAAGTCCGTTTCAGGTTTTTATATCGTTCAAAAAATATTTGGATGTGCTTGAGCATATCAGATATAACGACCGATTGGAATACCGTGCCAATTATGCAGAATCTTTGATTGAGAAAACCAAAAATTTCAAGGAATTACGAGATGGTTTTCAGGATCTTGCGGTGTTTGAAAAACATAAAGACCTCATAAGACTTTTGCTGGCTGATCTTTTTCCGACAGGTTTGACGAAAAATGAAATTAAAGCCGCCGGAATTCCTTTAACGAATCTTACATTCAATTATACTGAAAGGTTTCAGAATATTCTGAATGACGCGGGAAAAGATTTCGAGATTGAATTCAGAGACATCAGCGATGATGAATATTACGTATTTTGCTGCTGCCTCATTTTGCAGACTTATCTGAAAAGAGACATCAGAGTCACCATTCCTTTTTATTATGATATTCCCGACAAAAACGGGATTATTAAGCATTATAAAATTACAGTCAACTCAGACTTCAGCTACGTTTATCCGGCAGAAGGAACAAAAATTCCTGCGGATGATGTCATCGATATGCTGCTTGAAAATCTGGATGATATTCATCTTTGGAAAAAACATTTCCCGTCAGAATCTTGGATTTTAAACGGATTCAGCATTATTTCCCTAGTCGATTGTACCACAGAAGTTGCTTTATCGGATCTGAAATCTACGCTTATCAAAGTTGATCTTGAAAACCCTTCACCGGACGAAAATCTGAAAGAAATTTTCAAATCCTATTTTGATGTTGCCGAACTCAATTTTGGGTTGATGCTTTTTAACAATAAAAATAAAAGGCTCGAAAAACTACCAATCTATGACAGCGTGTTCACCAATTATCTCTTAGATTTTTGGTTAAACACATTTGATGAAGAGGCTCGCAAAACTACCTTTGAAAACGTCACGTACAACTCAAAACCCGTTGTCATTTCTGATGTTGATAAAATAGATGAAGAAATCAAAAAACTGCCTTCATTTAATATTTTGAAAGATCACCAGATCAACAGCTTCATGGTCATTCCGATTATGAAAGATGGTGAACTGCTGGCTATCATGGAGTTTACTTCACCTACCGCTAACAGTTTGAATGGTTTAAAACTGAAAAAACTCGAGTTTGTAGCAGACATGATTATTTTCTCTTTGAGCAGATTTACTTATGAAAGAAATAATCAGATTGAAGCCATCATTCAGCGAGAATACACCACGATTCACGACAGCGTAATCTGGAAATTCAGAAATGAAGCGGAACGGTATTTCAATGCTTATTTATCTAAAAAAATATATACTTTAAAGGAGATTTCGTTTAAAAATCTTACCCCATTATTCAGTTTTTCAGACATCCGTTCTTCGTCAGACAAACGATTTAATCTGATGCTGGAAGATCTCAATCTGCAAATAGACGGACTTCATGAAGTAATGACCATGCTCAATTCTTCAGACGCCAAAAAACATTTATTGGCACTTGAAGTTTTTGAAAATGAACTCAACAACGAAATAAAAGCTGATACAGAGCAACGTTTTCAGAGAATTCTACGGGAAGAAATTCATCCCTATTTACAAGGTCAGCTTGAGATAAAAAGCGATGAAAATATTAAAGATAAAATCAAAAATTATTTCAGTCAGGTCTTTACACAGAATGATCTGTTTTATGCCAACAGAAAAAATTTAGATGATTCCATTACGCTTCTAAACCGTAAACTGGCGGATATTTTAGACCAAAAACAAGTGATTGCGCAGGAAATTTTCCCGCATTATTTTGAGAGGTTTAAGTCTGATGGTGTCGAACATAATCTTTACATCGGACCCAATATCGCTCCCGACTTAGCCTATTCTACAAAAGTCGTTCACGAACTGAGATACTGGCAGCTGGAAACCATTTGCACGATGGAACATGAATTTCATTTATTCAAAGAAGATCTTCCAATCTCGCTGGATATTGCATCACTGATCTTTGTTTATAATGAAAAAATAGACATCCGTTTCCGAATGGATGAGAAACGTTTTGACGTAGATGGAGCTTTTAATTCTAATTTTGAAATCATTAAAAAGAGACTTGAAAAAGCTCACATTAAAGATTCTACTGAGAGGTTAACCCGTCCAGGAAAAATCACAATTGTTTATTTCGGGATGGAAAATCAACGTGAATATCTTCAATATATCAACAGACTTCAAAAACAAAATGTTCTGAAAGCTGATGTTGAATTTTTAAGAGTTGAAGATCTTCAGGGAATTACCGGGTTGCTGGCGATCAGAGTTTCTTTTGTATGATCTAAATTATTTGTTATATCATCTTTTCGATCTAAAAAAGTTCCCCTTTAAATATACCCAAATTTAGAATTCTCATTAATTACAAACTAAGAAAAGCATACGCAAAAGCAAGTACCGAAGAGATAATTCCTGCCATAAAAATGGTGTAGGTGATAGAAAGCAATTTATATTTTCTGTCTAAAACTTTCCCAAGGAAATACAAATCTTTCACCATAGAATCGTAAATATAATCTCTGTCTTTGATGAGATCATGCATTGAACTCAGATAATGGTCAAATTTCATCTGATGGAAATTTCCGAAGAATAAAAGATTCACTTTTCGGTCTTCAATATCCTGATTGGTAAAAGTAGTTTTCGTCACATTCGGTTTTGTAGAAAGAATGGCAAAAATGATCGTCATAACGCTCGAAATCAACAGGAAAAAAGTTGGGATAATCAAATGTGCATTTTTCGGAGTATCTAATTTCGGAACCAAAACAGACAAACAGACCGAAATGATAATCGCATTTACCGAAAGCAAAATATTTGCCTTGCTATCTGCAATATCACTCAATCTTGTATGATTATTTAAGGTAACTCTGAAAAGCGTGTCTACACTTCTGTCAGACTTTTGGTCTTTATCTTTCTTGGAGTCAGAATTTTCTTTCTTAGGTTTTTCTTCTTTTTCAATTTTATCAATCTTCTTTTCCAATTTTTTTACGTTTTTCAGTTTCAGCGGCTCCCAGTTTTCTTTGGCGTAATCTGTAAAATATTTGTGCTTGTTTTTCAGAAAATCTACATTCATCACGTTCCATTCGTCATTAGAAAAGCACATTCCGCCGGTCAATTCCCATTCTTTACGAAGAGCTTCTGCAGTATCATTATAAAATGGACTTGCAAAGTGACTAAAATCCGCATCTTTCATAATTTGCTCGAGAAAATTTTGAGGCTGATGATATTTTTCGGTAGAAAGAATCAGTTTTGAAACTTCATCAATATATTCTCGTGAAGCATTCTCACGAAGCAGAAATTCTGTTACAATTTCCACTCCTTTTTTCTCATGACCTTCTGCATTACAATCGGTAAAACCAACGTCATGAAACCATAGTGCAAGTAAGATTTTTTCTCTGTCTGACTCAGAAACTTCAGAGTGACTGATAATCTCTTCAGCCTTGTTGACAGCGTATGTGGTATGTATAAAATTATGATAAAAATATACAGAAGATAACTTATCTTTGAATAAGTTTTCAACGTAATCTTTGGCTTTGTTTAAAACGCTCATTTCTGAATTTTTCTTAATGTAAATGTATGAATTTATCCTTTAAATTTGATCGAAAAATATTCTCGGCGAGTGCGAGAGTTATCCTTCTTTCCGGATTTTTGTTTTCGTGTGCAACCTATAACGTACAAAAAGGAAAAAACGTGCATGAAATACAAAATTCTGACATAAGAACTGAAAATGATTTTAAAATTTTCCTCGTTGGTGATGCCGGAAACGCAGATGAACCGCAAGCGCAGCATACTTTAAATTTCATTAAAAATAAATTAGATTCGGCCGATAAAAATTCAATGCTTCTGTTTTTGGGAGATAATATTTATCCGCTGGGAATGCCAAAAGAAAGTGATAAAGGGTATCCTTTGGCCAAACAAAAATTAGAAAATCAATTATCGATTACCAAAAATTTTAAAGGAAAAACACTGGTAATCCCAGGAAATCACGATTGGTATCACGGTGTGGAAGGTTTAAAAGCTCAGGAAGAGTTTGTAAAATCTTATCTGAATGATAAAAAAGCTTTTTTACCTAAAAACTCCTGTCCGATTGACGATATTAATTTAACTAAAGACATCAAACTGATTGTTCTTGATTCTGAATGGGCTCTTATAAATTGGGACAAATATCCGGGGATCAATAAAGGCTGCGACATCAAGACGACAGCCGATTTTTATGCCGAGTTTAAAGATTTAATTACAAAAAATCAGGATAAGAGAATCATTGTGGCCGTACATCATCCCGTCATCAGTTCGGGCGTTCATGCAGGTTTCAATTCTGCAAAATCTCACCTTTCCTCTTTTCAGGGTAAACTTCCAATTCCGGGAGTTGCAAGTTTAATTAATGTTTTGCGAAGTTCTTCCGGAGCGAGTATGGAGGATATTAGCAATGCGCATTATGCAGAGTTTGCCAATAGAATCAAAAGTATTATTCAGGATAAAGAAAATGTGATTCTGGTTTCCGGGCATGACCATAATCTACAATATCATGAAGACAAAAATATCAAGCAAATCATCAGCGGTGCGGGTTCTAAAACCGATCCTTCGACAATTGCTCAAAAAACAGATTTCTCCTATGGAGGAAGCGGATTTGCAGTTTTAAATCTCAGAAAAGATTTAAGTTCGGATGTTGAATATTTTTCGACCAAAAACAATAAACTTGAAAAGCTGACTCAGATTGCAGTTCTTAAAAAACCAGAAGAGTTCCAAAATAATTATCTGGATAATTTACCCGTAACCGTAACATCTACGATTTACTCCGAAAGACAGACTAAAGCAGGAAAATTCTACTCTTGGCTTTGGGGAAATCATTACAGAAAATACTACGCACTTCCGATTGAAGCCAAAACAAAAAATCTTTCAGACATGAATCCCGGATATTCTCCTGTCAGAGAAGGCGGTGGAAATCAGTCGAACAGTCTGCGTCTTAGAACCAACGACGGACAGGAATTTGTGATGCGTGGAATCAAGAAAAGTGCAGTCCGTTTTCTGAATGCTCAGGCTTTCAAGAAAAACAGTTTCGGAAGCGAACTCAACAATACATTTCCGGAAAGATTTTTACTCGATTTTTATACCACAAATCATCCTTTTACAGGTTTTGCGGTTAATAATATGATTGACAAGTTGGATATTTTCCACAGCAATCCTGAATTATATTACATTCCAAAACAAAAATCTTTAGGACGATACAATCAAAATTACGGTGACGAACTGTATATGATTGAAGAACGTTTTTCTTCAGATCCGAAAACTTTGCAGTCATTGGATAATGCATTAGACATCGTTTCAACTTCAGATGTTCTGAAAAATATGCGAAAAGATGGTAAATATTCAGTAGATCAGGATCTTTACATCAGAGCAAGAATTTTTGACATGCTGATCGGTGATTGGGACAGACACGAAGATCAATGGAAATGGGCAGAATACAAAGTTGGTGATAAAGTGATTTACAAACCAATTCCGCGTGACAGAGATCAGGCATTTAGCAATTACGATGGGGCAGCTTTTAAAGTCTTGATGAATATTCCTGCAATCCGTCACATGAAAACATTTAAAGACGATATAAAAAGCGTACGATGGATGAACATGGAGCCTTATCCTATGGATTTAATTTTCCTGAAAAATGCGAATCAGGAAGACTGGACGGCTCAGGCAAAATACATTCAGAAACATTTATCAGATACCGATATCGACCGTGCATTTGATAATTTACCTAAAGAAGTTCAGGACGAAACCATTACAGATATTCAAAGAAAACTGAAGCTGAGAAAAGGCAAATTGGAAGATTATGCAACGAGATATTTTGATGTTTTGCAGGAAAAAATTCCTTTAACGGGAACGGTAAACAAAGATAAATTTGTAATCACAAAAACAGGAAATTCTGTTGAAGTAAAACAATATCAATTAGACAAAAACAAAGGTGAAGAGCTGGTTTTTGAAAAGAAATATGACGATACCAAAACCAAAGAACTTTGGATCTACGGTTTGGAAGAAGATGATATTTACGAAGTTTCAGGAGAAGGAACATCGAAAATAAACATCCGATTAATTGGTGGTTACAATCATGACACCTACAATGTAGAAAATGGAAGTAAGGTAAAGATTTATGATTTTAAATCACAGAAAAATACCTACAACGCAAAATCCGCAACTAAACATATCAGCAATGATTATGACGTCAACACCTACAACTGGAAGCACCCGAAATACAATTTCTTTGCAGGTTATCCAATGGCCAATTTCAATCCTGATGACGGCGTGATTCTAGGAATTGTAGCAAACTATACAGTCAATAATTTCATCCGTGACCCTTTCACCCAAAAACATAGTTTAAGCGCTAATTTTTATACTGCAACTGGCGGATTTAATGTTGGTTATAAAGGAATTTTCAAGAAGGCAATCGCTGGTTGGGATGCAGGAATAGACGCCACCTACACCACTCCGTTTTTTGCAAGAACATTCTTTGGTTTGGGTAATGAGAGTTTGAATGATGCTGATGAAGACAACCGAGACTACAACCGAGTGCGAATTTCTCAGTTTAAATTTGCGCCATCCATTTCAAAAACGAGCTGGCTGAATCTGAAACATCAGTTTCAGTTAAATTTTGAACATGCTAAAGTGCAGTTCAATGATGACCGATTCATAGCTGTTTCTCCAGATGTAAATCCTGAAGTTTTTAATGGACAACAATTTGCGGGCGCAAACTATACGTTTAGTTTTAAAAATTTAGACAATAAAGCCTTCCCTACTTTAGGTTTGGAAATGATTTTAAATGCAGGCTGGAAAGCCAATCTATCAGAATTTAATCAAAACTTCGCCAACTTCAACGGAACTTTAAATCTATTCCACAGAATTGATAAGCGAGGAAAATTTGTATTTGCCAACTCGAGCAACGCAATGATTATTAACAATAATAATTTTGAATTCTACCAAGCTGCAGCCATCGGCGGAAACAACGGAATGCGTGCTTACAGAAATGAAAGGTTTGCAGGGAAATCATATTTCGCCAATAATTCTGAAATCCGCTGGAATTTCGGAAGAGTAAAAAACAATATCGTTCCTACGAACTTGGGAATTTTAGTCGGCTACGATTTAGGAAGAGTCTGGAAAGACGGTGAACAATCCGACAAATGGCATCAAGGAGTCGGTGCAGGTTTCTGGATGAACATTCTGGAAACGTTCTCTGCGAGAGTGGATTATTTTACCGGGGAAGATGGCGGAAGGATTTCCGGTGGTGTGGGGTTGAGTTTTTAGAGTTCAGTACAATTTATGCTCTAATTAGTAATCAGAATTTATATTAATTAATAATCACTTGGCCATTGGAATCATAATTATAAGTCCATTCACTACTACCATTTCCTGGAACTGATTGTGGATTTTGAAGATATTCAATAGTGTAAGACATTTTTCTGTAATTGTTTGCCGACAAACTTTTGACAAAAAAATTTTCATTCATCAGATATAATTTTTTATACGGATTTTTAGCAGTATCAAAATTAGAATAATATATTGTTGTCAATTTGTTACTTACATTACTTGATTTTTCTAACTTCTCACTTTTTATGAGATTTTTGGCAGAATTAAAATAGTAAGTATCATAAGTATCCCAAGAGTACCTTTTTGTATGAACTAAGATTTTATCTGCCTCATAAGAAAAATTTTTCTCTGCAATCAGTTCATTATACTAGCTGTACATTTCAGACTTTTTCAATCTATCATTATCAAACGTGTTAATGACTTTTTTAATATCACCATCAGTCTCAGAATGTTCAATAATAACTTGATTAGCCGAATAAGATAATGTTGAATACGGGCTATTAGAAAACATTTCAATTCCATTATACTGTTTTACCAGTTTTCCGTTCATTCTCTTTAGCTTTCCATTTTCATAAAAGAATTCATAATACCAATTAGAGTTTAAACTCCCTACTGTTGGCAACTCTGCATAATATGTAAGAATCTTGTTGGGTTCTAATAATGCTGAATCATTGAACTGATTTTCTGAAGAGTCATCATTTCCACTACAAGAAGTTAAGCAGAGAATAAATAAAATATAAAGGTATTTTTGCATAAAATTGTCAATTGGATGCAAAGATATTATTTTAAATAACTTAAAAAAGTTTACAATTTAAAATTATACACATTCCCTCCCGTTTTCTTATCCTTTTCATCAGCAATTAACAACGTTTTATCATCAACAAAAACGACCGCTTCCTTTTGCGAATTATGATTCAATGGTATTTTCTGGACTTTGGCTGTACTAAAATCATTTGCGGTAAATCCGGAAAGTAAGTTGATATTTTTATGATTCAGCAAAGCAATCTGATTTTTTGAATTGATGGTTGCTGAAGTAATTGCTGCATCGCTGTAACCTCCTTCAAGTTTCAATTTACCAACCAATTTCGCTTCAAAATCACCTTCTTTATTAGGAATCTGGAAAACCAGAAAAGTTCCGTCAAAACCTTTGCTTCTGTTTTTGGTGAACAGGTAAAAACTGCCGTCTTTCTCTACAAAAGCTTCACAATCGTACAGTAAATTTGATTTTTTAGGCGGAAACTCAGTCTGTCCTTCGTAATGAAATTTCGTTGTCTGAATAACCTTTGTAGATTTCTGAGAATCAGTTTTTAAATCTAATTTTAAAATGGAAAGATTTTGTCTGTCGTTTTCATTATTTCCGAAATCTCCGATGTAGATATTTCCGGCTGCATCTTTTGTAATATCTTCCCAATCATTGTTTTCAGCGTTTTCCACCAAAACGTCAGCGATTTGCTCGCCCTTTCTGTTCAGCCCGTACACTACATTTTTATTTCCTGCATCTTCGATGGCCCAAATGGTTTTCTGATCCTGCGAAAGAGCAATCCCAGAAACTTCTTTCAGTTTTTTGGGAAGTGAAAATTCTGTTTTCAAATCGTCCTGTGATTGGGTTACTGAATCCTGAGCTTTCGGATTACAACTTAATAACATGAAAGCGAATACAACAAGAATGCGCATAATTTTATTTTTTTAATTTTTTAAACTGAAAAAAAGAATACCTAATATTTTTCTCCAGTTGATTGATGATTTGCTGATGATGTAGAAAAAAACCGGCTGCCAATCCCATCAAACTTCCGATAATCGTATCGAGTAATCTCGCCTCCATGAGATTTTCAACATCATGATGAATAGGACTTCCCGCTTCTATTAAAAGTAAGGTAAGTGGTGTAATAAAGATCACGGCCAAACCATAATTTCTCACAATCATTAATTCTACAATGAACTGTAAAACTACGATAATTCCTATCATTAGAATCTTTTCAGGATCAAAAAGTAGAATCAGCGAAGCTAAACCGAGACCAATAAAAGTTCCGAAAATCCGGTGCATATTTCTTTGGCGTACATGCTCGAAATTCCGTCCCTGAATAATGGCAACGGTGGAAATAGAAATCCAGTACGTATTCTGAAATTTTAAAAGATGACCGACAATTAATGTCAGCATCATGATTAAACCAATAATCGTACTTTCTACAAATTTGGTATATCTTTTTTTCTTAAAAACTCTTCGGGGAACAGTCACCACTTCACTCTTTTCAACAAAAACGGAATAAATAAAAGCCAACGAACATGATAAAATGGCTCCCATTGCGACTAATCCAACTCTCATAGGAATCATTTCCAAATCAAACTGAAAAGTACTTGCCATTGCCGCAAGCATAATGAAGAAAAAATTTCCCGGCGGTGGAATTTTAAAATAAGAAGTAATAAAATGTGACAGAAAAGAAACAATCCCGAAGGACAAAGCCGCCATATAAATATTAAAGCTAAAAAAAAGACTGATGGTAAAGGAAAAAATAATTCCGAAAGCGCAGACCGCCAGATGAATCATTCGCTGACTGATCGGTGCTGTAGTGAAATACAAGATCGTCAACGCACCCAAACTCGACAGACTTCCGTAGTTTGGTTTTCCGGAAAACCAGCCCAGCAAAAGCGGCGTACCAATGCACAAAGCCGCAAGAAACGGAAAATGCCATTTTCTTTCGGTTTTCTTAATTTCAATCAGATATTGAAATCGGTTTTGTGCTGAATGATCGGTTTTCATTTATTCAAAACGTTTTGCTTTTTCCCAGAGAACATCCATTTCTTCCAAAGACATTTCTCCCAATTTTAAATTTTCTTTTAATGCTAAATTTTCCATCTTTTGGAATCTTGAAATGAACTTCAAATTGGTTCTCTCTAACGCAGAATCTGGATTTAAACCAGAAATTCTGGCGTAATTGATTAATGAGAAAAATACATCTCCTAATTCCTGTTCTTTTTTATCTGAATCGGTTTCATCATGAAATTCCTGAATCTCTTCATCGACTTTTTTCCATGCATCTTCCGCATCATGAAATTCAAAACCAATTCCTTTCACTTTATCCTGAATTCTGTACGCTTTTACCATACTCGGTAAACCTTTCGGAACTCCGCCTAAAATAGATTTATTTCCCTCTTTCAGCTTCAGTTTTTCCCAATTCTGTTTTACCTCTTCTTCATCTTTCACTTCGACATCACCATAAATATGAGGATGACGGAAAATCAGTTTTTCATTTAAAGAATTAATAACATCAGCAATATCAAAACTCTGTTTCTCCGACCCTATTTTAGCATAAAAAACCAGATGCAGAAGTACATCACCGAGTTCTTTTTTAATTTCAGTTAAATCTTCCTGCAATAGCGCATCTGAAAGTTCATACGTTTCTTCCAACGTCAAATGACGAAGCGTCTGAAGCGTCTGTTTCTGATCCCACGGACATTTTTCACGAAGGTCATCCATAATATCCAAAAGTCTTCCAAAAGCTTCGAGTTTTTCCTGTCTGGTGTTCATAATTGAGAATTAAAAAGTGGTACAAATTTAAGTAAATCTTTATTAGTTCTTTTGTCTTGAAACAAAAGAACCAAAAGTTCAAGACTTGGAAACTTCCGCTAAAAATTAAAAGTCAATCCTAAAATTCCCAAAACTTGCGCGAATTCTAAATCAATTCTTTAGTTCAAAATTGATATCGCGCTTCAAACAGTGGGAATTTTTTAACGGATTAACTTTTAATTTTCTTAACGCTCCATTTTTCTAAGTCAAATTTTTTAGCCCAAAAACAAAAAACCTCATCATCGCTGATAAGGTTTTGTATAAATTCAGATAAATTAAATTATCCCATTTTTCTGTGTGTACTTTTTGTAGCTGCTTTTGCTCCTGTACTTGCTTTTACTTTTGGAGTTGCAGGCTTGTCAGCTTTTGGAGCTGCTTTTTTCGGAGCTGCTTTATCTGCAGTGATATCACCTTCTGCGCTTTCTCCTTCTACAGTTTCAGGCTCAGCTTTTACGAAGCTTTCTGGAGTAACATATCCTGCTTTGTGAAGGATATTATACCATTGAGCTAATTTTTTGATATCAGAAAAATATACTCTTTCTGTATCGTAGTTTGGAAGTGAAGCTCCCATAAATTCTCTCAACTCATCTTCAGTAGATTTGTGAGAAATTGTTTCTTTGTACTCGTAGTTTTTAGCAATATTTTCAAAAACTTCAAATAAAGGAACTTCTTTATCGAATGTAAACATTGCAATATTATCTAACAAGCTCACTTGACTTGAGTTACCGATGCTTACCTTCTTTTTTGTTGTAACGTCTTCAATAATAAATCCGTTTTTCAATTGCGAAACTAATTTGTAAAGACCTGGTTTACCAGAAATCGAAATTATTTTTTCTAACAGCATAATCTTATTTTTTTTAAATTTTTAGCAATCTGCTCAAGACAAACTGCAGTTTATTATTTATTTACTTATTTTCTATTTTACTATTTTGGAAATCTCATTTTGTAGCTGATCGATACATCACCTTGAGAAATTTTAACCAATTTACCTTTTACCAATTTTTTCTTTAAAGAGCTTAAATGATCGGTAAACAGCGTCCCTTCAATATGATCATACTCATGCTGAATTACGCGGGCTCTAATATCGGAAAAAGTTTCTTTATGCTTAACAAAATTTTCGTCATAATATTCTATAACGATCGTACTTTTTCTTTTGACATCTTCTCGCACATCAGGAATCGAAAGACAGCCTTCATTAAATTTCCACTCTTCCCCCGATTCTTCAAGAATCTGAGCGTTGATGAATACTTTCTTGAAGTCTTTTAACTCTTCAGCAATATCTTCATAATCTTCATCGCCTGCCAAAGGCGAAACATCTACGATAAACAGACGGATGTCTAAACCAATCTGTGGTGCTGCAAGACCTATACCATTGGCACTATTCATCGTATCAAACATATTGTCGATGAGTTCCTGCAAACCAGGATAATCTTGATCTATTTCTTTTCCTACTTTTCTCAAAACAGGATCTCCAAAGGCTCTAATTGGTAAAATCATCTTGTTCTTTGTTCTAAAAAATTTTGCAATATGATGGTTGCACTTACTCTATCTATTAATCCTTTCTCCTGTCTCTGTTTTTTACTTTTTCCGCTTTGGGAGATAAAAAACGAAGCCATTTTTGACGTAAATCTTTCATCCAAACGATGAACCTGAATATCGGGAAACTCTTTACCGAAAAGTTCTATAAATTTCAGAATATCCGTTTCCACCTCAGAAAGATTTCCCCGCAAATCTATGGGAAGACCTACTACAATGTCTTCTACTTTGTTTTCATTGAAATATTTTTTCAAAAATCCCATCAAAAACTTTGTTTCTACAGTCTGCAGTGCACTAGCAATAATCCTCATATCATCGGTCACCGCAATACCACAACGAGCCTTTCCGTAGTCTATCGCAAGGATTTGTCCCATAAGTCTGCAAATTTAAGAAATTTTAATGATTTTATTCATAACGCAGTTTTTTTTATAAAATGATGTTACATTCCATATTTTTTTTTATAATTTTAATATTCCAAATTCAGAACTATGAAGAAACTCATCTTGGTAAGACACGCCAAAAGCGACTGGCCGGAAGAAACCGAAGACTTCGACAGACCATTGGCAGACAAAGGGTTACAAGATGCCTTGAAGATGTCTAAATTCTTAAAGAACAGCAATGTTGCTATCGATTATTTGGTCTCAAGCCCTGCGGTGAGAGCACTGAATACCTGCAAAATTTTTAATCAAACCTACAGGCTCAATTATATTACGAACGAAAAATTATACAATCCTTCTGAAAATAATTTTCAATCGGTGATTTATGATTTGAATGATAATGTCGATTCGGTCGCATTTTTCTCACACAACAACGGAATTTCAAATTTCGCCAATTCTATTTCGGAAGATATTTTTCATTTTCCAACGTGTGGTGTTGCGGGTTTTGAGATTAACTGCGATTCGTGGTCACATTTTGATGGTGCTGATAAGAAACTTTTGTTCTTTTATGAACCGAATAAGCTCTAGCTATCTTAATTTTGAAATTTAAATTTCTATATTTTTCTATTCTGATTTTTATTTTTTCATGTCAAAATAAAGAGAATACTTATTTTCAAAGTATTGCTATAAATGATGTAAAACTATCACGTCCACGCTCTAGCGAATGGAGATATAATCACAAAGAAAAATTTCAGACGTTTGACGATTTTCAAAAATTAAAAAAGATAAAACCTGAAGCAGAAAAAAATATAATTTATTTGCAGCCTATTGGAGAATTTAATGATTTACAAGAAAAGCAAATTGAGCTTACGAAGGAATATTTAAAAATCTATTTTCAGCTGGAAACAAAAATTCTTCCAATTATTTCTAACGAAATCTTCCCAAAAAACGTCCGAAGAATTTCTAAAAATGAGCAGGAGCAAATTCTCGCAGGTTATGTTTTGGACAGTGTTTTAATTAAAAGAAAACCAAAAGATGCAGCTGTTTTAATGGGAATTACAGAAAAAGATTTATTTCCAAAACCTGAATGGAATTATGTTTTCGGACTGGCTTCATATCAAAACGGTGTAGGCGTAACTTCGATGTACAGATTTGCTGATGGAAATTTATCTGAATCTAATTTCAACCAAAGTCTGGAAAGATTAATAAAAATCAGCTCGCACGAGATTAGTCACATGTTTGGAATCAGCCATTGTCTGAACGCAAACTGCGTGATGAACGGTACGAACAGCCTTAGTGAAACGGATGTTCATTTCGCAAGAGCTTGTTCGCTTTGTCAGTACAAACTCAATTCAAGTTTAAAATATGATGATAAAAAACGCCTGCTTGAGTTGAAGAAATTCTTTGAAGCAAATTCTTTTAACGCGGAACTTTCAAGAACAGAAAAAGATTTAAATTTAATTCAATAAAAAAACGGACTAAAGCCCGTTTCCTTGATTTTATTTCTAAAATTAATTATTTTCTTTTCAAATCTAAATCATCAAAATCAAAACTAAAATCTGTAATATCTGAAATTGCTTTCATCTTTGCAGATTCTGCTTTTCCATTTTCATCGTAGCTGAAAATAATATAGGCATCAGCATCATAGCTTCTGTCATCCCATTTGATAATAAATGAATTGTTTGAATAAGGAAGCAGTTCACCTTTCAACCTTGGAGAGTTTTTACAAGAAATTCTGTACGTACTTCCTTGCTGAGCAATTTCTACGTCACCAAACCATACATCATTATATTTCCCAACAAATTGTTCTGCTTTTGGCTGAAGGTTTTTATCTTTTTTAAATGCATCAGATTTCGCAAAGGCTTCTTTCTTTTGTTTTTCGTATTCTGCGTTGGCTTTTGACATTCTTTCACCGTAGGTTTTCAGCCAATTTCTGTCGGCAACGCCTAAATAAGAATCTTTCAATGTATTCGTAATCGTGTTGAAAGCTGCACCAGACTGTTGATTGGTTAAAACAACAATCCCTAATTTCATATCCGGAATTAGAGTAAACTGAGTCACTGTTCCTATCAATCCACCTGTATGCTGAACTTGTTTATGACCTTTTACATCACTTAAAAACCAACCCAATCCGTAACCGTAAAAACCTGTATCATAAGGATTTTTCATCGCAACCGGACTTGCTATCTGCAAATTCCAAAGCTGCTGAATCTGTTTGTCTGAAACCAATTTTTTTCCGTCTTTGGTTGTAAATCCATTTAAAAGAAATTCTGCCCAAGTCGACATGTCTTTGATGTTGCTCATGATACCTCCAGCAGCGTTTGCTGTTTCATTCCAATCGTGAGGAACAGCGATTACTTTTCCGTCTGCTGGTGCGTGAGCATCTATTTTATTAGCAACAGCTTTTGCCCTGTTGTAACTTCCGAAACTTGCATTCATTCCAACAGGTTTCATAATTCTCTGTTCGATAAATTCTGCCCAAGTCAATCCGGAAACTCTGTGAATCACTTCTCCTGCAACGATAAACATCACATTATTATAATCTAAAGTTGTTCTGAAAGGATTTTCAGGTTTTAAATATCTTACGTTATGAACAATGTCGTTAACTGTTAAGCTTCCACCTTCGGGAAAAAACATTAAATCTCCTTGTCCAAGACCTAAACCAGCTCTGTGTGTAACTAAATCTTTTATGGTTACATTTTGAGAAACGTAAGCATCGTTCATCTGAAATTCAGGAATGTATTTTGAAACTTTATCATCCCAGTTCAGTTTTCCTTCATCTGCCAAAATCGCTAAAGCGGTACATGTAAATGCTTTTGAATTGGAAGCAATTCCTACCAAAGTAGTGTCATCCATTGGCTGCTTAGACGTCAAAGACCGTACTCCAAAACCTTTTGAATAAATTATTTTACCGTCTTTGATTACACCAACCGACATTCCCGGAACATCGAAAGTTTTTAAAGTATTTTGAATAAGTTCATCCAATTTTTTTTCTTCAACCTGCGCAAACGAGATAAAAGAGACAAGAACAAAGAATAGAGATAGCTTTTGCTTCATTTTTTTAATTTTTCCAAAGTTAATCAATTCGGGATTATTGAGTAAATTTGCTTTTTAAAGAAATTCTCATCAGCAATGACCAAAATCCTCCTCCTCTCCGATTCCCACTCATACATTGATGACAGAATTTTAGATTATGCAAAACAGGCTGATGAAATTTGGCATTGTGGTGACTTTGGAAGTTTTGAAATTATTGAGCAATTGGAAAAAATAAAACCTTTAAAAGGTGTTTGGGGAAATATTGATGGAGCAAAAATCCGTTCTGAATTTCCGGAAGTGAACCGTTTTCTATGCGAAAAAGTGGAAATTCTGATGATTCACATCGGCGGTTATCCCGGGAAATACACACCGTTAGCACAAAAAGAAATTTCTGAAAAAGCACCGAAGTTATTTATTTCAGGGCATTCTCATATTTTGAAGGCGATGTATGATCAGAAAAACAATCTGTTACATTTGAATCCGGGAGCTTGCGGAAAGCAAGGATGGCATAAAATGAGAACAATGATGCGATTTGTGATTGATGGTGAGGAAATTAAGGATTTAGAAATTATTGAATTGGGTTCAAAGATTTAATTGTATTTGATAAATTTCCGGCATATTTGTCATTCCGGAGGAATCTAAATTTATTTTTTTAAAAAAATAGTGCTGAGATTTCTACAGAATGACAAACTTTAAGTAGATATTTTGTTAGAAAAGATTATGAAAATAGGCGATAAAGTTTCGGTGGTAGATGAAGATTTGAGCGGAGTAATCACTTCTGTGAATGGAAATATCGTAGTTTTCAAGGATGAATATGGTTTTACCTATCAATATCCTAAGGAAAAACTGGTTCCAAAAAATGCTTCTATTTATGAAAACATAAAAGTGGTACAAAAAGCAGAACCAAGAAAAGTAACTTCTAAAAAACACGATAAAAATCCTTTGGTTCTTGACTTACATTTTCATAATTTGGTTAAAAATCCGAATGACTACGACAGTTTCGAGAGATTGTTTATGCAGAAGGAAAAACTCGTTCAGACGATTAATTTCTGCAGAAAAAATCATTTGAAAAGATTGGAAATTGTTCACGGAATCGGAGACGGCGTGCTTCAGAAATTAGTTTTGGACGTGCTTGAAAGTCAAACCGGTCTGGATTTTTACAACAAAGAAATTCTTCACCATCAATCGGGTGCGGTAATGGTAGAATTTCACTAAATTTGCAGCAATTGTTATATGAACGTACTTACTTTACTTTTTACCAAAGACGGGCTGATCTATCAGATTTCCAAGAACAAAAATGTTTTGGAGGAGAAGTCTTATCTCGTGAATGAAGAATCTCCCGCAAATTTCATTGCTGATAAATTGGAGGAAGCTTTGCTGAAACAGAGATACGACGAAGTTTCTGTGATCTCGGCGCTCAATCATTTTACTTTAATGCCGGAAGGTTTTTCTGAGCACGATGCTGGTTACGATTTAATAGCCTTTAACGCGCCTGTTGATAAGGAAAATGAGGAATTGATGCTTTCAGTAAATAAGAAATTTCACGTACAGTTTTACTATACTTTTCCGAAGGAATTTTATAAAAAAATTAAGGATCTTTCGATTCCTGTGAAATTTAATTTTTCGGGGGAGAAGTTTTTAAACTCAATTTATAATAAAAACAATAAAGAAATTCACATCAATCTTTATCATAACCAGTGTGAGTTTTTTGCAATTGCCAATAAGAAAGTGATTTTATACAATAATCTTGATGTCAACTCAGAAGTAGATTTTCTTTATTTCGTTATGTTTACATTAAGTAAGATCGGTTTCGGAATCAACGACACTAACTTTTTGTGTACGGTGAAACGACAGAAAACGAAACATTCATTTCAGAACTTCAGAAGTTTGTGAAGAACATAAAGATTGTTTTTGATAATATTCCGAATAAGAATTTCATTCTAAATTAGATTATAGAAAGCAGATTTTAGGATTTTATCCTTTTTTGCTATCTATTAACTACACCCTAAAATCTAAAAAAATGTACAGAATAATTGCCGGCAAGTGGAAAGCCAAAAAAATAGCAGCTCCCAAAAACTTTGACGTAAGACCGACCACCGATTTTGCGAAAGAGGCTTTGTTCAGCATCATTGAAAACAAATACGATATGCAGGCGAGCTCTGTGCTTGATCTTTTTGCAGGAATCGGCTCGATTACTTTTGAATTTGCTTCAAGAGGCTGCAAAGATGTGACTTCGGTTGAATTAAACCCTAAACACACTTCATTTTTAAATTCTACAGCTGCAGAATTGGGATTTAGCCTAAATGTAAGCGTGCAGCGTGGCGACGTTTTTGATTGGCTGAAGAAATTCAGAAACAAAAAATCTTACGAAATCGTTTTCTCAGATGCACCATTCGAGACCGAAGAGAAAAAGTATATGGAACTGATTTCTTTGGTTCTAAAAAATAAATATCTAAAACCCAATGGAGTTTTCATCGTAGAGCATCAAAGCAGAATGAAGCTCGATCATCCCAATTTGGTTGACAGCAGAAAATACGGAAATATAACGTTCAGCTTTTTTGAACCTAATCCGGTGGAAGACGAAACCGACACTGATAGTATTGAAATTACAGAGTAAGAAAAAGAGACAAAAAATCCTTTATTATATGATGAAGAAAATAATTTTATTTCTTGGCCTTGCTTTATGTTTTACTTCTTGTAGTAACAATGATGATATTTCTGATAATATTGAGCAAGAGACCTATTTAGACTTATCTAATGCCACTATATCTCCAGCTAATTATACTGTATTGGCTGGTTCGGATATTAATTATTTAATTACCAAAAACAATAAAGTTTTAAATAACAAATTATACCAATGGTCATTATCTAATTTTAATTTGTGGGATAACCCAAATAATGAAGATCCAGGTTCTTTTCACGCAAAGCTAATCGGAAATTTTGAAATTTCTGTAAATGATGGAAAAGGCAATTTTTTGAAAGCAAATTTGGAAGTAAAACCCAACATAACATATTTCCCCGTCATTCCCTACTTTAGAAAAAATGGTACAAAAAATGAAATCAAAAGTAATGTTACATGGTCTCTCGAACTTGAAAATATAAACTCATTGGTGTTTAGAACAGGAGATTACAGAATGACATATTATTTCACAAACTCATCAAACACCTTGAAATTTATAAGATTGACTAAAGTCGATAGTCAGATAGATTTTAAAGAAACAAATATCAGAAAATATAATGATGAAAGGTTTTCTATGCATAATACAAATTCATGGAATGCAGTAAATCCCGTAGACGGTAACACTTATTATATCATTTTTGGTGAAGAGTCTGCCAATGGTAATAGTTATTATTATAATCAATTCGATTTATAAAGAAATGCCGTTTTGTGAAAACGGCATTTCTTTATAATACTTTCAATTCCAAATCAATACTTTTTCCGAAGAATTTTTTTGAAATTTTCTCAAAGTTTTTGGTAATATCCGAAAGGTAAAACTGATAAGTCGCCTTTGGATTGTTGGTATTGAGAAGATGATATTTATCTAAAATAATATTCAGGTGGTTCGCAACAATATTCGGAGAATCTATAACACGAACGCGGTTTCCATAATATTGTTTGATCTCGTCAATCAATAACGGATAATGCGTACAGCCTAAGATCAACGTTTCAATATTTTTAAGCTTTGCATTACTCAGATAATTGTAAATGATAGAATGCGTAATCGGATGATTTTTAAAACCTTCTTCAATTGCCGGCACCAGCAACGGCGTTGCCAATTCATCCACTTTTATGAACTTATTGTGCTTGCGGATGCTTTTCTTATACAGGCCTGAATTTACAGTAGCTTTCGTTGCAATCACACCGACATTATTATGAATTTCATACGCTACTTTTTCCGCAACAGGATTGATCACGTCAATCACAGGAACTTTTCCGGCAACGGCTTGCATGACTTCATTCAAAGCATTTGCTGTAGCGGTATTACAGGCAATAACGATGGCTTTGCAGTTTTGTTCCAATAAGAAATTGGTAATTTTCGTAGAATATTCTATAATTGCTTCTTTGGATTTTTCACCGTAAGGAAGATGTTTGGTATCCCCAAAGTAAATAAGATTCTCATGGGGAAGAAGTCTTTTGATTTCTTTAGCAACCGTTAAACCACCCACACCGCTATCAAAAATTCCGATAGGCTGTTGAGGCGAAAGATGCGAATAATCTTGTTTTTTAGTTTTCAAACGAAGTGAAATTTAGTGCAAAAATACTTAAAGATTTTAAATTGTAGATTTTAGATTCTATTTTTTTAAACCTGAAACAGATCTGAAGCAATTCCGTCTGCCATAAACCAATGTTTTTCAGGAATTTTGAGGTGATTATTCTCTTTCATTAAAATTCCGTCAGCGATTTTCTGTTGGAGTTCTTTATGAAATTGATCTAAAATATCTTCTTTAAACTTATTTTTTAAACTTTCGAGATCAACGCCCCAGGTTGTTCTCAATCCGATCATGATCATTTCGTTAAACTGATCTTTCGGAGAAAGAATTTCTGTCTCTTTAGCCAAAAGTTTGGAGTTTAATTTTTTGATATACTGTTGATTGTTGGCAATATTCCAGCTTCTTACATCAAATCCGTTGTAAGAATGTGCAGAAGGACCAATACCCAGGTATTCATTATACTTCCAATAGGCAGAATTATGTCTGGAATGAAACCCTTTTTTCGCAAAATTAGAGATTTCATAATGCTCAAACTCATGATCTTTAAGAAAATCAATCATATAATAAAACTCTCTGTTTTGCTCTTCTTCCTTAGGATTTGAAACTTTTCCATTGGCAATCCATTTTTCTAAAGCGGTTTTGGGCTCGACCGTCAGTGCGTACGACGAAATATGGGGAACTTCAAGCGCAATGGTTTTGTTTAAATTTTGCTTCCAAATTTCTAAATTAGAAGTCGGTGAGCCGTAAATTAAGTCAATACTTAAATTTTCAAAGCCAAAATCCTGAGCTCTTTTGATAGAACCTTCGGCATCAGAAGCATTATGTGCACGGTTCATCAGCCTTAAATCTTCATCAAAAAAACTTTGCGTTCCAATTGACAGTCGATTAATCGGAGAATTTGATAGCTGTCTTAAAAAGTTTTTATCTAAATCATCCGGATTTGCCTCCAAAGTAATTTCAATATCAGCATTAAAACTGAAATATTTTAAGACCTCATCAATTAAAGACTTGATTTCGTCTCCAGAAAGTATGGAAGGCGTTCCGCCACCAAAGTAAAGTGACTGCAGATTTTTGCTTTGAAGCTCATCTTTGCGGAGAAAAATTTCTTTTTTCATTGCAGCAATCATTTCATCTTTAAAATTCAAAGACGTAGAAAAATGAAAATTGCAATAGCTGCACTTCTGTTTGCAGAAAGGAATGTGAATGTAGATCATAAAAAAGCTCTGAAAAAATTCAGAGCTCAAATTTATTTAAATTAAATCAGATTAATATCTAAATCCTCTATGATTAATGAAGTTATCAAAGTTATAACCTACACCAAGCATAAAGCTGTTTCCACCGTACTCCTGGATGTCAGACATTCCAAGGTTATAAGTAGCTCCAATCATGAATTTGTTGAATCTTACTTTTACAACTGGTGAAATACTCAACTGCTGGTTGTCAAATCTGTTTTGAACACCTCTGTAGCTTACCCCGAAAGAGAAAGCATTAATATCGTTAGAGAATGTAGCCATCAAGTTTAAATCCATCATTCTGGTAGAATTCGTATTTAAATTGATTAAAGCTGAAGGAGTAATTGCAATATTGTCTGCGATCTTCCAGTCGTATCCTAAGTTTAAGAAGAATTTGATTGGCGATGGCTCGTAGTTGTTTACGATAGATTCGTCATTGCTTAATGCAATATCGTTTACGGAAATACCTCCAAATAATCCTTTATAAGTAGCCGCTAAACCGAAGTTTGCATATGCCATAAAGATATTACTTTCGTTTCCTTGCAATAATGGATCGTAACCGTCTTCTGTGTTAATTTTAGAATAATCAAAATTCATATTGTAAAAGTTTACACTTGTACCAAAAGAAAACTGATCTTTTCTTTCACCATCACTGCTTAAAGGGATGAAGTAAGAAGCTCCTGCTGTAATACCTCCCGCAGAAATAGGACCGTTGCTATCTCTAAAAACGGAAATACCCGCTCCCACTCTATCAAAAATATTAGCGTTAATCCCCACCGACTGAACGTTTGGCGACTCGCTAAATTTTGAAAATTGTTGTTGATAGTTTAGATTAAGCTGTACATAGTCCGTTTTACCATATTGTGCAGGGTTGAACAGGAACTCACCATCTAAAAGATATTGCTGATAGTATGGTAATGATTCTTGTGCTTTGTACGCATTAGACAAAAGAGCTAAACATACGATAGCATATAGTTTTCTCATAACAAATCTTGATTTCAATTCAACAAATATAAAAAAATTCTCAATATATTTTTAGTTTTCTAAATAATTTCTCCATTTTTTTACGGCATCCGTCATATCTTGGGGCATTGGGCTCTCAAAATACAATTCCTTTTTGGAAGTGGGATGTATAAATCCTAAAGTATGCGCATGAAGTGCATGTCTCGGTAAAACATCAAAGACATTTTTCACAAAGTGCTTATACTTAGGCATATTAACTCCTCGAAGGGCGACATTTCCTTCATATCTTGCATCATTAAAGAGTGTATGACCAATATGTTTGAAATGCGCACGGATTTGGTGGGTTCTTCCGGTTTCCAATTTACACTCTACCCAAGTCATGTATTTAAATCTTTCCAAAACTTTATAATGCGTTACGGCGTGCTTCCCCATGCTTCCGTCCGCATAAGTGTACATCTGCATTCTATTCTTAGGATGCCTGCCTATGTGACCCGTTATGGTGCCTTCGTCTTCTTTTACGTTGCCCCAAACAAAAGCCCAATACAATCTTTTGGTTTTTCTTTCAAAAAACTGCTTGGCAAGAAAACTTAAAGCATATTCGTTTTTGGCAATGACTAAAAGTCCTGAAGTATCTTTATCAATTCTGTGAACCAATCCTACTCTATCCAAATCTGATTTTTCTCCTTTCTTATCAAAATGAAAAGCCAAAGCATTCACCAAAGTTCCGTCCCAATTTCCAAATCCTGGATGTACAACCATTCCTGGTTCTTTATCTACAACGACTAAATCGTCATCTTCATAAACAATATTAATAGGAATATCCTGCGGAATGATTACGTTCAATCTCGGTGGATGGGCAAGCAATAAAGAAATCTGATCTCCCGGCTTTACACGATAGTTTTGCTTTACAGGGTTTCCATTGACCACAACATTCCCGGCTCTGCAGGTTTGCGAAATTTTATTTCTTGAAGAATTCTGACGGAAGTTTAAAAGAAATTTATCTATTCTTAAAGGTTCCTGCTTGCCATCAACGATAATGTTTACATGCTCATACAAACCTTTGTTTTCCTCATCAATATCTACATTGTTGGGATCTAATAATTCTTCGTCTAAAAAATCTTCGTTATCTTCTGTCATTCTATTCTTTTTACATAAAAGGCCTCAACATTTTAAAGTTGAAGCCTGAGTTTTTAATAAATATATTTTTTATTGGATATTTACCTTCTTAGCTTTAGGCTTATCAGCCACAGGTGTTGTCGTCGATTTAGCCTTATTGTCTATACTGCTTGTAGTGGACTTAGACTTCACTTCAGTAGTTTTTGTAGTACTTACAGGCTTAGAAGTTGCAGAAACTGTCGTCTTCGGACTAGCCGGCTTTGGTGTAACTGCAGGTGGCGGCAACGTGTTCACTGGCTCATCCTGAAAATTAGGAACTTCTTCATATCTTATCGGAGGAAGCGTGGTATCAACTCTCATTCTGTATGTAGAATTCAACTGATCAATTCTGTCTCGGAGCTCTGCAGGAGTTTTCTTACTCGCCCAGAGGTCTATTTGCATCCCCTGATCTCGTGCATCACCTGCCGCAGGATCTTGATAATATACTATGTCAGACTCATCCTTTCCACCGTCTTCATGCTCTACAATTCCTACTTCAAAAAGATTTCTGGCAATGTAAGCTTTTGCTTCTTTTACGGTAAGACCTACAACATTAGGTATATTAATGTTTCTCATAGGACCAGACCCAATTACAACATCAACAGTAGAAAATCTAGGTAAAAGTGATCCCGGTTTTAAAGAATTACCTTTAAATAAAATTCTAAGAACCGCATCTTTTTGAATACTCGGCTCAAAGATAGTATCACCAACCTTCAATCCTACCCTATCAAGTCTTTGGAATGCCAATCCTGAATATTTATTGATAACATCAGGAACAATAACAGGAGCCCAGCTTTTAGGATTCACCATCAGCTGAATTGCTCTTCCGTCTTTCACACGAGATCCGGGTGCAGGATAAACTTTCAAAACCTGAAGAGGTCTGAATTTTGGATTATACGCAGCGCTGTCTACTTCGTAGTCTAGCCCGTTGTCTTCTAATATTTTGACGGCGTCATGTACAGATTTATTAATAACGTTAGGAACAGGAATTTCCTGACCATGGTTGGTATGATACTCTAACCAACGAAACGTAAGCCATACCAATCCCACAAAAATTGCGATTGCTACTAGCAAATTAACTAAAACTTTCCAATTGAAAAGTGATTTAAGCATACTTAAAAATACTTGAATTATAACGGCAAATATAACTAATAATTTTTGATTGCACTTTTTATTTAACAGAATTAGCATTTGTTTCAAATTTTCTGAAATTCAATTCGTGCGTGATATAATTTCATTAAATTTGCCTTAAATGATACAAACGGATATGAGCAAAAAACACGTTGCCGTAGTTATGGGAGGCTATTCTGACGAATATAAAGTTTCCCTGAAAAGTGGACAATTGATTTATGATTCTTTAGACAGAGATCTTTATAATGTATATAAAATTGTCATTCTTAAGGATGAATGGTATTTTTTAGATGAAAATGAGAACAAACTTCCCATTAATAAAGGAGATTTTTCGGTTAATTTAAATAATAATGAAACTTTAAAATTTGACGTCTGCTTCAACATTATCCACGGAACTCCCGGTGAAAACGGAATTTTACAGGCATATTGGGACGCAATCGGACAAACCTATACCGGTTGCGATTTTTACCAAAGTGCTTTGACGTTTAATAAAAAAGATACTTTAGCTGTTTTATCTAAATATGGAATTCCGTCTGCGAAAAGTGTTTATTTAAGAAAAGGAGAAGATATTAACGTTGATGAGATCATTGAAAACCTTGGACTTCCTGTTTTTGTAAAACCCAATCAATCCGGTTCTTCATTGGGAATTTCTAAAGTTAAAGATCAGTCTGAAATGATTGCCGCAACAGAAATTGCTTTTAAAGAAGATGATGAAATTTTGATTGAAAGCTTCCTCGACGGAATGGAAGTTTCTGTAGGTGTGATTGATTTCAAAGGTGAAACTATTGTTTTGGGAATTACAGAGATTGTTCCTCAAAATGAATTCTTCGATTATGAAGCTAAATATGAAGGTGCTTCAGAAGAAATTACTCCTGCAAGAATTGACGCTGAAACCACAAAAAGAGTGGAAGAAATTGCAAAAAGAGCCTACGATTCTTTAGGAATGAGCGGTTTTTCAAGAAGTGAATTTATTTTAATGGATGGAATCCCATATATGTTGGAAATGAATACCAATCCAGGATTTTCACCAGCAAGTATTCTTCCTCAACAAGCAAAAATCTATGGAATTTCTATTAAAGATCTTTGCGGAAATGAGGTTGAAAAAGCTTTACAAAAAAGAAACTAAATATTAGAAGTTAGATATTAGAGTACATAACAACTCATAATTGATAACCCATAACTTATAACTTTATTTGCGCATGAAAATTGCTGTTTTTCCAGGGTCTTTTGATCCTATTACATTAGGACATTACGATATTATTGAGAGAGCTGCGGCACTTTTCGACAAGGTGATTATTGCCATCGGACAAAATTCTCAGAAGAAATACATGTTTCCACTTGAGAAAAGAATGGAATTCATCCAAAATTCGGTCGCTGACTTTCCCAATGTTGAAGTAGATCATTTTGAAGGACTTACGGTCGATTATTGTTTCGAAAAAAATGCTCAGTTCATCCTACGGGGCTTAAGAAATCCTGCAGATTTTGAATTTGAAAAAGCAATAGCTCACACCAATCGTACTTTAGCCCACAAAAAACTAGAAACCGTTTTCTTACTGACCTCATCAGGAAAATCATTCATCAGCAGCAGCATCGTGAGAGAAATTATCAATCATGGCGGCGAATATGAATTGCTGGTACCAGATGCGGTGCGCGTTGAAAAATAATCATTTAATGATAGTTGATAATTGATTCAAGCCTCAAATTTATCAGTTATAATTCATCAATCATCACATATATCCAATGCACGAACAGCTCAATTTTGCTATAGAAATTCTCGGGACGATCTCATTTTCGATGTCGGGGAGTTTTGCTGCAATGCAGAAGCGGCTTGACCCGTTTGGTGTTTTAATTATTGCCTTTGTCACTTCTGTTGGCGGCGGAACGGTGAGAGATTTACTTTTAGACATTCCCGTTTTTTGGATGCATGATCTTTTGATGTGCGGTTTGATTTTGGCGACAAGTGTTTTTTCAATGGTATTTAAATCAATTGAGAAAAACTTTAAAGTCACTTTATTTATTTTCGACAGTTTCGGGTTGGGATTGTTTACGATTATCGGCGTTCAAAAAGGCTTGAATGCAGATATCCATCCTTTGATTTGTATTGGCTTAGGAACCATCACTGGATGTTTTGGTGGAATTATTCGGGATATTTTATTGAATAGAATCCCATTGATTTTTAGAAAAGAAATCTACGCAAGTGCTTGTATTATTGGCGGATCAACATTTTTATTGTTAACCCATTTCACTACACTTTCTTATACTTTCATTCAGATTTTCACCATTTTAATGATTGTAAGCGTCAGAACTTTAGCAGTGAAATATCATTGGCAGATTCCTAAATTCTATGGATACGAAAGTAATTCTGAAATGTAGATTAAATGAATATAGAAGTTAAAGTTTTTACTATAGACATATCTATGAATTTTGAAATTACTGAATTAAATGATTCATATGATATAATTCTAAAATTTTTAGATGAAATAATTGACAGTGAATCTTATTACGACCAACAAGATGATTTGTTTGAGAAAATATATAAACGAATAGAAAATAATCAAAATGAAAGTCTGGAAGAGTATATTCAGAAGTTAAATAATCTTAGCAAAAAACATTTGAAATATAAAATTCTTCAAGGGAAATTAATAAAAAACGAATTTTCGGGTTACAATAATTTATTTCATATAATCAATAATTACAAACCAGAAAGCTCTGAAAACAACGAGCGCATAAGACTCAAAGCCATGCTCGATGGCTACACAGTGATAATAAAAAACAGTTTAAATACTTTTGAAGTAAAAACTCCAACAGAAGATTCACACCCAATTTTAATGGAATTTCTAAACAAAACAACAGAATTCCTTAGAGAAAAATACCCGATTGATTCCCAAAATAAGATGATTATTCATTTTTGACATAAAAAATGCACCAAATCGTTTGGTGCATTTCTCTTTTATTTAAATGAGTTGTTTTATTAAAACTTCCCTCTATTTCTCATATGAGGATTGTGAATATGCTTCTGCATAGTCGGCATTTTCAACTGATCTTTCATCATTTTGATTTGATCAGCCATCATTCCCGCCGTGTCAAGTGCTTTAGCTTCATCCAAAAGTCTTTGTCCCTCCTGTCTTCTTCCTTTAGAAATTGCGCCAGCTGCCAAATTCAATGTAGCCATCGCTCTGTCGTGCTTCATATTCAGACCATATTCCAACGCTTTTTTCATCAAAGGTTCAACTTTCGTTGGATGATCCTGAGCCAAAACTAAACCTTGTAAATAATGATAATAACCGTATTGGGTTTTGTGAAGCTCTGTTTTATAATCTTTAATATTATTTAAAAACTTTGACGCTTTTACCATATCCTGTTTTCTCAGTTGCCAGAATGCCAAAAGGATATTTTCGTTTTTAAAGAAAAGAAAAATTGGAACAGCAGAAAGAATAATCAGTACAGCTCCCCAACCCCAATTTCTATTAAAAATTAGATATATTCCTATTCCAATAAAAATAGCAGCAATTACGAATTTTATGTATTTATTCATTATTAAAATTTAGAAGTGCAAAGATAATAAATTTGGTTGATTGTTCATTGTATATCATTGTTAGTTAAATGATCAACTATCAACATTTAATGTTCGATTTTCTCATACGTCTGAAAGCTGAAATCATATTGGTTTTTATCATCTTTTTCATGAAAAACCTCTTCCGTTAGCTTCCAAATTTTCGGATCAATTTTAGGAAAAAAAGTATCGGCCTTCAACTCAGCTTTCACCAAAGTAACTTCAAGCTTGTCAGCAATTTCCATTGTTTGTTCGTATATATTTCCGCCGCCAATGATGAAAACATTTTCATCGATTTTCTTTGCAAATTTCACAGCTTCTTTAATGCTTCCTACAATTAAAATCCCTTCTTCGAACCAGTTTTTCTTTCTGGAAATGACAATATTGGTACGGTTTGGAAGTGCTTTACCTATGCTTTCATAAGTTTTTCTTCCCATGATGATCGGGTGTCCCGATGTGAGGTCTTTAAAATGTTTTAGATCTTTCGGGAGATGCCAAAGCAATTGGTTATCAGCACCAATTTCGTTTTTCTCGCCCATTGCCACCACTATTGTTGTCATTCAATTTATTTTCTGCAAAATTAGCACATAATTTGTATATTTGGGTAGCACAACAAAATTTTAAATTATTAAATCTTCATCATTGAAGACCTTTTAATTTGAAGATTATTTAATTCAAATAATTATTAGAAACAAATAAACACTTAAACATGAAAAACAAAGGTTGCCTGAGCGCCGGAACCATCGGTATTGCTCTACTTATTATCGTTGCTGTATTATTTTTCTGGGGAAAAAGCGGATACAATAAATTCGTAACACAGGAACAAAACGTCAACACAAAATGGTCTAACGTTGAAACGGTTTATCAAAAAAGAGCCAATTTAATTCCGAATTTAGAAAGAACAGTAAAATCTTATTCAAAATTTGAGCAGGAAACACTGACGAAAGTTGTGGAAGCTCGTTCTAAAGCTACTTCTATCAACATCGACCCTACCAATATGACTGAAGCTGATATGGCAAAATTTCAGGCAGCACAGGGAGAATTATCCGGTGCTTTAAGTCGATTGATGGCAGTTGTTGAATCTTATCCAAATTTGAAAGCAGATCAGCAGTTTATCAATTTCCAGAGAGAATATATTGCGATTGAGAACAGCATTCGTTCAGAAACTGTTTATTATAATAAAGCAGCGGAAGAATACAATGTTTCAATAAAAACTTTCCCAAATAATATCTTGGCAAATTTTACCAATTTCAAAGAAAGACCACAGTTTAAAGCGGCTGCAGGCGCTGAAAAAGCACCGGACGTTTTCACAGAATAATGAGCCATTATCTAACAGATCAACAGATAGCTTCCCTCGTGGAAGCTATTCAGTCGGCAGAAGATCATTCTACCGGAGAAATTCGTGTGCACATTGATTCTACCACCGAAAATAACAATGCAGAGACGGCTTACGAAGTTTTCAACGAATTATGTAAAGACAAAACTGCAGAAAAAAATGCGGTTCTCTTTCATATTAATTTTGAAAAGAAATACCTTACTATTATTGGTGACACTGGCATTCATGCAAAAGTGCATCAATCGTATTGGGATCATCTGCACGACTTTATCACTTCAGAATTTGCAAAAGGCAATTATCACAAAGCTTTAAAAAGCGCTATTCTCGAAACCGGTCTCGAACTCAAAAAACATTTTCCGGTAACGGGAGAAAACCACAACGAACTTCCCAATGAGATTACGTTCTCTTAAAATATTATTTTCATTTGTATTCATTTGCTTGTACACTGTCGTATCAGCACAATACACTATTCCTGAAAAACCTGCCGTTTTATATCCAATGTATGATGAAGGTAATTTGCTGACGCAGAAGGAAAAAACTGAACTCAACAACAAGCTCATCAAATTTGCAGATTCTACCTCAACGGAAATTGAAGTAATCATCATTCCATCAACCAAAGGCGAAGACATCAATTATCTGGCAACGATGTTTGGTGAAAAATGGGGAATCGGACAAAAAGACGTTGACAACGGGATCGTTTTTTTAATTGCCACGCAAGATAGAACTATGTCAATCCAGCAAGGGCGGGCGGTTGAACAATATCTAACGGCATCAGTTGCCGGACAGATTATAGATTATATCGTGACCCCAAATTTCAAACAGGGAAAATGGTATGAAGGAATCAATGGCGGAACGACGGCCATCATGGATGCGGTTCAGGGAAAGTTTAAACCATTGGCCAATCATAAAAAATCTGGCGATATCAATGTTTCAAAACTCCTTCTTATCGGATTTGTGATCTTCATTATTCTTATCTTTCTTTTCAGAAACAAAGGCGGTGGTGACGATGACGGCGATATCATGATTAGCCGAAGAGGACGAAGAAATTACCCTGGCGGATTCTTCCCTTTCCCTTTTCCCGGCAGTTTTGGAGGAGGAGGCTTTGGCGGAGGAAGTTCCGGAGGTGGCGGCGGTTTTGGAGGCTTCGGCGGTGGCGGAAGTTTTGGAGGCGGTGGCGCTTCGGGGGATGGTAATTTAATTATTGCACCATGAAATACTCCTTACTATCAATTGTATTAAACTCTATTGTAATTTGTTCATTAGCAAAAATAAATCTTTCAATTTATGACCATTATGTGACGGTTGATGGAAAAACAAAAGCTTTTTTGGAATTATTGAATTACAATACGCCTATAAATATTATTTCCTCTTAATAATTTTGGTTTCGGTTGTCTTTTTAACCTACGCTTACAAAAAGAATGAAAAGATATTCGTCAAAATCGCAGCATTAATATCATTATTACTTGCAATTTTATCCATATTTATAAATTCCTGGGAATTGTTTATTTAGTGTAAGCTTATGAAAACAACACATTTTTTTCTTACTCTTATTTTAACCCTGTTTTCATGTTCTGAAAAAACATCAAATTCAAAAGATGAATTAAGTCAAACTCAAATTTACACCGAAAATAAAGATTCTGAATATGCTAAAGAGGAATTAGAAAACGCAAAAATCAATAATGAATTTTCTCCAACGAAAGCAATCCTCAATTCAAAAACAGCTGTGGAAATTGCCGAAAATATTTTATTTCCGATATATGGTAAAGACAATATTATCAAACAAAGACCTTATGATGTAAACTTCATTGATGGATATTATATTATTAACGGGACTTTTCCAAAACCAACTATTGGAGGAACTTTTCTTATAATTATCAATTCCAAAGATGGAAAAGTAATTAAGCTTACTCACGGAAAATGAATTTTAATTTAAAAATTATTAATTTCATTTTCCCTCGATTAAAATTTCATTAAACCTATCAAAACCGTTCATATTTTACTCAATTTTCATTATATTTACTGAAAACAGGTTCTATGAAGAAAACGCTGGTAGTTTTTGCGCATCCTTATCTGGAACACTCAAACTCAAACGTAGAGTTGATTAACTTCTACGTTCGTCACCAGCATTTTACCTTACGCGACCTTTACGAAGAATATCCTGATTTTCATATTGCCGCTTTTCGTGAACGAAAAAGGTTGAAAAATTACGACCGATTTATCTTTCAGTTTCCAATTATATGGTTCGGAATGCCACCTTTGCTGAGACTTTGGATTGACGAAGTTTTCGACAGAAATTGGCTCAACGAAGAAGAAGACAATCCTTTGGAAGGCAAAGAAGTCTACATTGTTGTAACCACTGGCGGAAAAGAAAGATCTTTCAGCAAAGAAGGAACATATGGGTACACTGTTGAAGAACTGATCAGCGGATTGATTGTTTCTTTAAAAGTTTTCAAAGCCAACATCAAAGACATCATTATCGTCTACGAAGCAAATAAACTTTCAAAAAAGAAATCATTTTACAAAAACAAAAATTCACAGAACTATTAAATCAATAAGATGGAATCTACTTTAGCCATGAATACCCTGCTTTTCTTGGGCGTTGCCATTATAATGGTTCCGCTGGCGAGAAAATTAGGTTTAAGTTCGGTCATCGGCTATATTTTAGGTGGAATTATCATTGGCCCTTACGTTCTCAAACTGACAGGAAAAGACGTTAACGACATCATGCACGCCAGTGAATTTGGGGTTATTATGCTTTTATTTTTGGTCGGATTAGAATTGGAGCCCAGAAAATTCTGGGAAATGAGAAAGAAAATCTTGGGTTTAGGTCTTACCCAAACAGTTTTGACGATTTCATTATTATTTTTAATTTTCATCACATTCGGCTGGAAAACCGATAAAGCTTTCGCCATCGCAATGTGTTTTGCACTTTCCTCGACAGCCATTGTTCTTCAGACTTTACAGGAAAAAAACAATTTTAAAACAGTCGCTGGTGAGGCATCATTCTCTACCCTTTTGTTTCAGGATATTGCAGTGATACCTATTTTGGCAATTTTGCCTTTGCTGGCACATTCTAAAGCAACTCAGAACGAAAATGAAGTTCAGGTTTTAATCCAAAAACTTCCGGAATGGCTGCAGGCCGGAACGGTCATCATGGGCGTTGTCATATTAATTCTATTGGGAAGATATGTTTTCGTTCCCTTTTTAAGATATGTTTCAAAAGCGGGAATGACAGAATTATTGACTGCCTCCTCCCTTTTCTTAGTCATCGGAGTTTCAGAATTAATGGTTTCTATCGGATTATCTCCGGCATTAGGAGCTTTCCTGGCAGGTGTAATGTTGGCCAACAGTGAATTTCGGCATGAGTTGGAAGCACAGATTGATCCGTTTAAAGGATTGCTTTTGGCGGTTTTCTTTGTGAGCGTTGGTTCAACGATGAATTTTAATGTTATTACAGCTGATCCTCTTTTTATCTTTTCGACAGTTTTTGCTGTTCTAGCCGTGAAGTTTACCGTTCTTTTTGCAATTGGTAAATTTTTCAAAATGGATAATCCTCAAAGCTTATTCTACGCATTTGCGCTTTCGCAGGTTGGGGAATTTGCATTTGTATTGATTAATTATAGTTCAGATTTGTATCTCTTTGGGGCAGAATTAAACGCTCAAATGATGGCAGTGACGGCGATCACCATGTGTATCACTCCATTCCTGTTAATTATTAATGATAAAATAATAACGCCAAGATTCATTAAAGAAATTCCTGACGACCAAAGTGATTTTAATATTCTTGAAAACAATATTACACAAAAGAAAATTATCATCGTTGGTTTTGGTCATTTCGGAAGTACTGTTGGACGCTTATTGAAAGCTAATAAAATTTCCGCAACCGTTCTCGACAGAGATTCTGACCGTGTGAAGTTATTGCGAGGATATGGTTTTAAAGTATATTACGGCGACGCCACGAGAATTCCCGTATTAAGAGCTGCCGGAATTGAAGATGCAGAAATTTTAATTCTTTGTCTTGATAATTCAGGTGACAACAAATTTATAGCAGAATTGGTGAGTGAACATTATCCTGATGTGAAAATATTTGTGCGGGCAAAAAACAGAATTGATGCTTACACTTATTTAAATAACGGAATCGACAATATTTACCGTGAAACTTTAGGCACAGCCGTTGATATGGCAGTTGACGTTCTTCACGAAACCGGAATGCGAAAGTATGCAGCACGTCGTCTTGGTCAGCGTTTTATGGCTATTGATAAAGCTTCTATCAGAAAACTGGCAAAGTCTGATGACGATGATGAAATCCGTTTGTTTACAACAAAAGAACTCCTCCAGAGAGAGGAGGAGCTTTTAGCTTATGATAATCTTAATTTTGATGGCAAAAATTGGGAAGGTTCTTCATCAACCGCCGAAGAAGACGATGAGGAAAAAGATTAATTATTGAATAGAAACGCTTCCACCGCTGCTTTCTTCTTTTTTCACGGTCGTTACATTTCCTTTTTTATAAACATTCACGCTACCTCCTGAAGACGCCGATCCCTCAACCGTCGAACTTACGCTTATTTCTACACTAGCACCGCTTGAGGCATCTGCTTTCAGGTTTTCTACAATCACATCTTTTGCCGAAATACTACTTCCTGATGATGAAGTGAGATTAGCATTTTTACTTTTTCCCGAGATGGTTACTTCCCCAGCCGATGAAGCTTCAACATTCAGATTGACCGCCCAGATATTTCCTTTAAAAGTTCCGCTGCTTCCTGCATCAATTTCCATTTCATTCGCTTCCAGTTTTCCTGAAATATGACCCGCACTCGAAATTTCAATATCCGTTTTATCTTGTGTAAACTGATCTCTTACTACAATAATCGCAGCCGAATTAGCCTCCAGTTTAGAGAAATCTTTGGCGTAAATTTTCGCTTTCACATTATTCGTATTCATCACGCGGAAACCCGTTTTATAATGAATATGAAGTTCGCCGCCACTGTTATCAACCAAAACCTCATCGATGATATTTGCAGGTGCAGAAATCACTACTTTTTCGACATCAGATTTAATAATTTCAGCTTCAATTGCCTGAGAAACTTCAATTCCGTCAAAATTTCCGCTAAATTCTTTTTGTTTTAAAGGTCCGTGATCTTTATTGGTAACATCAGGAAGCCACTTTGATTTTTCAGATTTTTCATTACAAGCTGAAAGAACAATAAGTCCTGAAAAAAGTAAAATTGTAGGATATTTCATGGTTTAGGTTTAATTAATTTCGTTTGTATATTATTAATAACAACTAAAATATAAAAAATATTACATCTTTAAAAATAATTCATTACAAATACATTAAATGCTTATTTACAATAGGTTTTGACATTCATCTTAAACATAGATATTTAATAAAACTAAAAAATATCATTAAACAGCAATAACCAAAATAAAAGCACAAAAAATTTATCAAATAGTTTTAATATCTTTAGACTTTAATAATAAAATCACCTATGAAGATAGGCGATAGCATATATAATCTATCTATGAAAAACATTTCATCAGTATTGTTAGTTTCTGCTTTGGCTTTCAATTCTTCTTGTACTACCACAATGAAAACAAACGACATAAAACAGGAAATTCCTGTCCCTGATTCTTCGCTTTCTTCCAATCCGTTTATGAAGAAAAGCAAGCTTCAATACGAAACCCCGGAATTTGATAAAATTAAAAACGAGCACTTTAAACCCGCTTTTGAATTCGGTTTAAAACAGCACGATGCAGAGATTTTAAAAATCGCCAACAATTCTGAAACTGCAACTTTTGACAATACAATCGTCGCATTGGAGAAAAGTGGTGAAATTCTGAAGAGAGCTTTAATTGTTTTTTCAAACCTAACAAGTGCGAATACAAATCCTACATTACAGGCATTAGACGAAGAATATGCTCCTATTTTTGCAGCACATTCTGACAAAATGTACCTGAATGAAAATCTTTATAAAAGAATTAAATCAATCACAGAAAACGGTTTAGACTCTGAAAGCAAAAGATTATTACAGTTTTACAAACAAAACTTTGAAATTGCAGGAGCAAATCTGTCTTCGGCTGACAAAGAAAAATTAAAGCAGGTCAATCAGGAATTGGCTTCCCTCTCCACTCAATATTCCAACAAATTATTGGAAGCAAGAAAGCAAGGGGGTGTTTTCTTTTCTGAAGCAAAAGAATTAGACGGACTTTCAACCGATGAAATTGAGGCTGCTGCGAGCGATGCAAAAACTGCAGGGCAACCCGGAAAATATCTTTTAGCTTTACAAAACACGACACAGCAACCTCTTTTGCAAAATCTTAAAAACAGAGCAACAAGAGAAAAACTATTTAAAGCATCTTGGCAAAGAGCTGAAAAAAGCGACGGTAATGATACAAGAGAAACAATTGAAAAATTAGCAAAATTGAGACTTAAAAAAGCTCAGATTTTAGGCAAAAAAAGTTTCGCAGAATGGAAATTACAGGATCAGATGGCAAAAAAACCTGAAGCTGCCGTAACATTGATGAACCAAATTGCAACTCCTGCTGTAGAAACAGCAAAACGTGAAGCAAAAGATATTCAGGATTTGATCGATCAGCAAAAAGGAGGTTTCAAAGTAGAACCTTGGGACTGGAATTTTTATGCTGAACAGGTGAGAAAAGCAAAATTTGATTTAGATGAAAATCAAATTAAACCTTATTTTGAAATCACAACCGTTTTGGAAAAAGGAGTTTTCTTCGCTGCTGAAAAATTCTACGGATTAACGTTTAAGAAAAGAACAGATCTTCCTGTTTATCATCCAGATGTTGTAACGTACGAAGTTTTCGACCATGACGGAAAATCTATCGCAATCTATTATCTTGATTTCTATACAAGAGATTCTAAAAGCGGTGGAGCATGGATGAGCAACTACGTTGAGCAATCTTATTTATTAGGAACAAAGCCTGTAATCGTAAACTGCTATAATTATCAGAAACCGGCTCCGGGAAAACCTTCATTAATCAGTTATGATGATGTTTCTACAATTTTCCATGAGTTTGGTCACTCTATTCACGGAATGTTTGCAAGCCAGAAATATCCTTCCCTTTCAGGAACTAATGTTCCGAGAGATTTTGTAGAATTCCCTTCTCAGATTAATGAGCATTGGGCTTTAGATCCTGTTGTTTTGAAAAACTATGCTTTACATTACGAAACGAAACAGCCTATTCCACAAGCTTTGGTTGATAAAATTAAAAAAGCAGCAACTTTCAATCAAGGGTATATGACGACTGAATTGGTTTCTGCTGCTGCTTTGGATATGGATTGGCATTCTGTAACAAGCGAAGGACAATTACTTCCTGTTTTAGATTTCGAAAAACAATCTTTAAATAACCACGGATTTACTTTGGCAACCGTTCCTCCAAGATATCACACACCTTATTTCGCACACATTTGGGGTGGTGGATATTCTGCAGGATATTACGCTTATTTGTGGTCAGAAACTTTAGACAATGACGCATGGGAATGGATTTCAAAGAACGGTGGCTTGACACGAGAAAATGGTGACCGCTTCAGAAAATATATTCTTTCTGTAGGAAATTCTGTTGATTTGAATCAGGCATTCAGAGATTTCACAGGACATGATCCGGATATCAAACCGTTGTTGAGAAGCAGAGGTTTTATTAAATAAATTTTAAAGGCATTCATTGATTTGGATGCTTTTTTTATTAGACAAATTGTACGAATTTATCTCTCGCAGATTTTGCTGATTGAGCAGATTTTTTACCACAAGAATATGTGGGATCTGTGGGAGGAATATTTTGTACCCCACAGATTTACACAGATGCTTACATTATAATTTTTGTTATAATTTAATCTAGATCATCAGCAAAATCTTCAAGAGTCATAGATTTGTGAAATTCGTGCAAAAATATTCGTGTACATTTGTGTTTTAAAATTTCAAAAAAAATGAACTGTCCCTGCTGCTCCGGAAAAACCTACGAAGAATGCTGCAAACCCTTTCACACCGGAGAAAAAAATGCTCCGACTGCCGAAGCGTTGATGCGTTCAAGATTTTCTGCGTTTGCCATTCCTAATGGAAAATATTTAATGGAAACAACTTCACCCGGTAAAAGGCAATTTCACAATACGAAAGATTTGCAGGAATGGGGAGAAATCAATGAATGGACAAAACTGGAAATTGTAGACAAACCATCTCTTACCAAAGTTGAGTTTAAAGCTTTTTACACCGATGAAGACGGACAAAAACAGGTTCATCACGAATTATCAAAATTCAAAATGATTCAGAACCGCTGGTTTTATGTTTCAGGAGAATTTTTAGACTAGTTATTTAACAAAAAAATGTCCGATCAAAAATCGGACATTCATATTTTATTCTAAATATTTCTTAGTGAGCTTCGTTTCCGTCAATGCCGTGAGCATGACCGTGAGACAATTCTTCTTCAGTCGCAGGACGGGTATTTAAAATCTCAACCTGAAAATCTAAAACTTTCCCAGCCATTGGATGGTTAAGGTCTGCAATCACAACTTCCGGAGTTACTTCTACCACAAAAGCCTGGAAATTATTTCCTTCGTTATCCGTTAGAGGCAAAATAGCTCCTACTGGCGGAAGTCCACCTTCACCGAACATATCGATTGGCAATTGTGCAATAGCATCTTCTTGTTTTTCACCGTAAGCTTCTTCCGGCTGAATCACAAAAGCAGCAGTATCACCAGCTTTCAAACCGTGGATATTTTGTTCAAATTTAGGAATCATCATTCCCAAACCATATAAAAATGTAAGCGGATTTTCTGCAGTTGTTTCTTCTACAAGGATTTTGCTTCCGTCCTCTTCGATAGTGTGAAGAATATACTTTACAGCTACCACATGATTGTTATCAATAGTCATATTTCTTTTTTGCGTGATTTTTTTCACGATTAAACGGCACAAATATACTGTTTTTGAAAGAATTGATTCATTAAATATCCGTAAAGAATCATCTTCAACATACTATTTCCTATTTTTTGATTCTTCCTTTTTTTTCTGTCTCAAAACATACAGATACAGGCTTTCAACTTTCGTTCTGGCCCAATCTGTCTTTCTCAAAAACTTCAGTGACGAATTGATACTCGGGTTATCTGTAAAACATTTGATGTTGATCTGCTTTCCCAACTCCTCAAAGCCTTGATAATATTCTACCAATTCTTCGAGAATGGCATCGAGGCGTTTTCCGTGTAAAGGATTTTTTGATTGCTGTTCCATGCTGTAAAAATAGAAATAAAATTGTATTTCGTTATAAACAGGACTGTTTTAACTTAATGTAAATCGCATTTAGTTACAAACAAGGTTGAAATAAACCAACTGCAACTGCATTTTGTTACAAACAGGGTTGTTTTAAACAAAAGTATTTTGCATTTGATTACAAACAATATTAAAACAAACCAATTGCAATTGCATTTGGTCACAAACAGCAGTGTTTTAAACAAAAGTATTCCGCATTTGATTACAAACAACTTGAAACAAACCAACTGCAACTGCATTTTGTTACAAACAGGGCTGTTTTAAACAAAATACGCCTCCGGAACTTACAAACTAGGTTGTTTAAACAAACGTAGACCTACAGCAGTTCCAAACAGGTTGTTTTGAACTACCGGAGATTTTATTCTATTCTCGAAATAGTTAAATAAAAATTCTTTTTGAATAAAAAAACTGTAGAATTAAATATTGAAATACCATCTGAAACAAAGTTTTCTCTACAGAATAGATTAATTTAGCAATACCAATTTTAAAGTAAAATTTACCTAAATAAAGTTGAGATGAGTAGAAATACAGATGCAAATAAAAAAACATACAATAAGATAATCGCTAACAAAAAGCGAAAAATTCAGGAAGCTGAACTGAAAAGAAAAAACCGTTTGAAGGAAATGCGTGAAAATACGAAAGCTAAATTAGCCGCAGAAAAGGAACAAGAAGACCAAATAAAATGAAAATCCTCCACACCGCCGATTGGCATCTCGGTAAACGTCTCGACCGTTTTTCACGTCTGGAAGAACAGGTTTTGGTAATGAACGAAATCGTTGAAATCGCAGACCGTGAAAACGTTGATCTGGTTTTGATCGCCGGAGATTTATTCGATAATTTTAATCCTAGTGTAGAAGCCACAGAACTTTTTTATAAAACTTTAAAACGTTTATCATTAGATGGAAAACGTCCCGTTATCGCTATTTCCGGGAATCACGATTCACCGAGTCTGATTGACGCTCCTGATCCTTTAGCCCGTGAATGCGGAATTATTTTAATTGGTTATCCAAAAGCTGCCATCAATCCTTTTGAATTGGAACATTTTAAAATTTCTAAATCAACAGAAGGTTTTATTGAGTTGGAATTTAAAAACCAAAATTTTCCTATAAGAATTTTGCATACACCTTATGCAAATGAGATTCGTTTAAAAGAATATTTCGGAGAAAATAAGGAAAAAGAACTCAACAATGTTCTGAGAGAAAACTGGAAGCAAACTGCCGATAAATTCTGTGATGAAAACGGAGTCAATCTTTTGATGACTCATTTGTATATGAACAAAAAAGGCACACCCATTTTGGAAGAACCCGAAGGTGAAAAACCTATAAAAATCGGAAATGCAGACCTTGTTTTTTCAGATATTATTCCACATCAGATTCAATATACGGCTTTGGGACATTTGCATGGTTTTCAGAATATCGGAACGGAAGAAAAACCTGTAGTGTATTCGTCTTCGCCTTTGTGCTACAGCTTTAGCGAAGCCGGACAGACAAAATATGTTTCCATTATTGAAGCTGAACCTAATAAGCCAGTTACCTTTGAGAAAATCGCTTTACAAAACGGGAAACAACTCGTCAGAAAAACATTTGATTCCATTGAAAATACGATTGAATGGCTGAATGAAAATCCAAATACCTTAGTTGAACTCACTCTGGAAAGCGAAACGTTTTTAAAAGCCGATGAAAGAAAACTCATTTATCAATCTCATTCCGGCATTGTGCATTTGATTCCGAAAGTTAAAAATCAGGATTTTAACGAAAATCAGCTTCGTGACATTAATTTAAATCAGGATATTCAGGCATTGTTTAAGGATTATTTTAAATCTAAAAATAACGGACAGGAAGTCAATGAAGAACTCATCAATTTGTTTAACGAAATTCTAAATCCGTAAAAATGATTCCAATTCAATTGACTTTAGAAGGTCTTTACTCATATCAGGAACGCCAGAAAATTAATTTTGAAAATCTTACTGAAGCTGGTTTATTTGGAATTTTCGGTTCGGTAGGTTCCGGAAAATCTTCTATTCTGGAAGCCATTTCTTTTGCATTATACGGCGAAACAGAACGTCTCAACGCAAGAGACAAACGTGCTTACAATATGATGAATTTGAAATCAAACAAATCGTATATTGAGTTTGATTTTATTAATTATGAGAATAAAAAATTCCGGGCGACGAGAGAATTCCGACGTAATTCTAAAAATTTCGAAGATGTAAAAACTCCCACAGTAACCTTTTACGAATGGAAAAATGAAAGCTGGATTCCTCTGGAACATTCCAATGCGGAAAAAATAATTGGATTGAGTTATGCGAATTTTAAGCGAACTATCATCATTCCGCAAGGTCAGTTTAAAGAGTTTTTAGAGCTTGGCGCAGCAGACCGCACGAATATGATGAAGGAAATCTTCAGTCTGCAGCGTTTTGATTTACAGAATAATGCTTCAGCTTTACATGCAAAAAACAGATCAGAACTAGATCAGTTGGAAGGTCAGCTGAAAGGTTTTGAGGAAGTGAATGAAGAGCAAATTTTGGTTCAAAAAGAAAATTTAAAAACTAAACAGCAAAAATTTGAAGAGGTAAAAATTCAGTTTAAAAATATTGAACAAAAATACCAGCAGCTTAAAAATTTAAAAACAGATTTTGAATCGCTGAAACAGAAAAAAACAGATTTTGAAAAACTCAGCATTCAAAAAACAAACATTGACGAATTAGAAACTAAAACTGAACTTTTTGATAGAGTTTTCAGAATCTTCACACCGATTATTACTGAAAAAAATAAGCTTCAGAAAGAAATTTCGGAGCAGTTGAAAAATAGAAAAACCCAATTTAAAAATTTACATGAAACTGAAGTAAAATTTGAAAATATTAAAGATAAACTTTTGGCAATTCAGCCAAAGTATGAAGCTTTACATCAATCAAAAATTCAGGAGAATGATTTGAGTCTGATTCTGCAAATGCTGACATTTTCGGACGAAATTGAAACCCTAAAAGAACGAACAAAAAAAGGCTCAGAAAAAGTAAAAGAAGTTGAAGAAAACCAAAAATTAATTCAGGAAAAAGCTCAAAAACTTTCTAAACAAATTGATTTATTAAAGCCTAAAAAACTAGATTCTACCTTACTTTTAAATGTCGGAAACTGGTTTTCGGAAAAGAAAAAAATAGAGGAATCTTTAAAAAGTCAGTTTGAAAAAATCGATGCAAAAAAGTTGAAACTGAAAGAATCTCAGAAGAACTAAAACCTTTTGAAATCAATCTTGAAACCTTTAAAAATGATTTTAAAACTCTGGCTGAAGTTTTAGAAACTCAGAAAAAAATACTTTCTGAAAAGCGAAATCATCTTGAAGTTCAACAAAAATTGGCACATTTTGCCAATAAACTCCACGACGGAGAATCTTGTCCGCTTTGTGGTGCTTTAGAGCATCCAAATATTGTAGAATTTGAAGATGTAAATTCAGAATTAAACGAGATTCAGAAAAAAATTGAACATATTGAAAATCAAAAAGATCAAATTCAAAAACAATCTTTAGAAATCGAAAAAATACTTGACCGAAAAAAGATTTTTGAGGAACAATTGAAAGCGGAAGAAGAGATTTTAAAGCAAATTCAAATCAACATTGAAGAACATTTAAAAAGCTTTAGCTGGACAGAATTTAATGCTGAAAATCAAAATGATTTTGAAGAAAAACGTCAGCAATCTTTCTCAATAGAAAAACAAATCGATGAACTCAATCAAAAAATCGGTTTGGAGCAAAAAAACCTTGATAAGGAAAGAGAAAATCTTGACAATTACAATAAGGCTTTAGAAAAATTCAGGCTTGATGAGGCGAAAAAAGCAGAACAGATCAAAACGAACGAAGCTAATTTAAAAGCTTTACAATGGATTGATTATAGAGAAAAAACAATTGCTGATGTTGAAGAAATTTACATTAAACTTTCACAATCTAATCTTGAAACAGAACAGAATTATCAACAATTAATCAAAGAAGAGAAAGAAATTTCGCCAAAATTAGCCGAGCAAAAAACAATTTTTGATCAATTGGAAAAGCGAATTTCTGAATTGGAAAAAGAAATTTCACACAATGAAAATATTTTAACGAAATCCTTAGTTGAGAACAATTTCAATAACGAAAATGCTGTTAAAAATATTCTGCTACAGGAAATTGATGTTCAGGAAACGAGAAATATTATTCAGCAATTCAGAATTCAATTTGAAATTGTGAAAAATGATATTCTTAATCTGGAAACCAAACTCAGAGACTTTTCATTTGATGAAGAACAGTTTGCAGAAACTGAAAATCAGTTTAAAACTTTTGAAAATGATTTAAAAAATGCAAATGATTCTGTAGTAAAAATTACGACAGAAATCGAAAGACTGGAAAAAGAATTCAAGAAAAAAGAAAATCTTTTAAAAGATTTAGCACAACTTCAAAAACGCTCAGAAAACCTGAAAATAATGACCAATCTCTTTAAAGGAGCAGGTTTTGTGCAGTACGTTTCTTCTATTTATCTTCGTCAATTATGCGACCACGCCAACGTCCGTTTTCATCGAATGACAAGAAATCAACTAAGTTTACAGTTGAACGAAAGCAATGATTTTGAAATCGTCGATTATCTGAATGAAGGCCGAAGCCGCAGTGTAAAAACGCTTTCAGGCGGACAGGCTTTTCAGGTTTCATTGAGTCTTGCATTGGCTTTGGCAGAAAGTGTACAAACCAATGCACAATCGGAGAAAAACTTCTTTTTCATCGACGAAGGTTTCGGAACTCAGGATGTAGAATCGGTTAATATTGTCTTTGAAACGCTCATGAATCTTCAAAAAGAGAACCGAATTGTGGGAATTATTTCGCACGTGGAAGAGCTGAAAGAGAAAATTCCGGTTTCACTACATATTACGAAAGATGAAGAAAGAGGAAGCTTGATTGAGATTGTGTAATTAAAAACCCTTTCGGCGTTTGAAATGCTGAAAGGGTTAGCTTTAGTATCTTATATTATTATCTTACTTTTGGGGCAACTTTTTCGCCAAATAATTCTATTGACTTCATCATTATATCGTGAGCAGGATCTCCAATATCCATGTGACCGATAAATCTTGTAATCCCGAAAATTTCTTTCATGTAATTTATTTTATCAGCAACATGATCTGCATTCCCAATAAATAAAGCACCTTCTCTGGCTTTTCCACCATCGTACTGCATTTTTGTGTACGGTGCCCAACCTCGGGATTTCCCGATTCTGTCCATCTGAGATTTGTAAGTGTCGAAATATCCTTCAATCACATTTTCATCTTCACTTACAAAAGTATGCGAGTGAATCGCAATCTGCATTTCAGATTCATCATGACCTGCCTTACGGTATTCTTGTTTATAAAATTCGATTAGATTTTTAAACTGAATTGGCATTCCGCCAATAATTGCCACCACTAAAGGCATCCCTAATTGTGCTGCACTTAAAACAGATTGCGGAGTTCCGCCAACGGCTCTCCAAATTGGAAGTTTTCCGTTATTTTTCGCTCTCGGATAAACCGTTTGATTCTGCATCGGTGCACGAAGTTTCCCTGACCACGAAACGTTTTCTTCCGAATTTATTTTTAATAACAATTCTAATTTTTCGTCAAATAATTCTTCGTAATCATTCAGAGAATATCCGTACAAAGGGAAAGATTCGATGAAACTTCCACGGCCTACATATATTTCAGCTCTTCCGTCTGAAATTAAATCTAAGGTTGAAAAATCTTCATATACTTTTACAGGTTCAGAAGAACTTAAAACTGTTACACCACTCGCCAATTTTATATTTTTTGTGATGCTTGCTGCAGCAGCCAAAACCATTTCCGGTGAAGACACTGCATAATCTGCACGGTGATGTTCTCCCATTGCGAAGACATCAATTCCTATCTCATCCATTAATTTTACCTGCTCAAGAATTTCTCGGATTTTGATTCCCGCATCTCTATATTTTCCAGTGGTTTGGTCAAAAGCCAAGTCGCCAAACATTCCTATTCCTAATTCCATATTGTTGATATTTATAGGGCAAAATTAGGGTAATGAATGATTAAAAACGTTGATGTTTGATAAGAACGTACATTCAAACACTAATGTCACAAATGCTTTTCACAAATTTCACAATTAAATACTGGTATCGTTCGTGAAAAAATTAGTATCTATTTGTGTTTAAGTTTAGAATAAAAAAATCCAATCTAAAAATAGACTGGATTTAGATTTATTTCTTCAAATTCTGATCAAAATAATCTGTCACTTTCTGCATCAAATGCACTCTGTCTTTACCGATCACGTTGTGTGGATGTCCTGGATATACGAAATAATCGAGCTGTACTCCGTTGTCAACCGCAGACTTGATGAATTTCATCGAATGCTGCCAAACCACTACATCGTCCTGCGCACCGTGAATCATTAACAGTTTTCCTTTTAAATTCTGAACTTTATCTAAAAGATTTGATGTCGCATAACCTTGTGGGTTTTCCTGTGGAGAATCCATATATCTTTCGCCATACATGATTTCGTACATGCTCCAGTCGATTACAGGTCCACCTGCAACACCGACCTTGAAAACATCCGGCTGACGAAGCATAAAGCTTGTCGTCATAAAACCACCAAAGCTCCATCCGTGAATTCCCAGTCTCTCTGAATCTACGTATGGAAGTGATTTTAGATATTTTACACCTTGTAATTGGTCGCTCATTTCAGTTGTACCTAAATTCCTGAAAACTGCCTGCTCAAATTTCATCCCACGGTTTGAAGACCCTCTCCCATCCATTGTGAAAATGATGTAACCGTTTTGTGCCATGTATTCGTACCAAAGATTTCCTGAAGCCGGAAAACTGTTGGTAATCAACTGCAAATGTGGACCATTGTACAGATAAACGATAACAGGGTATTTTTTATTAGGATCAAAATTGGTTGGAAGAATGATTTTTCCGTACAGTAAAGTTCCGTCATCAGCTTTTAGATTGATATTTTTAATTTCAGGACGCTGGTAGTTTTTCAACGGATTTTCTGAGGTCAGAAGATTCGTCGATTTTAGGGTTGTTGTATTGATGATGTTGGCAACTCTCGGTGTATTTGTATTGCTGTAAGAGTCAAACAAATGATTTCCGTCACTGCTGAGAACTGCTGTGTGCATTCCTTCTGCATTATCTAATTTCTGAGTTTTGAAGGTCGCCCAGTTGATTCTATATAAATGCCTTTCTGTAGGACTTTCCTGAGTAGAAACGTAATAAATTTCTTTTTTCTTTTCATTAAATCCTAAAATATCGGTTACTAGCCAATCTCCTTTTGTCATTTGAGCAATCAAACCTTTCTCTAAACTGTAATGGAATAAATGATTGTAACCCGTTCTCTGACTTTGCCAGATAAAATCTGTATTAGAATTTGGGAAGAACATTAAAGGATGCTGTGGCTCTACATATTTGCTGTCGGTTTCTTCGAATAAAGTTTTCACTAAATTTCCAGTCACAGCGTCATACTGATTCATTTTTAAATGATTCTGACCTCTGTTGAGAACTCCGACAAAGATAAATTTAGAATCTGGACTCCAGGTAATTGCTGTTAGATACTGATCTTTTTCGCCTTCAATTTTCAAGAAAGTCGTTGATTCATTTTTAATATTATACACTCCAAGTGTCACTTCGTGAGAAGTTTTTCCCGCCATTGGATATTTAATGTTGGTATTCACCGCAGGAGTTACAGACCAGTCGATGACAGGATAATCCGCAACCATCGTCTGATCCATTCTGTAAAACGCAATATTTTCAGAATTTGGAGAAGGGAAAATTCCACTGTCGATTCCGAATTCGTTTCTGTGAACGTTGGAAGCTCCATTGAGAATATTTTCGTTGGCATCATTCGTTACCGCAACTTCTTTTCCGTTTTTGTTGATGAATAAATTATTGCCTTTTGTATAAACTAAAGTCTGATTATCAGCAAGCGTTTTTACAGTAGAAGGATTATCTCCCAATGCTGCAGAACGCTTCACTTTCCAGTCGTTTCCGGATTTCTCCACCCAATACATCTGATTGTTGGCTGAGAAATAAGCGTTTGAATTACTCGTGAACTTTACCGGTGGAAGACCTTTCAGCTTTTTGTCTGCGAAACTTTTATTTAATTGATATAAAGAAATCAAAGTATCTTGTTTGCTGGTTTTCAAATCTGTCAAAAGATATCCGCCTTTCACTGCCTGAATGTATGATTTGTTATCAGCAGACCATGAAAACTGGGAGATGTTTTTTACCGCCAGATTGCTTCGCATTCCGTTGACGGCTTCTGCCATGGTAAACTTTTGGGTCTGTGCAAAAGCAGTTCCACCCAAAACAACCATCAATAAAGAAAATTTATGTAATTGCATTGTATAAAATTGAATCTGTCAAAAGTAAGAAATAAAAGTCAACCGTTAAAAAATGTTAAAATAAAAGATGAATTTATTTAAATAGAAAGGTAGTTTTAATGATGATGAGAAAATCCGTTGCTCTTTTACAGAATCATCTTAATTATTCAAAAAAGCAATTTCAATTGTTCCTTATAGTATACTGAGAATGCTTTCCCGAAGTGTCGGGACAGGCTATTCCTCGCAATGACAGATCTTAGAATTCCCCTCCTTTGGAGGGGTGGCGAAAATTCTGAAAGAATTTTTGACGGGGTGGTTTTAAAATGCACATTTTAAAGTGAATGTCCAATCGTTAATTTTTCAGACCAATTTAAATCAATAAACCACTTCCCTAGCCCCGATAGAAGCGGTTACCCCACAGCAAGCCTTCGACAGGCTCAGGACAGGCTGGCTTGCGAGGAGTATGAGTGGATAGCGGGATAAGCTCCCCAAGATAATAAGTAATGGGTAATTAACAATAAGTAATGATCAAAACAAGAATTCTTGTTAAATTTATAATAAAACTGATTTCTTATCCTAAATCAATGAATCGGAGATTGTTCTTGGTGTAGATTTGCAGTATAAATAACAAAAAAAATAAATACAATGGCTACAAAATGGAATTTAGACCCAGCGCACAGTGAAATTACTTTTAAAGTAAAACACATGATGATCTCAAACATCAAAGGTAACTTCACCAACTTTACTGCAGAAATCGATGCGGAAGACGATACTTTTGCGAACGCAAAAACTACCGCTACCATTCAGACAGATTCTATCTCTACACACAATACAGACAGAGATAATCACCTGAAATCTGCAGAATTCTTCAACGTAGAAGCTAATCCTACAATTACTTTCGAATCTAATGCTTTAAACAATTCTGTAACAGGAAATCTTACCGTAAACGGTATTACAAAGCCTATTACTTTGGATGTTGAGTTCGGAGGAATTAATGTAGATCCTTGGGGAAATACAAAAGCTGGTTTTTCTTTTGAAGGAAAAATCAACAGAAAAGAATTCGGACTGAACTGGAACGCAGCTCTTGAAGCAGGAGGTGTAATGGTAGGTGAAGATGTGAAAGTGGCAGGTGAACTGCAGTTTGTAAAGCAAGCATAGTAAATTAAATATAGTTTTTGAGATTCGGTGGTTTGCTATAATCACCGAATCTTTTTATTTTAAAAATATAGATTATGCAACTTAACGACTTACAAAATATCAGCGATCAGTTTAAAAACACTCAGGAAATGCCCGTGCTATTTCTTGGTCATGGCTCGCCTATGAATGCAATTGAAGAAAACCAGTTTGTTCAGGGATTTAGAAATGTGGCGAAAGAAATTCCGAAACCCAATGCAATTCTGTGTATTTCTGCACACTGGTTTACACAGGGAACTAAAGTCACTGCAATGGATATGCCCAAAACGATTCATGATTTTGGCGGTTTTCCGCAGGCTTTGTTTGATGTACAATATCCAGCACCGGGGAATCCCGAACTGGCAAAGGAAACGGCAGCGCTTCTTTCTCCCGTTTTCGTGGAAGAAGATCATAAGTGGGGTTTAGATCATGGTGCGTGGTCGGTGATTAAACACATGTATCCGGATGCCGATATTCCTGTCATTCAAATGAGTATTGATTATACGAAACCACCGCAGTATCATTTTGATTTGGCTAAAAGATTGGAAAAACTGAGAGAAAAAGGAATTTTGATTATCGGAAGCGGAAATATCGTGCACAATCTTAGAATGGTAGACTGGAAAAACATCAACACCGTTGGTGCCGGCTGGGATTGGGCAATCGAAGCGAGAGAGAAAACTAATAATTGGCTTTTGGACGGAGAGTTTCAGAATCTGATTGATTATCAAAAGCAGGGACTTTCGTTGCAATATGCGATTCCGACGCCTGATCATTATCTGCCGCTGATTTATTCTTTAGGTTTAAAAAATCAAGTTGAGGATTTGGTTTTATTTAATGATGATTTGATTGCAGGGTCTTTGAGCATGACGAGTGTAAAGATTGGATAGTTAAATTTATTTCACCCTCTTTTTTTATCACTATAAATTTAGTAATATTGTTTACCATGAAAAAAACAGTATTCCTTTTATTGATTATTCTGCCGTTTTATCTTTCAATTGCTCAAACGATTAAAGGAAAAGTGGTGAATGATATTGAGAAACCTATTTCAAACGTCAATATTTATTTGGACGGAACAAAGACGGGAACAATTTCTGAAGCAGACGGAAGTTTTACGCTTCAATTGCCTTCTTCGAATAACAACAGTCTGGTTTTTCAGAAGGACGATTACGAAACATTTACCATCAATACTTCGGAAGTTTTAAACAAGACCTTAAAAGTGGTTTTAATTAAAGCTAAAGAAATTGAGGAAGTACGGATTGTCCCTTATACAGAAACAGCTTACAAAAATTATATTCAGTTCTTTCTTGATTCTTTCATTGGTTATGACAAACAGAATGTAAGAATTAAGAACCAACGATCGCTGAAGTTTTCATACGATAAAGAAAATAAAATTCTAAAAGTAAAAGCTCCGCAGACTTTAATCATCGAAAACAAAAATTTAGGCTACACGATTGACTATAATTTGGTAGAATTTTCTGCCAATTTTGATGAAAACACGACTCGATTTATGGGAACCAGTTTTTTCAAAGAAACAAAAATCAATGATAAAGTAAAACTCAATAGGATGAATGCTTATGACGGAAGTCAGACTCATTTTTTCAGAAGTGTGTATGAGAACAAAGTTGCAGATGAAGGTTTCATTGTCAATCAGATTACTAAGTTTCCGAACTCAAAATATCCAACGGAAGAGGAGTTGCAGAGATTGAAAGATTTTGCAAAAACATTAAAATCAAAAGGTACACTGAGTGTTCCTGAAGACATTTTAGATATTGGTAACAGAAAAAGAAATGAACTTCCTTACAAAATTGCCATCACAAAAACTCAGATTCCTGAATCTGATTATACTAAAAAGACAGACGGCAAATTGTTTTTGGATTACGACTACATGATGCAGATTAATTTTAAAAGATATTTTTATGAACTGAAAAAAGGGCAGTTTGTGAAAGCAACGATTCCAATTATTCAGACTTCTTTTCTTCATCCAGAAGGTGAAACTTTTGAAATTTATCCTGATGGAAACACTTCAAATCCCGGAATGCTTACCAATCAGGGAGAATTTGCTAAGGATAAGATTGAAAAACTGCTACCACTGGATTATAAGCTGGGAGATTAATTTAATTCTTTCTCAAAACAAACACTGTTTTCTACGCCAATATACTGTCCGTAATTTGGAATTCTATGATATCCGCATTTTTCATACAATGCGATTGCTTCAGGTTGTTTGATTCCTGTTTCTAAAACACATTTTTTGTACCCCAATTCTTTTGCCCAAATCTCCAGTTGATGTAAAGTTTCAGACGCCAAACCCATTTTTCTCTTTTGAGGATTGGTGTACATTCTTTTCACTTCCACACTTTCTTCATTAAAAGGTTTAATAGCTCCACAAGCGACAGCTTCATCTTCCAAATAAGCAACAATGGAGTGTTTCAGCATATCAATTTTGTTGAATTGATGGTAGAAAGCATGATCTTCACCATCGCGGATTGCCAAATCTGCATCTAAAAGTTTGACGAGCTTTTGAAAATCTTTATCTGTGGAATCAACTCTCTTGAATGTCATTTTTTATTTTTCAAGCAAATTAAATTAAAATTTTTAAAATTAAAAACTTCGAGGTTGATTTAAATAAAGAAAGCTTCCATTATTGAAAGCTTTCTATAGTATCTGAGAAATTTAAACTTAACATTACTGTACAGCCTGAAGAACATTGATATTTCCATAGCCAAAATCTGCATTTTTTGTAGGGTAATAGGTCGAAGACTGTCTCATTTTATTTAAAACCTGATCTCTCGTCCACGAAGGATTTTTTGACCAGACCAAAGCTGCTATTCCTGCTGTGGAAGCTGTGGCAACCGAAGAACCTCCAACATAATCTGTCTGCGAATTGTAGTAACTCAACACCGGAATATTATTTCCTGAAGCTCTTTCCATCTGATACGTAAAATCGATTTCACTTCCTGAGTGGCAAACGTCACATTTTTGGTTAGATGTATTTTCTTTCACACCCGTTATTGCCTGTGTTTCCGGCATCCATGCAGGAAAAATGACACCAACGAAAGTCGTAAAACTTGTAGATGTTCCACCTGCGCAGAAGATCAATTTTCCTTTTGAGTAAGCATATTTCACACCGTCTTCGATCTTACCGACAGAAAAAATATGTCCCATTGACATGGAGATAATTTTCACAGAAGTATTATTTCCTAAAGCCGTAAAAGCAGTTTTCACCCCTTCTTGTTCGTGATAACCATCCAAAACGACATTAGAAGCAGCTCGGTATGAAATTAAATTCGCATTGTATGCCACACCAACTGGCTGTCCGAGATTGTTTCTTGGAGCTGCCATCGCAGAAGCCATACTCGTTCCGTGACCACATTTGTCATCTGCACCGTCGTAACCCGAACTCCAAGGCCAGACAGAATCTACATAGACACCGTTTTTGCTAATGGTTCGCCCGGAAGATGAACCGTTATTAAAACTGCCACTCAATAAACCTTGGTTAAAAGAAACTCCTGAATCGATTAATCCAATGGTAATTCCTGCTCCTGTGCTATAATTCCATGCGCTGGTAATATTGTGTTTTGCGAAAGACCACGGCGCTTTTGCATTGGGCGTAACTGTTGTGTAGTCTGCGGAACTTAAAGCTGTAGACTCCAAACCGCAACCCGATGAACTTCCGCTTGATTTGGCAACACCGCTTAGTTTGTTTTCATTTTCAAAATAATGGTAATCGGCTGGTTCAAAATAACGTATTGATTTTAATTTACGCAGTGCAATGACTGTTTCCTGCTTTTCAATATAAACATCAATCTGATTCAGATATTCGTCAGATGCCATGAGAACTCGGTCTTTTTTGCCTTCGTACTGTGAAATTACCTCAAGAATTTCGTTCTGTAAAGCTTCAGAATTGGAAGATTTGCTTCGATCGAAATCATCTTTAGAATCTCCAAAACCTATGGATGCAACTTTATTTCCCTGAACAATTCCGCTCCATAGAAAGTGGGAGGAAGATTCGTTCCAGGAAAATCTGCCTTTGGTTTTGGTGGTTTCGTTAATCTTATCATTGATTTGTCTCGCTGTGAGCGGATCTGTTTGTACAATTTCGCTCTCAATAGCCGATGTCTGAAGATCATCATTGTTGCATGAACTCAAAGCGAATGCAGTGAGTAAGAAGAATACACATTTTTTCATAGTAAAATTTTTGTTTGGTTTTACCAAATTAGTATTTTCTATTGAATTACAGATACTTGATGATTGAAATTTAATATTGAGTGCATAGAATCCTAGGTCTTTTAAACAAAAAAGCTTCCGATGTGGAAGCTTTTGATTTATTATAAAATTAAAGAATTAAAAATTCACTACAAATTTTCTCTCATTAATCAATTCGGCAATAGCCAACATATCTTTTCCAATCAATCTATCTTCTTCTAGTTTTTCAACTTTCGTACGAAGAATTGCGAAGTTTTCTTCAATAATTTTAGAACATTTTGCAGGTCTTCTAAATTCTAAACCTTGCGCTGCAAACATCAGCTCTACCGCTAAAATGTTTACTAAATTTCCTAAAACCTGATTGAATTTTCTTCCCGAAATACTTCCCATAGAAACGTGATCTTCCTGACCCAAACTTGTAGGGATTGAATCTGCAGAAGCTGGGAAACAAAGTGTTTTATTCTCCGTTACTAATGCCGCAGAAGTATATTGCGGAATCATAAATCCTGAATTTAAACCTGAACTTTCCGTTAATAATCTTGGTAGACCGTATTTTCCTTCCAATAATAAATAGCTTCTCCTGTCTGAAATATTTCCCAATTCAGCCGCCGCCAAAGTTGCATAATCTAAAGGCATCGCCAGCAATTGTCCGTGGAAATTACCTCCAGAAATCGATTCTTCAGCACTTAAAACAATTGGATTATCAGTTACAGAATTTAATTCTATTTCAGTAAGTAATTTAAGATGTTCAAAAGCATTTCTGCTGGCACCGTGAACCTGAGGAACACATCTCATCGAATAAGGATCCTGTACTCTGTCACAATATTCGTGAGCTTTTAAGTTGTCAGAATTCTTTAAGAATTTAAGCATTCTCGCAGCCACTTTCTTGCTTCCTTCAAAAGGTCTGATGTCATGAAGTTCTTTCTTGAACGGACTTGCCGAACCTCTGTACGCTTCCAAACTCATTGCAGCGGTCATATCTGCCAAGTCTAAAAGGTATTCAAATTTTTCTAAACCCTTGATGGCATGCGCCAGGATAAACTGAGTTCCATTAATCAATCCCAAACCTTCTTTTGGACCTAAAACCAAAGGCTCAAGGTTATTTTTTTCAAGAATTTCAGCAGTTTCAAAAATTTCGTTTCCTACCCAAACCTGACCTAAACCTAAAAGCGGCAAAACCAAGTGTGATAAAGGTGCCAAATCCCCCGAGGCTCCTACAGAACCTTGTTCCGGAACTACCGGAATGATGTCTTTTTCAAGCATCAGAATAAATCTTTCAATCACTTCCAGAGAAACTCCCGAAAAACCTTTTGACAACGCATGAACTTTTGCAATCATCATGATTTTTGAAAATTCTTTATCAATGGGTTTTCCAACGCCAACAGCATGAGAAATAATTAAATTATATTGAAGTTGCGCCGTTTCGTCAGCAGAAATTTTAGTATCACAAAGCGGCCCAAATCCTGTATTGATACCATAAACACAACGATCTGACTCCACAATTTTCTTTACATTATCCTGAGATTTTAGGATCTGCTCTTTCGCAGTTTCATTTAATTTAGCTTTATTTGGGGCTTTGCAGATTTCCAAAACATCATGGAAACTCAAAACATCTACTCCGTATATCATTTCAAAAAATTTGCTTAAAAATACACATTTTGACGCGAACTGAAAAAGTGATATTTCAAGTTTAAAATAGATGGTTGAGAAGCCATTTATTTCACTATTTTTATCACCTTATTTAATAACTAATCTATATGAAATTCAAAGTTTTATTATTGGCACTTTCGTTGACGAGTGCATTCTCATTTGCGCAGGAAAAAATCAAATATTCTAAAGAGCAAAAAAAAGAGATGAATCAATATCTGTTCAATGAAGGTTTCAATACGGCATCTCCAAAAAAAATATCGACCATTATACTGAAAGACAATAATGAATATCAAGGTTACAGCAAATCTTGGGAAAAACAAAAAGGACAGATTCTTTCTATTACGATTGAAGATGCCGATACAGGAAATATCAAGAAATTTGAAGCTAAAGATATTGCTGAAATGTATTTGTATGCGAATGATGTAGAAAAGAATGTAAAAGCAGTGAAATTTATTTCAAACATTAGAAATTACAGTACCAAAAAATTCAAAAAACAAACTTCAGATGAACGTATTCACTTCGTTAATCAAACGGTTTCACTAAAAAACAAGAAAGAAAATAGAGAATTTCTGATGCAGGTAATTAATCCTGATTTTGCTGAATCAATTGAAGTTTATCACGATCCGTTTGCTTCTACCACTGCAACGACAGGTTTTGCAGGAGCCCCAGCTTTTGGTGGCGGAGTAACTAAATCTTATTACGTAAAAAAGGGCGACAAAGTAATATGGCTGCATAAAGATGACTTTGAAGATAACTATGAATTCTTATTTGGTGACAATGCAGAATTCATGAAAAAATACCCTAAAAAATCTGTAGAATGGGATTATTTTAGCTTTTTGGTGAGTGAATACACTGAGATGATGAACGGATAAAATTATTTAAATATAAATCTGAAGCTGTAGAATTTTCTGCAGCTTTTTTTGTGCTTTTAAATGACATCAGGATTCCGTAATTTTGCTTTATGAATCCTTCTTTAGAATTACAGCTTAAAACTTTACCATCAGAACCCGGCGTTTATCGTTATTACGATAAGAACGAAAATTTACTGTACGTAGGAAAGGCTAAACATTTGAAGAAAAGAGTTCTATCCTATTTTAATAAAAATCTTTTAGGTTCCAGAATAAAAATCATGGTTGGTAAAATCCACCGGCTTGAAACTACTATCGTAAACAGTGAGTATGATGCACTTTTATTGGAAAATAATCTAATAAAAGAGCATCAGCCTTTTTACAATGTGATGTTGAAAGATGACAAAACTTACCCCTGGATTTGCATTAAAAATGAAGATTTCCCACGAATTTTTCTCACGAGAACGAAGATTAAAGACGGTTCAGAATACTATGGACCTTATGCAAAAGTGCGCCCGGCGAAGATTCTTTTAGATACAATTAAACATATTTATAAGCTTAGAACCTGTAATCTCAACTTGGCTTCAACCAAAATCGATGACGGTAAATATAAAGTCTGTCTTGAATTTCATATTAAAAACTGCGAAGGACCATGTGAAGGTTTGGAAAGCAAAGAAGATTATGATGAAAAAATCGATGCGATACGAGGTATTATTAAAGGAGATTTCCAGACTGCAAAAAAATATTTGATCAATCAAATGATGAAATATGCTGAGAATCTTCAGTTTGAAAACGCGCAAACCATCAAAGAACGCATAGATATGCTGGAAGACTATCAGGTCAAACATACCGTGGTGAATCCTAACATTGACGATGTGGATGTCTTTGGGATGACGAGTGATGAGACGGCGGCTTATGTGAACTATTTTAAAATCAGAAATGGAAATATTATTCAGAGTTTCACCACAGAAATCAAAAAAATTATTGAAGAAAGTGACGAAGATATTTTGGAAGAAGCTTTGATTGAGATTCGTCAGAAATTTGAATCTGATTCAAAAGAAGTACTTATACCATTTCATTTGACGGTGGAAATTCCTAATGTGAAACTAATTGTTCCTAAAATGGGCGATAAAAAGCGTATCGTGGAACTTTCGGAAAAAAATGCAAAGGAATACAGAATCGAAAAGCTAAAACAGGTACAAATTGTAGATCCCGAAAGACATTCAAATAGAATCATGGCAGAAATGCAAAAACTCCTGAGAATGCCTGTCGAGCCACGTCACATTGAAGGTTTTGACAACTCTAATATCCAGGGAACCAATCCCGTTTCAGCGTGTGTTGTTTTTAAAGATGGAAAACCGAGCAAAGCCGATTACAGAATTTTCCATCCCAAAACCGTCATTGGTCCTGATGATTTTAAAACGATGGAAGAGGTAATTTTCCGACGTTATAAAAGAATGCTCGACGAAGGTGAAAGCCTGCCACAGCTGATCCTGATTGATGGTGGAAAAGGTCAATTATCATCAGCTATAAAAAGTTTAAAATTACTTGGACTGTACGGAAAAATAACGATCGTAGGTATCGCAAAAAGATTAGAAGAAATTTTCTTCCCCGAAGATCCTATTCCTTTGTATCTCGATAAGAAATCTGAAACGTTGAAAGTTTTACAAAGAGTACGTGACGAAGCCCACCGTTTCGGAGTAAAACACCATAGAACAAGAAGAACCAATTCAACCATAAAATCTGAATTGGAAGAAATTCCTGGTGTTGGAGAGAAGACGATTGAAATGCTTTTATCTAAATTGAAATCTGTTAAACGAATAAAAGAAGCAAACCTTGAGATTTTGGAAGAGATTTTAGGAAAAAGTAAAGGGAAAATAGTACATGATTTTTTTAACAATCCATAAAAAACAAAATCAGCTCAAAAATTTGAGCTGATTTTTTATAATATTTTAATCAATTTTTCTTATACTCCACCCATCACAAACATATTTTCCATCGTAGGAACTTCACTTCCCCCTTTTTCTCAAGAGTGATTGCAAAAGCTTGCGCATTGGTGATATTAGAGATTGCTATTCTGCTGTCTTTATCTTCAGAATACATTCCGGCATTTACTGGCTTACCGTCTGCAATTGCCCACAATTGATACTGCATACCTTCCGGAGCTTTTGGCAGAGAATTTGCAGATAGATAAATATCTTTGGAATTACTATCCCATAGTACTGTTGCTTTAGCCTCAGGGTGTTTTTCTACACCAGCCAATACAACTTTTTTCATATTCGGATTAGCAAAAACATCCAATTTTTGCTGCATATTCTGCATCGCCAATTGATTTGTTTTGCGTTCACTTTCTACTTTTACAAGTTGGTCATTAATTTTTGATTGACTATTCATCCAGTATAAATTAATACCGGTGCTGATTAAAAATAGAACCGCTGCTGCAATTGCAAAATTCTTCCAACTGCTGCTTTTACTTTCTTTAATTTCCTTAACTTCTTCCTCTACCTTCACTTCTTTTTCAATATTGTTTTGGATCGGAATGACAGGTTTTTCAACTTCAACTGTTTGTTCTTGTTGAATTTTAGCCCAAATTTTAGATTTTAAATCATTGGGTGGGATCACAGCCTGCGCAGTGGCAAGCATCTCAAAAGTTTTTTGTGCTTCTTCAAAAGCCTCTCTTACTTCATTATTGTTCTTCATTACACATTCCAAAATACCTGCTTCCTCGGGAGAAACATGACCTAGAATGTATGATTCTAGAATTCCGGATGATATGTACTCTTTACTATTCAATGTTATTGATAATCTTTTAATAAATCTTTTAATTTCATCAATGCATTTCGCATCTTCGTTTTTACAGTACCTAAAGGCATATTCAGTTTTTCTGATATCTCACTCTGCGTGTAACCTTGATAGTATGCCAAATCTATAAGCTCCTGTTTATCAGAATCTAAAGTTCCAAGCACATTACTAAACCCAATAAAATCTGAATTATTGGTGGTTGAAAGTTCCGCATTATTATATACGAAATCAGGAAGTGATTGGTTTTTTAACTCGTTCTGAAAGCTTTTAGATTTTAAATAATCGATTGCTGTGTTTCTTGCAATATTAATCATCCAAGTATAAAAACGTCCTTTGGCAGCATCATATTGATGAATCGAATTCCAGATTTTCATAAAAACATCCTGAATAATTTCTTCAGTATATTCTTTAGACTGCACAATTCGGAGAATCACACCATATAATGCCCCAGAATAGTGGTCATATAAGTGGTGAAAACCAGATTCGCTCTTTTCTCTGAGCAAAGCTATAAGTTCGTCTTCCGAATAGGTTGTTTTAATATGAAGTATTTTACCTACCAAATATAATAAAATAAATCGTGTAGGGCTGAAAATCTTTTAAAAAATTTATCTCGTATATATAATCATAAACAATTATTACAATCAAAATGAAAAATGCAATTACTAAAATATTTTCCACATTACTGATTATGTTGATGTTTGGAATTTATTCAGCACAGTCAGAAAATTTTAAGGCAAAAAATCCTTATTACTCAAAAACCAATACAGCTCACTTAAAAGTAAGCAATGCAGAGTGGAAAAAAATTCTTAAACCTGAACTCTATCAGGTGGCAAGGGAGGGTGTAACAGAAATGGCATTTACCGGAAAATATTATGAATTTGATGTAAAAGGAACGTACTACTGCTCAGTTTGCGGAAATGCTTTATTTCTTTCGACTTCAAAATTTGCAACGACTTGCGGATGACCTTCTTTTTATGAACCCTTGAGAAAAGATGGAGTAAAATATAAAAAAGACAATTCTCATAATATGGAGCGTACCGAAGTACTATGCGGAAGATGCGATTCTCATCTGGGACATATTTTTGATGACGGGCCAAAACCAACAGGAAAAAGATTCTGTATGAATTCGGTTTCTCTGGAGTTTGTTCCTAATCAAAAAACAAAGAAATAAATTTAATCAACTGATTTACAGTAAAATAAAATAAATTTTTAAAATATTTAAAACTAAAATCAGCATACTGTCGTAGATACCAATAACAGAGAAAGAAACTCACAACTCAAATAATAATAATTTAAAAAATTAAAAAAATGAATACAAGAACAAAATTCGTAGCGTTAGGAATGGTTGCATTATCATTCGCATTAAGTGGAAATGTAGCCGCACAGAAAATGAAAGAAAAGACGGTAATGGTTGGCGGAGCGCCAATGTATCCTTCTAAAAATATTGTAGAAAATGCAGTAAACTCTAAAGATCACAAAACATTAGTTGCAGCAGTAAAAGCAGCTGGCTTGGTAGAAACTTTACAAAGCGCAGGACCTTTCACAGTATTTGCACCTACAGATGCAGCTTTCGCAAAATTACCAGCAGGAACTGTAGAAAATTTGGTAAAGCCTGAAAATAAAGAGATACTGACTAAGATTTTAACTTACCATGTTCTTCCAGGAAAATACAGCTCTAAACAAGTTTGGGCAGCAGTAAAAGCAGGAAATGGAAAAGCAATGATGAAGACAGTTGCAGGAGAAGAGCTAACGTTCTGGACAAAAGGAAATGACTTATATGTAACCGACGCAAAAGGTAACAAAGCAAAAGTAACCATTGCTGATGTGAATCAGTCAAACGGTGTTATACATGTAATAGACACTGTTCTATTACCATAGTTTTAGTTTTTTATGGTTTATTTTAAGGAAGCCTTATCTGGATGACAGATAAGGCTTTTTTTGTATTTATTTTAAAGTGAAAACTTCCTTCGAATAATCATCGTTGCCCTTCGGCATTTCAATTACGATATTTCCGTTTTCGTAATAACCGATGGTTGATTCTCCTGAATTTAATTTTACTTTAAAAGTGTCTTTCTTACTTGTCGATTTGAATGTCGCAAAAGGAACTGAGCTGTTATTTTCAACTAAAATAAACTGACTGTCATCAATCTGAACTTTCTGTAAACTTACTTTACCGTTCGTATATTTTCCTGATTGAGGAGGAGTTGAATTTTCTGCCGCCTGGCGATTAACTTCTTTTACAGGTTCAGAAGTTTGTACTTCCTGTACAACTGTTTCTACCTGATTGGAAATTTCTTTCGGGCTTGAGACAGGAACAGTTACCAAAGCTTGCTTTAAAGCATCCTGAAAACCTTCTTCAAATTCTTTAATCGAAGTACTGGCTTTTTGACTTGCAATCACTTTACCGTTGCAATCTTTGAATTCTAAAACAACTTTATTTCTTAAAAAACCACTGTCATTGATTACATCTGCATTCAAAACGCTGCATGGATTTGAATTTGCTTCCGCCGTCCATTGACTCCTATTTCCTGAAACAACTACATATTGTTTTTGTTTAAGTGTTTTAGAAAGCAACACATCCAATTTGTATTGATCATTCTTAAATCCCTTGAATTTCTCTGGAAGGGCAATATATTTATAATCGGAAACCTTTTGGGCATACGAAAACGTAATGCAAAGAGTTGCTATTATTATTGAAAGTTTCTTCATTGTAATTAATTTAAAATAATTCTGATTTTTTTAATCGTTTCTAAATTCTCCCATATCCAATTTCAAAGAGAAAAAGTTGGAGAAGAAATTAGACCCTCCGATTCCTGAATTGCTAATGGCGTAATCAAGCGTCAGTCCTCTGTATCTGATTCCTAAACCTGCACTTGGTTGAAAAGAAACCTTTCTACTTAAATCTTCAATATCTGTAATAGATTGAAATCTATTGACCCCCAATCTCACAAAAATCATTTTCTGGTAACCTAATTCTGCTCCTGCATACGGCGTGATACTTGCAAAATCTGTTGAAAGAAGAGCTGCTGTTTTAGCAAAATCAACGTTAATACCCGCTTCTGGTAAAACATATAAACTGCTGTTGATATTGAATAATTTACTTGCACCGGCATTCAGCTTAGGCATCGTTAATTCCATTTTATCAGTAGGTGCAGGGTTAAATTCTTCCCCATTTACAATTGTTGATAATTCCTTTTGATTCACAGACCAAAAGTTTACAGTTGTGGTTGCATCACGAAGAACTCCCCCGAATTTCCAGCCATTATCAGCTTTGTAAATTGCTCCGACATCAAAACCGAAACCATAGCCGCTTGCAAATTTACCTACATTACGGTAAACAATTTTGGCATTGACACCGACATCCAATTTTGGATTTCCACCAGGATTAAATGCATAAGAAATAATTCCAGCATAATCTGATTGTGAAAATTTGGTAATTTTATCGTAATCAATATTTCCTTCAGTATCGATCAACTGAGTGGTATTTAAAATGTTATCAACTCCCAATCTTACAATCGAAACTCCGAAAACACCTTCTTCTAAAACTTTTGCGTAAGCCAGATAATCATATTTCGCAATCGATTCAAAATATTCTGCGTGCATTGCTGCTCCCTGCCAGTCTTTTGTAATCCCATTCAAACCTGCCGGGTTCCACATCGGGGAATAGACGTCATCCTGATTGGAAATCACAGCTCCACCCATTGCAAGACCTCTCGCTCCGGCACCAATATTTAAAAATTCATTGGAATATTTTCTGATGATCTGAGATTGAGAAAACCCAAATACAAGGGGAAATAGTAATAAAAGATATTTTTTCATCATGCAATTTGATGCTTAGTTAATTGTTTTTTGTTTCCTGGTTTTGATCAGAGCATTCGCTACAATCGCCAAAATCATAACGAGTGAAGCCACATAAAATACTGGACTCATGTGTTCTGATTCCCCAAAGATAAAAAAAGCTAGTATAATTCCGTAGACTGGTTCTAAATTTACTGTTAAAATTAATGTGAAAGGCGAAATATATTTCATCAGCTTTACCGATTCTAGCATCGGGAATGCCGTGAAAACACTTGCCAACAAGCATATTAACGCCAAATCTCTGTAATTTATTTCATTCATCGAAAATATTTGACCAGATAATAAATAAAATACAGTCAAAATAAGCCAACCGCTGAAGATTTCGTAAAAAATAATATTGCCCGGACTGGTTTTACCAAATAGTTTTCCATTGAAAACAGAAAAGATAGTCCCAAAAACGGCACAAAGAATACCAAAGAAAATACCTTCTTTATACTGAAACTCTGTTTTAAAAATAAGAAGAATACACGCAACAATCACAACTCCCATGACAACTTCTGAAACATCTACTTTCCTTTTAAAAACGAGAGGTTCTAAAATGGCTGCAAACAATGTAGACAAAGAAAGGCAGCTTAAAGCAATTGAAACATTCGAAACTTTAATAGAATAAAAAAACATAACCAATGCAGCGCCATGAAAAATCCTATAGCAGAAAGCTGTAAAAAAAGTTTTTTGGAAACTTTAATACTTTCCTTTTTAAAAACTCTGATGAAAACAAACAGAAATATCGCAGCAAACAGCATTCTGTAGAACACCAAAATATGTGCATTGGCAGTAATCAGTTTTCCCAAAATTGCAGTAAATCCCCACAAAAAAACAATCAAGTGCAATCTGAAAAGAGCTAATTTTTGCATGTCTATTGATATCAAATTTTTAACAAGCAAATTTACGAATAGGTTTTAGTAAAACACAGAAATATTATCCTATAAGAATGAAAAAATATTGAGTGAAATTAAAAAAAGTGAAATTTTCTTCATAATACATAAAAAACCCTGAAAGTCTGTTCAACTTTCAGGGCCTTCAAATAATAAACTATTAAAAAAATAAACTAGGAACAGAGGATTTATAACGGAGTAATCAGCTCCTTTCCTCTTATGTAAAATTATAAAAAAACAAACATAAAAAAACTTAACTGTGTTAAATATTTCATAATTTTATGATTTTCAATGCGTTGAATCATAAAAATTTGTAATATATTATTTTTTATAAAAGTAGTATCTTAGGCACATTAAAATAGAAATTTCATGGATATTGAATTCAACAAACGAGAAGATCAAAACAAATTAAAATTATCTGAAATAAATCGTTTACTTTCTGAAATAAAAAAGGCGGTGGAGAAAAAAGACTTCAAAAGCTTCGTGATGAAGGGAAAATGACGGCGAGAGAAAGAATAGATTATCTTCTCGACAAAGATTCAGATTCCATTGAAATTGGCGCTTTTGCAGGTTACGAAATGTATGAAGAGCACGGCGGCTGTCCAAGTGGCGGAGTTGTGGTAGTAATGGGCTATGTTTCAGGAAAACAATGTCTGGTTGTTGCCAATGACGCTTCTGTAAAAGCAGGTGCGTGGTTTCCAATCACCGGAAAGAAAAACCTAAGAGCTCAGGAAATCGCAATGGAAAATAAACTTCCAATTATTTATCTTGTTGACTCTGCAGGTGTTTATCTTCCAATGCAGGATGAAATCTTCCCAGATAAAGAACATTTCGGCAGGATTTTTAGAAATAATGCGAAAATGAGCGCCATGGGAATTATTCAGATTTCTGCTGTGATGGGAAGTTGTGTTGCGGGAGGAGCTTACCTGCCTATTATGAGCGACGAAGCTATGATTGTTGATAAGACAGGTTCTATTTTCCTTGCCGGAAGTTATTTGGTGAAAGCAGCTATCGGTGAAAGTATTGACAATGAGACTTTGGGTGGTGCAACAACACACTGTTCAATCTCGGGAGTAACAGATTATAAAGCTAAAGATGATCAGGATGCTTTGAACAGAATAAAGAATATCATGAAATCTATCGGAAGCTACGAAAAAGCAGGTTTCGACAGAATTGAAAGTTTTCCACCAAAAGAAAATATAGATAACATTTTCGGAATCATGCCGGTTTCCCGTGCCGACCAATATGATACTTTAGAAATTATCAAATGTCTTGTAGACAATTCTGAGTTTGAAGAATACAAAGCAGATTACGGACAAACTATCATTTGTGCTACGGCAAGAGTTGACGGATGGTCGGTAGGAATCGTCGCTAATCAAAGAAAGCTCGTTAAAAATGGTAAAGGAGAAATGCAGTTTGGAGGAGTAATTTACTCCGACTCAGCTGACAAAGCAACACGTTTTATCGCTAACTGTAACCAAAGAAAAATTCCATTAATCTTCTTACAAGATGTAACAGGTTTCATGGTTGGTTCAAAATCAGAACATGGTGGAATCATTAAAGACGGTGCAAAAATGGTGAATGCCGTGGCCAATTCTGTAGTTCCTAAATTTACCATCATCACAGGAAACTCTTACGGCGCCGGTAATTACGCAATGTGCGGAAAAGCTTATGACCCAAGATTAATTGTAGCTTGGCCATGGGCAGATCTCGCTGTTATGGGAGGTTCTCAAGCTGCTAAAGTTTTAGCGCAAATTCAGGAATCTACTTTGAAAAAACAAGGAAAAGAAATCACTGAAGAAGCTCATAAAGAAATTTTAGATTCCATCTCTAAGAAATATCAAAAGCAGACAGAAGCTACATATGCAGCATCAAGATTATGGACGGATGCGATCATTAATCCTATTGATACCAGAAAATGGATTTCTATGGGAATTGAAGCCGCTGATCATTCTCCTATTACTGAAAAATTCAATTTAGGAGTTATCCAAGTCTGATCAATACTCAATTGTACAATATTTTGCCTCACTTTAGAAGTGGGGCTTTTTTATTATGTTAAATAGTCCTAAAGAATTATAAACTGTCTTAACGACATAACATAAGGGTAAGATTTTTGTTATTAAAGAATACAAAAACTAATAAGCACTTCAACCTCTTTTTAATTACTAATCCCTAAAGGAAACCTATGAAAAGATATTTTGCAGTATTTATTGCCTTATACACCGTCGTTTTATTATATATGATGTTTTATGCTTCTGGTAGAGAACCTTCAGAAATTTCGTATATCCAGCATCAGCCATTTATTACCATTCAGCATTTTTTCAATGACAACAATATTGATAATCAAGCTTTTATTGTCAATATATTTGGTAATATATTTCTCTTCAGTCCATTTGGATGGTTAGGATTATGTATTAAAAAATTCAATCATTTTGTTCCCATCACATTATTTTTTCTTATAGCAATAAGTATTATTGAATCCATTCAATATATATCAGGAAGAGGCGTTGCAGATATTGATGATGTGTTTTTGAACACCATAGGAATGTTAATCGGATTTGTACTATTCAAATATGCAACTTGGAAAAATATTGCCAATATCAAGGTTCACTTTGAATTGTTAGATTCTAAAAGTAAGCGTGTATCAACGGTTTCATAATATTCACGAAAAGAATAAATCAACATTTATGTTAAATTATTAACGATCTGTCAAACTAAATTTTTCAGGAGCTTGATCCAGCTCTACACTATATCTTTTTTGTGCCTGTGCTTTTACCGGATAACAAAAAAGGATGCCGTTTCGATCTGGGCTATGGGTGACTGCATTCTTTGATTATATGTCAAAAAAATGACTTTTTCCATTTTCAAAACTATTACTTGATGGTTGATGGTTGATGGTTGATGGTTGATGGTTACGCAAAATTACATTTGTGTGGGTATTTTAAGATGAATAAAAATCATCTTGTATTCATCATTAAAATGAAGCTTATGAATCATCTTAAAACAATTACAATATATAACTTTCCAAGATGTGTAGTTGTTTCCAAAAGCCGCAGAGCGGCGGACTGTTAGTAGAATATGAACAAAAGCTCATGGAAGGAGAAACTCCTCCAGAGCGACCTGTAAATTCTGTGCAGCATTTACAAATGAGGAATAGATAGCGTTCCTACGGAACGCGCTTGTGACCGCTTCAGCTTTTTTCTACACAGATATTGCTCCTACGGAGCAACAGTATGGATTATTGGATTAAATTATCTTGATTTTCATTAACTTCTTTACCCTAAACTAGATCTCGAATCATGTAAACACTTAAGTTCTTTTATTTTTAACTTAATTTCTAAAATTTAGAACAAGAAAAGTCTCCTACAAATCCATGCCTGAGGCTTCTAAGGGTTAGTTAGTTAGATTTTAAGGTTTACTTAAGGTTTAGGACAAAAAAAAGTCTCATACAACTGAATGTATGAGACTTTTAAATAAAAACTGGCGGCGACCTACTCTCCCGCTTTCGCAGTACCATCGGCGCTGGTGGGCTTAACTTCTGTGTTCGGAATGGGAACAGGTGAGCCCCACCGCTAAAACCACCCTAAAGGTTGTATATTGTTGTCAGTTTTTGGTTGATTGTTGATGGTATAATACTATCAACTGTCAACTCTTTACTGTCAACTGTTTTATCGATAAAAATGTTCACAAAGAGAGAACCTTGATTGCGCAATTAAGCGTTGCCAATTAGGCTATAAATCTACGGGTAATTAGTACTACTCGGCTATGCTGTTACCAACTTTACACCTGTAGCCTATCAACGTCGTCATCTCCAACGACCCTTAAAAGATGTCTCATCTTGAGGCGAGTTTCGCACTTATATGCTTTCAGTGCTTATCTCTTCCAAACGTAGCTACTCAGCGGTGCTCCTGGCGGAACAACTGATACACCAGAGGTTTGTTCAATTCGGTCCTCTCGTACTAGAATCAAGCCCTCTCAAACATCTAACGCCCGCAATAGATAGAGACCGAACTGTCTCACGACGTTCTGAACCCAGCTCGCGTGCCACTTTAATGGGCGAACAGCCCAACCCTTGGGACCTTCTCCAGCCCCAGGATGTGACGAGCCGACATCGAGGTGCCGAACCTCCCCGTCGATGTGAGCTCTTGGGGGAGACTAGCCTGTTATCCCCGGAGTACCTTTTATCCTATGAGCGATGGCCCTTCCATACGGAACCACCGGATCACTATGTCCTGCTTTCGCACCTGATCGACTTGTAGGTCTCACAGTCAAGCACCCTTATGCCATTACACTCTACGCACGGTTACCAAGCGTGCTGAGGGTACCTTTGAAAGCCTCCGTTACTCTTTTGGAGGCGACCACCCCAGTCAAACTACCCACCACGCAGTGTCCTTCTAAAAGAAGTTAGGCTCCAAGTAAGTAAAGGGTGGTATTTCAACGTTGACTCCACAAACACTAGCGTGCCTGCTTCAAAGTCTCCCACCTATCCTACACATTACTTACTCAAAGTCAATACGAAGTTATAGTAAAGGTTCACAGGGTCTTTTCGTCCCATTGCGGGTAAACGGCATCTTCACCGTTACTACAATTTCACAGAGCTCATGGTTGAGACAGTGCCCAGATCGTTACACCATTCGTGCAGGTCGGAACTTACCCGACAAGGAATTTCGCTACCTTAGGACCGTTATAGTTACGGCCGCCGTTTACTGGGGCTTCAGTCAAACGCTTCGCATTGCTGCTAACGCCCTTCCTTAACCTTCCAGCACCGGGCAGGTGTCAGACCCTATACAGCATCTTTCGATTTAGCAGAGTCCTGTGTTTTTGATAAACAGTCGCCTGGGCCTCTTCACTGCGGCCAGCATTGCTGCTGGCGTCTCTTCTTCCGAAGTTACGAGACTATTTTGCCTAGTTCCTTAACCATGATTCACTCTAGCACCTTAGGATTCTCTCCTCGACTACCTGTGTCGGTTTTGGTACGGGTTGCTTCACTTCGGCTTTTCTTGGAAGCACTTTCCTTACAGCAACTTCGCCCGAAGGCTAGGTCTTGACTATTCCGTCAGTCTCCAGTAAGTACGGCACTCCGTCCCCTTTTTAGTGTGAGCAAGTATGGGAATATTAACCCATTGTCCATCCACTACCCCTTTCGGGTTCGCGTTAGGTCCCGACTAACCCTCAGCTGATTAGCATGGCTGAGGAAACCTTAGTCTTTCGGTGAGCGGGTTTCTCGCCCGCTTTATCGTTACTTATGCCTACATTTTCTTTTCTGTCCGCTCCACCAAGCCTCACGACTCAGCTTCTGTGCAAACAGAATGCTCCCCTACCAGATACAACCCTAAGTTGTAAATCCATAGCTTCGGTACTCTATTTATGCCCGATTATTATCCATGCCGGACCGCTCGACTAGTGAGCTGTTACGCACTCTTTAAATGAATGGCTGCTTCCAAGCCAACATCCTAGCTGTCAATGCAGTCCAACCGCGTTGCTTCAACTTAATAGAGATTTGGGGACCTTAGCTGTTGGTCTGGGTTCTTTCCCTCTCGGACACGGACCTTAGCACCCGCGCCCTCACTGCCGTGGAACATTTATTAGCATTCGGAGTTTGTCAGGAATTGGTAGGATTTGACTCCCCCGCATCCAATCAGTAGCTCTACCTCTAATAAACTTATACACGACGCTGCACCTAAATGCATTTCGGGGAGTACGAGCTATCTCCCAGTTTGATTGGCCTTTCACCCCTACCCACAGGTCATCCGAAGACTTTTCAACGTCAACCGGTTCGGTCCTCCACTTTGTGTTACCAAAGCTTCAACCTGCCCATGGGTAGATCACAAGGTTTCGCGTCTAATACTACTAACTAAGCGCCCTATTCAGACTCGCTTTCGCTCCGGCTCCGGACCTGAAGTCCTTAACCTCGCTAGTAACATTAACTCGTAGGCTCATTATGCAAAAGGCACGCCGTCACCCAACTTGTGGGCTCCGACCGCTTGTAGGCGTACGGTTTCAGGTTCTATTTCACCCTTCTATTCGAAGTGCTTTTCACCTTTCCTTCACAGTACTTGTTCACTATCGGTCTTTCAGGAGTATTTAGCCTTGGAGGATGGTCCCCCCATATTCAGACAGGATTTCACGTGTCCCGCCCTACTCATTTATCATCTAAATATACCTTTCATGTACGGGGCTATCACCCTCTATGGCTGTTCTTTCCAGAACATTCTATTAAATATATAAAGACTTTTGGGCTAATCCGCGTTCGCTCGCCACTACTTACGGAATCTCTTCGATTTCTTTTCCTCAGGGTACTTAGATGTTTCAGTTCTCCTGGTTTGCTCCTCTTACGAGGTGACATGTCTTCAACATGCCGGGTTGCCCCATTCGGACATCTGCGGATCAATTCGTGTGTGCCGATCCCCGCAGCTTTTCGCAGCTTACCGCGTCCTTCTTCGCCTCTGAAAGCCTAGGCATCCGCCATACGCCCTTAACGATTTCTTTCCTAATTATTAATTAGTTCAGTATTTTTTGCTTAGTATTGCTACCAAGCTATTTTTGTAAACTCAAACGCTTAATTGCGCTCGGTTTTCTCTTTGTGATATTTTTACCGTTAATGTCAATGATCTTAATTCTTTCTGCTTGTCTGATAAATGGATATTTGTTTTGGCTCTATCCATCGTACTTTTAAATCAAACGCACAAAACTGTGGAGAATAAGGGAGTCGAACCCTTGACCTCCTGCGTGCAAGGCAGGCGCTCTAGCCAGCTGAGCTAATTCCCCCTCTAGTAGTTGTCAGTTGTCGGTTTTTAGTGGTCAGTTGAAAACTAACTTCTAATTACTAACTTCTAACCTCTAATTCAATTAGTAGTCTCGGGCAGGCTCGAACTGCCGACCTCTACATTATCAGTGTAGCGCTCTAACCAGCTGAGCTACGAGACTTCATGTTTTTAGTTGTCGGTTGTCGGTTTTTAGTTGTTAGCTTTAAAACTAACTTCTAATTATCTAACCTCTAACTTCTGTAACTAAAATCTCTCTTTCCCTGATACTAATTTCTAGTGGGTTTTGTATTTTTATAATATAAGCAACCGAGTAAAAAACTAAAACGTTTTCTTTTAAGTAAGTACATGATACATTTAAGTATCTTTATTTGTTTAACGTCTAATGACGCTCTAAAATGAGATGTTCCAGCCGCACCTTCCGGTACGGCTACCTTGTTACGACTTAGCCCTAGTTACCTGTTTTACCCTAGGCAGCTCCTGTTACGGTCACCGACTTCAGGTACCCCAGACTTCCATGGCTTGACGGGCGGTGTGTACAAGGCCCGGGAACGTATTCACCGCGCCATGGCTGATGCGCGATTACTAGCGATTCCAGCTTCATAGAGTCGAGTTGCAGACTCCAATCCGAACTGAGACCGGCTTTCGAGATTTGCATCACATCGCTGTGTAGCTGCCCTCTGTACCGGCCATTGTATTACGTGTGTGGCCCAAGGCGTAAGGGCCGTGATGATTTGACGTCATCCCCACCTTCCTCTCTACTTGCGTAGGCAGTCTCACTAGAGTCCTCAACTAAATGTTAGCAACTAGTGACAGGGGTTGCGCTCGTTGCAGGACTTAACCTAACACCTCACGGCACGAGCTGACGACAACCATGCAGCACCTTGAAAATTGCCCGAAGGAAGGTCTATTTCTAAACCGATCAATTCCCATTTAAGCCTTGGTAAGGTTCCTCGCGTATCATCGAATTAAACCACATAATCCACCGCTTGTGCGGGCCCCCGTCAATTCCTTTGAGTTTCAAACTTGCGTTCGTACTCCCCAGGTGGCTAACTTATCACTTTCGCTTAGTCTCTGAAGCTTAAAGCCCCAAAAACGAGTTAGCATCGTTTACGGCGTGGACTACCAGGGTATCTAATCCTGTTCGCTCCCCACGCTTTCGTCCATCAGCGTCAGTTAAGACATGGTAACCTGCCTTCGCAATTGGTGTTCTAAGTAATATCTATGCATTTCACCGCTACACTACTTATTCCAGCTACCTCTACCTTACTCAAGACCCGCAGTATCAATGGCAGTTTCATAGTTAAGCTATGAGATTTCACCACTGACTTACGAGTCCGCCTACGGACCCTTTAAACCCAATAAATCCGGATAACGCTTGCACCCTCCGTATTACCGCGGCTGCTGGCACGGAGTTAGCCGGTGCTTATTCGTATAGTACCTTCAGCTTTCCACACGTGGAAAGGTTTATCCCTATACAAAAGAAGTTTACAACCCATAGGGCCGTCGTCCTTCACGCGGGATGGCTGGATCAGGCTCTCACCCATTGTCCAATATTCCTCACTGCTGCCTCCCGTAGGAGTCTGGTCCGTGTCTCAGTACCAGTGTGGGGGATCACCCTCTCAGGCCCCCTAAAGATCATTGACTTGGTGAGCCGTTACCTCACCAACTATCTAATCTTGCGCGTGCCCATCTCTATCCACCGGAGTTTTCAATATTAAATGATGCCATTCAATATATTATGGGGTATTAATCTTCCTTTCGAAAGGCTATCCCCCTGATAAAGGTAGGTTGCACACGTGTTCCGCACCCGTGCGCCGCTCTCAAGATTCCGAAGAATCTCTACCGCTCGGCTTGCATGTGTTAGGCCTCCCGCTAGCGTTCATCCTGAGCCAGGATCAAACTCTCCATTGTATGTTTGTCTGACTCACTCAAAGTTTTGACGCTTTAGTTTTTCCTTACTTGGTTGTTATATCTATTTTTCAATGATCTCTTCTCTTCCGCTTCCTCAGCTACCCTTTTCTGTCGTTGGGCGTTGCCGTATTTGCGTGTGCAAAAGTAATAACTTATTTCTAATTGACCAAATGTTTTTTGAAGAAATTTTAAAGTTTTTTAAGTAACCCTAAACCCTTTTCCTAAACATTCAATCTGCTACTCCTGCGCTTCCCGTATTGGGATTGCAAAGATACAAATCTTTTTTATTCTCACAACTTTTATTGCTAAAAATTTTCAGTGAATCTTTTTTTGATTTACATCCTATAAAGTAACTTAAATTATATGCCCGAAGGCCCTCCTGCGCTACTGATATACTCTCGTTTTCAGTGGGGCAAAAGTACCAACTTTACCCCCACACTTCCAAATCTATTTAACATAAAATTCAAATTAAATTCATATTTGACGGTAAAACCTTGAAAGCGTGGGAGAAAAATTTTCATTAGGTTGGAGGTTGGATGGTAAAGGATGGGGGTTGTGTTGGGGAGAGTTGATGCGTCGAGGTGCCGGAGCGTTCGAGAGGGGGTTGAAAGGTGGCGCTCCTACGGAGCTCATGCTCTTTATTGTAGATTAAACTAAAAACATCACACTCCTACGGAGCTCAAAATTTACTCTATCCGATATACTATGAACAGTGAGCTCCTGAAGGAGCTCAAGCATTCGTTTTTGCAATGGAGGTTATAAACATAGAGGCCCTAATAGAGCTTATGAGTGATTCGGAATTTTTTTCACCTGTCGGTCTTATTGATAAAAGCATATCGGAAGTTTTGTTGAGATGTTGATTATGAGGTTTACTTGACAAAAAAAACATCTTACTTTAGAAATGTAATTTTTACTTTGGTGATTTTTGATACATGACCACTACCCTAGCCCCGATAAAAGCGACATCCTTTTTCTGGTTGCCGATGCAGAGCAGCGGTAAACAGAAAAAGATACAGCGGTGAGCGGGATTAAGCTACTAATGAAAATGAAGTATAATGGCGGTGTGATACATGAAAGATACCGAAGTCGTTAAAAGAATCCGTAATCTAATTAAAATATCTTTTGATGAGTCTCTTATATATATAGTATCCGAGAAGGCAACCAATGGTGTCGGCAACAATGTCTAAAGTTTCCATTGATCTGCCGAAACCCATTTCTTCCTGAAGGATTTCTGTGAGGAAGGCGTAGATAAGGATGATCTGAAAAAAGTAAAAGAACTTGATTCTCGGGAAAGCCGCCATAAATGAGAAACCAAGCATTGCAAATATTCCCAGATGCAAAACTTTGTCGATTCCCTCGAACATAAAGAAATATTCGTGGTTTTCTACTCCGGGGCGCAGGAGCATATAAGTAAGAAATGCCCAATAAATGGGCAGTATCTTTATAAATATGTTTGAAATCTTATCCAATTAATGCCTGGTATTCTTCTGCAGAAAGCAATTCTGACTGATCTGCACCGTCAGCAATCTCCAATTTGATAATCCAACCGTTTCCGTAAGGTTCTGTGTTTAGTAATTCTGGCTGATCTTCTAACGCAGCATTGAACTCAATTACTTTACCAGAAATTGGCAAGAACAAATCTGAAACCGTTTTTACAGCTTCTACACTTCCGAAAACATCTCCTCCATTGATATCATCATCTACCGTATCTACATCTACATAAACGATATCTCCTAATTCTCCCTGTGCAAAGTCTGTAATACCAATTGTAGCAACATTACCTTCGATCTTTACCCATTCGTGATCTTTAGTGTACTTTAATTCTGATGGTGTGTTCATTTTAATTTTTTATTTAATATTGACAAATTTATTCAAAATACAGATATGCTCAAAGAAAATAAATAATTATTTAAAAAGCAGGCTAAAAGAGGGAGGTTTGGAACTTGAGAAGTTTTACATAGGCGACTTAAATTTAAGTTTTAATTATTTAAACACCACTAATTTTTTAAATATTCTTTTTTGCTAAATTCAACATTTAATATATAAAGGTAGAAGTTTAGAATGATCAAAAACCAAATCCATCAATATTATAACGACCTCGCAAAATCCTATGATGAAAACAGGTTTGAAAATTCTTATGGGAAGTATATTGATCAACAGGAAAGATATTTTTTGAATTCATTTTTGAGAGATGATAAGTATTCAAAAATTTTAGATTTAGGTTGCGGAACAGGAAGGTTATTGAATTTTGCAACGCATGGCGCAGATTTCAGTCAGGAAATGCTGAATATTGCTCAGGAAAAATTTCCACATAAACAATTAAAGATAGGAGAAATTTCAAATATTCCTTTTGAGGAGAACTTTGACTGTATTTTTTGTTTTCATGTCATCATGCATCAAACCAGACAGGAAACTGAGAATTTTCTAAATGAATGTTATAAAAAAATAAATAATGATGGAATTTTGATTTTTGATTATCCGATTAAATCAAGAAGAAAAGTACCTTCACCACAACAAGATTGGCATGCGAATAATACTTTTACACCCAATGAAATTTTAGATTTAATAAAAAGTGATTGGAAGATCATTGAAAGAAAAGGAGTTTTATTTTTTCCTATTCACAGAATTCCAAAGGCATTGAGGAAAATATTTCTACCTTTAGATATATTGATTTGTAAAACATTTCTAAAAAAGTGGGCATCGTATCAAATCGTAGTTCTGAAAAAACGATGAAACAGTTTATCAAAAACTCTCTTCCCTACTCATGGAAATTGCAGTATAGGTTATTGCAAAGGATTTTTCATGAACAGAAAAACGCTCACTTATATGCTAAAAATTATTTGAATGAAGATATTGGAGGTTATTCAGTAGAATTTAAGCAAGTAATCAGAAGAGGAGATTTCCACGAAAATAAAATTCATAACCTAAAAATCGTCTGTGAAAAAGTCAACAACTTAATCATTCAGCCAAATGAAATTTTTTCTTTTTGGAAAATAGTTGGCAAACCGAGTAGAAAAAACAAATTCAAAGAGGGCAGAAATTTAGTTAAGAACAATATTTCACAGGATTTCGGTGGCGGAATCTGTCAGTTCTCATCGATTTTATATTATTCTGCGTTGCAATACGGATTGGAAATTATGGAAAGACATTCTCATTCGATTGACATTTACAAAGAAAACGAACGTTTTACCCCTTTAGGTTCAGATGCTACGGTCGTTTTTGGGTATAAAGATTTGCAGATAAAGAATAATTTCCTGTTTCCGGTACAATTCAAATGTTGGGTAAACGAAAATGAACTTCACCTCATCATTCGCTCTCAAAATGAAATCAAACTGAACACTATACATTTCAAATATCAGGAAACTGAAAACGGAGTTTGGGTAGAAACCTTAAATAATGACCAAACTTTATTTAAAAATTTCTATATTCGTTTATGAACTTTCTCGCCCACTCTTTTCTCACATTTAATGACGGACAAATTGTCGGGCAGTTTCTCGAAGATTTTATCCGAAACAAAGACCGCTACTCTTTTCCGAAAGAAATTCAGGATGGGATTACTCTGCACCGTGCCATTGATACTTTTACTGATTCTCATCCAGCGATTCATGAAGCAAAAAAGGTTTTCAGTCCGCTAGTTAGGTTGTATGCAGGAGCTTTTGTAGATGTTTCTTTGGATTATTTTGTCGCCAACGATTTACAGCTAAATTCTCTACAAGGCTGGAAAGACCACTCGTTAAAAGTGTACAGAGTTCTCCATGAGCACTACGAATTTTTACCGGATAATTTCAGGTACATGCTTACCAAAATGGAACAGGATAACTGGCTGTACAATTACCGTCACGATCAGAATATTAAATTCAGCATGAGAAATGTTTTGAATAAAGCTAAATATTTAGATAAAGATATTCCGGTATTTGAGGCTTTTTTAGACAATAAAGATATTCTGCAGAAATGCTATGATGATTTTTTTCCTGATCTTTTAGCTCATGCAAAAGCAGAAAATGAGTTACTGCAACTTCGAAAATAAATTTTAAAACTGTTGAAACAAATACCGATTCGGATACGTGAGTTTTTCACTTTTACGGTTTCCATTGACGATGATGTGAACGAGATTAATCTGGTCATCAAATAAATTATACAGAAAACTCACCGCAGCTTCTACTTTTTTTGGATTTTCCACTTTTTCAGATTCCAGATAAATATTGACCGATTCGCTGTCTTCTTCGTAACCGATGTAATTGATTTTTAAAAACTGATTATCTGTTTTGAGTTTAAAATATTCTGAACTATAATTTTTTAAGGCCTCATTAATCTTAGCTTTATATTTGTTATCATTAAAATGAAATGACTTTCCGTATTTCTTGCCAAGACCATTTTCTAAATCATCTAAGAAAAATCTTCCGGTAATCTCAAAAGTTTTTGATTTTGAATTATAATTAATTTCTACCGAACCGACGTGATAAGGATGTACTTCTTTGGTGAAAGAAAGCAATAATAAAAGAGCCGCTAAAAAACAAAAAACCTTTTCATATCTATAAACTCATTGATCGTTCAAATCTTTTCCGAAATTAATCATTATTTTCGTAAACCTAATATTCATAACATAATGCAGGACTTTTTATTTTATTTAAAACTCGGTTGGGAACATATTATTTCATTGGATGCGCTTGATCATCAGCTTTTTGTTTTGGCATTAATTGCCGTTTACACTTCCAAAGACTGGAAAAAAATTCTGATTTTGGTGACTGCATTTACCATAGGACATTCTATCACTTTGGCTTTAAGCATTCTCGATGTGGTAAGACTTCCTTCTGATTGGGTGGAATTTTTGATTCCTCTGACAATTGTTTTGACGGCGGCCGGAAATATTTTAATGAAAAATAAAAAACAGACTCAGAATAAAACCAATTATTATTTAGCCCTATTTTTCGGATTGATTCACGGATTAGGATTTGCGAATACTGCGAGAGTGATGATTGCGAAAAGTCAGAGCATTGCCGTTCCGCTTTTAGGTTTTAATATTGGGTTGGAACTCGGACAAATCGTGATTGTGCTGGCCATTTTAATATTGCTTTTTATTCTTTTAAACCTTTTTAAAATTAATAAAAAAGACTGGATACTTTTTGTATCATCTGGAGTTTTTGCATTGGCTTTAAAAATGACCTTAGAGAGAATTCCTTTTTAGATCAATCATTGGCTTGTTTTTGAGATCTGCAAAGTCTTCTATTTTCCTGCAGCGAAATTGTCTTTCCGTTTTGTACCTACTCTTTGAAGAATATCCTTTCACATTGTAAAAACAAAAGTCGACACCGTGCCAATATTAAACAACAAGACAGGAATATTATTCCACATTGCAAAAATATCAAGTTACATAGAAAGAATGTAACTCTACATTGCAAGAATATAACTCCACATCGAAAGAATATACCATCCCATAGGAATAATATAAAATCACATCACAAGAATATAAAAACATCTGCCTCAAATATTATTACTTTGCAATCAATATCTCACCATCTTATTGCTTTTGAAAAACATTTTACAGTTTCTTTTAAACCGAATGTTTTTTAAGATCCGCCAATTCCCAAATATTCAAATCTATCACTGTAACATTCCCAAATTTTCAAATACTTATTATTATATTTGATCATTCTTAAATCATTCGTCAATGCAACTAAAAGTAACAGCACTTTCGCTATTTCTATATGTAAGTGTTTCTGCCCAAAACATTCAAAACAATCCGGGAAGTAATCACGGAAACAGATTTGAACAGTTGGGGACCATCCTTCCTACTCCAAACGTTTACAGAACGGCTTCAGGAGCTCCGGGACAGGCTTATTGGCAAAACAGAGCAGATTACGACATCACCGCATATCTCGACGAAGATAAAAGAAACTTAAAAGGTTCGGAAACGGTTACCTATCACAATAATTCGCCGGACGATTTAGATTATATTTGGTTACAGTTAGATGAGAACCAACAATCAACGGTCAAAAAAGCGGATTATCAGTTCTCTTCTACCCTGCCGAAATCTTTGAACGATCAGCAATTAAAGACGACAGATATTCCTGCAAAAGATAACGGGTATGGTGTTAATTTAGAAAAAGTAATTGATGCTTCAGGAAATCCTTTGAAATACACCGTCAATAAAACGATGATGCGTATTGATTTGCCTAAAGTTTTAAAGAAAGGCGAAAAATTCATCTTTAAAATAGATTGGAATTATAACATCCCGAACCGCACAAAAATGGGAGGCCGCGGCGGTTACGAAAATTTCGCAGAAGACGGAAATGATCTTTATACGATTACCCAATGGTTCCCGCGAATGTGTGTGTACAGCGACTTTCAGGGTTGGCAGAATCATCAGTTCACAGGAAGAGGTGAATTTGCTTTAGTTTTTGGGAATTATAAAGTTTCGATGAACGTTCCGGCTGATCATGTGATTGGAGGAACCGGAGAATGTAAAAACTACGAACAGGTTTTAACTCCTGAACAATTATCAAGATATAAGAAATCACAAACTTCGAATGAGCCTGTAGAAATTGTGACTTTGGATGAAGCTAAAAAAGCAGAGAAAAATCATTCAAAACAGAGAAAAACTTGGGTTTTTGAGGCAAAAGATGTCAGAGATTTTGCCTGGACGGCTTCAAGAAAGTTTGTCTGGGATGCAATGGGCGTTACGATTCCCGAAAACAATAATAAAGTAATGGCAATGAGTTTCTATCCTAAAGAAGCTTATGGTTTATACAGAAAATTCTCTACAAAAGCGGTTGCTCATACGATTAAAACGTATTCAGAATTCACGATTCCCTATCCTTATCCGGTAGCGCAGTCTGTGGAAGCTTCGAATGGAATGGAATATCCGATGATCTGTTTCAATTTTGGAAGAACAGAAAAAGATGGAACATATTCTGAAGGAATTAAAAACGGAATGATCGGGGTAATCATTCATGAAGTAGGACACAACTTTTTCCCGATGATCATCAACTCAGATGAAAGACAGTGGAGCTGGATGGATGAAGGTTTAAATACATTTACAGAATATTTAACGGAAGAAAAGTGGGATAATAAATTCCCTTCAAAACGTGGTCCGGCATGGACAATCGTTGATTATATGAAGCTTCCGAAAGATCAGCTGGAACCGATTATGAGTAATTCTGAAAACATTATTCAGTTTGGTCCGAACGCCTATTCAAAACCTGCAACAGGACTGAATATCCTTCGTGAAACGATTATGGGAAGAGAACTTTTCGATAAAGCATTTAAAACGTATTCAAAAAGATGGGCGTTTAAACATCCTGAGCCTGCAGATTTTTTCAGAACAATGGAAGATGCGAGTGGTGAAGATCTTGATTGGTTTTGGAGAGGCTGGTTTTACGGAACTGATCCTGTAGACATTGCGATTGATAAGGTTACGATTGCAACTCCGGATTTAGATGCAGTACCAATGGCAAAAGAGGAAACTTATACGGTTGATAGGCCTTTACAAAATGAATTTGAAGATATTTCGAAAATCAGAAACAGAGAAGATAAAAACATCACTTTTGATGTAGAAAAAGATAAAAGTCTTCAGGATTTCTACTATCGTTATGACAGAGGTCAGGAAAAAGTAGACAACAGCAAAACGTATACTGTAAAGAAAGATGAAAATGCGGCTTTAGATTCTAAAGACAAGGATAAATTTAAAAATATCACAGCGTATCAGATCGATTTTGTAAACAAAGGCGGATTGGTAATGCCTGTTATTCTTGAATTTACTTTCGAGGACGGTACAAAACTGTACGATAAATCTTCGGCTCAAATCTGGAGACAGAATGAAAAGAAAGTTTCGAAAACATTCTATTTTGATAAAAAATTAAAATCAATTCAGCTTGATCCGATGAGAGAAACAGCGGATATTGATACTTCAAATAATTTGTGGAGTAATGACGGAAGTTCTGCCACAAGCTCGAAATTTCAGTTATTTAAACAAAAACAAGACGGCCCAGTAAGAGGTGGAGGAACAGGAAAGGTCAATCCGATGCAGGCTGCAGGAAAGAAAAGCTAAAAAATAATTTTAAAAAGTATTCAGACTCTGGATACTTTTTTTTAGATTTGCCACCTATTAAAAAACTTTTACCCCCATGAAAAAACTTAGTTTATTGTTGATATTTATCTTTTCAGCACAGAGCTTTTTTGCTCAGTCTTTACAATTCTACACCGGAAAAAGAGATTTCATCCCCATTGAAATTCTGATGGAAGATGGCAGTACAAAAAAGGATTCGCACAGGATTTTATGCTTCCGGATGTTGCTACTTTCAGCTTTATGGGAAAAGGCGCAAAGTATGCTAATCTAGACAGAAAGGAGGTGAAATTTAAATCATCAAAAAGCGATACTCAAGTACAATTGATTTCAGTCTCAGATATAAAAAACCTTATTTATACAAACGAAGACACGCAGGAAACATCTCAACTAGATAAACGTCTTGTAAAAGAAATAAATAATGATCTGGAAATGGAATCAGAAGGTAAAGTATTGATGCTTCCACTGATGCAAAAAGGGAAAATAAATCTATACGGCTACAGAAGTATGATGTGCAGAGCCGATTTTGGGGACAATGTTTCTTCTGGATTTAATGGAAACGAAGACAATTGCCAACTTACTTATGTGATGATCTATTTAAGTAAACCAGACGAAACTTTTGCCGTTGCGCCGGTAGATTACAGTTCATTAAGTCCTTTAGCTTTATTCAATATGAAAACATTGTATAAAAAGTTTTACAAAGCATACGACATTGTAGGCGCCGACTGCCCTGAATTTCTGAAAAAAGTGGATGAAGCAAGACAAAGCGATTATTTCTCCAACAAAACTTTCAAAGAAAACAAAAGAGAATCAGAAGCCGAAAGAAAAGCTTTAATTAAAGGAAAAAAAGGTGCAGAAGCATCAAGAATCAATATGAAGTTCAGAACAGAATTATTCATAAAAATGTACAAAAAACTGCTTGATGATTATGAGCAAACATGTCATTAATTATCATTTAAAATTCACTTATTATAAGTGAATTTTTTTTATGAAAAACCTTATTTTTTTTAATTCAAATACGTTTTCAAGAAATTCTTATACGTTCTGCCTAACGGAAGTTTATCACCGTCTTTAAGATAAACATTCCCGGTATCATAAGAACTGATATGAGATGACAAAACGATGTATGATTTATGAATTCTGATAAACCCTAAGTCTTGAAATTTCTCTTCAAAATTAGACATTCGTTCAAGAATCATGTATTTTTTGAGAGCCGTAATAAGGATGATATATTCTCCAAACCCCTGAATCCATTTAATATCTTCCAAGAAAACTTTATTCATGATATAATTGGATTTAAACATGATAAAATCTTCCTGCTTTTTATTCTCTGCTGAATTTTTAAACTGTAAAAAATCTTTTGCTTTATTGACTGCTTTTTTAAACGTTTCAAAATCTACAGGCTTCACAAGGTAATGCACAACATCCAGCTCAAAAGCTTTTACAGCATATTGGGTTTCCAGCGTAAGGAATATACAGAGAGGTTTGTAGGGTAACTGCTGCAAAAGTTCAATCCCATTCATATAAGGCATATTGATATCCAGAATCACAAGATCTACTTTATTTTTCAGAAGATATCCCAATGCTTCTTCCGGGTTTTGAAATCCTTTTATAAGGTCGATCCCTTCTATTTGATAACAGTATTGCTCGATAAGCTGCAACGCAGGATATTCATCATCTACACTTACTATTGTCAAATTGGTCATGATAATTTAATTTTTAAAACGGTCTGATATTCTTCATTCTCTCCTTCTGTAGAAATAAAAGTAAATATACCCGAATAATTTTTTTCTAAGATACTCATTACTGCTTCATTCCCTAATCCGCCATTATCTTCGTTGTTCACAAGGATTTTCTTTTTAGCAATGCTATTTATAATTTCAACAAATATCTCCTGATTTTCTATTTTGTATTGGACTTTTATAAAACTGTCAGATTCAATTCCGATGGCCGAATGCTTAAGTGCATTTTCAAATAGCGTAAGAAAAATTGAGGGCGGAATTTCAATTAATTCCAATGTTTCTTCGTCCTGAATATCAAAAGAAATATCCAGCCGGTTATTGTATTTCAGCTGATACAATCCGGTAAGAGACTGAATAGATGAAAACTCCTGCGCAATATTTATTTTTCTTTATTGGTATCATAAATTACATATTGAAGCAGCTTGCTGAGTTGTAATATAGATTCTGAGGTATTTTCTGAAGCATGAAAACTTTTTGAATAAATGTTATTGAGTGTATTCAGCAGAAAGTGAGGATTCAATTTAGATTTAAGCAAATCCAGATGTAACTGGTCTTTTTCTTCTCCCAATTCCTGAAAATCCTGTTCTATTAAAAATTTATCTTTCGTTATTCCTAAAAATGAAGCCACAAGAATCACAATTCCCTGCTGTGTATAGACATTGTATAAAAATTTGGTATTGGAAAGCGTCTCATTAAAATTCATTTTAAAAACTGCCGGCTCTAATAAAATTCTGAAAAGACTGAACACCAAAAAACAAATCAAAGCATACAAAATAAACTGCGGATATTTATTGGATAAATAAAATTGCGGAACAAGATAATAGTATACCAAATAATATAATCCAATATTGAAAAGAATTACAAATAATACACACCAAATTAATTCCGGAGCATCAAGAAAGTAGTTTTCGGTGAAAAAAGTGATCAAAATGAAAACAAAAAAGAAGAAAACATGCTGAAACTTCAATAAAAAGCCCCAACGGTATTTCATCAGCATTTTTAGAATCTTATTATTAAATAAAACTCTAAAAACCAACAATATAACCACAATATTTACTAATAAAAACATCTGAAAACTAGAATTTTCGGTCTTCCAAATATAACATCTTTTTAACCTTATCATGTAGTTTACTGATAAAATAGGTCATTGATTGAAAAATTAATCCGCGATTTCTCCTTCTGGATATATTTGGGAATACAGATATTAATTAAATATTACATGAAGATTAAATTAAAATTAACTATCATTTTACTGATATGTTTCTGCACCTCAGCAAACGCGCAAAGCCGTGATAATTACAACATGTGGTTTCAGTATCTTATGTCTGCAAGATTAACAGACAAAAGTACGTTAACTGCACTTTCTCAATACCGCTCTTTTGATTTGGCTTATGACACAAGACTTTTCTTGGTCTCAGCCTATGTAGATTATGAGATTGCCAATGATGTAAAACCCGCGGCAGGATTTATGTTCCTTGTTTTGGACTCTTATAAATCTGATAACAGTAAAAAGGAAAGATATGAAAAACGACCTTTTCAACAGGTGAGTTTAGGAGGTAATATTGGAAGAACATCCATATCTCACCGTTTCCGTGTAGAAGAACGTTTCATCAGTAATCCGGACGAATTCATTGTAAGGCTTCGTTACCTGATTTCCCTGAGAATTCCATTTAACAAAGCCGGAGAAAAAGAAAAATTCTACGGAATTCTGAAAAATGAGATCAGAATGAATGTGGTGAAAGAAGATCCGTTCGACAGCAACCGTTTAACCGCAGGAATCGGCATAAAAACAGGAAAAAACTCAGCGATAGAAGTTGCGTTTATCAACCAACTCGAAACCGGATCTACAAGTAATTACGGATATATCGGATTTAGAAACAGCTTCGACTGGCGCAAAAAAGAAAAAAACAGATAACCCAAAATACATTTAGTTATGCTTACATTCCTTGGATTTTTAATGATCATCATCTTTATGGTGCTCATTATGAACAAAAAAATGACCCCGCTTACAGCTTTGGTTATCGTCCCTGTAGCCATCGCTCTTTTTGCAGGCTTCGGCCCTGAACTCGGAGATATGATGAAAAACGGGGTTAAAGAAATAGCTCTTACCGGAGTGATGTTAATTTTTGCTATTCTTTACTTCAGTTTAATGATTGACACAGGATTATTTGAACCGTTGGTGAATATGATTCTAAAAGCCGTTGGAGATAATCCTATAAAAACGACCATCGGAACAGCCATCCTTACAACGCTCGTTTCTCTGGATGGAGACGGATCTTCCACTTATTTAATTGTCGTTGCTGCCATGTTGCCACTTTATAAAAAGCAAGGATTGAATCCTTTAATCCTAACCTGTATTATTATGTTAGCAGGCGGAATTATGAATATTCTCCCTTGGGGCGGGCCTACCGCAAGAGTAATGAGCTCTCTGAAGCTTGGGCACACAGAAATATTTGTTCCCATGATCCCTATTATGGCTATAGGTATCGCGTGGGTGATATTTGTTGCTTATATCTTAGGCAGGAGAGAGAAAATAAGAATTGCCAAACATGGAAAATATACCAACTATAATACTAATGATATAATCGGTGAAGTAGATCTTAAGCTTAGACGTCCGAAATTAATCCTCATCAACCTGACTCTTACAATTGCGCTTTTGGTCGTGATGATTCTGGATGTGGTTCCTTTGGGAATTGCCTTTATGATCGCCTTTTGTATTGCATCTATTATCAATTATCCAAAATTAAAAGACCAGCAAAAGATTATGTCTAAACATGCAGGAAATGCTTTATCGGTTGCAGGAATGATTTTTGGTGCAGGAATTTTCACGGGAATTCTCAATGGCTCCGGCATTATGCAGGCGATGGGAAACAGCATGATAGAAATAATCCCCAAAAGCTGGGGTGGATCTCTGAATATCATTACAGCCGTATTTAGTGTTCCGCTTACCTTTTTCCTTACCAATGATGCTTACTATTTCGGAATTCTTCCGATTATCACAGCAACCGGACATCAATTGGGAATTCCGCCTGACGTATTGGGAAGAGCAAGTCTTGTTGGGCAGGCTTCCCACCTTTTAAGTCCACTTGTTCCTTCAACGTATTTATTGGTTTCTCTTGCAGGCGTAGAATTTTCAGATCATTTAAAATATACTTTAAAATGGGCTCTCGGATCCTCTGTTGTGATGTTATTGGCTGCGCTGATTCTTGGGATTATTTAATATTAATTAAAAACACCTTTATTCTGGTGAGAATATAATTATATTTTTGTAGAGACAAATAGTTTTTGAAATGAACCTTTTCCATACAAAAAAGACATTTACAGGCAAATACTTAAGGAATCTTACCCTTTATGTATTTGCTGGCATTATCGGGGGAGTGCTTATGGGATATTACTTCCCTGAGGTAAGCATTAAACTTGGCGTGGTAAGTCAGTATTTTTTTATGGTGCTGGAAACACTCATTCTGCCGATTATTTTCATGGCTATTATTTATGGGATCTGTCATTTAGCGGAAATTAAAAATGCAGACAGACTTATCTGGCAAACCGGACTCTATTTTATTTTGACAACTTCTTTAGCCATTATATTAGGGTTTATTTTTGGTTTCGCCGTACAACCGGGAGCCAACACTGGCATCGACAGCAGTAAAATAAATACCTTTCTTCCCAAAACGTTTGCAATTAATGATAATTCTATCACTTCCGTTCTTTATCTTAACCGACATGTCATTTTTCTTATTGTGTCGATTATTATCGGTGTCTCCTTAAATCTGTCTAAAGGAAGAGAACGTTTTATAAAAGTATTGGATTATGGATTGGGGGCTTTCTACACTGTTATCAAATATTTATATATCATACTTCCGATTATTATTTTCTGTAATATCGCTTTTGGGATTTCAATGTATGGCATCAATACTCTTTTACCGCTCAGCAAAGTCGTGGCCACCGTATATCTTGCGGATATTGTTTTTATTTTCGGAGTGTTGGGGTTTGTTTCTTATCTATTTAAATTTAATCTTTGGAAATTTCTTCTCAACATCAAAGAAGAAATTATTTTAGTGATTACAACCTCTTCTTCAAAAACAGCCTTTCCCATCATTTTTGAAAAAATGGAAAGCGAAGGATATAGTAGAAAAATTTTAAGATTTATTATTCCGTTGGGATATAATTTTAATCTAGCTGGGGCTTGTATTTATCTTTCTGTAGCCTGTTGTTTCCTTATACAGTTTTATAACATTTCTTTAAGCATTAATGATTACATTTGGCTTTTTATCATCATTTCCATTACCTCTAAAACTGCTTCAGGAGTTCCCGGATCAGGATTTTTGGCACTTATTTTCACATTAAACAGATTCGGAAAAATCCCTTTGACTGATATCGCCTTGCTCTACAGCGTAGACCGCTTTATGAATGAAGCAAGATCTGTTACCAATTTTATTGGCATTGCGGTTTCCGGTGCGGTAATCTCGAAGCTCAATCAACATCAAAAAAATTAAGAGTCTGTGATTATGATATTTAATATTGGACACATAGAATTTTAAAATATTTTCACCCCTTTAAGAAGAATTTAGCGATTAAGAGAAAATCCATGGATTTCCTTAAGCAGGTCAGTTTAAAACAGAAATAAAACTTATTATTCTAAAAATTTCAAGTCCCTCTAATGGTCAAAATAATCAATCTTGATTCACCTGAATTACGCCTTACCCTATATTGATATTTTACCATCAGACGATTCTTACAATTTTCAAAAAAAGGATCGAAATTTTTCTGCCAAAATTTCACATCTTCAAAAAAAACCTGCCAAAAATCTCCTTCAAGACCGTTGGCATAGATTTAGAGAATTTCAACACAGAAATAATTAAAAATAAAAATATTATGTCAGTAAACTTTAAACCCTTAGCAGACAGAGTGCTTATCGAGCCAATCGCTGCAGAAACTAAAACAGCTTCAGGTATTATTATCCCAGACACAGCTAAAGAAAAACCACAAGAAGGTACAGTGGTAGCAGTAGGTCCTGGTAAAGTAGATGAGCCTACAACTGTAAAAGTAGGTGACAAAGTTCTTTATGGAAAATATTCAGGTTCTGAATTAAAATTAGACGGAAAAGATTTCTTAATTGTAAAAGAAGGAGATTTATTGGGTGTAATTGGATAAGATTCCAGATACAAAACATCAGATTTCAGACTATTCAAATTAAATTCAAATTAAAACAAGTGTTACATGTCTAACTTCTGACATTTAACATCTAATATCAAATCAAAATGGCAAAAGAAATAAAATTCGATATCGAGTCAAGAGACGCTCTAAAAAGAGGAGTCGATGCATTGGCTAACGCAGTAAAAGTAACTTTAGGACCAAAAGGTAGAAACGTAGTAATCGAAAAATCATTCGGTGCACCTCACGTTACTAAAGATGGTGTTTCTGTAGCAAAAGAAATCGAACTTGAAGACAGAGTAGAAAATATGGGAGCGCAAATGGTAAAAGAAGTTGCTTCCAAAACTAATGATATTGCAGGAGATGGTACTACTACCGCTACTGTTTTGGCACAGGCTATCGTAAGAGAAGGTCTTAAAAACGTAGCTGCAGGTGCAAACCCAATGGACTTGAAAAGAGGAATCGACAAAGCAGTAACTGCTGTTGTTGCTAACCTTAAAGAGCAGTCTAAGCAAGTTGGAGACTCTACAGAAATGGTGAAGCAGGTAGCTTCGGTTTCTGCAAACAATGACGAAACAATCGGATCTTTGATCGCTGAAGCTTTCGGAAAAGTTGGTAAAGAAGGTGTAATCACTGTAGAAGAAGCAAAAGGTATCGATACAACGGTAGATGTTGTAGAAGGTATGCAGTTTGACAGAGGATACCAGTCTCCATATTTCGTGACGAACCCTGAGAAAATGACGGTTGAATTGGAAAATCCTTACATTCTTTTAGTTGAGAAAAAAATCTCTTCAATGAAAGAATTGCTTCCTGTTCTTGAACCAATTGCACAAAGCGGAAAATCTCTATTGATTATTTCTGAAGAAGTTGAAGGTGAAGCTTTGGCAACTTTGGTAGTGAACAAATTAAGAGGTTCTCTTAAAATTGCTGCTGTAAAAGCTCCTGGATTTGGTGACAGAAGAAAAGCAATGTTGGAAGATATCGCAATCTTAACTGGCGGACAGGTTATTTCTGAAGAGCAAGGTTTCACAATGGAAAACGTATCTCTTGATATGTTGGGAACTGCTGAAAAAGTATCGATCGACAAAGACAACACAACAATCGTAAACGGTGGTGGTGAAGAAAGCAAGATCAAAGGAAGAGTAAACCAGATCAAAGCTCAGATGGAAACGACTACTTCTGACTACGACAGAGAAAAACTACAGGAGAGATTGGCTAAATTAGCCGGTGGTGTTGCCGTACTTTACGTAGGTGCAGCTTCTGAAGTTGAAATGAAAGAGAAAAAAGACAGAGTTGACGATGCATTGAACGCTACGAGAGCAGCAGTTGAAGAAGGTATCGTTGCAGGTGGTGGTGTTGCTTTTGTAAGAGCGATCTCTGCTTTAGAAAATCTTGAAGGAATCAATGCTGACGAAACTACAGGGATCAAAATCGTGAAAAGAGCGATCGAAGAGCCATTGAGACAAATCGTTGCTAACGCAGGAGGTGAAGGTTCTGTAATCGTAGCTAAAGTTGCTGAAGGCAGCGGAGACTTCGGATACAACGCTAAAACTGACGAGTATGTAAACATGCTTGAAGCAGGAATCATCGACCCTACGAAAGTAACAAGAGTTGCCCTTGAAAACGCAGCTTCTGTTTCTGGAATGCTATTAACAACAGAGTGTGTTATCACTGAAATTAAGAGCGCAGAACCTGCTATGCCAATGGGAGGTGGAATGCCGGGAATGATGTAACACGGCGTGTCACCGAGACAATATAAAATTAAAACCGTTCAGATTTTTCTGAGCGGTTTTTTTAAACGATTGTTAATTAATTATAATATACAAATTTAAAATCAACTTATTTTCAACGACAACTATATTTCACAAAATTATGGATATAAAAAAAATTATTACTGATTCCCCTCTTTATTCTAAATGGAACAACAAAGTCGAATTAGAGGACGAAAATGGCATTTTATCTGATTATGATTTGGATTATTTAATATCAAGCTATAATGGAAGATTTGATCATTATTGTACGGAATGTGAATCTCAAAGAATATTTGCGCCTGATAAAGGTCTTTATGATTCTGCATATAATGTAAACCCACATTTCGGAGGTAAAACAATTAAAAATAAGCCTAGTTTATTTAAAACATTTAGATGTAGTGCAAATCCAGAACATCAAATACTTTTTGGATTTTATTTAGAAAATGATCAGCTTGTAAAAGTTGCAGAATATCCTTCAAAATATGATACTGTAATTGATAAGTTTAATAAATATAAAAAAATTCTTGATAATGTTCAGTTGAAAGAATTAGCAAAAGCATCACAATTAGAATCCTATGGCTACGCAATCGCATCATTCTTATATTATAGAAGAATTTTCGAAGGTATTATTTTGAAAAACTTCAATGAGTCTGAAATTCAAGAAAAAATATCTGAAGAAGAATTTAGAAAGTTAAGAATGGAAGATAAGCTGAGTTATGTAAAAGAATTTTTGCCAAATTATTTTAATGATAATGCACATATTTACTCAACCTTAAGTAAGGGAGTTCATGAATTGGAAGAAGCCGAATGCCAAGAATATTTGCCAATAGTTCAAGCAATAATATTTTTTTCATTAGATGAAGCTGTAGATAAAAGAAATCAGGAATTAAGAAAATTAGAGTTTGCCAAAAAACTTAATGATATTAATTCAAAAATTAAATAAACGATAACCATATAAATTCTAAAAAACAAATTAAAACAATGAATAACATAAAGAATCAACTTTTGAATGTACAAAAGGATATAATAAGCAGTTTAGATAATAGTTTTGTAAATTATTTATTAGGGACAACTAGTATTTTTTTTACTGGAAATTATCCTCAATCATATGAAAACTTATTGTTGATAGGTACTAATAATTTAAAAGTAAAGATTAATGATGAATATATAAGCCCTTATTCAGAAGAATTTATTAATAATCCAATAAATAATAGAGAGTATATAGTTAATCTTTCATTTTTACATACATATTGTTTTAGTTTATTTACTAATTTTTTTGAATTTTTATATTATGGCTTACCATTTGAAGGAGCAAAAGAATATTATAAAGAATTTGAATTTTTCCTAAATACGCAAATTATTTCTGAATTTGATGAATATAATATCTCATATAAAAACCATTGGCTTGAGCTATTATCTAGAGTGGATTGGGTATTAGAATATAATAATCATTCATTTGCTCATTTATTTAATCATGACCTACAAAAAGAAATTAGAACCTACTTAAATGGTACAATAGATTCTTTAAAATAAACCCTGATGTCGCGGATTTGAAATCCGTGACTTTACTTTAATATTAATCTCTTGGCCGTGCGAGCATCTCGCTCATATCAATAAATATAAAAACCGCTCAATTTCAAGAGCAGTTTTTCATTTCAAAAAAACCTCAACATCTAGAATTCGCAATCAGCAACTTTTCTCCCGCTGCGCAAAGTCTCCTGACTTTGCTCAATAAATAAAAGACACAATCCCGAGTCCCAGATTTCCAATCCATGACTTTTCCCTATATTTAAAACATATTTTTATACACAGAAATCAATTAAACCCGCCCATCGCAAATCTGCAAAACCGTTATGTGTAATATAAACCAAAAATAGAAATGAAAATAAAAAAATATTATTCAGCATATTAACCGCTCTTGTTTTAATAATATCAATATTCCTTTATATGAATAAGGATAAATTTGTCTATGTAGGTTCAGTAGATATTATTGAAGTCGATTGTAGCAAAAAACGTCAAATCCTGAGCGAAGTTTTCGAAAGTGACCAAAGGATTAGAAAAGCAAATGAACCCATCAAATACGCTAAAGAAGATCACAGGAATCAAGAATTAGTAATCAGCATTATTGAAAAGTGCGGTATGCCAACATTAAAAGAGGTGGATCAAAAACAAATGGATGCAATCTGGTTGGGACTTCAACACAGTACTGAAGAAATCAGAAAAAAGTATTTTCCACAAATAGAGAAAGCGGTTAAAAATGGAGACTTATCTAAAGGACAGTACGCATTGATGAAAGATAGGATTTTAATGGACGAAGGAAAACCTCAAATATATGGTTCACAAATAAAAAATGGTAAATTGTATAAATTAGAAAATCCTGCAACTGTGAACGAAAGAAGAAAAGAAATGGGAATGGAGCCAATAGAGGATTATTTAAAGTATTTTAACATTCAGTTCAATCCGAATTAAAATACTACACCCACAAACATAAACCACTCATTGCAAATTCATTTTAATTGTTCGATTATCTAATTTCACTATCAAAATAATAAAAACGAGCCTTCAAAACTCATCATCGAGTATTGAAGGCTCGTTTTTGAGACTCAAAGACTCGACAATGTGGTAAAAGACTCTTCAACGAGTATGAAAGACTGGTTTTTTTGATTATAAAACACTGGATGCTGAATGTGAAAGATGGGATGGTGAGTCTTTAAGAATAAAAACCGACTCTTTTACGATGATTACCGACTATTAAAGAGTCGATTTTGAGTTTTTAAAAAGAAAAAAAAGATGACGTTGTCCACTTGACTTTCTGGATTTCCAATCCGTGACTTTTCCCTATATTTAAAACATATTTTTCTACACAGAAAATCAATTAAATCAAACCTCAGCACCATTGAAAACAAAATTATTCCTCCTTTCACTTTTCGGTTTATGCTTTGCCAATGCACAAACCTTAAATTTTAAACATCTTTCGGATATGTCTGTTCGCAGAGGAGCTGTAACCAGTGCCATTGCAGGTGACAATATCTATGTGAGCAATGGGTATAAAGATTCGGATGGTAATGCCACTATTATTGAAAAATACAGTATTAAAGATAACCGTTGGAGTGTTATCAACTCCAGTTTGGTTCCTAAAAGATTTGCCAATTCGGAGACTTACGGTAACAAAATTTATATTTTTAACGGTTGGGGAAACAGCCATCTTGAAATTGTAGACCTTGAAACTCATCAAAAAACGAAGGGAGCTGTTAATCGTGCCTATACAGGAAATGCAGGTTCTGCCATCCATAACGGAAAAATATATACGTTCGGAGGCAGTGGGCTAAACAATGCTGCAACCACTGTATTTTCTGATAGATTCCAATATTATGACATTGCTTCAGATACATGGCATCCGTTACCAAATATGCCTAACGCCAGAGAAGCAAGGGGCAAAATTGTGAATGATAAGCTTTACGTCCTTGGAGGTTTTAACGGTACGTCATCCCGCCTGGTGAATGTGTATGATCTCAACAAAAATCAGTGGACTGAACAATATACGATACCCGCTGCGATATCGGGTCATTCATTAGCGGTATCCGGTACTAAGATTTTTATTGCAGGCGGTTATAACAATCAAAATTTTTTGGCTTATTTTGATACAGAAACCAATACGTTACATCGGTTATCATCCAATATGATTCCTAGACGACATGCTGCTGCAGAGGTATATAACAACAAATTATACATCATGGGTGGAAGTACAGCCTCCTCAACCAAATCATCTATTAAAAGCATTCAGGTTGCGGATATTAGCGAAGAAGTGCTTTCTGCAAAATAACCCCGATGCTGCAGATTTGTAATCCGTGACTTTACAGCTACAAAAGTCTTTTCCTAAATGTCATAAAAGCAAAAAAAATCACGAAAAACCATTTCGATAAGACCTACAATCATTTCAACATAACTTTCAACTCATTCGTTTAAGTTGTCAACTTCTTCGTAAAGACAATCAGGCATTATGTTGAGGCGTTCAAGCATTTCGAAGAAGCGATTAACCAGTTCGAAGAGACAATCAACCATTCAGAAGAGGCAATCAACCACTTCGAAGAGCCGATCAACCAGTTCGAAGAGGCAATCAAGTACTCCGAAGACGCAATCAACCATTCCGAAGAGACAATCAAGTACAATTTATTATATTTCAGTACTTTACAGCCCTTTTCAAACTTGGTGAATACCCAGAATATTATTGATAGTGACATCTGAAAAACAATTAAAGCCAAATGTTTATCTTAACCGCCAATTTCCAGCCTATACCCTTTCCCACGGATTACCACAATTTTTATATTCGGTTCGATTTCCAGTTTTTTTCTGAGTTTTGAGATAAACATATCCAGACTTCGTCCTACAATCACACCGTCATCTTCCCAGATTTCTTTTTGCAGTCGGCTTCTCTCGATGATTTCGTTGGGAGACGATGCGAAAATAAGCAATACACGGCTTTCCGTTGCGGTAAGATCTAAGGTTTTCTCATCAACGATGAGTTTCCTGTTTTTCGAATCAAATAACACTGAGCCCAAAGTGAATAGATCAGTTTGCAGACTTTCAGGTAAAACTTTTTGTGGCTTTACAGATTTAGATCTCAAAAAAACAAAACCGATGAATGCCAAAAAAGACAATCCGCCCAAAAGATAAACGCTTTTTGTTGTGTTGATTCCTGTTGATTTAAATTTGATGTTGATTGTGTAACAGGCTTTAGGTTGTTTTCTTCCTATACAAGCTATAATATCATCTTTTTTATTTTTAGATACCGAATATCCATAGGCTACACTGGAATTTCCACAGTTTAAAACGTTAACAATATAATCACTTGCAACCGGATCTTTCGCCAACACACGCTTCGTAAGATTCACCAAAGAGTCGGGTTGAAAAGTAATTTCATTCTCGAAGCTGATCTGATATTCATTTTCCGAAATCTTTTTTACAGGAAGCACTCTTGATGTATGGTCGCCCGACTGTAAAAGTAACTCATGCCCTATCCTGCGGAGTAACACTTCCCTTTTGGCAAAATTAAAGTCGTCATTATCCTCAGTACTGAAAGCGGCACAGACTACAAAAATCAGTGAGAGCAAAATGATTGTAAAAAGGTATTTTCGCTTTCCTGAGAAGAGATTTTGACTAAGATGCATAGTGTCAAGTTATTATTTACAAAGTTTACAATTTTATTTACAATTCAAATCCTTAGATCTGAAAAATATCAAAGTATTTTCGTTGAGTCAACTTTGATAGATTATTAAAAACAAAAGTAGGTCTTATCAGATCTGACTTATCAAGAGAATCGAAATTTAATTTAAAATTAAAACTTATGAAAAAAGTAATTTTTGCGCTCATGCTACCAATGCTTGTAGTGAGTGGACTCTTATTCGCCAATCGTGAAATCAAGAATGAAACCAGTAAGAAGCCGATTCAAAAGCAACTGTCTGCTGCTGAAAAGAATGCCGAAATGAAAAAATGGGAAGCTACCCCGGCCGGTAAAAAGTTCAAAGAATGGGAAACATCTCCCCGAGGTAAAAAAGTGTATGCCGCCGAAGCTAAAATTTGGAAGCGCATTACAAATTACACCAATATGGAGGGAGTTGTCACCTCTCTTTCTCTTCCGCCAGGCTCAAGATTAGGTTTCGGAGTAATGGTCAGGATTAATGGTGATGATTATATTGTAACATTTGATGCAGAAAAATTTCAACTTGAGCAGTTGCAAGGCCTGAAAGTGAACGACAAAATAATTTTAAAAAGCCGTTATGTAGCACACGCACCGAAGTACTCATATCCAATTGTAGGATGTGAATATGCGGAAAAAGATGGCAAAATACTATTTAAACGTGTACCCCGAAAAAGCGGTTGCTGAAAATTATAATATATATACACTTTATATTAGCCACAACACCCAAAGCACATATCCACCGCTGTTACACAAATTCTTTCGTGTAGCCTTTTCTAAAAAACAAAAACCGTTCATATTATCTGAGCGGTTTTGTTTTGTTTTATACCTAATTATAGGGTTAATGTATCTTCATCAATATTACCCTAAAGTGTTATTGATTCATTTTTATGTCCTTTTTAATTTTACAAAAAAAACGGGGATGCTGAAAACCGAAAATAGAGTAAGCTAAAAATAAAAACTAAAAACCATGAAAAACTTACTTATTGTAATTACAGTATTGATCAATTGCATTGTTTATTCTCAATGCAGTTTTGATCAGGCAACATTTGACATTATTACTAACAAGTATCAAAAAGATTTTGACTATTTAGAAAAAAGATCACAAGATATATCTAAAGATTCCCCTGATCCTAATGATGTGGAAGGTGTAGTAAATGCTGATTTTGAAATTAAAATGATTCGAAAAAACTTTTCATGCAGCATACCACAAGTTACCTTGAAAGATAAAAAATTAGTATTTGACACTCCTCAGGTTACCATGAAATTGAAGTCAATAAAACTCAAAAAGCCAGTAACAAAGATGGTTATAAAGAAAACTGGTCAATATCCAGTTTTTAGAGGTTTCACTGTCAAATGGAAAGACATAAAAACTTCAGTTCCTGAAGTGACTATGGAAGAACATGAAATTAAAACAAAGATTCCTGAAATAAAAGTTGAAACCACCAATATTACAACAGCTATACCTGAAATAAAAATGGTTCAAAAAGATATGTCTATCAATTTACCATCAGTAACAGTAAAAAAAATAACAGCTGAAGTAAAAAAAATAGAAGATCGTGCAAAAGAAGTCTCTTTAGAGAATGAGAAACTACTGGAATCACAAAATGAAGAATTTGCACAAGCAATCCATAAAAATTTTGAATGTCAGCGAACAGATTTAATCTACTCTAGAACGAATATGGAAAATGAATTTTCAAATTCAATTTTAGAAATTGAAAATAGTATTTCTGATTTAAAAGCTAATGGTATAAATCCAGAATTAATAAAAGGCGATCAAGGAGAAAACATTAATCTCGTCTCAATTAGAGATGAATTACTTTTAAAAAAGAAAGAAGCTTTTGAACAAATTGATGCAGCTATAGAAAAAATGAATACAGAAGAGAAAAATGCAATTAATATGCTTTCAAAAAAATAGAAGTTTAGCTACTTAACTTTAGATCAATTAGTGAACTTTTATTTTACAAGAAAATATATTATAATGTTAAAATCTCCCTATCAATAGCGGAAAAATTCTTTTACATGGCTCATAGAAGCAAATCAAACCGCTCGACTCCCAGAGCGGTTTGATCATATCAAAACAAATTCCCGATGCTGATGCGACTATCTTACCCGTACCTACAAAATAAGCTTCCAGAAATTTTAATTGTTATTTTAAAAACTACCCTTTTTGCATCAACCTCGATGATTATCAAAGTTAAGCGAAGCTTAATAATTTCAGAACATCTTACAAGTGCGGAGTAAACTTCACTATCACTATTTATTATTTAAAAATTAGATACCCTAAAATCAAGAGAAACATTTAATAATTATTAAATTTGAAATGCACCATTTAATAATCATTAGAACATGTACAATACAAAAATCCAGAAAGTTACGGCTTCACTACTTGCTTTAATAGCGTGGTTTTGCGTCGTCTTGCAGTTTTATATTTCGACGGATACCTTTACCAATGTGATCAGCTATTTTACCATTTTGTGCAATTCCTTAATCGCAGTCAGCCTCACATTTTCCGTTTTCTTTTCACAAACTCAATTGGGAAAATTCTTTTCAGGTCTGTCTGTCAAAACAGCCGTTGCACTATACATTTTTATCGTATTTGTAGTCTACAATACGGTTTTGAGAGGCATCTGGAAACCGACCGGATGGCAATTGTTTTTAGACAATATGCTTCATGTAGCCATTCCGATTTTGTATATTTTGTACTGGTTATTTTTGGTTGATAAAGGTAAACTCAACTGGAAGAACGGCCTTTACTGGCTTATCTTTCCGCTCTTTTATCTAATCTATTCATTGATTCGTGGCTCTGCGGTTGGCTGGTATCCTTATCCTTTTCTGAATGTAGACAAATTAGGTTTTGGTCAGGTTCTAATCAATATTGTAATCATGCTCATTGTATTCCTGATAAGCGGATCTGCATTGATTGCCATTAATAATAAATTTGAAAAAAAAATTAGATTAGAAAAATAACATAAACTTTTAAAAAGATTAAAATGCCCAATAAAGATTTAGAAAAGTACATCAAAGACATTGGAACTCCGCGAGATTATTCCAACAGCAAATATCTTGTGTATGTAGAATTGTACAAAGCAGATAAAAAATTAAAGAAAATTATCTCAGAGCATTGCAAAGTCATCAAAGAACTTGAATTCGGCTACCTGTGTGAAGCTCATTTGCAGGCAATTCCGGAAATTACGAGATCTTTGTCTCTGAAAAACCACGCTGTATATCAGATTGTGAGGTTGGTGAAAATTTCTTGAAATAATTTAAAACGTTCAACGTTGCATATTTTCAACTCAACTGTTTTATTGCTGACTAAGGCTCTGCGCTCAAAAAATAAATCAAAACTGCTCAATTCCCAAAGCGATTTTCCCATTTAAAAACAAATTCCTAAGTTTACAAGTTCTTCCAACCTCAAAAACACTACCGCAATGGAAAACAAAAAAGACGAGCAGATTCTGGATAACGGTCCATTCTACCACGGAACAAAAGCCAATCTTAAAATCGGCGATCTTATTGAAGTCGGTTTCGCATCCAATTACGGCAAAAAAAGAAAATCAAAATACATCTATCTCTCCGAGACTTTAGATGCCGCAACCTGGGGTGCAGAATTGGCTTTCGGAAACGGAAAAGAAAGAATCTACATTGTGGAACCCACTGGAGAAATCGAAGATGATCCTAACCTGACAGACAAAAAATTTCCGGGAAATCCTACGAAATCTTACCGCTCGCAACATCCTTTCAAAGTTGTCGGCGAAGTTCAAGATTGGCAGGGGCATTCACCCGAGCAACTTAAAATGATGAAAGATCATTTGGAAAAACTGAAAGAACAGGGAATTGAAGCCATTGAAGATTAATCAAAAACACACGAATTAAATTTCAAAATCATGGCTAAAGCAAACAAAACCACCGAGACAGAAGTCAGCGTCACAGATTTTATCAATTCTTACGTCGAAAACGAACAGAAGAAAGCAGACAGCTTTGAACTTATTAAACTGATGAGCGAATGGTCTGGTTTTGAACCGAAAATGTGGGGACCAACGATTATCGGATTTGGAAGTTATCATTACAAATATGCCAGCGGACATGAAGGTGATATGCCCATCATCGGATTCTCACCACGCAAGGCAGAATTTTCACTCTACATCTACTCACCAACTGAAGAAAACATACATTTATTAGATGATTTTGGGAAATTTAAAATGGGCAAAGCCTGTATTTACGTCAAAAAATTGTCTGATATTAATATTGATTCGCTTGAAAGAATTTGTAAAGCGACCATTGAATATTTAAATAAACATCACGAATGTGCTTGCCACAAAAAATAAAAAAACCAATTTATTTTTTGATTATCTTTATAAGAAAAAATAAACATGAAAACAACTCTATTCTTTTTAATGGCGTCAACAGCTGTATTATCGGCTCAAGCCACAATTACAAAGGCATTTCATGATCCTAGTGTGGGCGATGTTTCTAATAATATCAATTTGGCAGGTACACCAGATAACTCTGCTACAGGTGTTAATACTATTTTTAATAATTCTTCACTCACACAAAGTGGCGGGGTTTCCGGAACATATTCTACACCAAGCAGTGCAGAGATTTCTTCTTATCCGGGATCAACTTTGAAATATGTCAACGGTTCTACCACTGTTTTTTACAAACAAACTGCTACGAAACTTGAAATTACAGGTTTGGTAACTCCCGATGCAACTCTTAATTTCAGCGCAAACAACGGTACATTCATATCTTATCCTGCTACTTATGGATATTCTGAAACAGATAACGCATCCGGAACATTTTCTTCCACGCAAGGTTCTGGTAATTTCAGTGGAAGCATCACTCTTTCTGGGGATGCATGGGGAACTCTTCTCATTGGCTCTAAAACGTATACGAATGTTACCAGAATAAAATCTATACAAAACTTTGTTCTTACTGTTTTTGGTTTTACAGCTGCTACAGTTGTTAATACCTCATATACATATTATGACGGTTCTCACAAATTTCCTTTGTTTAGTACTACTAATGCTGTAATTACTCCAACAGGAAGCACTGCACAAACCACCAATGGTGCTCAGGCTCTAAACGAAGTATTTTTAGGTACATCAGACTTTGTAAAGAAAGATTCATTTAAAATTTATCCAAACCCTGCTCAGGATTTTATCGAGTTTAAAGGTGATATGTCAAATTATTCTAAAGCAAACATCTACAGTTTAGACGGGAAACTGATTAAAACTTCAGATTTAAAAGCAGGAAAAGTACAGGTTTCAGAATTACCAGCATCTTCTTACTTCATTGAATTTTCAGGAAACAAAACACAATCTGAAAGCATAAAATTCATCAAAAGTAATTATTATTAATTATTTCAAAATAAATTAAGCCGTTCTAAGTTTTTAGAACGGTTTTTGATTTAACTAAATTGTAATTTAATGTTCTTTTAAATTTCACAAAACCAAATCGCATTTTATTTAACTTAAATCAAAAATCTTAAGCCATGAAAAAACTACTTATACTTCTCCCACTCTTTATTATTTCAGGAGCCCATGCACAAGGAATAACGACATCAGAAGTAAACACCGTTCCTGAAGATAAAATGAATATTATTAAAACCAATATTACCGGCTACGCTTTCAGAAATATCAATCTGTCTTATGAGCGGTCAATTAACCGTTGGTTTGCAATCAATGTCGGTTTTGGAACCGTTACCGAAGGCAAAGTTCCGTTTATGAATGCTTTTTTGAGTGAAGAAGATGAAAAAGATTTTCAGAATTTAAAAATTAAAGCGACCAATTTCACCATCGAACCAAGATTTTACATCGGTGAAGGCTATGGAAAAGGATTTTATTTCGCTCCCTACTACCGTTACTCAAAGGTTTCAACCAATACGTTTGATTACACTTATGACTATACCGCATTCGGAACTACTCTACCAATTCCGCTGAAAGGTTTGGGAGATGCTAAAGGAAACAGTGGCGGACTGATGGTTGGTGCCCAGTTTTTTCTGAACAAGCAGCATAGTTTTGTGCTAGACTTTTGGATTGCCGGTGCACATTATGGGTCGGGCAAAGGAGATTTTAGTTTAACGAGCGATATTTTTCTTACTCCGGAAATGCAGGCTGAGCTAAAGAGAGAGATTGAAAACCTAGATATTCCTTTTGTAGATTATACCGTAGAAACCAATTCAAATGGTGCAAGAATCAAAGTTGACGGTCCTTGGGCAGGTTTCAGAAGCGGATTTTCCTTGGGATACAGATTTTAATCAATCATCAAGATAAAAAAATACCGTTCACAAATTGTGAACGGTATTTTTTATTTATAGGCATCTTTAAATTTTTCAATAAGATGATCGAGCGTGTGACGCTGCACATATACTGTTCTCACATCATCATATCGTGGGGATCTGTAAAAGACTTCATGAAAGTCCATACTTCCATTTCCTACTTTTACTACTTTTTCAACATCAATGTTCAATTTCTTTAATTCTTCTTTTAAGACTTGAAATTCGTCTTGGATATTATTCATCTTTATATTTTGGTTTAAGTTAAAAAATCATCAACAATTATCAAACTAACCCCTATTAATTTCAACAGATGGTTAAATTTTTAATAAATTTAGTAATTTACTTTGAAATAACCATAGGGTTTTCAATAATTTTTATATTTAATCTAAATAACAAAAACTATACCTAACTGTATAGTTATTAATTTAAAGTGAATTCAATGTTAACCAAATGTTAACAAATCTAGTGAAATAGGGATTTTTTGATGTCATAAACCTGCAATTCCGCATACTTATAGAAGCTTTATCTTCAGGATATCCTCGATCAGATTTATGGTGAAGAAAAATATTACGTTGATGAATATTTAATTGATATGGATTTTTCTTCCAAGCAAGGTATCACCAAAGAAGAATTTAAAAAGATTCTGGAAAAAGAATATGATATTGAATAAATTTTCAAGTCTAAATTTATTCTGTTCTTAAGAAATATCTATTAAAAGTGATTTTTAAATTTAACTCTTAAAACAATTTGCAATCAAATAAGCAAATATATTTTAAGCCATGAAAACATTTAACGCTTTTCTAATTTTGACTTTACTTACAGTTTCAGGTTCTACTTTTGCACAGAAAAACACGCAGAATAAATCTGATAACGTTAAAACAAGTACAACAAAGAATGAAAGGACTTTACCAAACGAAAATGCTCCACATTTCATGCAGTTTGGAATCATGTCAAGAAATCACGATGAATTCAGAAAAAATATGGAATTTCCGTTATTTATCAGAATTGCGTGATCAGCCAATTTCTATCGCAGAAAGCCAAAGAAAATAATCAACTCATTGCTAAATCTCTTACTGAAAAATATGGAGATACATGGCGAAAAGACCTCGGATTTATTCCTTACGGCTTATAATTTAAATTAAATCTTTTCATCAACTTCAATCTCGTGTCTCAGCTGCGCTTTGTACAAGGTTGAATAATAACCGTTATTAGCGAGAAGTTCAAGATGCTTTCCTTCTTCAACGATTTTCCCATGATCCATCACGATGATTTTATCAGCTTTTTCGATGGTTGAAAGTCGGTGTGCAATAATGATTGAAGTTCTGTTTTTAGTAATTTTTTCAGTTGCTCTTTGAATCAGTTTTTCGCTTTCATGATCAATTGATGAAGTTGCTTCATCTAAAATCAGGATTTTGGGATCAGATAAATAAGCTCTTAAAAATGATAATAATTGTCTTTGCCCAAGTGAAATAGAAGAACCTCTTTCACTCACCACATATTCGTAACCGCCGGGAAGACTTTCGATAAAATCATCGACTTCAATTTCCTTTGCGCCGGCTTTTATTTTTTCTAAAGTCACGCTGTCATCTCCAAATGCAAGATTCTCAAAAATACTTCCATGGAACAAAAAGACATCCTGCAAAACAACACCAATGTGACTTCTCAGATTATACAGTTCGTAATCTCTCAGTTCAACATCATCTATATAAATTTCGCCTGAATTAATATCATACAACCTTGTAATCAAACTGATAATCGTAGACTTACCCGCTCCGGTTGCCCCGACGATGGCTACAGTTTCTCCAGGATTTACTTTAAAATCAATTCCTTTTAAAACTTCCTGCTTGTCACCATAAGCGAAACGTACATCTTTGAATTCTATTTTTCCGTCGAAATGGTCTTTAGAAACCTTACCATCATTAGGCATGGCATAATCTTCATCCATAATTCCTAAAACTCTTTCTGCGCCTACAATTCCACGCTGAATATTGTTGAAACGATCTGCAATCTGTCGCAAAGGACGAATCAACATCGAAATAAACTGAATAAACGCAATCACAACCCCCGCACTGATGGTAATATAACCACCATAAAAAAGAACAAAACCAATGAAAAGTGAAGAGATTAATTCAACTACAGGAAAAAACAGTGAGAAGATGAAAACCGTTTTCAGCAAAGCACTTTTTAACGTGATATTGATATCATCAAACTTTTTAAATTCAGCCTGTTGTCTGTTAAAAACCTGAATAATCGGCATTCCAGCAAGCCTTTCCTGTACAAAAGAGTTTTGATTGGAAGTCCAGGTTCTTTCATCACCAAAAGCTTTCTTCAGTCTTTTCTGAAAAAATCTTGTAATAACGACCATTAAAGGTAAGATTGCCAAAGAAATATAACTCAGATGTACATCCACCTGAAACATCATGAAGAGCACAAAAATAATTCTTAAAACATCTCCGAAAACCATTAAAAAACCATCTGTATAAACGGTAGCAATCGTTTCGACATCCCCAACGGCTCGTGTTACCAGCTGACCAATCGGGGTTTTATCAAAGAAAGCTGTTCTGAAATAAATCAGTTTATTGTACAACCTTTCACGAATATCTCTGATCACATTCTGTGAAATATAATTGGAAAAATAAACCAAAAAGAAATTTAAAATCGTCTCAGCAAAAACCAATCCGACTAAGCCATAAATATGCCTCATCATCAAGGCTTTATCTTTCAGTTTCGTAATGTCATTATCCACAATCTGCATCGTGAGATAAGGTCTGTAAGTAGAAACGATGGACAGTATGATAGAAATAATCAGGGTAAAAATAAACCAGGAACGAAACTTCATACCGATGAAGAAAAGCCTTTTTACAATTGCCCAGGTATCTTGTTTTTTCATTTATAGAATTGACGTAAAGAATTAATTTGAAAAATTCTCTGCAAAAATACGGCTTTAAAATTTTACAGCCTTTACAACTCTATCAAATAGTCATAGAAAATTTCTGATTCCTGTTATTGAGCAAATAAATATTAAGCTAGTTTTCTCAACCAGTTCAAAATATATTCAGCAACTTCTTCCCAACCCTTTTCTCCGGCAATAAAATGGCTTCTACCTTCAAATTCTTTAAAATCAACGATACTTTTCTGGTTTTTGTAAGCATTGGCAATTTTTCTTGAAAATGCTGCCGGAAAAATATTGTCGTTGGAACCTGCGATAAATAATAATGGTTCGTGAGGTTTGTTTAAATCTAATTTTGCGGAAGATTTGAAAAGCGGATCTCTTGCTAATTTTCTACTTTCAGGGGCGGCAACAGTTTCGTACAATTTATCGCTTTCTGCTTTTGTATAATTATTGAAGAAAGCTTTGTGATACCATTCTTTAGATCCCAAAAACGCAGAGTTTCCTTTGAAGAAATTCACTACAGGCCAAACGACTTTCACGGTAGAAAAAGGAGCCATTACATTTTTTGGAGGTGCACCATCAATACTGACACCCGCAACAGCTTTTCCCATATCAATTAATTTCTGAACCATCAATCCACCGAATGAATGGCCGATAACGATTGGTTTTTCAGGAAGGGTGTCGATGAATTTTACTAAATTTTGTACCGTGTCATCAAAGCCAACATTTTTCAGTTCTGAAGGAATGTTTTTCTTTAGATCAATTGGATTTCCGTCGTGTCCGGGATTGGATGGAGTATGTACGGTGTAACCTTGTGCTTCAAAATAAGTTTTCCAGTTTTTCCAGCTTGTATTGTTAACGAATAATCCGTGAATCAATACGATAGTTTTTGTTTTCATAATAAATATTGTTTTAAATTATGAGACAAAGTTGCGCAGATTAAGCGAGGATAATTTTAACTTTGGTTAAAATCGTAACAGTAGGTTTAAATTTAATGTGATTGTTATTCACGTGCTATTTTTTAACGCAAAGTGCGCAAAGATTTTTTTTAACTACTAATTGTTTTTAAGCTCACAAAGGCATAAACTTAACAAAGAACACAAAGATTTCTTTAATTAGGAAAATTGCGGGAAAGTTTTAATTGATTCTTTTCTCTTTTATCAGCGAATTGCAGCAGCCCGGCTTGAACGGAGCTCTTTTTGCCGGAGCAAAGCGGAGGCAAAAAAGCGGGAGTGGAAGACGGTAAAAGCTGCCCAAATAAAAAAATAGGAAAAATTAAATTACTTCCCTGAAATTCTTTTTCTTATCCTGCTTAAAGAAGGTCCCTGAATTCCCAAATAAGAAGAAATATGATACAGAGGAACGTTGTTGAAAATATCAGGATGCTGTTTCATCAAATCTAAATATCGCTCTTCGGGTGACTTTAAAATAAAGCCTTCAATCCTTGACATCGTCACATTAAAAGCTTCCTGCGCCAAAAGCCTTCCGAATTTTTCCCATTGATGCGACTGCTGATACAACGAAATCAAATCTGTATAACGAATGTAAATAATAGTAGCATCCGTCAAAGCCTGCGTATGATAATCGCAAGGAATCTGATTGATAAAACTTTTGAAAGAAACTACAAATCCGTTGGCAGAATAGAGAAAAACATTCTTTTCTTCCCCAGTTTTCTCATCAATCGTGTAAGAACGGAAAACACCATCAACAATAAACCCAAAATAGGTACAAACCGTCGCCCGAAGATTGTAAAATTCTCCTTTTTTGTATTCTTTCGGATGCCAAAAATCCTCAGATAATTTAAAATCTTCTTCTGAAAGACCAGCGAAATGATTGAGTGCAAAGGCAAGTTTTTCTATTTCGGTCATGGTTTTAGTTTTTTAAATTATTCTTTAACCCCTATTTCTTCTATTTCTAAGGAAGGTTTTTTAATATTTTCCTTCTTAAACTTTTTTTCAAGAATATGATATACTGCATAAACGCCCGCAATTGCAAAGAGCCAACTGATAATATTGATCAATGAAAAACCTGTATAATTATTATCATTCAAAGAGCCTGTGAATGCTTCATACATTCCATAACCAAAAAGAAATGCAATCTGAAATCCTAAATAAATTGCAATTGCTAACAGACCAAACTGCCATTTGGTTTTACCAAATCTTTCAGCTAAGCCCGCATAATATCGATATGCTCCGATTAAAATAAAAATTGACATCATAAGTTTTAGTTTTTAATTAGTTTTTATTAAATTCATACCCAACATCCACCAAATACAACGCATGCGCGGGCGCAGAAACCCCTGCAGAATTTCGATTCTTATTTTCAATTACTTTTCTTACATCTTCCGGCTGTATCTTTCCTGAACCAACTTCAATCATTGTTCCTACGATGGCTCTTACCATATTTCTGAGAAAACGGTTTGCTGAAACAGTGAATTTTAATTCTGTTCCGTTTTGTTCCCATTCTGCTTTGTACATTTTGCAGAGATTGGTTTTGTTGTCGGTGTGAAGTTTTGCAAAACTTGTAAAATCTTCATATTCAAAAAGAATTTTACTGGCTTCGTTCATTTTAACAACATCAATATTTCTTCTCCAAAGTTGCCATGCAGAATCTTGTGTAAACGGATTTTTTTCTAATGAAATGTAATATTCATACGTTCTGTATGTTGCATCAAATCTTGCATGAAAATCATCTTTAACTTTAAATATTTTTTTGACTGAAATATCTGCCGGAAGAAAACTATTGAGTTTGTGTGAAAGCTGATCGCTTAAAACTTGCTCGGTTTCAAAATGCGCAAACATCTTTTTTGCATGCACGCCAGTATCGGTTCTCCCCGCTCCTACCGTTTTGATGGGTTCCCGCAAAATGGTGGAAAGTGCTTTTTCCAGTTCTTCCTGCACAGAAATGTCGTTGGGCTGAATCTGATAGCCAAAATAATTTTTACCGTTGTATGAAAATTCTATAAAATACCTCAATGCAAATAGATGTTATATTGTAAATTTTGCTTTCAAGCTTATTTGATTTTTTGAATTGCTAATTTTAAAAATCAGATTTAAAAACAATATTGCAAAAATAATTTAATTTAACAATAATTAAGAACCTATTTTTTAAAATAAATGTTGATAAATCATAGACATATTCTATAAAAATCGGCTATAAAATTCTTATTTTTGTCAACGTATGAAAAGATGGTATCTCTATCCTTTTTCTTTAGGTTATCACATGGTGACGGGCATCCGAAACACAATGTATGATCTGGGAATATTTAAATCTACGAAATTCAAGACTCCGATTATCAATGTCGGTAATCTTTCTGTGGGCGGAAGCGGAAAATCGCCAATGGTAATGTATCTGGCTAAATCTTTATCTAAATATTACAGAACCGGTGTGCTTTCCAGAGGCTACGGAAGACTCACGAAAGGATATGACGTTACCAATTACGACAGCAATTACAAAACTGTAGGTGACGAAGCGATGCAGCTATTTGAACGTTTCAAAAACCGTTTTGTAATCGCAGTTTCCGAAGACCGTGTTCCCGGAGCCAAAAAAGTGATTGATGATATGGATCTTGATGTTTTGATTCTTGATGATGCCATGCAGCACAGAGCAATCAAGGCCGGGTTTAATATCCTCATGACCGACTTTAATGATCCTTATTTTAAAGACCATCTTCTTCCAGCTGGTGATTTGAGAGAATCCAGAGGCGGAGCAAGCCGTGCAGATATTATTATGGTCAGCAAATGTCCGGATGAGCTGACAGAAGAAACCAAACAATATTACATCTCAAGAATACGACCGGCTCATAATCAGAAAGTATTTTTCTCATCGATTGGATATGATGAAAATGTATATTCAAGAGAGAAAATGCTGCCGGATAATAATCTCAATTATTATGACATTCTGCTTATCACAGGTATTGCCAACCCAAAACCCTTGCTAAATCATTTGTCTAAATTTTCTCAAAAAGTGAAACATCTTAAATTCAGAGATCACCACAATTTCTCCGATGCAGATATTAAAAATATTGTTGCAGAATACAAAAAACTGGGCGAGTACAAATTAATTCTAACCACAGAAAAAGATTATGTACGTCTGAAAACTTTCGATTATCTGCGAGATATGGTTTATTATTGGCCAATCAATGTCGTTATTGATAAGAAGGAAGAATTTAATCAGATGATTCTGAATTATGTTAACAAAAAGCATTAAAACTAGATACTAAAATCCGCAGCAGCCGTTGCGGATTTTGTTTTGTTGAAAATAGAATTTTTCGATTTTTCAAATTTCTGTTAAATCATATAATTTCACACTAAAATTACGTTTCAATGTTTAGATTTGTAAAAAAATAGAATGAAGCAGCTCATGACATTTTTGATGTTGAGTATTTTTACTTTTGGATGTTCACAAAAAACTCCCGAAGTTTCAAAAACTCAATTTTCAAAAGAAGCATTAAAACAAAAATTAGAAGATGAGAACGGGAAAAAAATTACCGTTCAGGAAATATTAAATCAGCACAAAGGAAAAGTTTTGGTCATCGATTTTTGGGCAGGCTGGTGCAGAGATTGTCTTATCGCTTTACCAAAAGCTGAAGAATTAGAAAGAAATAACCCGAACATCGATTTCGTATTCTTTTCATTGGAAAGATCAAAAGAAAAATTCGACAGTAGTCTTGAAAGATTTAATATGAAAGAGAAAGAAAACTATTGGTTTTCTGTAGGCTGGAAAAATGATTTTAATGAATACGTTGACCTCAACTGGATTCCGAGATACATGGTGATTGATCAAAAATCTGAGATTGCAAAATACTACTCCATTTCTCCAGAAGACCCGGAAATTCAGACTACGATTGACAAACTTTTGAAATAGTTTTTTTTAGGTTTAGAATTTAACAAATAGTAATCATCTCAAATTGAGATGATTTTTTTATTTTATCTAACAGAATTTTATCTAAATTTACTTAAAACTAACCATGATGAATCTCTTAAAATTATTTGGAGTAGTATCTCTTCTTTTTTTGAGTGGTTATTTTTTGCCCAGAATTATTCTCTTAACAATACATTTCACACCGACAACTCTAAACTTCCAAGCAATCTTATTTTTGATTTAGAGCAAGACGACAAAGGCTTTCTTTGGATTGCAACCGAAGATGGATTAAGTCGTTTTGACGGATTGAATTTCTTTAATTATACTATTAAAAACGGTTTACCTTCCAACAGTGTTTTGCAAGTTGTAAAAGATAAGTCGGGGAAAATATGGGCAATCTGCTATAAGCAACCACCTTCTTTTTTGATGAGAAAAACAACCGTTTTATCACGCAGAAAAACTTAAGCTTAGAAAAAAAATGTAATGCAGTTTTACAATATTATTTTAATGAAAAAGGAAATATTATTTTTTACAAAGCCCCTGACTATCTTGAAATAACAAGTGCCACCACTTTTATCGTTAAACAAAAACCAACTATTTTTATTGATAAAAAACAGATCGCTTTTCAACTCAAAAATGATTTCACTTCTACAAAACCTAAAGTTTTATATCGTAAAAAAAGCAATGAGATTGTATTTTTAAATTTTATCCCAAGAAAATCATTCATTGCAAAAAACTCTTATTTCATCTATAAGGATGACAAAATTCATAAGTTTTCTCATTTTAAAACAGGCCCCTTCACTTTCAAAGAACAAAGTCTGAAGTATCCCGAGGGTATAAAGTGGCATAAGTTGGTATATGACAAACTATACCTCATCACCAACAAAAATTATTTTGAAATAATTGACTTAGAAACATTTTCTGTTGAGAAAAAAATACGATGTGATGAAAAAATAAAATGCGCCTTTTTAGATACTCATCAAAATCTTTGGAGCGGAACTTTCAATGAAGGAATTCAACTTTTCAATACCGGAAAAATAAGAAATCTGACAGTGCCTGATAGTTTTAACAACAAGAATTTCAATACTGTAACTGCGAATGAAAAAGGTGAAATATTTGCAGGAAACTTCAACGGAGAAATTCTAAAAACTGACGGTATTACTACTGAAAAAATAAAAACAGGAACCGATTTCTGGATCAGAAAAATTCTCTTTTTTGGCAAAACGTCTTTGGTTGTTACCGATAAAGGATATAGTATCAATTGGGGAAAAGTTCAAGATATAAAAGATGACAGTTACCCACTTTATTCATTAAAAAAAGCAACAAAAGCGAATGACAGCATTGCACTGATTTGTACAATTTCCGGTGCATTTCGACTCAATATTTTAAAAAACACTTATCAGAAAATTAATTTTCCGAACGAAAGAATCATGTCTTTTTCTAAAATAAAAGAAAATGAGTTCTACGTGATTTCATCGAGCGGATTTTATACTTATGATTTAAAAAACAATACTTACCAAAGAATTTTAGAGAAATACAATTGTACATCAGGAAGTTATGACGGAAATTTATTTTTCGCAGCCACAACTTTGGGTGAAATCTATATTTTTAAAAATAAAAAATTGATTAAGATTATCCCAAATTCTAACAATCTGCCGGAAAATATTTCACAGATGGAATATATCAATAAAAAATTATGGATTGGCGGACGAAAAAATCTATCTATTCTATCTTACTCTGAAAATAATGGAATCATTGAATATGACATCAAGAAAATCGGTAAAAATGATGGATTGGCCTCAAATGCAATTACTGACATTTCAAGTTCCGGAAGAAATGTACTGGTTGCGACAGAAAATGGAATTTCCGTAGTTCCTGATGATATTCAAATTTTAAATTTCGAAATACGTCCTGAGATCATTTATCTGAAAATAAATCAGGAAATAAAGCCTATTGCAGATGTTTATGATTTAAAAAGTGACCAAAACAATATAAGTATTGCTTTTTCCGGGGTTGAACTTTCCGGTCATTTTAAAAACTTTCAATACAAAATTAATGATTCCAAAAAGTGGAGCAATCTTTCAGGAAATATACTCAATCTGGAGCTGAGTGGAGGCAAAAATGTGATCACCATCCGCGCAACAGATAAAAACAATTATATAAGCTTAAATACAAAATCAGTAACATTTAATATCAGCATTCCTTTTTACAAAAGTATTTGGTTTTGGACTCTTGTAAGCGGTGTGTTTTTCGGAGGAATCTTTGCGTTTTATGGTAGATGGAGGTTTTTGAAACAGCAGGAATTTTACCGCCACAAATTAGATTTAGAAAATCAACAAAACAAAATTACAGCAGATCTGCATGATGATTTGGGTGCTACCCTGAGCAGTTTACAGATCAATAGTGCAATTGCACAAAAATTAATGGAAAAAGATCAGCACCAAACGAAAAAATTCTTCAAAAATAGAACATCAAGCGAAAGAAATTTCAGAAAACATCGGAAATATTATCTGGAGTATGAAACCCGGTAAAAACGAATTTATGTCTTTGAGCACCCGAATAAAAAACTTTGCAAGCGAAATTTTGGGAGATACAGGCATTTTGTACACCATAAAAATTGATTCTGACATAGATTTAGAGATTACAGATTTTACAGTTAGAAAAAACCTGATTCTCATCTGTAAAGAAGCTCTGAATAACATTGCTAAGTACAGTCTGGCAAAAGATGTTCAATTGTCTTTACATAATGTAAACTCAGAATACATTCTAAAAATATCCGACAACGGAATTGGTTTCGACCATACAAAAACCACAGGAAACGGATTGCAAAACATGAAGAAGCGAACAGAAGAAATGAATGGAAAATTTGAAATCCTTGCTGATACCGGAACACACATCACAATTTATGTCCCTAAAATTAGGGATTGAAAAAAGGGCTTTTTCCTTATATATTTGTACCATAAAGCTAATAACCATTTCTAAGTTTGACAGTACAGAAATCAGCAGATCAATCAAACTATAACTATTTTTTTTTAAATCATGATTAGAATATTCGCATATGACGACAATCCCGAAAGACTGCAAAGTCTAAAAGCGCTTATCTCTCTAAGTGATAATATGTCGTATGTAGGTGATGCAGATTGTTGTGAAAGCGTGTTGAGCAATATGCAGGAATATTTTCCGGATGTTATTTTAATGGATATCAATATGCCAAAAGTTGACGGAATTGAAGGTCTTAAATTGATAAAATCTCATCATCCACAGATAAAAGTACTGATACAGACGGCATTTGATGACAGCGACAAAATATTCCGATCAATATCTAACGGGGCAAGCGGTTACATTCTAAAATCAGACAACCCCAAAAGAATTTTACAGGCAATAGAAGAAGTCTACGAAGGCGGCGCATCTATGAACCCCGCTATTGCCAAAAAGGTAATGGAATACTTTCTTCCGAAAAAACAGAAGAAATTCTCACTCCAAAAGAAAATGAAGTACTCAAATATCTTTCTGAAGGTTTGAGCTACAAAATGGTTGCCGACAGATTGGGAGTGAGCTACTCTACCATCAACACACATACTAAACACATCTACGAAAAACTGCATATTTCCTCTTTGGGAGAAGCAATTTCCTGGTATTACAAAAATTTTTAATAATTGATTTTACAATTTTCTGCGATTGCTCTTACTCCCTATAATTAGGGATTTTTTTATGTTAAAATTATCTTAAAATTTGTTGAAACATTTAAACTAAAACCAATGAAAAATTTCAACTTATTATTAAAAGGAATCATCTTATCAGGATTATTTTTCCAATGTACCAACAAAGACATTACCATAGATGATAGTATAACGCCACCTTCTGCACAGAGGCTGAACGCATTATTCGAAGAAGGACTTACAAGCGAAAAGGCATTTGCCCATTTTGATTCTTCACTTCCCAACTACATGTACACCTCATCCCGAGGAACGACAGTGAAGGTGAACGGAACATGTCTCAGATTAAATGGAGCTCCTGTCACCGGAACTGTTATTCTTGAATTTGTAGAAATGTACGATCGTGCAAAAATGATCGCATCTAACAAGCCTACGATGGGAATAAAATCACCGAACGAACAGGAAATGCTTTTATCAGGTGGTGAGTTTTATGTTAATATTAAAAAGATGGAAATACATTAACCACAACATGCCCTATTATCATCGAAACTTCGACCGCTAATTCAGGAGGTACTGTTGCCGGAATGCAGGCTTTCAATGGTATAATATCTAACAACGCTTTAACATGGGAACCCGCAAACAATTGGGATGTTGTTACCAACACCCAATTAAATCCTAATAAATATGTATTGACTATTCCGGGATTCGGATGGTATAATTGTGATAAATTTTTTAATTATCCTGATCCGAAAACAACCATCACCGCAAACGTTCCCGCCGGTTACGGAAGTGCTTCTCAAATATTCATTCTGACAAAAAATATCCCTAACGCACTGGGAACAACATACGGCAAATTTCCTGTGGGAATGCAATGCTATCTGATTTTTGTGACAGAAAACAATGGCAACTTCATGTGGATTATCAAGGAGCAGACCCTCACAGCAAATCACACGATTTATTTTGAATTGAAAGATGCTAAAGTGGGGAAAAACGCTGATTTCGTAAGCAATATCACACAATTAAATTAAAAAAAATGAAAAGAAAATCTTACTTATAGTATTACTTCAGTTTTGTTTCACCTATTTTTTCGGACAAACTGCAAGTTTAAGTTCTACTAATGACATCAACAGAGGATTTCAAATATCTCTGAGAGGTGGTTATGATGCCATTCCTATTTATGATAACAACACTCCATACATTGATTATAAAGGAAACTGGATGGCCGGCGGAAGTCTTGACTATTATTTTAATCGTTGGTGGGGAATTGGGGTAGACTTCGATTATTTAGTTAATAATCCTAAAAACACTTATCCCACGGAAAATGTTATATACAGCAGTTTTACGGTGAATCAATTTCATTTAATGGAAAACTATATATCCCGTACTTTTTTAGGAATCGGACCCAATTTGAGATACAAAAAAAATGACAAATGGAATCTTGAATTAAAACTGAGAGGCGGAATTTCTAATATTAAAGGAGGATACACAATGCTTGACGGAACAATTCCGATGGTTCCTACACCGATGAATATTGCACTCAATCAGCACGCAGGATATGACGCAAAAAACATTTTCTCTGGTAAAGCATCATTACAGTACAATTATTTTATCACGAAATCATTAGGTCTGCATTTAGGCATTTACCATATTAATCATTTTAAAGTTCCTGAATTAATTGATCCGAGCATAGGCTATTCTTCAAGTTATTACAGTTTTACAAACGATGAAGGAGCAAATAACCTGGCATTAGAACCAAAATTCAGAGATAAAGCATGCAATTGCAATATCAATTCTACAGGCGTTTATGCAGGGGTAACTTTGAGATTTCCAAAAAAAGAAAAATGTACTACCTGCCAATTGTGCAACGTTTGCCACAAAGTACATGAGCCACCAATGTGCGCAGCAACCTGTAATACATGTGGGTGTAAAATATCAGTCACAGCTAAAGATAAGCTAAGCGGAGAAGTTCTTGATCATACTGATGTCGTATTACAAAGACAAGACGGAACGATTGTAGAATCTGGTAAAACTAACAGCTTTGGTGTCGTTGTCTTTGATAATGTATCGGCAGGAGACTATTCTGTAAAAGGTAGACTCTACAGCGTCAATTTGCAGGAAAGCAAAATTTCACAGGCAGAATTTGATCAGTGTAAAGCAAATGGTGGAGTTATTCAGAAAGAAATCCTGTATACAGACGATAATTTTGTTCTGAAAGGCCAAGTCTTCGAATGCAATACCACAAAAACCATTGAAGGAGCAAATATAGAATTGTCGCATCTGGTTTCCAACACGAAGAAAAATACAATCTCTTCTGCTTTAGGAGAATATATTTTCAACATCAGTAAAAATACAGCTTATTCTATTAAAGGAAACAAAGACGGATATTTTTCAAATGAAGTAGAAATAAATACAGCAGCTTACGACAGAACAAAATCATTATTTATAAAATTTGAAGTTTGTGTAGATCCTTGTGGCAAGGCAATCATACTAAATAACATCAATTTTAATTTAGATAAATCAGATATTTTAAAATCATCAGAGGCAGATCTAAATTATGTTGTGAATTTAATGAAGAAAAATCCAAAATCAAGGTAGAACTATCTTCGCATACTGACTCCAGAGCGAGCAATGCTTATAACCAAAAACTATCTCAGAGAAGAGCCGATTCTAGTGTCAGCTATATCGTTAGTCATGGTATCGAAAGAAGCCGATTGGTTTCCCGCGGCGCAGGCGAAACAGAATTGCTCAACCGCTGTTCAGACAATGTTGCGTGTTCCGAAGAAGAACACAGAATCAACCGCAGAACAGAATTCAAAATCTTATGTGTAGAAAATTATTAATCTAATCAATGAGACACTTATAAACATTTCATTATTAACCTGAAAAGAATAGAGTGTTTCATTTCTCAAAAAATTTAAATCCATGAAAATATTCAATATAAAAATAATAGCCGCAATGAGTGTTTCACTACTCATCAGCTGCGACAAAGAAACTTGCGAATATGTAACCCAATGTGAGCCATTAGGAAACAATACCGAGCAATCCGGAATTACTGTTGTCACTTATAATGCAGATAATCCCACCGATTTTGTGGGTGCAATTTATGACACCAGAAACAACGCTTCAGCACCATTAGGAACAGATTGGGCACCCGCTCTTGGCACTGGAGGAAAAATTACAAAACCAGCAGATTGGACTCTGGGTAAGCTGGGAAGAATCTTTGGGATTGCGATGGACAAAAATTCAAATATTTATCTTGCAGCATCAGGAGTTTACGGGCAAAACTTTTTGAATACCCCTTATCAAAATACAAATCCGGGTAGAATCTACAAAGCTACGGCGGGAAGCTATTCGACATCATCATTTGTAGATTTGCCAATGTCGTACGCCAGCTCTGCAGGAAGTTTAAACGGGATAGGAAATGTAGCTTATGATAAAATAAACAATCAGCTTTTTGCCACCAATCTTGATGATGGAAAAATTTACAGAATCTCCATGACCGGCACCATACTTCAAACCTATGATCCTTTTTCTGTAGATTCTGGTACTCCCGACATTACTGTACAGGATGAAAGAATATGGGGAATCGGGGTAAATTATGAAAGCGGAAAAGTAAAAGTTTATTTTCCCAGAATTACCACACCCGTTACCACGCTTGCTAATAGAAATCTGTATTCTATCACTTTAAATTCCGGTGGAAATATGCCTACCTCCGCTCCGGTATTAGAAATCCCTAATCTTCCTGGCGTTGCAGAATCTATTACAGACATTGAATTTTCTGCCGACACTCAAAAGATGATTTTAGCGGAAAGAGGAGACCCACACAATGCTATGTCTTTCAGTTATAATAAAATTGGAAGTAGCTGGAATTCTAATACTCAATATTTCGTGGGTGGTTTCACCGGAAAAAATGCCGCCGGAGGTGTAGATTTCGCTTTTGTAGGCGATGATAAAACGCCTGTAAAATGTGAAGAATTCATCTGGGCAAGTGGAAATTATTTAGAAGCTGCATCCGTCAGTCCCGGAAGAGTTTACGGTTTACAAGGTATCAAATATGCAGGAAATACTTTAACATCAGCTCCTTCATCAGATTTATTTGTAGATTATAATCCGCCTATTTACAATTTTGCTCAAAAAGGTGACATTGGTGATGTAGATGTTTTCGATGCAGACACTTGTTCTTGCATTTCAAAATAATAGATTCAGATTGAATATATTATTTAAAACTCGAAAATTCCGGTTGCATCAATCGGAATTTTTTTTGTGTGATTAAGAACTTCGTTTGTAAGCTTCTATAAAGTCTTCTTTTTTAAACAACTCTATTCAACATTAAAATTGATGCTAAAATATTTTACCTTCTTGTAAATAATTGTCAGTAATTTTGTAGCAATGGCTTTTCCCCAACGCAAAATAATTCATGTCGATATGGATGCATTCTATGCTTCTGTGGAGCAGCATGACAATCCTGCACTTCGCGGAAAAGCCATTGCAGTGGGCGGTGGGCATCGAGGTGTAGTTTCTGCGGCAAGTTATGAAGCGAGAAAATATGGTGTGCGCTCTGCAATGCCTAGTAAAACGGCAAAAGAAAAATGTCCGCATCTTATTTTTGTTCCGCCAAGATTCCCGAGGTATAAAGAGATTTCAAGAATGATTCGTGAGATTTTTCATGAATATACGGATTTGGTAGAACCGCTTTCTTTAGATGAAGCCTATCTTGATGTTACCGAAAATAAAAAAGACATAGATTCTGCCAATCAGATTGCCAAAGAAATCCGCCAGAAAATCTTTGAAAAGACTGGTTTGACAGCCTCTGCAGGAATTTCAGTTAATAAATTTTTAGCTAAAGTCGCCTCCGACATCAATAAACCCAACGGACAAAAAACCATTCATCCCGAAAAAATTGAAAAATTTCTGGAAGAACTTCCTGTAGAAAAATTTCACGGTGTGGGAAAAGTTACTGCCAACAAAATGTTTAGTCTGGCAATTTATAAGGGAAAAGATTTAAAGAAAAGATCGCTGGAAGATTTAACGAGACTTTTCGGTAAGTCGGGAAAATATTATTATGATGTCGTACGTGGTATCCATCATTCTGAAGTGAAACCTCATAGAATTCAAAAAAGTGTTGCAGTAGAAAGAACTTTTTTTGAAGATCTTTCTGATGAGCAGCAAATTGACGAAAAACTTGAGAGCTTAAGCGAAGAACTTCATCAGAGATTGACGAAAAACAATATCATGGGAAGATCTTTGACCTTAAAAATAAAATATAAAGATTTCTCACTATTCACAAGAAGCATCACAAAAGAAGAATATTTCAGCTCTCCTGAGCAATACTTTAAAACTTCAAAAAAGCTTTGGGAGCTCCGTCCTTACGATAAAGCGGTACGATTATTGGGTCTGTCGTTATCTCATCTCAATACCGAAGAAAAAAAGCAGATTTCTGTTCAGCTTAAAATTCGTTTTGAGGAATTCGAAGATTAGCAATAATTTTCATTAAATTATACTACCAAATACAATAAACTATGAACCAGACAATGATTCAATTTTTCCATTGGTACAGTGACGGAGACGGGGTGCTATGGAAACATGCCGAAAAAGAGGCAAAACATTTATCAGAATTAGGAATCACATCAGTTTGGTTTCCGCCCGCTTATAAAGGAACAAACGGAGGATACTCTGTAGGATATGATGCGTACGATCTCTATGATTTGGGGGAATTTGACCAAAAAAACAGTATTCCTACAAAATACGGAACCAAGCAGGATTACATCAACTCAATTAAGGCATTAAAAAAAGAGAACATACAGGTTATCGTTGACATTGTGTTAGGTCATAAAGCCGGCGGTGACGAGCTTGAAACCTTTAAAGCAGCAAAAGTAGACGAAAACAATCGCGAAAAAATCATTTCAGAGTTTTCAGATATTCAGTCGTATACAAAATTCACCTTTCCCGGAAGAGGAAAAAAATATTCTGACTTTGAATGGAATTTCACCTGTTTCAGCGGTGTTGATTATGCCGAAGGAAAAGATTCTCATATTTACAAAATACAGTCTGAGTACGGAAATGACTGGGAAGAAATGATCGATGATGAAAAAGGAAATTACGATTATCTAATGTTTAACGATGTTGAACACAGAAATCCTCACGTACGAGAAGAGCTTAATAATTGGGCAAAATGGTATTTTGACCAAACCGATTTTGACGGCGTAAGACTAGATGCTTTAAAGCATATCTCTTATGATTTTTATAAAGAATGGTTGACGATGTTGCGTACGAATTCCGGTAAAAATATCTTTGCAGTCGGCGAATATTGGGCTCCCGGACAATTAAATTTACTCCAAAAATATATTGAAGCCACAGAAGGTTGCATGAGCTTATTTGACAGTTCGCTTCATAACAATTTTCACACCGCATCCAACGAAGGCGGTTCTTATGATTTGCGAAGAATTTTTGATGAGACACTAACGGCATCAGACCCTTTGCATTCTGTAAGCATTGTAGATAATCATGACACACAACCTTTACAGGATTTGGAAGCTCCGGTTGAAACCTGGTTTAAACCCTTGGCGTATGCATTGATTTTGCTTAGAGAAAATGGCTATCCGTGTATTTTTTATCCCGATTTGTATGGCGCAAGTTATAAAGATAATGACCGTGAAGGAAACGAGCAGGAAATATTTTTAGATAAAGTAGATGGTATCGAAGAGCTTTTGAAAGCCAGAAAAGAAAATGCCTACGGAATTCAGAGAGACTATTTTGAAGACGCCAATTGTCTAGGCTGGACTCGTGAAGGCGATGATGAACATCAAGGTTGCGCTATTGTGTTGAGCAATAAAGACGCTTACGAAAAGCCAATGGAAATGGGTGAAAAATATATCGGTAAAACTTTTTATGATTTTCTTGGAAGATTTGAAGATAAGGTAACTATTGATGAAAACGGTTGGGGGAATTTCCCTGTTCCTGCTGGAAATGTGAGTGTTTGGATCCCGAAATAGATTTTTTACACGAATTTCACTAATTTACTTGTGCTATTTGTGAAAAACATTCGTGTCATTTGCGTTTTAAATCAAAACTAAATCTTTCGGAGAACTAAAATCTCAGGTCTTTCAGAATCATCAGATATACTACCGCTTTGGGCAAATTCTGCCCAAAGCTTTCTTAATTTTTTACCGTTTTCATTAATATATTTCCAGGGAATATTTTTTAAAATTCCTGCATTTTTCCAGGCAGATTCATTCCCAAAAATAAAAGGAAGATCAATGGCATGTGCTCCCATAAAATAATTTTCAGTCAGACGCGGATGAATGCGGAATAAATAAACATTTCCTCCTGCTTCAGCATAATTTTCAGCAAAATCTTTAGCAGGTTTTCCGTATATAATTTCAGTAGTCGTCCGGATTGCTCTATTAATGATTCTTTTCGGCAAATATTTATTTAAATTGTCTGAAGCTTTTAAATAAAATGAAGTTTCTTCGTCATTTAAACCAATTAAAACATCGATATTTTTAGCATTATGCTTCCATTTTTCTTCCACTTCACTTTCGTTACACAATGGCGGAAAACCATATTGAGTTCCGAATGGCATTGCAGCTTTTAAACCATATTTTATAAAAGACGGGAGATTATTTTTGTAGTTTTCTATCATCTCTACAGCATCAGATTTTTCATCGAAACTTTTAGTATTACCTAAAAATTCCATAGACATTTTACTTCTGTTTTGCCTTAAACCTAACGGCGCACTGTGAATAATGACTCTTTTAAATAAATTTTCGATTCCTTCGGATGCCATCAGATGAGCAATCGCATCACCTCCGGACGACTGTCCGAAAAGAGTAATATTTTCTGCATCACCTCCAAAACTTGAGATATTTGTTTTTATCCATTTCAAACCTTCAATGATGTCAAACAATCCTAAATTGGCTGGTCTTTCTTTTGTTCCACCTAAAAATCCAAAGATTCCTAAGCGATATGAAACGGTGACAACAATTAAATTTTGTTCTTTCACCCAATCTGTAGGATCTGCGGTTGCGATATCTCCACAGCCAATTTCGTAAGAACCACCGTGAATCCATACGATAATTGGTAATTTTTCATTAAAATTTTCAGGACGTAAAACCGAGATAAATTGTGGCGACTCATCCACTTCAAAATCATCCAAATTGGTTTTGCCAATCATTTTCTCTAAAAGCGGACTGATGTTTTGCGGACAAACAGGAGTTTTTTCAGGAAAAAGAATTTCAGAATCTGATGGCTCTGTTGCAATTGGTTTTTTAAACCTTTCAGAATAAGCATAACGGATGTTTTTGGCTTTCATGATTCCGTTCTGTTTCAAGGCTAAAATTTTTCCAAATGGTGTATGAAAAGTATGCGTTTCAATATTCTGCTGAGATTTCATTTGTACAATGAATTTATATTTAAAAATATGATTGTTTAACTAAAAAAGCAACTTTTTTAATGATATTTTAACCTTGTTTTTATAACAACGAATCATTGTAAAATTTACTTTAAATAAAAAAGATCAGCATCAGTAAAAATGGTATCTGATTCAGTAATTTATATAAGTGATATTTCTTAAAAAGTCCCGATTTTTGCATAAAGAAGAATAACTTAAAATTAAAAAATGAACACATACTCAGTAAAAGCTTACGGTACGGAATCTAAGGAAGCCGACTTAAAAGAAATGAATATCGAAAGAAGAGAAGCAACACCAAAAGATGTAGAAATAGAAATTCTGTTTTGTGGTGTTTGTCACTCAGATCTTCACACGGCAAGAAACGATTGGGGCGGAACAAAATATCCTGCCGTTCCCGGACATGAGATTGTTGGGAGAATTACAAAAGTAGGAAGTGAAGTTTCTAAATTCAAAGTTGGAGATTTAGCAGGAGTTGGTTGTATCGTAGATTCTTGCGGAACATGTGAAAGCTGCAAACAAGATCTTGAACAATACTGCCAAACCGGCTTTGTAGGAACTTATAACGGTAAAGATGAGCATTTGGGAGGTCATACTTTCGGTGGGTATTCTCAGAAAGTAGTGGTAGATGCTGATCACGTTTTAAGAATTCCTGAAAACTTAGATTTAGCAGCCGTTGCGCCACTTCTTTGTGCAGGAATCACAACATGGTCACCATTAAGACACTGGAATGTTGGTCCGAATTCTAAAGTTGCGGTTGTAGGTTTAGGAGGTTTAGGGCACATGGCAATTAAGCTTGCAAAAGGCTTGGGCGCTGAAGTGACTTTATTCTCAAGGACTCCAGGAAAATCTGAGGATGCAAAACAGTTGGGTGCAGATCACGTAATAATTTCTACAGACAAAGAGCAAATGAAATCGGTAAGCGGAAAGTTTGATGTGATCATCGATACTGTCCCTTATGATCATGATGTGAATCCTTATATAGCAACTTTAAATATTAACGGAACTCATGTTTTGGTTGGATATTTAGGTGGTCTGGAAAATATTATCAATACAGTTCCGATGATTCTGGGAAGAAAATCGGTGGCAGGATCTGTCATCGGTGGAATTGCCGAAACTCAGGAAATGCTTGATTTCTGTGGTGAACACAATATCGTTTCTGAAATTGAAATCATTAAAATGCAGGAAATCAACGATGCGTACGAAAGAATGCTGAAAAGCGATGTGAGATATCGTTTTGTGATTGATATGAAATCTTTGTAAGATTTTCTTATATAATTTAACTAAGGCTCTCATTTTTGGGAGTCTTTTTTATTTTCTTTACCGCAAAGGAAGACAAAGTTTTTTTAATAGAATATGTTTTAAAGGAAAACAAAGGCATTTCATTTAAGAAAAGAAATACAATTATTTTAGGTTTTGGCTAAAGCCAAATTTGATTATTTTAATTTTGAAAATGGTCTAAAGCCCATTCCTATTGATGATTTGAAGATCTTTAGAAAAAAGTTTCTGTCCAATTATCCACATTTATATTTTCCGTCCATATCTTTAAAAGCCCATTCTGCCATTTGATGGATGACAGGAATTAATCCTTTTCCGGATTCACTCAATTCATAGGTTACATGAGGAGGAATGACCGGCTTAGCTGTTCTGATCACCAATCCGTCTGCTTCCAATTGTTTTAAATGTTGAATCAACATCTTTTCGGTAACTGCAGGAATACAACGTTTTAATTCGCTGTATCTTTTATCTCCGTTTGAGAGATGATATAAAATAATAGGTTTCCAAAATCCACCGATTTTTTCCATAACATACGTCACCGGACAAAGATCGAGTGCGTATTTTTTATTCTGCTGAATGGTAGAACTTTCTTTAATGGCCGTCATGTTACATACTTTAGGGTAAGTACTTGTATAAAAGTAAGTACAAATATACCTTTGTTCTCAGAAATAACAACAAAAAAATAAATATTTACTTATGAAAATTATTATTACAGGTTCTCTAGGGAACGTCGCAAAACCATTAGCTCAACAATTAATTACAGAAGGTCACGAAATTACGATTGTCAGCAGTAACGAAAATAAAAAAAACAAAATTGAATCTTTAGGTGCCAAAGCAGCGATTGGTTCGATTACTGATTTAGATTTTTTAGTTCAAACATTTGAAGGAGCAGAGGCAGCATTTCTAATGACTCCTCCAAATATGGGCGGAACTAATATCGTTGAAAATACAATCAATGCAGGAAGAAATTATGCTGAGGCAATAAAGCAGACAGGCGTAAAAAGAATTGTTATGTTAAGCAGTATTGGTGTAGAATCTCCGGTAGATAATGGTCCAATTAAAGGATTACACTTTATTGAAAAGTTTTACAATGACTTGGAAAATACTTCTGTAACTTTTTTAAGAGCAGGATATTTTTATATTAATTTCTTCAACGATATTCCTTTGATTAAAAATGCGGGAATTATTGGAGCTAATTATCCTGAAAATGCAAAAGTTCCATTAGTTCATCCTACTGATATCGCCAAAGCTGCTGCTGAAGAATTAGTTAAATATTCTGAAGATAAAGATGTGAGATATATTGTGAGTGATTTTCGCTCGGCTTCGGATTTAGCAAAAACTTTTGGTCATGTAATCGGAAAATCTGAACTTCCGTGGGTTGAATTTAAAGATGAAGATTCTCTCAACGGAATGATTCAAGCCGGAGTTCCACAAGAAATGGCTGAGCTGTATACGGAAATGGGATTGGGAATCAGGACTGGGCTTGTTCAGAAAGACTTTATTGAGCATGGCTCTTATGTTGATGGTGAGATTAAATTGGAGGAATTTGCAAAAGAGTTTGCTGATCGATTTAATTCTTGATGTTTAAAAAAGCAGTATCGGCGGGCCTTTGACCCGCCGATACTGCTTTTTTAATGTAATATATTTGATAGGATTTTATCCTATCCTTTGTTAGGTCGTCCCGTTGGGACTTTATTTTTTTAAAGTTTCTTTTAATACTTTCAGCTTTCCGTCAATTTTATTTTCTGGTTTTAAACCTAAAATCTCAGCAACCAAAGGATAAACGTTCACATTTGAAAACTCATCAATGATTAGATTATTTTTAAACCCGGATCCCCAAGCAAAAAATGTTGCTTTCATTTCGGGAACTAGTTTTGGATCATAGCCGTGTTTTCCTAAAGATGTTTTCTGATCTTTTTCTAGAAATACTTTCGGAGCTTTTGGAATCAGAAGAATCTGCCCTATCCTATTGTATCGATCGTCTCTCGTGGCAAAATGCAAATATTTCGGTAGTTTTTTATCTAAATACACTTCATAGTCATTCGTTTTATTCGCTTTTAATTCTTTAAAAACAGTTTTAACGTCTGCAGGATTTTTTACATACACTCTCAACAAAGTCTGGGAATTGTAAAAATCAAATCTTTTTTTATCAAAAAGCATCGCAGGAATTACTAAAGGATTTCCACCATCCACCTGAATCATCCCGTGATCTGAAACGAAAATGAAATTGATATTTTTTAAATCTAATTGCTTTACTTTTTCCACTAAATCTCCAATCGCAGCATCAACCAACTGAACTGCATTTTCAGTTTCTTTAGCTTCGGGACCAAAATGATGCCCAGCTCCGTCCACCTCAGGAAAATACATAGAGATGAAGTGCGGTCTTTTATCTTCAGGAAGCTTCAACCAATTGACAACCTTATCCACTTTTTCTGAAGGGCTAAATTTTTCGTGATACGGATAATAATAGGTTGGTCTTTTTTCACCAGCTTCACTTGCAGAACCCACCCACTGCATAGATGCACTTATCATTCCTTGTTTTTCAGCCAACGCCCAAAGTGGAGTTCCGCCGTACCAGCTTCCATCTTCTACAATTTCTTTTTTGTTCATGGCATAGTTCTTTTGCAATTTGTAGTCGTAAAAGAAATTATCAACCAAACCATGATGCGCAGGATATAATCCGGTAATCAAACTCCAATGATTAGGAAAAGTGATGCTTGGATAACTCGGAATCATTGCTTTTGCCTGAATTCCTTGAGCTGAATATTTCAGAAGATTTTGAGCGTTGTATTTTTTAGCATAATCATATCTGAAACCGTCTGCGGAAATCATAATTACATAAGGTTTTGACTTTGCTTCAGCATCATTCAATCGATTGGGAATGATAATTTGTGCTGTATCAATTTTAGTTTGTGAAAAAACTGATACAATTGTGAGTAGAAATATGATCGAAAGACTTTTTTTCATCCTTTAAAAATTTATGCAAATTTAAGTTGAATGTCTATCGCATAAAAGTTTGTTGAGTTAAAAAATAATTAAAAGATTTACGCAATAACATTATTCTGTAAATCAAAAAAAGCCACTTTTCAGTGGCTTCATTTTATTCTTTAATTAATTTTTCAAAGGTCAGACTTCCATCTTTTAAAGTCATTTCAAAATAATAACTTCCGGATTTCAGATCAGCAACATTGATGTTTTCGCCTTCTAATTTCACCGATCTTACTTTTCTTCCTGTAGATTCGTAGATGTCGATAGACTTTATCTTATCTGCATTTTTTAAGCTTACGGTTTCTTTTGCAGGATTCGGGTAAAGCTTTACTTTGTTTTCTTCTAAAGCATTCAATTCATCTACTCCCAATACAGTCGTAAAAGAAGCAGTAGCATATCCTACATTAGCGGTTCCGCCATGTGGAGCAACTGTTGTAGTTGCAGTAGGTGGTCTTACACCAGCTATACTTATTGAGTTGGTAGTTGCATAAGGGAGCTGAAAATCATTAGTATCAGAATTCGTTAAGTTTCTGGTTAAAGTTACAGTTCTTATTCCTGCAACAACATTATCACTTACAATTGTCCAGTCTTGTACAGCATCAACCGGAGGCTGTTGCGTTCCTATGAAATTTCTGTCTGTGAGCATTGGAGATGTAACAGCAGAATAAACTAACGCATCACCTGAAGACATACTGAAACCAGCATTTACTCCTATTCCCAATCCAAACCATCTGTCTGAAGGACCTTTAAGCAAAAGAGTTACTTTAGAAGTTGTATTGTTTAAAGTGAAATTTGCCATAACACCATTATTAGGAGATAATGTAATATCTCCGGTAGTTTTTTGTTGAGCAAAGCTCAAAAAACTGATTAATGAAAGTGAAAAAATTACAATTTTTTCATATTTTATTTTTTAGTTGGTTTATAAGTTCTTGATTTTTTGAAAATACAGCATATTCAAAAGCCGTTTTTCCTTCTTTATCTATTATACTTTTTTCTGCCTTATATTTTATAAGAAGTTTTACCATATCAACATTTCCTAATTTTGCAGCAAAAATAAGAGGGGTTGTGCCATGAGAATCTGCTTTATTAATATCACATTTATTGTCTAATAATTTTTGAGTTAATTTCAAATCACCTTTGAATATTACTCCCATGAGCGCAGTACCCATTGGAGAATTGTAATTGATATCCTTTACATTATCAATAAGAAAATCAACCACTTCCATATTTCCACGGTAACAGGCTAAAATAAGAGGAGAATAATTCTGCTCATTGGTCTCATTGATAACATCAGGATTTTTTTTCATTAAATCTTTTAGTTCTGCAAGCGTACCACTTCTTGCAATATCAAAAACTGATTTTGCTTTTTCCTGAGCTGATATAAAAGACAAACTCAAGAAGAAGACTGTGAATAAAATTAACTTTTTCATTGTTTTACAAGGGTATAATTATATTCTACATTAACGTTTTCTGCGACTTTTTTCATAACCATTTTTGGGATGGTTACTTTGAAATCTGCTGACTTAGCAATAAAATTGCCTTTCATATAAATCTTTCCGTCTTTTGAAGAAATCGTAGCCGTGGAAGAAATATTTCTATCTACTCCGTGAAAGTTTAATATTCCCTGAACAGTAAATTTTTGTGGATTTTCACTAAGCTTTGTTTTATCAAAATTCAAAATCTTCCCTTTGAAAGTTGTCTTCGGATATTTTGCTGTTTCGGCATAGCTTTCATTGAAATGCTCTTCCATCAGTTTGACTTTAAATTTGAAGTTTTTCACCACTGAAACAGAAGCCATTTCTCCGGTATCCGCATTGAGAACCACAATATTATTGTCATCCTGAGCAAAAACATCTTCAAACATAGGAATTGATGCTTCGATTGTAACTTTTCCTGTTTTTGAGCTGTATTTTTGAGCCAAAACAAGATTACTAAACAATAACGAAAACATTATTAATACTACATTTTTCATATTCAATTCTTTTAATTTTCAATAAGACCATCAGCTTTCCATTTAACGAAAAGATTAATCTGATTTTGAGACAGAGAACCTCCTTGAGGCATTTTTAAAGGATCTCCATTGGGTCTTTGAATTCGGTTAATGATGTTATCAATATTCGTTTTTACCTGATTATAATTTGTCCATGGCTGAAAAGAAGCTGATCCTCCAGCAGAATGACAAACTGTACAGTTGGCATCGATAATCGGTTTTATGTCTGTTTGATACCTTACAGTTTCTGCGATTGGTGTATTGTCAGAAATCTCTTCATAGGTTCTGCTTTCGCAAGAGGTAATGAAAAGAATAAGACTGGTTATGTAAATTATTTTTTTCATTTTAAAATACTCTGTAAAGATTAAACCCAAAGAAAATCTGTCCTTTATCCCACTTTCCGGTAGCGTTTGTCAGATAGCCAATATCAGAATTCAATTGAGAATTGCTAAACAGCAGCTGAAAAACGTGACCTCCTGTTTCAATATCCATTCCTAATGACAACGGATTTTTGTAGAAACTGTGACTGTCGAAATTCACAAAATACTCTGCATTGATTGAGATTCTTTTGGAAATTTTGTATCGTCCTCCTAATCCGGTTAAGAATTGATTGTTGTTTTCAATGCTCGGCTCATAAAGATTTTTATGAACATAAGACGGCGTCAGCTGTAAAGAAAAATTCTCATTAAACCTTCTGGAAATAAGAGCTTGTGTAAGATAAGAAAGCCGGTCGCCAAACTTCAGATGCGGATAAGTTTCGGTATCCAAATCTGTGTTTAATGCCATTACATTATATCCTACAAGATCTACGGGTACGTCATCATTTTGTTTCAGAAGCTTGTATTTTGCTCCGAATTCAAAAGTTTTCATGTTGGTTTCCCTTGAAAGACTTAATGAAATTCCGTCTGTTACACCGTAAATTACTCCAAGCTTGGTAGAAGCATCATCCAGACCAAAAAAGTTTTTGAACCCCTCGCTTACATCTCCAAAACGGTGCGCAATAACCACATACCACTCATTTTTTGCAGTGAGTTTGGTTGATTGTCCGGTAACGATTTGAAGTGCTTTGAAAGCCGGCGGCGAAGTTGAGTTGGTTGTTGAAATGGTGTCAATATCTTTCAGCAGATCTTCCTGTGAATAGGCAAGAACTGAAGAAATCATCGACAAAAATAATAGAGTTTTTGTCATATAATTTTAATTAAAATTGATACAACAAACTTATCGACTAAAATTTTTAAAAGTGTGTGACAAAAGTCACCGACGATATTGTTTTTATCAATCAGCTTTATAAAATCATTAAAACAAATTTATTAGAACTGACTAACATTTTCAGACTGCACTATTCTGATGCCCTGCTTACTTTGAGAAATCTCACCTTCGTTTTCAATTTTTTTCATCACTCTGCTCACCACTTCTCTTGAAGTACCAAGATTGACGGCAATTTCCCGATGGGTAAGCTTGATGGGATTGTTACCAGTCAATACTATCTGTTGTTTGATATAGCTTAGGATTCTTTTATCGAGCTTGTGAAATACAGCTTCATTCACCATATTCATGACATCTGAAAACCGTCTATCATATTCCTGATAAAATAATTTGTTTATTGCAGGGAACTGTAACAACCAATCGTGCATTACAGAAACCGGAATCAATAAAACCTCAGAATCTTCTTCTGCAACTGCATAAATACGGCTTACATAATCAGAAAAAATAGAGGAAAATGTCATCATACAGCTATCATTTTCTCTTACGTAATAGTAAATCAGCTCCCTTCCGTCATTTAATGAAAATACTCTGATTGAACCTTTGATAAGAAACGGGACAAATTTATTCTTCTGCCCTTCACTGGCTAATTCAGTTTTAGCTTTTACATTGCTGATGATTCCATGCTTGTTGAGATCTTTTAAGAAATCAACACCCAAAAATCCGAATTTGTTAATAATAAATTGATTCTTCAACATATATTTTATCTAAAACTTAAACAAAGGTATAAAATTGAAATATTGTTAGTTACATTTATTTTCATCAAGCTATTATTTTTAATCATTCTTAATAATTCACTTTTGGACTATGAAAATAAGTTTCATAACATGAAAATTTTGACTAAAAATGAAAGAATGAGAATATTGCGCCCCGGCCTGAACGGAGCTGTTTTTGCTGGAACGAAGCGGAGACAAAAAAAGCGGAAGCCCTTCGATACAGCTCAGGATAAATTCCGGATGAAATTTGGCGTCCAAATAAATATCATGATTATATTTTGTACAAAAAAATGCCCCAACTTTCGCTGGTGCATTCTTATATATTTTGAGAAAACCTTACGCTTGTACGTTATTTCCACCTACTCAACTTTTTGATTTCTCCGAACTGCAGCTCGTAGTTTATGATGTTTTGCTGAAGAACCGCAACAACTCTAAATTCATTGAAAACAATCTTGTATTTAATTCAATTTATTAAATTATAAACACACATACTAACATTACATTAAATTATTTATTTTCATTTATTTTATCACTATGTAATGGGTTATTATTTATTTTTTATATATTTGATTTTAAATCAAAATATTATGAAAAAAACAATTGTACTTTTAGTAAGTGTATTACTCTTGTCTTGTAGCACATCAGAAACTGATATTTTACGTGATAATGAAACGAAACCAACAGGAAATCCTTCAAAAACTATTGATCCTCAACTGGCATATGAATCTCCGTATGATATTGCCGGGGTTGGTAAAGATGTCATTTATAAGTTTGAGCATTCCACTCCGTTTCAAATCAAAATTAAAGCTTATGTAGGCTTAGCTTATATTGATGATAGTAGTCCGCACTACCCTGATTATATGGGCTTTAATTTGGATAGTGGTCAATATCCATTACTCTACCATTCAAATTTAAAATATGGCAATACAATTGCTTCAGACGAATTAATACTACCAATTGCTTCAAATGGTTTTGGTGTTGATTCTATGATAGGACACTTGCCAATTTCTGGTTTAGGACCAAATATTTATCCTCAAAACATTGCTTTTAGCTTCAGCGCCTCCGGAGCTACTGCCGAAGAATTAGAATTACTTTACAGAGCCGGAAAAATATATTACATGAGATATGAAATACTTGATGCAAGTAATAATCCTGTTGCTAATGGTTATGTAAATTCTGGATTTCCATCAGGAATTGGATCATTTGGCACACTTCCTTCCAATTGGTCACATGTAGGGTATGATACTAATTTTACCAGAGAACTGATTTCAGAAAATAACTCAAAAGAAATTGTTGTAACAGATGATCTAACATCTTTTGGGTCTGTAGTTCCTTTTAGTTACGGTGGTAATAATTATCAAGTAAAAATGTTTTCTGATCCAAATATTGTAGTTTTTGGAGTGTATCCGAATTAAAAGTCTCTTAGCTTTGCATAGCAAAGGAATTTTATAATATAAAACAAATAAAAATGCCCCAACTTTCGCTGGGGCATTCTTATATATTTTGAGAAAATCTTACGCTTGTACGTTGTTTCCACCTAATACGAAAGGCTCAACTTCTTTGATTTCTCCGAACTGCTGCTCGTAGTTTGTGATATTTTGCTGAAGAGCTGTAAGAACTCTTTTAGCGTGAAGTGGAGCAAGAATTACTCTTGAACGCACGTTCGCTTGCTGTACACCTGGCATAAGCTGGATGAAATCTACTACAAACTCTGATGGAGAATGGTTTACTAAAGCAAGGTTACAATAAACCCCTGAAGCTACCATTTCGTTTAGTTGAATGTTAATGTTGTTTGGATCTTGGTTTTGATTTTGGTTGTCCATTATTTTTGTTTATGTTTTATGTTTAAAAAATTCAAGGCTCAAAAATAAATTAAATCTTTGAACCTTGAACATTAAATTTTGAATTAATTTAAATCTTCGAATTCTTTTTTAGAACCTACGATTACATTCTGATACTCTTTAAGACCTGTACCTGCAGGAATTCTGTGTCCTACAATTACATTTTCTTTAAGACCATTCAAGGTATCTACTTTACCAGCTACTGCTGCTTCGTTTAGAACTTTAGTGGTCTCCTGGAATGATGCTGCAGACATGAACGACTTAGTCTGAAGAGCCGCTCTTGTAATCCCTTGCAATACCGGCGTTGCCGTTGCAGGAAGTGCTTCTCTTACTTCAACTAAAGCCTGATCTTCACGCTTCAACTTAGAGTTTTCGTCTCTTAGCTCTCTTGCAGTAATCATCTGTCCTGGCTTGAATTCTTTAGAATCACCAGCATCTGTAACTACTTTAAGACCAAATACTCTGTTGTTTTCAATTAAGAAATCGTATTTGTGCTCTAGAGCAGCCTCAAGGAACTGAGTATCACCTCCGTCAACGATTGAAACTTTTGTCATCATCTGTCTTACGATGATTTCGAAGTGCTTATCGTCGATTTTCACCCCTTGTAGACGGTAAACTTCCTGAATTTCGTTTACTAAATATTCCTGAACCGCAGTTGGTCCTTTGATCTTCAAGATGTCGTCTGGAGTAACTGAACCGTCAGAAAGTGGCGAACCAGCTCTAACGAAGTCATTCTCCTGTACCAAGATCTGGTTTGATAATTTAACTAAATAAATTTTTCTCTCACCAGTTTTAGCTTCAACGATCAATTCTCGGTTACCTCTCTTGATTTTTCCGTAAGAAACTACACCATCGATTTCTGTAACAACCGCTGGGTTTGAAGGGTTTCTTGCTTCAAATAATTCTGTAACTCTCGGAAGACCTCCGGTGATATCCCCTGACTTAGCAGATTTTCTTGGGATCTTGATTAAGACTTTACCAGCCTTAATTTTTTCACCATCGTTTACCATTAAGTGGGCTCCTACCGGTAAGTTGTAACCTTTTTGCTCAACTCCTTTAGAATCTACCACCTTCAATGTAGGTACGGCTTTCTTATTTCTAGATTCAGAGATTACTTTCTCTTCAAATCCTGTTTGCTCATCAATCTCCAGTTGGAATGAAATACCTTGGATAATATCCTCGTATTCTACCTTACCAGCGTTTTCTGCAATGATTACCGCGTTATACGGATCCCACTTAGCAATGATATCGCCTTTTTTCACTTTATCACCAGATTTAACTAGTAACTGAGAACCATAAGGTACGTTAGCAATCATTAATGGTGTTCTGGTTTCGTTATCAGCAACCAATCTAAATTCTGTTGTACGAGATACTACTACTTCCGCAGTGTTTCCGTTTTCATCTTCAGAAGTAATTGTTCTTACCTCATCCAATTCAACGATACCGTCTCTTCTTGCAGAGATTGAAGGATTTTCTGATACGTTTGTAGATACACCCCCTTGGTGGAAGGTTCTCAACGTAAGCTGAGTTCCCGGTTCCCCAATTGATTGTGCAGCAATTACACCTACCGCTTCACCCATATGGATTTTCTTACCAGTTGCCAGGTTTCTACCATAACATTTAGCACAGATTCCTTTTTTGGTTTCACAAGTAAGTGGTGAACGTACTTCTACTGCTTCAATACCCATTTCCTCGATTCTTTTCGCTAAAGCTTCCTCAATAATCTGATCAGCAGTTGCTACTAATTCGTCGGTTTCCGGATCGTAAATGTTATGAAGAGATACTCTACCTAGGATTCTTTCAGAAATTCTTTCAACGATTTCGTCATTTTTCTTAAGCGCAGTAACTTCAGTTCCTCTAAGAGTTCCACAATCTGCTTCAGTAATGATAACATCTTGTGCAACGTCTACCAATCTTCTCGTTAAGTAACCTGCATCGGCAGTTTTCAATGCGGTATCCGCAAGACCCTTACGAGCACCGTGAGTAGAGATAAAGTATTCTAAGATAGAAAGACCTTCCTTAAAGTTTGCAAGAATCGGGTTTTCGATAATTTCCGCACCGGTAGAACCAGCTTTTTGCGGTTTTGCCATCAAACCTCTCATCCCTGATAACTGACGGATCTGTTCCTTAGAACCCCTCGCACCAGAATCAAGCATCATGTATACAGAATTGAATCCACCTTGGTCAACTTTCATTCTGCTCATGATCATTTCAGTTAATCCAGCATTGGTGTTTGTCCAAACGTCGATTACCTGGTTATATCTTTCTGTATCTGTAATAAGACCCATGTTATAGTTGGCTCTAATTTCGTCTACAGTTTCAATAGATGTTGCGATCATTTTCTTTTTCTCAACAGGGACAACGATGTCACCTAATGAGAACGAAAGACCTCCTTTAAATGCATTTGAATAACCTAAGTCTTTCATAGCATCCAAGAACTTCACAGTGGTAGGGAAATCTGTATCAGCAAGTACTTTACCAATTACATTTCTTAATGATTTCTTCGTAAGAAGTTCATTAATATATCCTGACTGTTTAGGAACAATTTGGTTAAATAAGATTCTACCAACAGAAGTTTCAATCAATTTTGTAGTGATTACACCTTCTTCTTTTACCGGTAGTCTACATCTTACTTTAGCGTTCAATGAAACTCTACCTTCAGCATAAGCGATTTCCGCTTCTTCCGGAGAATAGAATGCAAGACCTTCTCCCAAAACTTTTTTCTCATCTGTAGAGCTTAATTCTTTGGTCATGAAATAAAGACCAAGAACCATGTCTTGAGATGGTACCGTAATTGGAGAACCGTTTGCAGGGTTCAAGATATTCTGAGAACCTAACATCAATAACTGAGCTTCCAAAATTGCTTCAGGACCCAACGGTAAGTGTACCGCCATCTGGTCACCATCAAAATCGGCGTTGAATGCTGTTGTTACTAATGGGTGTAATTGGATTGCCTTACCCTCGATCATCTTAGGTTGGAAAGCCTGAATACCTAGTCTGTGCAAAGTAGGTGCTCTGTTTAATAAAACAGGGTGACCTTTCATTACACCTTCTAAGATATCATAAACTACAGGTTCTTTTCTGTCAATAATTCTCTTTGCAGATTTTACTGTTTTTACAATTCCTCTTTCAATCAGTTTTCTGATGATAAACGGTTTGTAAAGTTCAGCTGCCATATCTTTAGGAATACCACATTCGTGAAGCTGTAAGTTTGGACCTACAACAATTACAGAACGTGCAGAGTAATCTACCCTTTTCCCTAGTAAGTTCTGACGGAAACGACCTTGTTTACCTTTCAATGAATCTGAAAGTGATTTCAATGGTCTGTTTGATTCAGATTTAACTGCAGAAGACTTTCTTGTATTATCGAATAATGAATCTACAGATTCCTGAAGCATACGCTTCTCGTTTCTCAAGATTACTTCAGGAGCTTTGATTTCCAATAATCTCTTTAAACGGTTGTTTCTGATAATTACTCTTCTGTAAAGATCATTTAAGTCAGAAGTTGCGAAACGTCCTCCATCCAATGGAACTAATGGTCTTAATTCTGGTGGTATTACAGGAAGCACACGCATAATCATCCACTCTGGTCTGTTGATCATTCTAGTGTTAGCACCTCTCAATGCTTCTACTACGTTCAATCTTTTTAGAGCTTCTGTTCTTCTTTGCTTAGAACCTTCGTTGTGAGCTTTGTGTCTCAAGTCGAAAGACAATGCATCAAGATCAATTCTTTTTAGCAATTCTTCAACAGCTTCCGCACCCATTTTAGCAAGGAATTTGTTTGGATCTGCATCATCAAGATATTGATTATCCGGAGGAAGAGTTTCCAAAACATCCAGATATTCTTCTTCTGTAAGGAATTCTTTCTCGTCAAAATCTGAACCATCTGCTTTCTTAGCGATACCCTGCTGAATAACAACATATCTCTCGTAATAGATGATCATATCTAATTTCTTAGAAGGAATACCCAAAAGGTAACCGATTTTGTTTGGTAAAGAACGGAAATACCAAATATGCGCAATAGGAACAACCAAACCAATGTGTCCGATTCTTTCTCTACGTACTTTTTTCTCCGTAACCTCTACACCACAACGGTCACAAACGATCCCTTTGTAACGAATTCTCTTGTATTTACCACAAGCACATTCGTAATCTTTGATAGGACCGAAGATTTTTTCACAGAACAAACCATCTCTTTCTGGTTTATGCGTTCTGTAGTTAATAGTTTCCGGCTTAAGAACTTCTCCTCTTGAGTCTTGTAAAATTGACTCAGGTGAAGCTAAACCGATGGTTATTTTATTAAATCTACTTGATTTATTTTTATTTGACATAATTTAATTTTTGATTAAAAGATTAAAAGATTGAAAGCTTCAAATCGCTTTCGCACTTATTATCTCTGAGTTTAATTAATGCTTTAATTTTTTAACAATTAAATCTTAATTTACTCTTCCAATCTTACGTCTAATCCAAGACCTTGTAACTCGTGAAGTAATACGTTGAAAGATTCCGGAATACCTGGTTCAGGCATTGCTTCACCTTTTGCAATTGCTTCATAAGTTTTTGCTCTACCAATCACGTCATCCGACTTCACAGTCAAGATTTCTCTCAAGATATTTGCAGCTCCAAATGCTTCAAGAGCCCAAACCTCCATCTCTCCGAATCTCTGACCACCAAACTGAGCTTTACCTCCTAATGGCTGCTGAGTAATCAATGAGTAAGGTCCGATAGAACGTGCGTGCATTTTGTCATCTACCATGTGCCCAAGTTTCAACATATAGATAATACCTACCGTTGCAGCTTGTGTAAATCTTTCTCCGGTACCACCATCATAAAGGTGAGTGTGACCGAATTTAGGAACTCCTGCTTTCTCAGTATACTCTGTAATCTGATCAAGAGTTGCCCCATCAAAGATTGGCGTAGCGAACGTCATCCCCAATTTCTGACCAGCCCATCCAAGAACTGTTTCATAAATCTGTCCGATGTTCATACGAGAAGGTACCCCAAGTGGATTCAATACGATATCTACTGGTGTTCCATCTTCTAAGAATGGCATATCTTCTTCACGAACGATTCTCGAAACAATCCCTTTGTTACCGTGACGTCCTGCCATTTTATCCCCAACGTTTAGTTTACGTTTTTTAGCGATATATACTTTAGCCAATTTCATGATCCCTGCTGGAAGTTCATCTCCGATAGAAATTGCGAATTTCTCGCGGTTTTTAACTCCTTGAATATCGTTGAATTTGATTTTGTAGTTGTGAATCAATTGTTTGATCAATTCATTCTTATCGTTGTCAACCGTCCAATCTGCACCGCTAACGTTTACGTAATCTTCTACTGAAGTCAACAATTTGTGAGTGAATTTCACGCCTTTACCGATAATTTCTTCATCTAAGTCATTCGTAACTCCCTGAGAAGTTTTACCACTAACTAAAGTGTTTAATTTTTCGATTAAAGTATTTCTCAACTCGTCAAACTTAGCCTTGTAAGTGTTTTCAATCTCTTCAAGCTTAAGTTTTTCTTCAGTTCTTTTCTTTTTATCTTTAATGTTTCTAGAGAACAATTTCTTGTTGATTACAACACCTCTTAATGAAGAATCTGCTTTCAATGAAGCATCTTTTACATCACCAGCTTTGTCACCAAAGATTGCTCTTAGAAGTTTCTCTTCAGGAGTAGGATCAGATTCACCTTTTGGAGTAATCTTACCAATCATGATATCACCAGGCTTCACTTCAGCACCGATTCTGATCATTCCGTTCTCATCAAGATCTTTTGTAGCTTCTTCAGATACGTTTGGAATATCTGCTGTCAATTCTTCCATACCTAATTTGGTATCACGAACTTCAAGAGAATACTCATCCACGTGGATAGAAGTAAACCAGTCTTCACGTACAACTTTTTCGTTGATTACGATTGCATCCTCAAAGTTGTATCCTTTCCAAGGCATGAAGGCTACCACTAAGTTTCTACCAAGAGCTAATTCTCCATTTTCGGTTGCATAACCGTCACAAAGAACCTGACCTTTATGTACCGTCTCACCTACTCTTACGTTTGGTCTTAGGGTAATTGTCGTACTCTGGTTAGTTTTTCTGAACTTAGTTAATTTATATGTTTTCGTAGCAGATTCGAATGATACTAAATCTTCGTCATCGCTTCTTTCATATTTAATAGTAATCTGATCAGCATCTACATATTCAACGATACCATTTCCTTCAGCATTGATCAAAATTCTAGAATCTTTTGCAACTTGTTGTTCCAGACCTGTACCTACGATTGGAGCTTGTGGCTTCAACAAAGGAACTGCCTGACGCATCATGTTTGATCCCATCAACGCACGGTTTGCATCATCATGTTCCAAGAATGGAATCAATGAAGCTGAAATACCGGAAATCTGGTTAGGTGCCACGTCGATCAAATTAACCTGAGCAGGCTCAACTACAGGATAATCACCATCTAATCTGGCAATAATTCTGTCTGTTAAGAAAGCTCCGTTATCGTCTAACTCAACGTTTGCCTGAGCAATTACTTTATCTTCTTCGTCTTCAGCATTAAGATAAATAGGATCAGCATGTAAATCTACCGTGCTTCCTTCTACTTTTCTATATGGAGTTTCGATGAAACCTAAAGAATTGATTTTTGCATAGATACCCAAAGATGAGATCAAACCAATGTTTGGTCCCTCAGGAGTTTCGATAGGACAAATACGACCATAGTGAGTATGGTGAACGTCACGTACCTCGAAACCTGCTCTTTCTCTTGATAAACCACCAGGTCCTAGGGCAGAAAGTCTACGCTTATGCGTGATTTCTGATAGAGGATTGGTTTGGTCCATGAACTGAGAAAGCTGGTTGGTACCAAAGAATGAGTTAATAACTGATGTTAAAGTCTTCGCATTAACAAGGTCAAGTGGAGTAAAGATTTCGTTATCTCTAACGTTCATTCTCTCTTTGATTGTTCTTGCAATTCTAGAAAGACCTACACCGAACTGTCCTGCTAATTGCTCACCAACAGTTTTAATTCTTCTGTTTGATAAGTGGTCAATATCATCAACATCAGTTTTTGAGTTTACTAACTCAATTAGGTGTCTTACAATCGCAATGATATCTTCTTTTGTAAGAACTTCAGTTGTAGTTGGGATGTTTAGGCTTAACTTTTTGTTTAGTCTATAACGTCCTACTTCACCCAATGAATATCTTTGCTCAGAGAAGAATAATTTTTCAATAATTCCTCTTGCAGTTTCCTCATCGGGTGGATCTGCATTTCTTAACTGACGATAAATATATTCAACCGCTTCTTTTTCTGAGTTGGTTGGATCTTTTTGTAAAGTATTCTGGATGATAGAGAATTCGTTTGAATTTTCTTTGTGAATCAAGATAGATTTCACACCTGCATCCAAAATAAGATCTAAATGTTCTTTTTCAAGAATCGTTTCTCTGTCTAGGATAATTTCATTTCTTTCAATAGAAACAACTTCTCCAGTGTCTTCGTCTACGAAATCTTCGAACCAAGTATTCAATACTCTCGCAGCCAATGTTCTACCTTCTACTTTTTTAAGTGCAGCTTTAGAAACTTTCACTTCTTCTGCAAGGTCAAAAATCTGAAGAATGTCTTTATCAGATTCGAAACCGATAGCTCTTAATAATGTAGTTAAAGGTAATTTTTTCTTACGGTCGATATACGCGTACATTACGCTGTTGATATCGGTAGTAAATTCCATCCAAGATCCTTTGAAAGGGATAATTCTTGAATAATACAATTTAGTTCCGTTTGCGTGGTAAGTCTGTCCGAAGAATACACCCGGAGATCTGTGTAACTGAGTTACGATTACACGCTCTGCTCCATTAATAATAAATGAACCAGACGGAGTCATGTAAGGAACCGGACCTAAATAAACATCTTGTACAACAGTCTGAAAATCTTCATGCTCAGGATCTGTACAGTATAATTTAAGTCTAGCTTTTAGAGGAACGGAATACGTTAAACCTCTTTCCACACACTCATCGATTGAGTAACGTGGTGAATCTACCAAATAGTCTAAGAATTCCAAAACGAATTGGTTTCTAGAATCGGTAATTGGAAAGTTTTCTTGGAAGGTTTTGTGCAAACCTTCTTTCTTTCTGTCTTCAGGAAGTGTATCTAATTGGAAAAAATCTTTGAATGACTCTAACTGGATATCTAAGAAATCCGGAGTAATGATTTTTCCTTTCGCTGTAGAGAAATTAATTCTCTCATTTCCTTTAGTAATTGCGGTTGTTTTACTCATAAAACTTTTAAGAAAGGGTTAAAAAATATTTTGATTTTACAAAAAATATCAGAAAAAGACTAAAAGATAAAAGAGGCAAGATAAAAGACATTTGATGTTTGGCGCTATCAGAAGTGGTCTTTGTTCTTAGTTCTTTATTCTAAACTCTAATTCTAACTGCAACGCTGGTATATCTTTTCACAGCGTAATGCAAAATATTTTTAAATTTTTATTTTGGACGAAAAAAATGTAAATAATCTATCAACAAGAAATCCCTTTCAAAATTATGAAAGAGTTGATTTACAATGTTTTACTGATGTATGTATATTTATTAGCGCCAAAAGAACTGCAAATATACTAATTTTTAAGTGATTACACAAATTTAAGTATCACTCTATAACTTTTGTAATTATAAAATTTTCTTATTTTTTTAAAGAGTTGATATAGCAAATTAGCTGAAGGTTTACCTCATACAGCAAAAGTCACTATTTTTTAAATCAAAAAAACCACCACCTTATAAACAAGGCAGTGGTTTTTAACTTTAAAGAAATTGATTTAACTTAAATAAAAAGTTAATTTTTTATACATCTTACTGACATACCATAAGCCCGTTGAACCACCGAACCTGCTGCTGAAGAGTTAAAATAAAAAAAAGTAGTATTTGTACCAGATTCTGAACTTGTATAGTAATAACCAGTGCCTCCTACCTGCTGTAGAGAACCATTGTTATACTGTCTATAACCAGCAACAGTCAATTTTAATGGAGAATTATAAGCACCTGAAGCATTTTGAGTTGCAAGCAACGCTATTTCAGCCTGAAATTCAGCTGTCGTAGGAATTCTAAAACCACTTGGACAAGGATTATTAATTCCATTTACACCCTCCCATAAGTTATTATTCTGTGGGTTTCTCCAGTCAAGTTGGCCCGTAGTAACTATAATAAAATTACCATTACCAGGGACATCCGTACTGCTTGTAGCATTCAAAACACTATTAGGGGATGTTCTTAGCTGGTGCCCATCAGACAATCTTCCCCATTGGTAAAGACTACCATAAGCAAGAGCATCTGTAGAACTTGTAGCCACCTGCGTTGCACCTAAATTACGATCCATCCATACTCTTCCAGTTCCTGTCGTTACAGTAGGAACCGCTTCGATTCCTCCCCGCCAGAAAGACCAAACTGTTCCGTTATAAACAGCTAACACCTTATTGAAATTATCATACACCATCATACCGGGTGCAGGATTTATGATATTAAGATGCGGACTTGCAGCTGTAGGTAAAACCATAGCCTTGTCGGTATCTTCTAAAACCAATATTCCAGGTGCAGAACTTAAAGTTGTTCCAATGGCTGTTTTAGCAGAAGTATTTTCAGCTACTGAACTCGCTTGAATTAAGGCACCATCTACACCGCCCTGCACTGTTGTACCATTTGTATTAACTGTAAGATCCTTCCAGCCTGACGCGTATTTTACCTTCACTTTTTTATCGTTAAGATCATAAACCAATGTACCGTTTACAACACCAGTAACACTTCCTTCTGAAGTTACCCATGGTAAAATAATCCCACGATTCCCAAGTCCGAAATCAAGTGAAACAGATGGTGAAGACACACTTTCTTTACCTATCGCTATTTGAGAATATACATTTCCTGACAAAAAAGCCAGTATGATTAGGAATAAATATTTCATTATTAATTCTTTTTATTGTTAAACATTAATTAGACGGACACGTAGGTGTACTAAAACAAGTCCAACCCGCTGGAGTACCCGTTGTGTTGACCTGAAGACAATCTGATGTAATATTGTACACCATCATTCCTTCTACCAAATTTGCTGCAGGAATTTGCGAAATCTGCAGTGCTGTCAATCTGTTTACAACAAAACCTTTAGTTCTTGATTCCAAAACCGTCCAAGCTCCTTTTCTTATCATTGGCCAATTGCCCGATGCAGTACCACCTGCTCTTGCTAAAGAAGTAAAACCGTGATTTGTATTCAATACAGTTCCGCTTGTAATTCCTGGTCTGTAACACACCTCCTGAGTATCAGTATCGGTAGCCGTATTATTAGTCAAATTAGAATCTGTACTGTTTGCCGGCGCTGTAATGGTGACCGTATTCACAAGATCACCTGTGAAAGTGAACGGTATACCTACCGTTACCGTGTAAGTTACCGTAGCATTTACAGGCAGATTTACCACATCATTGATCGCTCCAGTCTGCGTTCCCAAAACAGAAGTTGTCGCACCTCCTGCAGCAACTGCAGTATAGCTTACATTCGCAGCAAGAATACCCACTGGCAAAAGATCTGAAACCGTTGCTCCCAAAACACCAAAAGGCCCATTGTTTCTTGCTACAATTGTATATACCCTTGTAGAACCCGGTGCATAAGCTGTTGTATTATCTGTCTTGCTTATGGCAAGATCGGCGCTGAACGCAATCGGAGATGTCACACAATGCGCTCCGTCATTAGAACCACTCGCAGGCGAATCTGAAATCAAAACTCTTTGTCCAGTAGTAAGATTGAATTGGTAAAATCCACCACCATTTTCCGATCCGTAGATCTCTCCTGTACTAGAACCGAACAACGCCCCAAAAGCAATAGTTCCCGGCGAAGGTCCAATCCCGGTAACAGTACCATTAGCAGGATTGATTGACATCAACCGCCCTGTATCATTACTAACAGTATATAAAAGACCGTTTGTAGTTCTAAAAGCAAGATCTGCCACAGTAATACTTGCCGATAATGTAATAGGCGTAGCTACTAAAGTTGTTACATTAACTCTGTACAAAATATTATTAGACCCTGACGCTTTTATATAATAGTTTCCTAAATTATCAACCTCACCCGAATTATATGCATCCGCAGGCAATCCTGTCACAGGACCTAAATTAACTGAACTTCCATTAGGATTAATAATCCATAAATTATTAGAAGCTATACTAGGCATTGCGTACATACGCCCATTCAACGGATGGATCCCTATTGCATTATAATCACCTGAAGCATCTCCAATAAGAGGATAGGCAAATGGATTACTTGATGTATCAACAGAATATAAAGTCTTAAACTGCGCAAGATATAATGCATTAGTACATCCAATTGCTGTAGAACATTCAAAATCCTGTATTGCAGCATTCTGAGAAGTTCCTACTCCCTGACCAACATCGCTTCCAACATCAGCAACACCTCCTGTATTTACCAAATTAGGAACACCATTAGCATTTACTGCTCCAGCAATACTTCCATTTGCATTAAGCTGAGCTCCCGTAACATTTTCATCACCCTCCACAGCATCGAAACATCCGTCATCGTCAGAATCTAGATCTAAATAATTAGGAATACCATCATTATCTAAATCACATACTAATCCATTTATAGATACATCATCCACACTCCAATCATCACTTTGAGAAGTCATTCTGAACGCCAAAGTTGCGGTATTCGGACCTGTATAAGGAATATTGATTGTGAATGGAGCAGATTGGGTATACCCCGTTGCAGCCCCAGTTCCAAAGGTTGTAAATGTTCCGGTTGCTCCATTTGCATAAGTTATAGTAACATTACTTGTATTTCTCAAAATAGAATTTGATAAAGTCGCATATACAACATTATTCAAAACAACCTGTAAACTTGCTGTAGATCCGGCAGAATTATTACCATCCTGAGCTCCAATTCGCAAATTAAGCGACACAGTTCCATTAGGCACCACAGTATTTAGATTGCTTATAGATTGAGATAGTGGGCTCAAAGTAAGATTTTCACCAACATTATGAGCATATCCGCCAGCAGCATCATACACCCAACCGTTTCCTAACGTCCATCCGCCAAGCCCAGTAGCAAAGGCTCCATTAGTTACAAGATTTGCAGGTGGACATTCCACAGTATCTAAAATACCGTCATTATCGTCATCAAGATCTATGTTATCAGGAACGCCATCACCATCAGTGTCTGGATCTACCGCTACTACAGAAGTATTATTCGCAGCATTTGGATCTGATAGCGAAGCACTTGTTACAGTAGCCGTGTTTGTATAAGCTGTGTTTGCATTTACCGTTGCATTGATAGATAATGTTGCTGAAGCTCCATCGTTCAAAGTAGGAATATTCCAGACTCCGGTTCCTGTGGCATAAGTCCCTACAGAAGGCGTAGCAGATACAAAAGTATATCCGGAAGGTAAAACATCTGTAATATTGATATTAGTATTATTCGAAGCTCCATTATTGGTAGCAGTTACCACAAAATTCACCGTACTACCAACCGCTGCAGATGAATTATTCACGGTTTTTGCAACTTGTATATCCGACTCAGCAGCCGACAATCCTATTAGAAAAGCATCCAATCCATCCCATGTAACCACAGTTGCATCTGCCCCATTTCTATTACCATATACCTCCAAAACAACAGTTCTTATATCATTATTTTGAAATCGAACTGTTCCCCTAGCAGTATTTACTGTAGCAGGATCCGTCGTTCCAATATAATCGTTATTTATAGTCTTAGCAGCATTATTCACATTGAGATTGGTACCCGACAACTGTGAAATAACGGTACTTCCAAGAATTTGTGTACCAGATGAATTTAAAACGGATTTTACTGTAAATTCCGCTGTAAGAGATGTTGTTGCATTACCACCTAATCCTTTGAAATGCAGATGAGGATTATTAACCCCTCTACTCAAAGTAATGGTTATTTCACCAAGCTTTACCCTGCCATTTCCTGCTTGATTACCTGCAGCTACAAAATTGCCTTCAATACGTGTTGCATAATTTGTAGCAACATCAATTCCCGTACCATTGGCTGGAACTCCATTAGAGGTATATTGAGTATTATCACCACCGGCATTTCCTATATTATTCATTAATGTATAATATGGCGCAACACCACTCGCACCAAACCTAACAGCATCAGTGAAATTTGTTGTATTTACATTGAAATTCACAGTTAATGCACTAGGAGATGCATAATTAGTTAATGTCGTTGTAGTATTGTTATTTGTATCTTTTTGCAAAGCTACCGTTACATTAGTTGCAGCTCCTACACTTGGAATAACATTTCCCATTTCCAGATCCGGATAAGTCTGAGCAAAAGCAAGAGACGTAAACATGACCAAAGAAGCCACTGCCTGTTTTTTTAAATGTTTAAAAAAATATTTAAGTTTCATTATTCATAAAGTATTAGCATACCCACTATAAAAACGTGAGCATGAGTATTAATAAAAATTATTCGAATTTTATTTAAACTAATACCGGTGGCGGTCTCACAGAAAAGACCTCAGAGAAACAAAAATCCAGAGATTTGTTATTGTAGTATGTGTATTTTTGAGAATGTAGAAAGTCTAAAGCCTGAGTAATTACATAAGCGTCTGCCGAAATATAGAATTTAGAAAAATCGTGAGTGTTTTGACTAGGTATTACATAGTTTTTTGCGATTGAGCTTGAAGAAAAAAACTGATCAGGAGGCGGAGCACCATTGAAATCATGCTTAACAAAAACCTGAACCCTTTTTTCAAATTTTTCTATTTCTTTTTTTACTTGTTGTAAAGCTTCTTTTTGTCTTTTATTTTCAGCTATTTTTAACTGATTCTTAAGATCTTTCTTTTCTTCCTTTTGGGATTGCTTGGCAATTAATTTGAGAAGGTGTTCTTTGCCTCCGTTTTCCTGATAAGAAACATCAGAGTTTTTCAGAATAATTTTATTGCTAAGAATCTGCTTATTAAAATTATCATCTGCAGAGTACAAATTTGCCCCATCTTTTAAAACAATGGTAGTCGGCGTAATTTGTTGCTGAGAATTAGCTTTTTGAGCGTAAACATTATTTATTAAAGAAAATAACATTATCAACAATAACGCTGGAAAATAATTCAAACCTTTAATAAAGTTCAAATTTTTAGCAACCGTATTGTTATATAATAAAGTTTCTTGCAAGGATATTAGTTTACAGGTGCAAAAGTAAGCAATAAATCAACAAATATTGTATTAAATGAATATCAACAAATCACATAGTATCACGTTATATCCGAATTGCGTATAAAAACAATATCATTAAATTTTTAACCGCATTTTTTCAATAACAACGCATTTAAAAATTGATTTTTTACACTTAAAATTTCAAAAAAAATTGCAATAATTTACACCTACATTTATTTTCTGATTAATTTATAAAATCTCGAAATAATGGATACTACCAACCTAAAAGCATTATTAACAGGAATTACATAAGAAACTTATATAAATAAAATACATTAAACACGAATACCTGAATATGATTGCTAACTATACTTTATCCATAATTTTAATTTAAAAAAATAAAATTTAAGAAAAAACAATCCATAAAATTAGAGATACATCATCAACAAATATTTGATTTTCATTTCATCACCACGTGAAATTATTTTTAAACAAAAAAAAAAAGTTGCTCCATCACGAAGCAACTTAAAATATATATTTATTTTACTGTAAATCTATGGTTTCCAAAAAGACCAAACTTTACCATTAAAAACTGCCAATTGCTGTTTTACCGTATCATAAACCATTGTTCCAGGTTCAGGATTTGAGATATTCAGATGCGGACTTGGCACTTTTGGGAGAATCATTGCTTTGTTAGCGTCTTCCAAAACCAAAATCCCGGGAACCGAAGTCGGTGTTCCGATGCTTGTTTTGGCTGTAGGACTATCCGCTAAAGCAACACCATTGAAAGTATCCTGAAGTGTCGTGTCTACCACACCTTGGGTACTGTTTATCGGTGCAGGAGCGCTTTCGTTTTTCGTGAGAGCCACCCAGCTTGTTGCCGCAGTTCCGTTTTTGTACTTCACGATAAAATCTGTGGTATCGTAGATAATTGTCCCTTCCACTGCAGCAGCTTTATCCATCGCAGCAGTTGTCCAGGGTAATACAAAACCTTTTCCCTGATTGACTACATAATCCCCAAATTCCAGAGAAATTGAAGGATTGGGAGTTCCTGCCGGAGCCGGTAAAGGCAAGGTGGTGAGTGATGATTTCCCGATTGCCACCTGAGCAGAGGCAGAAGCAGCGATGAAGAGAAATGCTATTTTTAATATATTTTTCATGTTTTTTAAAATTTAAACTTAATTAAAATCTTAATTGAATTAATCCGGACAAGTCTGTGTACTGAAACAGCTCCAGATTGTACCATTGTAGATTTTCAAACACTTTGCTACGGTATCGTAAACCATCATTCCCTCTACATAATTCGCTGCAGGAATGGATGCCAATGGTGGCGTGGTTGGTGTAGCCGTGTTAGAATCTGCATCTACGAATGCCATACGGTTGAGAACAAAACCTTTAGTTTTAGACTCTAAAACCGTCCATGCACTCTGTCTCACAACCGGCCAATCTGAAGTACCTGAATTTGCTCTTTTTAGTGCAGTAATTCCGTGTTTTACAGGGTTCGGATTTCCTGCAACCACTACTTCAGGTTTGTAGCAATAACATCCTGAACTTATCAATGCGTTTTGCGAATCACCGATTCCCTGACCAACATCTCCTCCGATATCGGCCGCTCCTCCAGAATTCACTTGGGTAGGAACACCATTAGCGTTAACACAGGTTCCGGAAGCACACAAATTCTGATTGGATGCTGATGAACCTGTTCCCACACTAAGACCTGATGCTGCATTAACCAACATATTCACAGTAACGTTCTCATCTCCTTCCATCGCATCTAAACAACCATCGTTATCGGAATCAAGATCTAAATGATTAGGGATTCCATCATTATCTGTATCACAAGTCAGCGGCTGCAGATCTAAAAATACAATCTCATTCACAGAAGCTCGTGGTGGCGTTACAGTACTGTAGCCTTGGCTGGAAACAATAGTGAACCGAACTCTTGCCACATTTGTATATTCTTTTGTAAAACTAAAAATAGGAGTTCCCGTATATTGATCCGGAGCTACAAAATTCTCAGTTCCCAAAAGTGTATTGCCCGCATTATATAATTCAATTGTAAAATTACCAATCCATTCATTGAATCCCCATGGACCATATAGTTTAACATGATCAATTGTAGAGGAAGATTGCATATTCATACTGAAAGCTATGGGAAGGTTTGGCACGTTGGTGTACCAGTAAGGGAAAGGACCATCTCCCGATCCACCTGCCCCCTCACCGTCAGCAATTTGCGGAGCGGTTCCAACAGTTATAGGTTTATCGGCTGTAACTGAAGACGAAGTAACCGGGCGCACTAAATAAGTTGGTGTACATTCTACCGTATCCAGAATCCCATCATTATCATCATCTAAATCCTGCCAATCAGGAAGACCATCGCCATCAGAATCTAGACAATCGTTTTTCGATGAATCCTGAGATTGTCCAACAGACTGACCTGCTCCTACTGCAGTAGGTACGCCTGTAGTCACACTCACCGCAGTTCCAAAGTTGGTATTTGGAGTTTGGGAAGCAATTGTTCCTGATGCAATTGTTGTAGGGTTGAAATTTCCTGCACCTTCTCTGGCATCTGGACAGCCATCACCGTCTGAATCTAAGTCTAAATTATTGGGAATTCCGTCACTATCAGTATCAGTACCACAGCTGAACCCTACCGATGGTGCTTCCGAAATATCACCCCAACTATATCCAGAAGTCAGGGTAGATATTGTCCCTAAATTAGCTGCATTATTTGGATCTATTCGTATTAAATTTCCACTATTGCTCCCTATCAAATCTCCATTCGCACCAAAAAACAATTGCGTACCTGAGGCTGAGGCTGTTGTTCCAACAGAAATCCAAGCTGATGAAGGAGTAGTTATACTTAAGTTTAAACTGCTCAAGTCAAGTTTATATAGAGCACCTGTGCTGCCTATAACATAAACCATCCCTGAAGAATTGATCGCAATATCTCCTAAATCTATTCCAGAAATAGGGTCAACAACTTTGGTAAGGGTACTCGCATTTCCGCTTGCATTAAACGTTACTCGCCACAATCCCTGACTTGTTGTTCCTGTGTCATCGTAAATAAAATAATCATTGTTATACATTGCGGCCCCTCCTGAAGCATCACCCAAACTTGATAAAAATCCTGAACCTACATTTACAACGGTATTGGTTGAAAACTGATAGGCAAAAAGACTTCCCTGCGCTATATTATTTGCAAATAACACTCTGTTTCTCGCAGCATCTGTTGTCATGTGATTGGCATCATTACCAGGGATAATATTTGTTGCTATAGTCGTAGGAGTATAAGTATTGCCTGTTAAACCTATTAAATTAGCCTGAGTAGCAGATATCGTTCTGATCCCAAATCCGGAATAGTTGTAAATTGCACCCCCTCCACATTCAGCAGTGTCTAAAATACCATCGTTGTCATCGTCATCATCTATATAATCAGGAATACCATCCCCATCACTATCGACAGCTTCCTGCAATACTAAATCATCAAGAGCAAAATCATTTCCCGTGGTAGATTTTGTGGTATTTTCCCAAGTCATATCTACTGAAGTAACTGACGAAGGAACCGTAAATTCATACTGAACATTTTTCCACGCATTCACATCCGCAACAACCATTCCCGAGGTATAAAATGATGTCGTATTGCCTTGTGGTGAAACCCTGAATGTGGCGTTTGCCCTATTTGTAGCAGTACCAGGAACGGCTCCTAATGTTGCAAAACGGTAATTTATTCTATATGTTTTCCCAGGCACTACAGTCATAGTTTTTTTGAAAAACACATTTTCTGAAGCTGGTATAGCGACCCCACCTTGTGTCCAAAACATCAGAAATCTCCCACCCGCTGCATCGGAAGGTACTTGTGTTGTACCTGCAACAATATTATTAGCTGGGTTAGCTTCAAAAGCGCCATTTATCTGACTATTTTGTGGCGGGTTGGCACTATTATTCCAATATCCTGTAACACCGTTATTGTAAGACGAACTGTAAGAAAGCCCGTTGAAATTCTCAGTCCAGACTGTCGTCCAATTCTGAGCTTTAAAAAAGTTAATTCCAAATGCACACAAAATCATTGTAGGCACAAGGACATACTTGAATATATTTTTTTTCATTTTAATTTTTTTTATATAAGAATTCAATATTTCAGGTGTTTACAAGAGAAATTATAAATAAACAATCCTCTTTTTAATTACCTGATTAGAAAAATTATATAAAAAATGGTGGTGGCCTTACAGAAAAGACTTCAGAAAAACAGAAATCTAAAGGTTTGTTATTGTAATAAGTATATTCTTTAGGGTATAAAAAATCTAAAGCCAGCTTAATTATATACTGATTTTCTGCACTATAAATTTTAGATAATTTATGCTGATGGTAGCTCGGGACTACATAATCTGTGTTGACGTGAGTAGATGAAATGAATTCTTCAGAAGACGGAAAAGTCTTTATTTTCTCTGATTCGAATTTTTCTTTTTGAGATTCATAATCAGAAACCTGCTTTTTTAGTTTTTTTAGCGCCTCTTTCTTCTTGTTGTTTTCAGCAATTTTTACCTGAGTTTTGAGATCTTTTTTTTCGGATTCAATACTTTTTTCTGAAGCAGCTACCCATATTACTTCATCACCATTCTCACTTTCATAAAAAACTTCTGTGTTTTTTAAGGAAATCTTGTCTGAATTTATTTGCTGATTAAAGTTGGCATCTGTAGAATAAATCGCAGCCCCATTTTTAAGAATAATCGCAGACTGAGCGGGATTCCCAATGCCTACTTGTGCATTCAATAAACTATTAAAAGAAAAAAATAACAAGACACATAAACCGCAAAAATATCCAAAGCCTTTATTAAGGTTCGAATATTTTTTAGCACAGCTAAAGCTTGTTAGTTTCTTTTTCAATTATATCATTTGTTTGCGCAAATATAATCATTATATTTAACTAATCAATTGTTTCTTTGTCAATTATCTAAAAAATATCATTTAACATAATATTTAATTTCACACAATAAAGAATAATAAATAAATATTTACTTAAAAAATAAATGCTGTCTCATTTCTGAAACAGCATTTATTAAATGTAATTGTAAAAAAATTATTGTATTGGTTCCAAAATCTTCAAGGAAGATGAGGTACCTGCCATAGTAGCACTCAAAGTATTAACTACACCAGTCTGTGCCTGCCCTACTGTTAGTACACTTCCAACAGGAACATTACGCTGAGCACAGGCAAATTTATAACTGTGGATACCCACAGGTAAATCAGGAATAGATGCATTCAGTGTTAAAATTTTATAAGAACCTGTAGCGCCTGTAACAATTCCTGTTCTTGTAAATCTCAATTGATTATCTATATAAATACCACACCCGAACGATCCTGTAGCATTAGCGCCCGTTACCTGTGCTACGGTCTGTACAAAAATATTGACAATATTGGTTGTTTTATTGATTCTAAATGAAGTCTCACTTACTCCGGTAATCTCTATCCAATCAGCCGGCAGTGCCTGATTTTCGTTGTAAGAGACACCATTACTCCCGGTTCCATTAAATGAGGCTCCTACGTTGGTAGACTTCAGATAAGATGCAGTAAGTATCAGACCATCTAAATAGCCATTTGGCAAATCAAATTTTTTCCATTGAGGGTTTGTAGCACCATTTGCAGAAACGAGGTCTCCTACAGTCCCCGGACTTCCGACAGCTGAATCTGATCCTCCCAAATTAATTTCATTATTAACATTTGTTGTTCCATTTACATCAAGATTTGTTCGCGGATTTACTGTTGCGACCCCCACGTTTCCTGTCTGTGCAAAAAACAAACCCGATTGTATTGCAAAAAGAAGAATTAAAATATATTTTTTCATTTTAATAAAATTGATTAAGGATTATAAACCGGTACAGTATTGCTCGTACTAGGTTTTTCATAGGTTTCTACTACCAGTGATGATTTTGTCATAAAATTATTCAAATTTCCACTTACAGCCCTGCCAATTCCGAGCTGGCCAGAAAAGCCGTTGATGTTTCCTCGTTTTTTACAAGCAACTTTGGCGGTATGATTTCCAACCGACAAATTATTTGCAGAAGCTAGTAAATCAAATGTAAAGAAGGGGGTTACTGCTGTTCCTGATTGATCGACAGTATACACTCTTATACCTTTTAATAAATCATCAACAAAAATACCGCACGAAAAGTCTGCTGCACTGTACTGAATGGTAGATTCTAAATGAGCTATCGTTTCGAATGACAAAAACGTTATATTCTGTGGGTTATCAATCTGAAAATCACGTTGTAGCTCTGTTATCTGAGTTCCTGCAAAACTACTTAAAGTCTGGTCTAAAGCATACAGTTGAAACCCACTGGCTGCAGTACCGAAGATAATACCGTTTTGTGTTTCTGCTGCTGCATTATTAAAGATGGTGTACAAGAAAGGATTAAAATCTGGTCTTCTTATCAGCTTCCAAACCGGAGGATTGTTTGCTCCCTGCGAGACCAAAACTGTACCAACATCACCCAGAGAACCATTTGCCAAATCTGTTCCCCCTAAAAAGATTCTGTTTCTTACACTTAAATTACCCTGTACATCTAGCGTTGCGTTTGGAGTTTCTGTGTTGATACCTATCTGTGAATTTGCAAAACCACCTAGAACCAACAAAAGAAGAAGGAATATATTATTTTTTGTTTGCATGACTTTTAATAAATTATTTTAACTTGTTCACTTACATCAAATTTGAGAACAGATTTAAGCATAAAATTGTTGGCAACCTGAGTACCATCTGTTGTTGTTCTGCCAATTGCAAAATGAAAACCTGTATCACTTGATGTAATTCTTCTACAAGCTACCTTCACTGTATGGTTACCAGCCGATAAATTATCTACGGTATAGTTTAAGGTAAAAATTGATTGGTTTTTTTGGCCTTTATTGTTAATACCATTGATCTGATCGGCTCTTATTGCTCTCAGTGTATCGTCTATAAATATGCCGCAAGCAAAACGCACATATTTACCTGTACCTGCTCCAATGTTAGACATTTCTAGGCCTGTCTGGAACAAAAAGTTTGTTCTGTTTACCGGATTCGCCACATTAAAGCTAGATGCCAAGCCGGGAATCTCTGACCAAACAGGCGTTGCAGAAGTAATGCTTTCTCCAACAGCACTTGTGGTAATTCCATCACCTGCACTTGTATTTCCGAAATTGATTCCTACTTCATCGGCCGTAGCGTTAGAATCTGTTATTCTGTATTCGTTCAGTTCATAAAAACCAAGTTTGGAAGTTTTCCATATTGGTGTAGTATTGTCACCTTGTGAAACTAAAATCTGATTATTTGTACCCGGATTACCATTTACGTCTTTCGTACCGCCTACACGAAGTTCGTTTCTTAAAGTAATGTTGCCATTAACATCTAATGTGGATTGTGGACTAGTAGTATTAATTCCCACCTGTGCGAATAATGTTGCGCCTATAAGTATTGCACAAAATAAAGCATATTTTGTCATTGATAAAATTTAATTAAAATTGATAATAAGTAGATATAAACCGTCTTCTCTAAAAAGCAGTTTAAAAATAGTTTATGCAAAAACTGGTGGCGGTGGCCTTACTGAGAAAACTTGAGAAAAACAACCGTCAAATGATTTATTGTTATAATAAAAGAATTTTTGGGTATGCAGAAAGCCCAACGCTTTCTTGATTAAAAAAAATTCTGAAAAACATACTTGTTTACAAACATTCTGATTAGAAGGTTTGGGAGCAATATAATCTTTAGTATTAGACTTAGAACCAGAAAATTTATCTGAAGATTGTGGCGGGTAAAATTCTTTGATTAAAGAAGATTTATTTTTGCTTTCGAATTTTTCAATTTCTAGTTTAACCTCTTCAAGAGTTGTTTGCTTCTTTTTTTCTTGTGTCAATCTGACTTCTTCCGTAAGATCATATTGTACAGCTTGCTTATTCTTACTAGAAGAATTTTGTGCAATTGAATGTGATTTTTCAAAATCTTTTTCTGATAAGGCTGCTTCTTTATATCTGAGCTTTTTGTTGAAGCTTTCATCTTTAGAAAATACAACTACATTTCGGTCTACAAAAATGAATGCTGTATCTGTGTGTTCTTCTTTTGAAGACTCTTGTGCATTTAAAAACTGAAACTGAAATAGGAAAATAATGAATCCAAGAAAACGCAGCAAAAATTTAAAACTTTCACCACTAAAGTTCTTAGAACTTATGCATATATGTAAACCATCACTATTCAAAATACCTACTGTTTTGCAAAAATAGAAAAACTATGTGTTTTAGTTCAAAATCAGTATGTTAAGAAATCCTAAAAATGATATATATCAACAATAGTAAATTTAACATAAAAATTTATGTTTTAAAATTTATTAATTGAAGAGTAAAAGAAGCGGCAAAAATTTAACCTTTTTGCTATTTCTAAGGCTTAAAACAATCCATTAAGACGGTCAGAAGTTAACCATCAATACAACTCTGTTAGCTGTTGGGAATTCCAGAAATAGTACAAAAAAAAAGCGATAAACTAAGTTTATCGCTTCCTTATATTTAAAAATTGAAAATTATTTCAATTCTACTTCAGCACCAGCTTCTTCTAATTGCTTCTTAAGAGCTTCAGCTTCGTCTTTAGAGATACCAGTTTTGATTGCAGCAGGAGCTCCATCTACGATATCTTTAGCTTCTTTAAGACCAGCACCAGTTAAATCTTTTACTAATTTAACGATAGCCAATTTAGAAGCACCAGCAGCTTTAAGAATTACATCGAATTCTGTTTTTTCTTCAGCAGCTTCAGCACCAGGACCAGCCATAACAACTGCAGCAGCAGCTGGCTCGATTCCGTACTCATCCTTAAGGATAGTAGCTAATTCATTTACGTCTTTTACTGTTAAGTTTACTAGCGTTTCAGCTAAATTTTTTAAATCTGACATTGTTGTAATGTTTTTGTTGATTATTTATTTAATTTTTTGAGAGTAATTATTCAGCAGCTGGAGTTTCCTCAGTGCTTTCTGCAGCAGGAGCTTCTGGAGCTGCCTCAGCAGGAGTTTCTTCTACAGCAGGTGCAACAGCTTCTTCAGCTTTAGCTTCTACTGTTTCAGATTTGTTTTGAAGAGCAGAAACAACTCTTTGAATTGGAGACTGAAGTAATCCGATGATTTCACCGATCATTTCTTCTCTAGACTTAATGCTTACTAAAGCATCTAGATTGTTGTCACCAACATAGAAAGTTTCTTGTACAAAAGCAGATTTTAAAGCCGGCTTTTCTTCTTTTTTTCTAAAGTCTTTGATTAATTTTGCAGGAGCGTTAGCCGTTTCAGCAATCATTAATGCAGTATTCCCTTTGAAAGTTTCAAACATTTCAGAGTAATCTACTCCTTCAATCTGTTCCATTGCTTTTTGCAAAAGTGTGTTTTTCACAACTTTTACTTTAATATTTTGCTTGAAAGCCTGTCTTCTGAAGTCAGAAGATTTAGCAGCATTCAAACCGTCTAGATCTGCTACATAAACTACTTTAGCATCCTGAAGCAAATCTTTGATCTCTTGTATTGCTACAACTTTTTGGTCTTTTGTCATTGTCTTAAGGATTATAATTAGTTAACAGATTTACTATCAATTGCAATACCTGGGCTCATTGTAGAAGACAAATAAATGCTCTTCACATAAGTACCTTTAGCAGCAGTTGGTTTCATTTTGATCAAAGTAGAGATTAATTCCTGAGCATTCTCCTTGATTTTAGCAGCATCGAAAGATACTTTACCAATACCAGCGTGGATAATACCGTATTTGTCTACTTTAAAGTCAATTTTACCAGCTTTTACTTCAGTTACCGCTTTACCAATTTCCATAGTTACAGTACCTGATTTTGGGTTAGGCATCAAACCTCTTGGTCCTAATACTCTACCCAATGGTCCTAATTTACCCATAACAGCTGGCATAGTAACGATAACGTCAACATCAGTCCAACCATCTTTTATTTTTTGTAAATATTCGTCAAGACCTACATAGTCAGCACCAGCTGCTTTCGCTTCAGCTTCTTTATCTGGAGTTACTAAAGCCAAAACTTTAACATCTTTACCAGTACCATGAGGAAGAGATACTACACCTCTTACCATTTGGTTAGCTTTTCTAGGGTCTACACCCAATCTTACAGCGATATCTACAGAAGCGTCAAACTTTGCAGTGTTCACCTCTTTTACAAGAGCAGAACCTTCTTCAAGGTTATAAATTCTTCCTTTTTCTACTTTGCTTAAAGCTTCCTTTTGCTTTTTAGTCAATTTTGCCATTTCTCTTAGTTTTAAGCGTTAGTTGGTTTAGTTCCTGTTACTCTTAACCCCATAGATCTAGCAGTACCTGCAACCATAGAAAGAGCTGAGTCCAAAGTAAAACAGTTAAGATCTGTCATTTTATCTTCAGCGATTTTTTGAACTTGCGCCCAAGATACAGCACCTACTTTGTTTCTGTTTGGTTCACCGGATCCTCCTTTGATTTTAGCTGCATCCATTAACTGAATTGCTGCAGGTGGAGTTTTAATAACGAATTCAAAAGATTTGTCTTCGTACACTGTAATTACTACAGGTAAAACTTGACCTGGCTTATCCTGAGTTCTTCCGTTAAATTGTTTACAAAACTCCATGATGTTCACACCTGCAGAACCTAATGCCGGACCAACTGGTGGAGATGGGTTTGCTGCTCCTCCTTTTACTTGGAGCTTAACCATTTTAAAGACTTTTTTAGCCATTGTTTGTTTTTTAAAAATTGAATAATTAATGAGTTTGGAAGCATTTATTATTCAGCAGGTTACCGCACTCACATAAAGCAAACCTACTTTTCGGACTGCAAAATTATGAAAATTATTTTAAATAGCAAACACTTAACTAATTAAATTTCAATATAAAATAATAAAATCTGTTGCATATGAAAAAATAGGTTTCATTAATTCAACGATAAAATATATAAGTCTCAAAGGTTAAACCACTAAATATATACTCAAATTGAATACAGATTTAATTTAAAAAATTATTAAAAAAAATACCGCTCATTTCTGAACGGTATTTTTTTATATTTTAAAAGTTTTATACTTTTTCTACTTGTGAAAAGCTCAGTTCCATTGGAGTTTTTCTTCCGAAGATTAAAACAGAAACTTCTACTTTTTTCTTGTCTTCCAAGATTTTCTCTACTGTACCGTTGAAACCATTGAATGGTCCATCGATTACTTTCACGTTTTCACCAACGATGAATGGAATTTCTGCATCTGAAGCAAATTCCGAAAGTTCATCCATTCTGCCAAGCATTCTGTTGACCTCAGATTTTCTCATCGGAACAGGATCTCCACCTTTGGTTAAACTCAAGAAAGAAATCACACCAGGAATGTTTTTGATCACGTGAGGAATCTCTCCCATCAACTCTGCTTCTACCATCAGATAACCAGGATAGTATGGTCTCTCTTTTGGCACTTTCTTCCCATTTCTAAGCTGAATAACCTTTTCCATAGGAATCACTACCTGAGTAACATACTGCTCAAAGCCTAAACGCTTGATTTCTGTCTCAATATAGTTTTTCACTTTATTTTCCTGTCCGCTGATCGCTTTCAGCACATACCATTTCAATTCGCTCATTATGGGAAAATACTTTATTAGTTGAAGGTATTGATTAGTATTCCGATGATGTTGCTGATTGATTTTGAAAACAATTCATCAACGCCAAAGGTAAACAATGCCAAAATAACAGTTGCTACAGTAACAACAATAGTTGAAGACTGTAAGTCAGACCACTTTGGCCACTCTACTTTGTGTCTAAATTCGTGATAAGAACCTTTTAAAAATTCTACTAAGCTCATTATTTTCTTTTTGCACGGGCACAAGGATTCGAACCCTGATCAACGGTGTTGGAGACCGGTATCCTACCATTGGACGATGCCCGTAGATTAAAAGTTCCGTAAGTTTCCTTACGGAACTTTAATTATATTAAGATGATTAGTCTAAGATTTCAGTAACCTGACCTGAACCAACTGTTCTACCTCCTTCTCTGATTGCAAATCTAAGACCTACGTTAAGAGCGATTGGCTGTAACAATTCTACAGTGATCTCTAAGTTATCACCAGGCATTACCATTTCTACACCTTCTGGTAAGAAGATTTCACCTGTAACGTCAGTAGTTCTTACGTAGAACTGAGGACGATATTTGTTGTGGAATGGAGTGTGACGTCCACCTTCTTCTTTAGAAAGGATATAAACTGAAGCTTTGAATTTCTTGTGAGGCTTCACAGAATCTTTCTTAGCGATAACCATACCTCTCTTGATGTCAGTTTTTTCAATACCTCTCAACAATAGACCTACGTTATCTCCAGCTTCACCTCTATCTAGGATCTTTCTGAACATCTCAACTCCTGTAATAGTAGAAGTTAATTTCTCTTCACCCATACCAATGATATCTACAGGATCTCCTGTGTTGATAATACCAGCTTCGATTCTACCAGTTGCAACAGTACCTCTACCTGTAATAGAGAATACGTCTTCGATTGGCATCAAGAATGGCTTATCAGTATCTCTTGGTGGTTGCTCGATCCATTCGTCAACAGCATCCATTAATTGCTCAACAGATTTAAACCATTGATCATCAGTCTTAGCACCTCCTTCTGCAGTAGCAGCAGTAAGAGCACCAAGTGCAGAACCTTGAATTACTGGAGAGTTATCTCCGTCGAAATCGTAAGTAGACAATAAGTCTCTCAATTCCATTTCAACAAGCTCTAATAACTCAGCATCATCTACCATGTCAACTTTGTTCATGAAAACAACGATTCTAGGTACGTTTACCTGACGACATAGAAGGATATGCTCTCTAGTTTGAGGCATTGGTCCGTCTGTAGCAGCACATACAACGATAGCACCATCCATCTGAGCAGCACCAGTTACCATGTTCTTTACGTAATCCGCGTGACCTGGACAGTCAACGTGAGCGTAATGTCTTTTTTCAGTTTCGTATTCGATGTGAGCAGTATTGATAGTAATACCTCTTTCTTTTTCTTCTGGAGCAGAGTCAATAGCAGAGAAATCTTTTTTCTCAGCAAGACCTTTGCTAGCCAATACAGCAGAAATAGCTGCAGTAAGTGTAGTTTTACCATGGTCAACGTGACCAATAGTACCAATGTTCAAGTGTGGTTTGTTACGATTAAACGTTTCCTTTGCCATGATATTAAATTATTTATTTTATTGTTTATTCAAATTTTCAGTGTGCAAATATAATGATTTTTTAAATACTAAAATCTTTTTGTTAAAAAAAAATAGTACTCAAACCAAAAAAAATGCAAACATCCATTTCCCTAAATTGGAATTGCAAATTTATAACAAAAAAATGAATTAAAAAAAACACTTTACAAATCCAAGTTTATTTTTCTCTCGTATATTTAGACGAAACTATCAATTAAAATAAATTTTATGAAAAAACTATTCAACATTTGTCTGGCTACATTTGCATTTGTCACGATCATCTCTTGCGATGACGACGATGACATGAGTACACCAGAAACACCTTCCGTTGCACCAGACGTTATGGTCTACGGTTTGAGTGCCAACAACGACCTTTTAGCTTTTAATGCTAAAAACAGTAACGTAATAACTTCCACCAAGCCTATTACAGGACTTGCAACGGGAGAAAAATTATTAAGTATCGATTTCAGACCTGCTACCGGAGAACTTTATGCAGTATCCAATAACAGTAAATTGTATATCATTAATACAGCTACTGCAACAAGCAGAGTGGTAAGTACTACAGCATTTAGTCCTGCTGTTTCGGGAACTATTGTTTCTATTGACTTCAATCCTACTGTTGACCGTATCAGATTGGTATCAAACACAGGACAAAATCTTCGTATCAATCCTGAAAATGGAGTTACTGCAGCTACTGATACAAGCATTGCAACGACCGCAGCAATTGCGGGTATTGCATATACCAACAGTAAATCTGGTGCTGCAACAACTACTTTATATGATCTTGATTTAACTTCAGGAAAATTATTTAAACAAGATCCACCTAACAATGGAACTTTGGTAGAAGTAGGAAGTTTAGGCTTTACATTCTCAGGTCAGGCAGCATTTGACATCAGCCCGGATAATACAAATGCATTAATGGCAGTTACAAGTGGAGGTCAAAATGCTTTGTACAGCGTAAACCTTACTACAGGAAAAGCTTCAAGTATCGGTACTTTACCTCAAAAAATTATTGATATTGCTATCCCTACAAACGCTGTTGCTTATGCAATTGATAACTCAAATGCATTACAAATTTTTGACCCTAATAAACCTGAACCAGTTACTAAGCCAATCACTGGATTACAAACCGGAGAAGGAATTCTTGGGATTGATTTCAGACCTTTAAACGGGCAATTGTACGCCTTAGGAAACTCAAGTAGAATTTATACGATTAATTTAGGTACTGGTGCAGCAACTGTTGTAGGAGCTCAACTTCCTACATTATTATCCGGAACTGAGTTTGGTTTTGATTTTAATCCTTTAGTTGATAAAATAAGAGTAGTAAGCAATACAGGACAAAATTTAAGATTAGATCCTGTCACAGGTGCAATTACTGGTACAGACACCGTACTTAGCCCAGGAACTCCAGCTGTAGGTGCAGCAGCTTATACCAATAATTTTGCCGGAACAACTGCTACTGAGCTTTTTGTAATCGACCATAATACTGATAAATTATATCTTCAAAATCCACCAAATGCAGGTACTTTGGTAGAAAGAGGAGCCTTAGGAATTAACATAGCAGCAGCCAACGGTTTCGATATCGGAAGCACAAGCCAGAAAGCATATTTATTAGCTACTGTTGGTACAGAAACAAAATTATATACAGTAAACACTACAACCGGAGCAGCTTCTTCATTAGGCACTTATCCTAATCCTGTAAGAGGATTTACGGTAGGTTTAGGATTCTAAAAACAGACTTGATTTCATATAAAGAAGCCCGAGATAGATTATTCTATTCCGGGCTTCAACTTTATAAAGATAAATGAAAGAATGATTTTTTAATTTTAATGAATAGCCTTTAAGCTATAAAACTTCTGTTTTCTTGGTTTTATTAAATATCCAAAAGATAATCGGGAAGATTAATAAGGTTAAAAATGTTGCCGTAATTAATCCGCCGATGATTACAATCGCTAACGGTTTTTGCGATTCTGAGCCAATACCTGTAGAAAGTGCCGCTGGTAAAAGCCCAATCGATGCCATTAATGCTGTCATAATTACTGGTCGCGTTCTGGATTTTACACCGCTAAAGATGGCGTCATCTATTTTCAACCCTTCTTTTACATTTTGATGAAATTCTGTGATGAGAATGACTCCGTTTTGAATACAGATTCCGAGAAGGGCAATCATTCCTACTCCGGCAGAAATACCGAAATTCATATTCGTTACATGCAGTGCGATAATTCCGCCAATTAAAGCAAAAGGTACGTTCGCCAACACCAATAATGAATCTTTCATATTTCCGAAAAGGATGAATAAGAGGAAGAAAATCCCCAGAATACTTACAGGAACGACCTCTGTCAGTCTTTTTGTAGCTCTTTGCTGGTTTTCAAACTGACCTGTCCAGCCTACAGAATATCCGTCAGGAATTTTAATTTTTGCCACTTCTTTCTGTGCATCGCCAATTGTTCCACCTAAATCACGGTCACGAATCGAGAATTTAATTCCGATATATCTTTTAATATCATCACGATAAATAAACGCTGCACCGTTATCTTTTACAATTGTACTGATTTCTTTTAAAGGGATTTTTGCACCGTCCTGCGTAGGAACCATCAGTGAAGCAATATCTTTTTCGTCTTTTCTGTACTCTTCAGAATACCTCAACCTTATTGGGAATTTTCTTTCTCCGTCAAACATTTCAGAAGCCGTTTTTCCACCAAATGCCATTTCCAAAACCGATTGTGCATCATCCGGCATCACGCCGTAAGCCGCCATTTTATCTCTGTCGAGCACCACACTAACTTCCGGTTGCCCAATATTTTTAATGATTCCGGCATCTTTTACACCTCCTACATCTTTAATTGATTTTAAAACCTCATCCGCCAATCTGTCTAGCGTCTGTAAATTGTCACCGTAAATTTTAATTCCATTTTCAGCTTTAAAACCCGCCACCGCTTCTGCCACGTTATCTGAGATCGGCTGAGAATAATTGAACGTAATTCCCTGATAATTTCTCAGTTTTTTATCAATTTCTTCTACGAGTTCTTCATAATTGATTTTTCGTTTCCACTCATCTTTTGGCTGAAGATTCACGGCAAACTGCACAAATCCGAAACCGTTGGGATCTGTTCCGTCATTACTTCGTCCGGTTTGTGCCAGAACATCGGTCACTTCCGGAACACTCATAATGTCTTTCTTCAAAATCTCTGCAGTCTTCAACGATTCTTTTAAAGATGAACTCATCGGCATTTCTGCAGTGATCCACAGCGAACCTTCATTTAACTGAGGTAAGAATTCTGTTCCTAAAAATTTTCCTGAAAATAAGGTCACTGCCATGAAGGACAACGCAACAATTAAACTGAGTTTTTTATGTTTAAATGTAAAACTGAAACCTTTCAACACAATTCTGTCCCAGAAATTCACAAACGGATTGTTCTTTTCCCTCACATTCTTATTTAAAAGTAGATGCGTAAGAACTGGAACCAGCGTCAGCGTGAAAATCAATGCTCCGATCAATGCAAAACCAAGTGTGAACGCTAATGGTGAGAACATTTTTCCTTCCACTTTCTGGAATGAGAAAATTGGAATTAACGAAGTAATGATAATTAATTTTGAAAAGAAAATTGCTTTTCCTAAACCTGTCCCGGTCTGTTTAATCCACCCGGCTTTTGCCATTTTGTTAAATTTCTCAGGACCGTATTTCTTGGCTTTATGGTCGAGCATGACAAAGATTCCTTCGACCATGACGACGGCTCCGTCAATGATGATTCCGAAATCGACTGCTCCAAGTGAAAGTAAGTTGGCACTCATCCCTGCCATTTTTAAACATAAAAAGGCAAACAGTAAGGATAATGGAATGATGATGGAAACAATCAAAGTTGTACGCCAGTCTGCCATGAAAATTAAAACGATAACTGTCACCAGAATAATTCCTTCCAGTAAATTATGCATTACAGTTTCTGTAGTGAAATCCATCAGATTATCTCGGTCGTAAAAAGTGACCATTTTCACATCTTTCGGAAGAATCTTTTCGTTCAGCTCATTAATTTTAGCTTTTACACCCACCAAAACCTCTCGTGGATTTTCGCCTTTCCGCATCACCACGATTCCTTCTACGGTATCATCCTGCTTATTCAGACCAGCCTGCCCTACCCTTGGCAGTGAACTCTCGTGAACTTCCGCTACATTTTTTACCAAAACCGGATTTCCGCTTTCGTTTTGAATCGTGATGTTTCCAATATCTTCATTCGATTGTACCAAACCAATTCCACGAACAACGTAGGCTTGTCCGTTTTTCTCGATCACATCTCCGCCGACATTCAGATTGCTTTTTGTAACAGCTTCAAAATCTGAGAAGGTGTCAGATTGTATTTATCTAAAGCTCTTGGGTCAATGCTCAGCTCAAACACTTTATCCTGACCACCGAAGACATTGATATCAGCAACTCCGGGAACACCTCTCAGCGCACGGTCGATGACCCAGTTTTGCAAAGTCAGCAATTCTCTTGAATCTTTAGTTTTACTTTCCAAAGTATATCTGAAAATTTCTCCGGTCGGTCCGTATGGAGGCTGCACTTCCGGGTCAACCTCATCAGGCAGACTCACATTTCGAAGCTGATTGTTGACCTGATTTCTGGCAAACATATCGTCTACTCCATCATCAAAAAGAATTTTAACAATAGAAAGTCCGAACATCGTTGTACTTCTAACGCTTGTTTTTTTCTGAACTGGACTCATCGCCAGTTCAATAGGTGTCGTAACAAATCGTTCCACTTCTTCGGCACTTCGGCCATTCCACTGGGTGATAATCACAATTTGGGTGTTGGTGACATCGGGGAAAGCTTCAATCGGCATATTTTTGAAACTGATAAAACCCGCAACCGCTAAAACCGTTACCCAAATAAAGGTGAAGGCTTTATTTTTGAGTGAAAACGAAATGATATTTTTAATGAATTTATTCATAATAGAAATTAGATGTTAGCTTTAGATATTAGACTAATAACTAAATGTTTAATTTTGAAAAACTTTAACTAAGAAAATCGTTGAATAGATTTGAACCATTAAGGACTATTAAGGAGTTAAGGGTTATTAAGGAATTCGCAGGCAAATTTCATAAGAATTCTACAACGTATTTAAACTTCACAGCTTAATCAAAACTTAATGTTTAAATAAATTAGTTTTTCAGCGAACGGTAAATCAGTAGTTGGTTATTGGTGATTACATTTTCTCCTTCGGTAAGACCTGCTGAAAGGTACGTCACGTCGCCAAGCTGTTTCTGAACTTTAATTTCTTTGACTTTCACATCGGTTCTTGATTTAAAAACAACAACAAAACTTCTGTCATCATCAAAAATTACTGCTTTTGACGGAACGGTAAGCGCTGAAGCATTTTCAGATTTTGAAACTTTGATGGTTGCTTTACTTTCAGGAATTAATAATCCGTTGGCATTATCCAAAACCACTCTTGCCTGCATCGCATTGGTTTGCGGGTCGATAATTTTAAATATTTTATCAATCTTCCCGTCAAAAACTTTATCCGGATATGATAATGTGGAAACCTGCGCAGTCATTCCTAAACTGATTTTATCAATATCAGATTCGTTGACATTCATGATTGCCCAGACGTTATTTGTATTGGCCACATCGAAAATATTTTCGCTTCGGTCACTTCTCAGCTGCATATCTTTATTGATATCTTTATGCACAATATATCCGTTGATCGGAGCAAGAACGCTGTATATATTTCCTTTTTTCACATTATAAACTGTACTTACTGCGGAAGATCTCTGCATCTGATCCTGTGCTTTCTGCACCTGACTTTTAGCTTCTAAAACATCTCTTTCGGTATTTAGTTTTCCTTCATACATTTCTTTGGCAACACGTAAATTGTTTTGAGCAACCAATAAATCGGTTTTAGCATCACTCACATCTTTCTGAACATCTGCCAATTCCGTACTTCTTATGGTTGCGAGAACCTGACCTTTCTTTACATAATCTCCCAATTCAACATTTACACTCATCACATTTCCGCCAACCAAAGGATAAACGTCGATGTAAGAGTTCCTGTCTGCAGATATTTTTCCGTAAAAATTGTAGGCGTCTTCTATGTTTTTGAATTCAGCTTTTGCAGTGGTGATCGATTCGAGCATCGTATTGCTCAGTTCAAAACCTTTAAGTGCGGCTTTTTTCGGTGTTTCTTTTTTCGAACAAGACGTTAAAAAAAGTGCAATAATTAAAGGGATTATTAATTTTTTCATTTTTAATAAAAGATTTTCGTTTGTACCAATTGATTGAGTTGTTCTGCGGATTGTATCAATTCATTTTTCATATCATAGATCTGAAGCGAAGTCTGACGGTAACTTTCCATAAAATCTGTAAAATCGATGAGATTGACGTTTCCGTTTCTGAAGTTTTTGAGAATTCCGTTGTAGACCAGGTCTAAATTATCGAGGTCGGTAGATTTTATTTCAAGCAACTGTTCGTATTGATTTTTCCACATTTGAAAAGCCGACTGCACTTTAGTCTCCAGATTTAGTTTTTGAAATTCTGCATTTCTCTGATTCTGCTGAATAGCAAAATTGGCTTTCTGCACATTTCCTTTATTCACTTTCCAAAGCGGTATGGGAATTCCAATTTTTAAATTGATTTCATTATTAAAAGTTCCTGAAGCTTGATCGTATTCAGCACCCACATTCAGATCTGGAACATTGAGAGATTTTTGCCATTGAGCATAAAGTTTAGAATTATCAATCAGTTTTAAATTAAATAAATAATCTGCGTTGTTTTCAATGGCTTTCCTTTTTAAATCAGATTCGTCTCCGAAAGGTTGTGCAGCAAGAATTTGTTTTGCTTCGTCATCTGAAATTTGAGGCTCTATATTTTCGGTAATTCCCGTAAGAAGTTTTAAGTTTTGCTCAAATTCCAAAATGTCTTTATTGATTCTCAGCTTATCATTATTCAGCTGAATTACAATACTTTGTAATCTCACTTCATCTTTCAGAGAAACATTTCCTTTAGCAGATTGTACTTTATAAGCTTTCAATAGGTCATTCATATATCCCAATTGCTTATTGGTGTTCTCAAGCTTCAGTTTTTCATAATAAAGATTGTAGTAATTGGTATGAAGTTGTGTTCTCAATTCAACAAGAAGCTGAGTAAACTGAAGCTGTGCCAAATCTTTATTGGATTTTGCAAAAGCAACTTCGTTTTTCTTCTTTCCGCCCATGTAAATCAGCTGTGTCACTTCAAAACCTTTCGCTTTACCTGCATCTAAAAATTTTCTGTCTTCAGGATTATAGGCGTTGATGTAACCACTCATCTGTGGAAGTTCCCAGATTTTAGCCTGCAAGATATCCGCATCAGCCATGTTGATGTTGTACTGTTCGGCAAGAAGCTGAAGATTGTTTTGCTGAAAGGCATTTTCGCAATCCAAAAGCGACATTTGCTGTTGCGCTGTCATTATCGAAGATATAACAACGAACAGTCCTGCAATTTTGTTCATTCTCTCAATTTTGATGACAAAAGTGCGGTTGCTCGATTAAAACGACCTTAAAGGAGACTTAAAAAAAATTAAATTTGGTTTTGGGTGCGAATTCGCTAAGTTTTTTTGAACCATTAAAGGAATTAAAGGGTTAAGATTCTTTAAGAAAATCAAATAGATTTTATTTAAAGCTGAATGCTTAAAATATTTCACAGAAAGAAATTTTCTCTTCGCCAACCAAAAACTACTTGCAAAAGAATGTTTAGAAAAATATTTTAAACGCAACGTGAGACAAAGCTCTTTTTTAAATTCTATATTAAAATTTTTAAGATAAACAAAGCCGTTTCACTTAGCCAAGTAATACAATTTATTTCTGGGCAAGTATCTTGGCACTCTTAAATCTTAATCGTTAAAAATATTATTTATTAAAAGTAACACTAAACTTATTAGTATGTTCAGCAGGTGAATTGTACTTGATTTTCGCATTGTGGTATTCCAGGATTCTTTTGGCAATGCGGAGTCCGAGGCCGGAGCCTGTAATATTTTGAGAATTATTTCCACGCATGAAGGCGTCAAATAATTTGGGTTGCTCTTCCATTGAAATGGTATTTCCTGCTGAAACGACATCTACGATGAGTTGAGATTCTGTTTCTGTGATTAAAACTTTAGCCTCGGAATCGTCTGAATAAACGGCAGCATTTTTAAACAAATTGATAAAAACAATATTAAGCAGCGACTGAACTCCTTTTATGGTCAGAAACGCTTGATCAGAAGTGGTTTCCGAAATCAGAAAATCCATAGTGAGGTTGGGGAAGCTTTTTTGAACACGCTCGAAAGATTCAAATATTACCTCATCAATCCGTACTTCCTCGTAAATCGTCTGAATATTTTCTTTGTCGAATTTTGTGAGAAGCAGAAGAGAGTTCGTCAAATCTGAAAGCTGATAGACATCTTTCAACATTTGTTTTAAAGCGGAAAGTGTTTCGGGCGAATGCTGTTCGAGTTTAATTAAATTTTCCAATTGGAAAGCCATTCTGGTAATCGGTGTTCGAATTTCGTGGGATGCACTTGCGGTAAAATCTTTCTGTGACTGGAAAACATCATTCAGGCGAACAATCATCGTATTAAAAGACTGCGCAAGAATACTGATTTCGTCATCGGACTGTTCAACAGGAATCTGCGTGGTGAGTTTGTGTGCGGTCACTTCAGAAATTTCTTTGTTCAAATCTTCCAGCGGCTGAAGAAATTTACCCATAAAATAATAGCTGAAAAACCCAATCAGAAGGGCGCAGGTGATGAAAGCAGTAATCAAAAGATACTTAAGATAGTCCAATTTGGATTGTCCGTTGGCATCAAATGCGCTGGTGAGAATGTAATAATTTTCTCCGTTGATGTTTTTTAAAGCTGCGTAGACTTCAGGATAAGTATTTTCTTGATGCACTGCTTTTTTTTGATCAACTTCCTGCAGTAAATTCTTGTCCCAGGTTACTTTTCTGTCTTTTATGGTACTATAGATGAGTTCCTTTTTAGCATTAAAAATCAAAATCGTTTCATTCAACAAGACATTATCAGAATTTTCATTGAAGAAAATAGGAGCTTCCTCTACAAAATTTTTAGATTTAGAAATAAAGTTGGTCGTAAAATCTAAACGACGGACGAATCTTTCTTTAAACTCTTCTTTCCTGAAATCATTAAAAGAAACATAAATAATGATAAGAACAATACCAAAAAGTAATGAAAATGAAATGCTGAGTGTGAGCGCAATTTTCCTTTTTAAAGACATCTATAAAGGATTTAAATAATATCCGAAACCGGAACGCGTGTGAATCAACTTAACTTTATAATCTTTATCTAACTTTTTCCTTAAAAAATTGATGTAAACTTCAACCGTATTAGTGTTGGTATTGAAATTATGTTCCCAAACGTTTTCTGTAATCTGCTGTTTTGAAACCGTTCTCCCTTGCGCTTCTGCCAGATAAGTTAATAATTGAAATTCTTTTAAGGTCAAAGCGATTTCGTTCCCGGCTCTGAATACTTTTTGTTCGGTTTTATTAATAATTAAATCATCTACTCTGATGATGTCCTGGTCTACAGTATCAGACGGTACTTTTCTTCTTAGTAAAGAATTTATTCTCAATAGTAATTCTTCAAACTGAAATGGTTTCACCAAATAATCGTCAGCTAATCTTGTAAACGCATCTTTTTTATCTGAAAGATCGCCGTAAGCAGAAATGATAATAATAGGTGTGTTTTTGTCAAAAGACCTAATGGTTTGACAAACATCTAATCCGTTGATCTTTGGAACATTGATGTCTAAAAGATACAGATCATACGAATTGCTTTTTATCTGGCGAAGAAAGGTTTCTCCGTCATAAATTCTGTCGGTGGTAAAACGGTTTGACTCTAAAAACTTACTCAATTCTGCAGAGAGAATGAGATCGTCTTCCAAAAGAAGAATATTCATCAAGGATATATTTACTACGAATTTAACGAAAAAAATAATGAGCTTGAGAATTGAAAGATTAGAGAAAACTTTTAAATAAGTAAAATGTTAAAAGAAAGACTTAGTTTAGAGCTATTGATTTGAATGTTTTTAGTTTTTCAATTATGATTAATTAAAATAATATTAAACTTTTAAAGTTTGTCAAAATCAGATTAAAAACAAAAAACCTCAGATATTTCTATCTAAGGTTTTCATTGATTGGTTTCCCGATTTGCGGAGAGAGAGGGATTCGAACCCCCGGACCTGTTACAGTCAATAGTTTTCAAGACTATCGCAATCGACCACTCTGCCATCTCTCCATTAACTCCGATTGTATCGTTGTTTTTGGTGGTGCAAATATAATACGTTTTTTTTAATCTCCAAAATATATTTTTAAAATTAAAAAAAAATGTTCTTAAAAATGGTTTAAAAGCCCTAATGTTTATTGGTTTGAAGATATACAATTTATTAATCTTTTAATTCCTCTCTTCTAATTACATCTAAAGATGATTTGAATTTCTCTTTTGCTTCTGAACTTTCATTATCAGCAGTTTTATAAATATTATTATCAATAAGGTATAGGGTAGAAATAACTCGTGCTTCACAATCGCTTGAGTGACCGTCTATCAACATATACGTCATGCTTAAATTTTTTAAATTATTAGTCCAAGTTTTAGTATATATTGATGATCCCAAATCAAATGACTCACCCCCAATTCTGCATTTATCAGAACTTTCTCTTTTTTAAGTTCTCCTTTACCAAATTTCAATTCTAAATCATCAATAAGTTTACTATCAGGTGAAGTAATGTCTATTTTGTACAAAATATTTTTATAAAATGAGAGTGCAATTCTTTTATTATCATATTTTCCATTCAGTTTGTAGTTATTAATTGAGTATGCAGAAATATTCTCCGAATATGAGGCACCAGAAGGGCTTTTATATGCTTCCGATTTATTAGGCTTTAGTTTCTTAATATTGAATTTATATCCAGCGGACAATTCACAACTATAACTATCGCAATCTTCTATTGCAATTTTATTGTTCACGGCAATAGAATCAATTTGATTTTCTTTAAATTTCGCAAGTTTAAAAATTCCGAGTCCCTCAATTTCTTGAGAAAAGAATACTGAGTAAGTTAATAAACTAAAAAGTATAAATATTTTTTTCATAGTAGATATTTTAAAGTTTGATTAGAAAATTAGAATAAAAATTCGACTTTATTTAAACTGTATTTAAATTAACTGTTACGTATGACTATATTTTTTAATCAAATTTTAGGAATAAAGATTTGAATTTGCTTTATGATTTTATAGAAATGAAAATCGCCGAACGCAATTTTTTTATTGAAGTATTTTAAAAACTTCGGAAAGCCAATGTAGGAAAGGCTTTCCGAATTGAGCCAACTACGGGACTTGAACCCGTGACCTCTTCCTTACCAAGGAAGCACTCTACCGCTGAGCTAAGTCGGCATTAAAAGAAAAAAATCACGCTGTAAAAGAGTGATTTTTTTGAGCGGAAGACGAGGGTCGAACTCGCGACATTCAGCTTGGAAGGCTGACGCTCTACCAACTGAGCTACTTCCGCAATTTTGTTTCCAAAATTATTGGTAAACGCTGTACAAACTTAGGATAAACCCTTTAAATCTGCAAGTTTTTTTCTAATATAAAATGTGGGGAGAGCAGGATTCGAACCTGCGAAGCCGAAGCAACTGAGTTACAGTCAGTCCCATTTAGCCACTCTGGAATCTCCCCAGATATTTTATATTAAATTGAGCCTCCAGAGGGACTCGAACCCACGACCTGCTGATTACAAATCAGCTGCTCTAGCCAACTGAGCTATGGAGGCAATTTAATAAAAACTGAAAGCTATCAGAGAAATTCTACTCTGTGCTGCATCAGCAGTTAAAAAAAATCACGCCAAATGCGGTGTGAAATTGAGCGAAAGACGAGGGTCGAACTCGCGACATTCAGCTTGGAAGGCTGACGCTCTACCAACTGAGCTACTTTCGCAATTTTGTTTCCAAAATTATTGGTTAACGGTTTGCAAATGTAACAAAACTTCTTGAAACTTGCAAGCTTTTTTTTAATATAAAATGTGGGGAGAGCAGGATTCGAACCTGCGAAGCCGAAGCAACTGAGTTACAGTCAGTCCCATTTAGCCACTCTGGAATCTCCCCAGATATTTTATATTAAATTGAGCCTCCAGAGGGACTCGAACCCACGACCTGCTGATTACAAATCAGCTGCTCTAGCCAGCTGAGCTACGGAGGCAAAATAAAAAAAGATTTCAAAAAACGATTGTTCCTTTTTGCGAGTGCAAATATAGAACAGATTTTTTGAAATCTCAAACTTTTTTAGAAACTTTTTTTAATTTATTTTCTATGCTAATTCTTTTTTCTTGATTAACAGTTTCTTAGCCGCGTCAACACATTGGTCTAAACTTTCTTCAAAACTCGTACTTGTCTTTTTCACGACGATATCTTCACCCGGAACTACCAAAATAAGCTCTGTTGTCTTATTGGATTTGTCTGAATTGTTTTCTACTTTTAAGAACACTTTGCATTCCTGAAGCTTGTCGTAAAACGTATTAAGCTTGCTTACTTTTTTGTCAACGTGTGACTCTAGCGGTTCGTGTGGAGTTAAGCCGATTGCTTGTACTGAAATCTTCATAATTCTTCTTTTTTAACAGCTCTTGGATGAGCTTGATTAAACACTTTTTTCAACTGTTCTATATTGGCATTCGTGTACACCTGAGTGCTTGCAAGACTAGAATGCCCTAATATTTCTTTTACTTTAGATATCTCTGCCCCATTATCCAAAACATGCGTAGCAAAGCTATGTCTTAAGATGTGCGGACTTCTTTTTTCCTTCGAAGTAACAAGACTAAGGTAATTATTAACCACTACATAAACAAATTTTTCTGTCAGTTTTTTTCCCTTTTTGTTGACAAAGAAATATTGTTTAAAATCTTCATGAGGTTTTCTGATTTCCAAATAGCCTTTCAGTAGTTTTGCTAAGTCAGGTGAAATAGGAACATAACGTTCTTTATTTCCTTTACCTAAAATTTTCAATTGTTCCCCTTCGAGGTTTACACTCTCAAATATTAAGCCACAAAGCTCAGCCTTTCTGATTCCTGTTTGATACAAAACCTCCACGATGCATTTCTCTAAGATATCGTCAACATTGACAAGAATCTTATCCTGAAGCACCTCCATTTCCTCCACAGACATAGGAATTTGCTTCTCTGCGTAAAATTTAAGGGAAGTAACCGTTTCTACAGGAGAAACTTCAATTTCGCCTAATCTTAAGAGAAAAAGATAAAAACTTCGGAGCGAAGACAGCTTGCGATTGATACTTCTTTTTGAAATATCATTCTCACTGAGTTCAACGATAAAATTTCTGATTGTTTTTTTATTAGCTTTAATGATGTTTTCTGAACCTTCTGTTTTAAGATAAAAAGAAAAAAAATCGTCAAGATCCTTACGGTAACTTGTTATGGTATGAGGCGAATACCTCTTTTCGAGCTGTAGATAGTCTAAAAACTTCTCTCGCATAATGTATATATAAAACAAAAATCACTCCTCAAATATAACTATTTAAGAAGTGATTTAGTATGTGTTTAAGAAAATTTCTTAAGCTTGTTCTTCCTTGCTTAATCCTCTTTGCTTATAAGCTGCTTTCAGCCTAGATTGTCTAAGAGTTACAGAAGGCTTAATAAAAGCTTGTCTAGATCTTAATTGACGAACTGTACCAGTTTTATCAAATTTTCTCTTGTATTTTTTAAGTGCTCTATCGATGGATTCACCATCCTTTACAGGTATTATTAACATAATTTACATCTCATTTTGGATTGCAAAAATATAACTTTTTTCTTGATTAGCAAATTATTTATCTATAAAATCGACATTAATTCTGAAATTTCTAAACACAACTTTTTAATATGAATTGAATTTAAACAAAATATTGTATCTTTGCCTCTACGTAAACATGGGGTTGACTGGTTTCGACAGCAAGATCAATGGGTAAGTAAGCATGCAGAGAACCGTAGTGCGATCTCTTTAATCACTTGCTACAAACTTTTAACTGGCAACGAAGAGTTCGCTCTTGCAGCTTAATCCGAATAAAGTAAGATTCAAGCGCTTTCCCGAAGATAGTAAGGAAGCAAGATGTCTCACAAATGCTCTGTTCTGCGGCGTTTGATTCTGAGATATAGTAATGCAGAAATAAGGTTTTGGGAGCTTTGACCAAGACTCGAAAACTTCAGAAGCTAAGGTTTAAGTTGGGTGTTTGCTCTCTGCTTAGGCACGAAAATCAATAGTAAAATAAGCATGTAGAAATCTTATGTATTGCTTGTTTGGACGAGGGTTCGAATCCCTCCAACTCCACTTCAAACCCTGTAAATCAATTTATTTACAGGGTTTTGTTTTTTTAAGGTGCTAATTTAAGTGCTACCTCTGTTGTTTTTACAAGAGCATAACTTCCTTGTAAAATAATAAGCCGGACACCAATTGAATGATTACGTGTTGGCATTTGAAGTACCCTCAGCAGAAAATCCTTACCAAAAATCAGCACTTCAGTACAAATACAAATTCCTAATATTACATGGAACATTAATAGAGATTAGAACTGTGAATCAACACCTCCCTCCCTACGATGCAAGTTTTCAATTTAAAAATGCAAAATGAAATCCTCAAATAAAGCTTTTTTGTAATTCAATAAGGATATTTTTGAAATAATATTAAAAAAAATAAAATCAAGTTTAAAAAAAATTATATTTATATGTCAATACAAACGTTTATCCATTGCGATAATTAACGATTTATTGATAATTTAAAGATCTAAATTTAATATGTATGAATTTTTCTAAACCCCCTATCACTATTACTCTGATTACTTTATTACTAATGATGAGTTGCGGAAGCAGATCAACAGATTTTCAAAAGTCAGGAGACACAAGCTTTTCTCATAAAAGTGGCCGCCAGGAGGAGTTAAATTATATAGCGTATTACTCCGAGATTTACAAGGCAGACAGTTTATTTATGACGAAGAATTATGATGAATCTTATAAAATTCTAGATTACCTGCTGAAGAGATACAAACCCGTCAAAGGTTGGTTTGTAAATGTATCGAGAGATTATTTGATCTCTAAGAGTAAAGTGGCAAAAGTTGAAAGAACTGATGTTGAAAATTATCTTTACGAACAAGCATACGTTTTAGAAGCTATTTTAGGAGATAAAAGTGTAGCAAAACTTTTAGAAGAGTTTCATATCGACAAGATTGAAGTTGAAAAAATCGTCGCAAAAAATGTCAGCAAAATCAACATCCCATTAAGAAATGAGCTGGGCAATATGACACTGAAAGATCAGGACATAAGAAATACAAAAAACTACGACAGTATAAAAAAAATTGATTGGCAGCACAGCCAAAGATTAAAAGAAATAATCGAAACAGTCGGCTTTCCTAATGAAAAAATTGTTGGTGGATATAATCTGCAAGGAAAACCACATTCGGAAATATTCTTACCCCAGATTTTTAACCACATGGCCTATAATGGGGATTATGATTATTTCAAAAAGAAACTGCCCGAATTAATCAGAAACGGAACATGCGATCCGTTTAATTATGCGATGTTGGAAGATAGAAGAAATGAGATCAATAACAGGCCAATAGAATATCATGTGATTATTCCGATAACGGAAAACAGCGATAAAAAGAAGATCAATGCCAATAGGAAAGCCATTGGTTTACCATCTGTAGAATTCGAGGAGTTCAAAAAGAAAATAATGTCAAATTAATCATATACTCGTAATAAAGTATAATTGCAAAGGCTAGTTATACCGTTTCATTGCGGTGATGATTTTAATTTAAAAATCAAGTAAGCTGTTATTATCAATATGGCTATAAGAATAAAAGCGGAAAATTATAGCACTATTGAAAATATGAAAATTCGCCAACTCAACTTTAGTAATAAAAAAACTCAATGTTTGTTCTTTTTTTCATTAACACATACCACAACTTCTGCACAATAATCAGAAAGGCATAGTATATGCTAATACTAAAATATAACACCCAAAAATTTTATTATGAGAAGTTTACTATGGTTAGTCGCAGTCATTTGTATTATCGTTTGGCTTTTAGGTATATTGAATGTCGTACCAGGAATCGGAACTAGTTCTTTAGTACATATATTATTGGTAATTGCAGTTATAGTAGTGCTTTACAATATTATTAGTGGAAGAAAACCACTTGATTAAAAATCTAAACTAAAACTATTTAAAGAAAAAAAACACCAACAAAATTTGTTGGTGTTTTTCTTTGAAAGTAAAAATCAAAAATTCATTTTAACACCTTCGTTCTTAACAAGGCAACCAAGAATACATGATACCTTATCAATGCATAGATTGAAGAATTGAAAACATTTTTTTCGTTTGCTTTTGCTAAATCCAGAAAGGACAACTAGGTGATAAAGCCAATAAACCTGAATTGATGGGTTTACTAGTACACTTATCTACTTTATCCATATTACCTACAACGAAAGGTACCGTCCAGAATCTGTAAATTCCCGCATTTAGATAAGTTGAATCAAGAATCGATCTACAAATATTTGAAAATTCACCCCAAACCTTTCGTGTAATATCTATCTGCTTGACAACGTCCAGAAATTCACTTTTAAGTAATTTACAGTTTTACATCTTCTAAAATAATAGAATTCTGGCTTGACGCATCTTTGTTAAATACAATTCCTATAATTAAGAATCAACATATTGCAATACGCTCTTAAACCTCGCATCTTTTTTAAAGCTTTAGCCGTTTCAGGATGTTATTAAGGGCTCAAAAATTTACTTTTAATGCAATTTTAATAAAAATTTAAACTAAAAAGTTTTGAGAATTAAAAAAATAAAACATCAAAACAAACAATCAGATTTAATTTAAAATCTAAACACCTGAAAACTAAAATACTAAAGTCTGAGACAATAAAATAAGCGGTATTGGTCCACAAAAAAGACTAAAAAAATGTTTTATCGTAAAGAATTTTATATATTTGCACAATCTAACAATTAAAAAAATAATTTACTATGTCAGACATTGCATCAAGAGTAAAAGCTATCATCGCTGATAAGCTTGACGTTGAAGAAACAGAGGTAACTCCAGAGGCTAGCTTCACAAATGATTTAGGAGCTGACTCTTTGGATACCGTTGAGTTAATCATGGAATTTGAAAAAGAATTTAACATTCAGATCCCTGATGACCAAGCAGAAAAAATTACTACTGTAGGGCACGCTATTGCTTACATTGAAGAAGTAGTAAATAAATAATATTCTTCAACAAAGAAAATTTACAAAGTTTATGGAATTAAAAAGAGTAGTTGTAACCGGTTTTGGCGCCTTAACACCCATCGGTAATAATGCGAATGAATACTGGGAAAGCCTGTTAAAAGGTGAGAGCGGAGCCGCTCCGACGACTCTTTTTGATGCCACAAACTTTAAAACAAGGTTTGCTTGCGAGGTGAAAAACTTCGATCCGCTGGATCATTTCGACAAGAAAGACGCCAAAAAGATGGATCGTAACACCCAACTTGGTATGGTAGCTGCCCGTGAGGCAGTTGCTCATTCAAGGATTATGGAAGACAATGTAGACAAACACAGAGTCGGAGTTATCTGGGGTTCAGGAATTGGTGGTTTAGAAACTTTTGAAACTGAGGTTTTAGGGTGGGCAAACACAGATATTCCGAGATTCAACCCTTTCTTTATTCCTAAAATGATTGCGGACATTACGCCGGGACATATTTCAATAGAATATGGTTTCCACGGTCCCAATTATACTACTGTTTCTGCATGTGCTTCATCTGCAAATGCATTGATTGATTCTAAAATGCTGATCCAATTAGGAAAGGCAGACGTTATTGTTTGCGGAGGCTCTGAAGCTGCCGTTACAGCAAGTGGCGTTGGTGGTTTCAATGCGATGATGGCACTTTCTACAAGAAATGACGATCCGAAAACAGCTTCAAGACCTTTTGACAAAGACAGAGATGGTTTTGTATTGGGTGAGGGTGCAGGAGCAATCATTCTTGAAGAATATGAACACGCTGTAAAGCGTGGTGCAACGATATATGCAGAATTATTAGGTGGCGGTATGAGTGCAGATGCACATCACATGACGGCACCACATCCTGAAGGTTTGGGAGCTTATTTAGTAATGAAAAATTGTTTGGAAGATGCAGGATTAACTGCTGATGAAGTAGACCACATCAATATGCATGGTACATCTACTCCATTAGGAGATCAGGCAGAATCTAGTGCAATTTCTAAATTATTTGGTGAGCACGCTTACAATATTCAGATTAATTCTACAAAATCAATGACAGGTCACCTTCTGGGTGCTGCCGGAGTCATTGAAGCTATTGCTGCTTTGGGAGCTATTATTCATGGTATTGTTCCTCCTACAATCAATCACTTTACGGATGATGAAAAAATCGACAGCCGATTAGATTTCACATTCAATAAAGCGGTGAAAAAAGATGTGAAAGTAGCGATGAGTAACACTTTCGGGTTTGGTGGACACAACGCTTGCGTTCTATTCAAGAAAATCTAATTATTACTGAATGGAGTTACAGAAATACTTTTCTAAATTCCTTCTCAAACAAAGAAAAAAAGTATTAACGGAAAGAGATTATTTCCTGAGCATTGAGCTTAATAAAATTTTAGGCACACCCGTTCAGAATATCAACTTTTACCGCGAAGCTTTTTCTATTAAAAGTTCTTCTAAAAATCAAGATAGTAACTACGAAAGACTTGAGTTTTTGGGAGATTCTGTTTTGGGTACAATTGTTTCATGTCATTTGTTTAGCACTTATCCTAAAGGTAACGAAGGATATATGACGCAGATGAAATCTAAAATTGTAAATAGGAAGAATCTGAATAAATTAGGAGAAGATTTAAAACTTACCGATCTTTTACAAAAAAACAACAATTCTGCTGCTTTAGGAGAGAATATTTCAGGAAATCTCTTTGAAGCTTTGGTGGGAGCTGTTTACCTTGACTTTCAATATGATACCTGCAAAAGAATCGTATTGGAAAGATTGCTCACGCCTTCAGAAATCAACAAGCTTGAAAATAAAATTGTAAGCTACAAAGGTCTTCTGCTAGAATGGAGCCAAAAGAAAAAGGTCAACATTAAGTACGAAACTTGTGAAGAAATTCAGGTGAACAAGAGTATTGTTTTCCGCTGTCACGTGTGGTTAGGTGATGAAAAAATTGCCAACGCTACCGAAACTTCCAAAAAGAAAGCCGAAGAAAAATCGGCACAAAGAGCATTTTATATTTTAAATAAAAAAGAAAATATACTTGGAAATCCAAAAACTGTATGATCTTGACGATATAGAATTTGAAGATATTACCATTGGTTTGGTAAGATTAGCTAAAAATATACCCGATCATGAGTTTTTTTTCAAAATAAATCAAGGAAACGATTTGAAATTTTCAAGAATTAAAGATCTTGTTTTTCACGGAGTTTACTACGATTATTATTTTCCAAGATTTGAGGCATACCACAAGTTTACAAAGACCTGCTTCACTTTTATTTCTAATAAATCTTCAGATAGTAAACAAAAAAAGTTACAAACTGAACTCTTCTCAGAAGAAGAAAACATTAAATTTTTATTAAATAATCAGACAGAAGTAGAATATATTCTGCATAGTCCGGAACAATTCACTGATTTTTCCGTAATTTTGCTGCCTGAAAATCTTGTGTTTCCAATTCAAGATTACAATTTGAGTTCTGAGGATGAACTCTATCAAATAATACAGTATTATGAATAAGTATTTAAAGAAGACAAAAATTATCGCAACGCTTGGACCCGCTTCCTCATCAAAGGAAGTAATGTTAGGATTGATGAAAGCTGGTGTTGACGTATTTAGAATAAATTTTTCACACGCAGATTACGATTTAGTTCGTTCTAATATTCAAACCATCAGAGAGCTTAATAAGGAATACGGATATTCTGTAGGTATTTTAGCAGATTTACAAGGTCCAAAGCTAAGAGTTGGTGTTGTAAAAGAAGGTTCTTACTTAAATCCTGGTGACGTTTTAACGTTTACCAACGAAAAGATTGAAGGAGATTCTACCAAAGTATACATGACGTATCAGCAATTCCCTCAAGATGTGAATGTTGGTGAAAGAATCTTGATTGACGATGGAAAATTGGTTTTAGAAGTTCTTGAAACAAATAAAATTGATACTGTAAAAGCTAAAACGATTCAGGGTGGACCTTTGAGTTCTAAAAAAGGGGTTAATCTTCCTAATACGAACGTTTCACTTCCTGCATTGACAGAAAAGGATATTTTGGATGCCAATTTCATGTTGGATATGGAAGTTGACTGGATTGCACTTTCTTTTGTACGTCACGCACAAGATATTATCGATTTGAAAGAATTGATGTCTAAGCACCCGAACGGTAAATTTAAAACACCAATCATCGCTAAAATTGAAAAGCCTGAAGGTGTAAAAAATATTGATCAAATCTTATTGGAATGCGACGGATTAATGGTTGCCCGTGGAGATCTTGGGGTAGAAGTTCCGATGGAAGAAGTTCCTGCGATTCAGAAAACTTTGGTTGAGAAAGCGAGATTCTATTCTAAGCCGGTAATTATCGCTACTCAAATGATGGAAACGATGATCAACAGTTTGACACCAACAAGAGCGGAAGTAAATGACGTTGCCAACTCTGTATTGGATGGAGCTGATGCCGTGATGCTTTCTGGTGAAACTTCTGTAGGTAGATATCCTATCCAGGTAGTTGAAAATATGGCGAAAATTGTTCAAAATATTGAGCAGACTAATTTTTATCAACATAAAAATGAGCCGATTGAAAAAGACTTCAACTGTATTGATGAGAGATTTATCACAAACAGAGTTTGTCTTGCTGCGGTAAGAATTGCAAAGAGCACCAACGTTTCTGCTATTGTTACTTTAACGAATTCAGGATACACAGCGTTCCAGATATCTGCTCACAGACCAAATTCTCACATCATTGTTTACAGTGCCAACAAGCGTGTAATCACGATGCTGAATTTACTTTGGGGAGTTCGTGCTTATCATTATGATATGCATAAATCTACAGATGAAACAATTATTCAGGTAAATATGCTGACACACAATCACGGTTATATTGAAACCGGAGATTTTGTAATCAACATCAACGCTACTCCATCTTATGAAGGCGGAAAAACGAATACTTTGAGATTAACAACAGTTTAATCTTTTTGATATAAATAAAAAACTCTCGAGAATTCTCGAGAGTTTTTTGTTATTTCTTTTCTAGTAATGGTAAAACAATTCTTTTGATTGTAGACGTATCATCTTTCCATTGCGGATATTCTTTGTTGTCTTTCCAATTGGTAACCAATTGCACTTCTCCGGAATTATTCAAAACGATATACTTCGACATATCCGGAATAACCTCATATTGACTAGGCGTAATTTCCTTCACAAAATCTTTATATTTTCTACCGTTTTTCTTTTCCCTATCTTTTAAAATAACAATTTTTGCATCCGGATAATCTTTGAGTACATAATCCATTGCAATTTTTGTCCTTTCACTTCCTTCATTATCCATGAGAAGAACATAGGAGTCAACATTGTATTCTTTTTCGATTTTCTTAAAATTCGGCAGATGATAAAGACAAGGCTCACACCAGCCGGCAAACGTGAAAAATATCGTATTTCTTTTGTCAGAGTTTTTTGCTAGACATTTTAAATCCTCAGTACCTACTTTATAAATATCAAAGTCCGATTTTTTCAAACCACACTTTTCTTCTTGGGAGAAAACATTCTGTGCGATCATAATTCCAACGAGAATGAAAAGTTTTTTCATAGATTATTTTAAATATTCATGAAAATAACAAATTAAATTTAAAAGTCAGGAATTTATATTAAAGAATTATTTCCCTAAAATAGTCTTCGCCGTCACAAACTCTTTTAAAGCCAATAAAGAAAGCTCCGTTCCATATCCTGAAGACTTTGTACCTCCGAACGGGAAACGTGGGTCAGAACTCGTCATTCTGTTGATATTCACCGTTCCTGATTCCAATTCATTGATGAAAAATTGCTGACGGTCTGTATTTTGTGTCCAAACTGAATTTGAAAGTCCAAAAGGAATATTGTTTGCCATATCCAGAGCTTCATTATCGTTCTGAGCAATCATGATCATTCCCAAAGGACCGAATAATTCTTCCTGCAAAATAGGATTGCCTTCTTTCACACTGATTAATCCCGGCTTGAATTCTGTATCTGAAATTCTCTCTAAAGGAATAAGAGCTTCTGCCCCATTATCTAAAGCCTTCTGATATTGTTTTTCTAAATCATCTGCCAAATCTGGTCTTGCCATTCCTCCTAATTTTGTTTCCTTATTCATCGGATCGGCAGGAACATATTTTTTATATTCTTCGATAAATTTAGGTAAGAAATCAAATTCAATATCTTTCTGAATGATAAATCTTTTTGCCGCAACACAAGTCTGTCCGCAGTTTTGAAGTCTTGCCAGAGCACCAACTTTCGCTGCTTCATCTAAATCTGCATCATCCAAAACGATAAAAGCATCGCTTCCTCCCAATTCAAGCAAAGATTTTTTGATTTTCTGTCCGGCAATTGATGCGACTTCGGCACCCGCTTTTTCGCTTCCGGTAAGACTTACACCTTTAATTATCGGATGTTCAAGAATTTCTTTTACTTCTTTGTGCCCAACTTCTAAGTTCTGAAAAACACCTTCAGGAAAACCAGCTTCCAAAATATTTTTTCTATAGCATTTCCACTTCCGAAACATATTGAAGCATGTTTCAGAACAACGGTATTTCCAGCTAAAATTGCAGGCGTTGCAAATCTTAAAACCTGCCAGAAAGGAAAATTCCAGGGCATAACTCCCAAGATTACCCCTTTCGGAACATAATGAATCTCAGAAATTTTATATTCAGATTCTATTTTTTCGGGTTGTAAAACGTTGTCAGCTTCCGCATAATAATTCATCATCAACGCACATTTTTCTACTTCTGAGATAGATTGCGAAATGGGTTTATTCATTTCTTTGGTAATGATGATGCCAAATTCTTCTGACTTTGCTTTAAATAATTCTGCAGCCTTTTTAATTAATTTTTGTCTGTCTGCAAAAGGTACTTTTTTCCACTCTGTAAAGGCTTTATCTGCTTTTATGAGTTTACTTTCGATTGATTGTTCCATGTCGTAATTTCATTTAAAAAATTCAAAAATGAATTTTCTGCTTTTGGATAAAGCATGAGTAAGGCAACAAAATATGTTCCTTCGTTATATTTAAAAAAATGATAATCTCTATTGACTTAATTTGTCTTTTAGATCATCAGCCATTCATTTACCAAGCTCGCTGCCAACCTCGCTGTCCTTTCCTGAATATCATATTGAGGATTCACTTCAGCAACATCTAATGCAACGAGTTTTTCGCTCTTTAAAATATGTTTGTAAAAATGCATAAAAGCGGCATCCGTAAACAACCCGTTGTAGGCTGCGGCTGAAACTCCGGGAGCGATTGCGGCATTGAAAACATCCATGCAAATCGTAAGATAAACCACATCCACAGACTCTATCAACTCAGTAATACGTTCGTACACCGATGGAAGATTTTCAAAAAACAGTTCGTCTGCTAAAATATATTTCATCCCAAACTGATGAGCGGTATCAAACAATTTTAAAGTATTTGAATTTCTCTGAATTCCAATATGCAGCGTATGATTGTTTTCTTCCTGAGCAATTTGCCAAAATCCGGTTCCGGAACTTGCTCCAACTCCGGTCTCCGGCCTGCGGTTGTCAAAATGAGCATCGATATTGATGATTCCAATTTTTTTATCGGGAAAAGCATTTCTAATTCCTGAGTAATGGGCAAAAGTGACTTCATGACCGCCACCTAACACGAGAGATTTCGCACCTTTCGCTAAAGCCTGAGCAACATTTTCTGCAAGAGCATTTTGAGCTTTTTCTAAATCTCCGTCTTCGCAAGTAATATTTCCAAAATCAAGCATCGAAAAATCCGGCAAAATCACAGGGAAATTAGCCATGTTTTTTCTAATAATGTCCGGTGCATCTTTCGCTCCTACTCTGCCTTTATTTCTTTTAACACCTTCATCTACTGCAAAACCATGTAAAACGAAATCATTAGTTATAATAAGATCATGATTTTCTGCTTCCTGCACACGCTGAAAAAGTCTGTGAAACAATGGTTCTTCTCCGTCTAATCTTCCTTGCCAGATCATAATTTTATCTAATTTTAATTGATATTATAGCGTTCGAAACTTTGCCAGTATTTGTCTTTATAAATTTCGAGTGACATTTTATATTCGGGGTTGTCTTTGATAATTTTTTGGAGAATCTTTGAAACAGACCTGAAATCTTTACTTGCAAAATAAATTTCTCTTACCCCATCTGCACTTTCTCTTCCAATGTAAAGATTTCCTTCCTCATTTTTCAGATTCTGAAAAGCCGTTTCTTCTATGGTATTTAATTTCTCGTAGTCTTCGTTTTCTGGAAGCCCGTTATTTTCTTCTCCATTGTAGTGAATTTTTAAAACTGAAATCCATGGATACGAAGCTTTAGCATCATATTTTAATGAAGTTGTATTAATTGTAGCAATCAATGGCAATCCGTTATTTAAGACTGCTTCGAGAACAGTGTAAGCATCTTCTTCACTGAAATCTTTTACGTTTTTATATTTTTCCGTAAATTCTCTTTCTCGCCACTGCAAGTAATCTTTCAGTTTCGTGATTGGGATGAGTTCATTTTTGACTTCATCTTTTCCAATGACGTTAAAAGTATCGATCTGCGTTGCAAAATTTAATTCACCTAAAAAATTATCCAAAAAGATGCAGACTCCTGTTACTGCAGAATCTTTATTATCGGCGTTCAAATGATCATAAACGAATGTGATGTCAATCTCGTCTGGATAACCTTCGATTTCATTTGCGTAAAAGTGAATGTTTTCTGTATTGAATTCAAGACCTTCCATACGAATGCCGCTGTCTAAATTCATCTCCGGTTTTAGTGCCGTAAACTTCCATTGATTTAACTTCGGAGCGGCAGCAATAATTTCTTCGGCAAAAACGATATTTTTAATTTCACCTTCTGCAGTAATAATCAATTCTACGGTTTCATCGTCGCTCATCCCTGCAAGAAAGTAAAAACCTACATTGATCTTGCGTAGTTGAGATGACATCAAATCAAAAAAGTCAGTTTCAATATGAGTGCGGTTTTTCACAATCGCATGAAACTCTTTTTCTTTCGTTAAAAACCAATTCCAGAAATCCTGATAGGTTTGAATTTCAACATCAACATTTTCTTCTTTTTTCCGAAAACTTTATCAAATATTCCCATCTTATTTTACTTTTGTGCCATCAATAAAAACACTTTCAGCTTTTAAACTTCCCTGATTGTACAATACATTCTGGAAATTATCTGTTTTATAAGTTACAAAATCTGCTTTCATATCTTTTTCCAACCTGCCTCTGTCTTTTAAACCTAATGCAAAAGCTGAACGGAAAGTCATTCCTGCCAAAACTTCAGCGGTAGTTAGCTTTTCATACGTTGCTAAAATTGATGCCTGCGTAATTAAATTTCCCATGGGTGCAGAACCCGGATTCCAGTCACTAGCTATTGCCAAAATTGCGCCAGCATCCAATAATTTTCTTGCGGGTGTAAACTTTTCTCCCAAACCTAAACTTGCGCCGGGCAAAGCGGTTGCAACGGTATTTGACTGAGCTAAAAATTCAATATCTTCATCAATGGTCGCTTCTAAATGATCTGCAGATTGTGCACCCACTTCGACAGCAATTCTTGAACTACCAGGTGTAAATTGGTCTGCATGAACCGTAATTTCAAAACCTAAGTCTTTAGTTTTAAGTAAAAACTCTTTGCTTTCTTCAGGTTGAAATGCTGACTTCTCAATAAAGATATCGACTCTATTGGCAAGGTTTTCTTCTTTTACTTTGGGTAAAATTTCAGCTAAAATATAATCTAAATATACTTTATTGTCTCCCTCAAAATCTCTAGGCTTCAAGTGTGCAGACAAACAAGTCGGAACTAATGTTGCCTTAGTTTGAGACTGTGCATTTTTGATGATTCGAAGCATTTTTAATTCGTTTTCTACATCTAGACCGTAACCACTTTTCACCTCAATTGTGGTGATTCCTAAAGCTATTAAAACATCAATTCTTTCTAATAAAGTTTTTAATAACTCTTCTTCAGAAGCATTTCTGGTATGTTGAACGGAACTCCAGATTCCACCACCGCTTTCGGCGATTTCAAGATATGTTTTCCCTGCATTTCGCATGGCAAAGTCATTGGCACGGTTTCCTCCAAAACAAATATGGGTGTGAGAATCAACAAAAGCAGGAAGAACGATTTGCTCTCCTTCAATTGCTTCAATCTCTATATTTTGATTTTCTGATTTTAAATTTTCAAAGTTTCCTACTTTTTGAATTTTGTGATCATCCACTAAAATTCCGCCATCAACAATAACTTCAAGTTGCTCGTCTGAAAGTTTTCCTCTTAAGGGAAGATTGGCAAGTGTAACCACCTGCTTGAAAGGTCCAATTAATTTCATTAAATTAAGGTTAAGTTTGAGGTTGTGGCCGAAACCGCAACGTTGAAATTTTCTCTCTCAAAATTACTTAAAATATATCAATTTGCTAAATCACGTGTCTTCAGACTTGTAACCTCAGACTAAACCTTAAACTCAGCCTGAAATTTTCCTCAATCTCAGTCTCAGCCTAAACCTAAATTTGTTATCTTTGAGGTAAATGAAATGAATTAATGCCAGATTTTTTACATCCTGATAAGGAAAATTATTCCGATGACGAACTCGTACAGGAAGAAAAAATTCGTCCGCAGAGTTTTAAAGATTTTGCGGGACAAAGAAAAACATTAGAAAATCTTGAAGTTTTTGTGGCTGCCGCAAAGAATCGTGGGGGTGCGCTCGATCATGTTCTTCTTCACGGTCCGCCAGGTTTGGGAAAAACAACTTTATCTAATATCATTGCCAACGAATTGGGAGTGAATTGTAAAATTACCTCGGGTCCTGTATTGGATAAACCAGGAAGTCTTGCAGGATTGCTTACCAATTTAGAGGAAAATGATGTTCTTTTTATTGATGAAATTCACAGGCTATCACCGATTGTGGAAGAATATCTTTATTCTGCAATGGAAGATTACAAGATTGACATCATGCTGGAAACCGGTCCGAATGCTAGAAGCGTTCAGATCAGTTTAAATCCTTTCACATTAGTTGGTGCAACTACTCGAAGCGGAATGTTGACAAAACCGATGTTGGCGAGATTTGGGATTCAGAGCAGATTAGAATATTATTCAATTGAATTACTTTCAACTATTATTATCAGAAGTGCCCGTGTTTTGGGTGTGACCATTTATGAAGATGCCGCAATTGAGATCGCAAGAAGAAGCCGAGGTACACCAAGAATTGCCAATGCGTTGTTGAGAAGAGTTCGTGATTTTGCAGAAATAAAAGGAAACGGAGAAATTGAAATCAACATTACAACGTATGCTTTGAATTCTTTAAATGTTGATGAATTTGGTTTAGATGAAATGGATAATAAAATCATGCGCGTGATGATTGAAAATTTCAAAGGCAAACCTGTGGGAATCTCAGCTTTGGCAACATCCATCGCTGAAAACCCAGAAACTTTGGAAGAAGTGTATGAACCGTTTTTAATTCAGGAAGGATTTATCATCAGAACGCCAAGAGGACGTGAAGTGACGGAAAAAGCATACCGACATTTGAATATTGCTATACCGAGAAATCCGGGAGAATTATTTTAATATGTTTATACCTAAAATATACCGAAGTGAAGATGATCATTTGATGAAAGAAATCATCAGAAAGAATGCTTTTGCTTTACTGATCTCGTCGGAAAATAAAATCAGAGCAACACATTCTATGATGATGCTCAATGAAGATAACCCAGAGGAAATATACATTGAAACACATATTTCAAGAGCTAATCCACAAGCCAAAATACTGAAGGATGGCGACGAAGTTTTATGTGATTTTTTAGGAGCACACACTTATATTTCAAGCAGCTGGTATAATCATTTGAATGTTTCTACTTGGAATTATGAGGCTGTTCAGGTTTATGGAAAAATCAAACTTATGAATCACGAAGAACTTTATAATCATCTTGAAAAACTTACTTCAAAATACGAGCAATCTCAAAAATGCCCGGTATTCGTAAAAGATATGGGTAAAGAATTTGTAGAAAAGGAAATGAAGGGTGCTTTTGGTATTAAAATCTTTCCTACTGAAATTTATATCAATCAAAAGCTGTCTCAGAACAGGAAAGAATCAGATTATCAAAATATTATTTCTAATCTGGAAAATTCCGGCAATGAAAACAGTAGAAAAATTGCCGACAAAATGAAATCAATACAAATTAAATAACAATATACTATATGAAACTATATCCTATCCAATGCGGAAAATTCAAGCTCGACGGCGGAGCCATGTTTGGAGTCGTCCCGAAAAGTCTGTGGGAAAAAACCAATCCGGCAGACGAAAGAAATTTAATTGAATTAGGAACCCGTTCTTTACTCATTGAAGACGGCAAAAAGCTTATTCTCGTAGACTGCGGCCTCGGCAACAAGCAAGATGACAAATTCTTCGGCCACTACTCTCTTTGGGGCGATGACAGTTTAGATAAAAATTTAAAGAAATATGGTTTTGTAAAAGAAGACATTACCGACGTATTTTTTACACACTTACATTTTGACCATTGCGGTGGTGCCATCGAATGGAATGATGATAAAACAGGCTACAGACCTGCCTTTAAAAATGCTCAGTTCTGGACGAATGAAAATCATTGGCAATGGGCAACAGAGCCAAACGCAAGAGAAAAGGCAAGCTTTTTAAAGGAAAACATTTTACCTATTCAGGAAAGCGGGCAGCTTGGGTTTTTACCTCTTCCGGTTAACGGAAATTACGGTTTCTCACCAGACCTTAAAATGGATGTTATCTTTGTGGATGGTCATACCGAAAAACAAATGCTACCGGTGATTCAATATCAGGAAAAAACCATTGTTTTTGCAGCCGATTTAATTCCTACTGCAGGACATATTCCACAAGTGTATGTGATGGGTTATGATACAAGACCATTATTGACCATTGAAGAGAAAGCAAAGTTTTTGAAGCAATGTGTAGATAATGACTATTTATTATTCTTTGAGCATGATGCTCATAACGAATTGGCCAGCCTTAAAATGACTGAAAAAGGAGTGCGTTTAGATGAAACATTTAGTTTTAATGAAGTTTTTGGTTATTAATTATGGAAGAATTACTTGCAGAAACTCAAAAAGCAGAGCCTGATTCTGCCTCGAAAATAATAGGTCTTACCGGTGGAATTGGTTCCGGTAAAACAACAGTAGCTCAGTACATAGAAGACTGCGGTTTTCCGGTTTATTATTCTGATGACAGAGCTAAAACAATTGTGAATGACAACGAAGTCGTAAAGAATAAAATCAAAGAACTTCTGGGTGCAGATTCTTATGATGAAAATAACATTTACAATAGGAAATTCGTTGCCGGAAAAGTTTTCAATGATGAAGAGTTGTTACTTCAGTTGAATGGAATTATTCATCCCGCAGTACGTTTAGATTTTGAGGAATGGGTACGCAAGCAAACCAAATATCTGGTTTTTAAAGAAACCGCTTTGTTGTTTGAATTAAAGCTTAATCTTCAATGCTACAAATCTCTTTTGGTAACCGCAGAAGACAATATAAGACTTAAAAGAGTGATGGATAGAGACTCCAAAACCTACCGTGAAGTGGAGACCGTAATGAATAATCAAATGCCTGAAAAGGACAAGATAAAATTAGCTGATTACGTTATTTATAACAATACTAATCTGGATGATTTAAAAGAGCAGACTGAAAAAATTATTTTTGAAATTGAATAATTATAATTAGCACATTACAAATAAAAACCGTTGAATTATCAGCGGTTTTTTTATGCCTAATTATCTAAGATCACAAAAAAATAAGCTCTCATTTCTGAGAGCTTATTCTGTATTTAGAATTTATTATTTAAATTATTCTTTAATAAATTTCTTCTGAGCAGTACCCTGAGCGTCTTCTATGTCAATAACATAAACTCCGTTGATTAGTCTGCTTACATCAATCTTATTGTTTAAGATTAATCCGCTTGATACCACTTGTCCTGCAGCACTGTAAATTTTATAATTCGCTTTTTTGCTGATATTTTTTACATTTAAAACTGTGCTTACCGGATTCGGATAAATTAAAATTTCCGTTTGGTTAAGAGCATTTGCAACACCTGGCTTAGATATTCTTACCGTATAATCTTCAACTTCACCGTTTTGGAAGCTTACGCAATTTACCGGAATTTCATCTTTCGCCATTGCTACTCTCATTCTTACATATTTGTAATCTGTCATACTTACAAATGCATCAGCTGGTACATTGAATGTTGCAGATACTGAAGGATTAATGTTTGGTCCATCAGCCATGATTCTTTCATTTAAATCGAAATATCCATTTCTGTTGAAGTCGATCCAAACTGCTACCCCTGTAGGAGATGTACCTACTGTTTTGTCAACTGTAATCTGATTACCTGTAGAACCTTGAATTAATTCAATATACTTCGCAGGAATTGCAGTAAAGTCAGAATACGTACCTCCAGTAAGATCTTCATTGACCATTTCTAGCTTACCTGTCGGCTTAACAGTAACTTTATTAATAAAGTATTCTGATAGTGTCGTAGCAGTCATCTGGCAATAAACCACAGTCGGTGTTGTAAAGTAGTAAGGAGGGGTAAAGTTACCCGGAGTTCCACTACATACATTTGCTACCTGCATTTCGTATTTAGTTAATTCTAATAATCCAGTTAATGTATAAGTATTTGTATTAACATTAATAGTCGTCCAACTTGGAATTCCTACTTTTCTGTATTTTAAAATATAACTTCCTGTCGCTCCTGCACCTGTAAAGGCATCCCATACTACTTCAGCACTTGTAGGTGTTAATGTAGTAATTGTCAATCCTGGAGGAGGTATCTCACAAACTCTTACCGTAGTAAATACTTGAGGGTTTGACCAAGGATTGTCAATCGTTGTTCCGTTACATCTACTTCTCACTTGCACTTCATAAGTTGTGAATGAAGTCAAATTTGGAAGTGTATAACTGTTTAAAGGAGGCTGAGGTGTTCCGCCTGTAGGAGCGAACCAACCAGGAGTACCAACAATTCTCCACCTTAATTCATAAGATGCGTTTGCAACAAGTGGATTCCATGTCACTAAAGCCGATGTAGCAGTAATGTTAGAAATTACAACATTTGGAGGTGTAGGGTCACATTTTGTTGTAAAGACATTATTTGAATAAACGCCAATAGTATTTCCACTGTTACATACCGCTGCAACTTCTACTTCATAAGTTGTCACAGGTAAAAGAGTACCAGCAAAGGTATATGTTTGAGTAGTACCAGGTACAGCAGCCACATCAATAGGACCGGCTACAGGCAACCATGTAGTAGTACCTACCGGTCTATATCTGATTTTATAGTCTGCACCGCCAGTATCTTGTGGCCATGTAATAGTAGCTGAATTATGTGTAACAGAAGCTGCTGTAACAGTAACTACAGGTGTAGCTGTACTACAAACTCTTAACACAATATTATCTATTGCAGCTGGAGGCTGAGTTCCACCACCACCATCGTTTCTCCATTCAAATACTAAACGCATCACAGTACCTGCAAAAGCAGATAAATTCAAGTTTGCATTCGAGTAGGACTGCCATGTACCTTGAAGGTTATATTGTCCTATTAATACTCTTCCAGTACCTGCGGTAATTAAAGTTCCCGGAGTTGGTAAAAAATTAGAAGGAACTAACCATACTTGCAAGTAATCATACTTGAAAGTCGTTCCTTCCCCTTGCCCTTTCCAATCAAAAGAAAAAGTTGCTATCGTTGTACCATTAGGAATTGTAATATCTCTATATGCCTGTACAGTACTTGTTGTATGTGTGTAAGCATTAGTTACGCCATTATCATTTGATATATATAATGATTGAGCAGGGTTTCCTGTAGCATTACCACGAACCCATTTATTGGTCTGAGTGCCATTTAATAACCCAAGATCATTACCTGTAGTAAAGTTTTGAATATATGGTAGTGTAGCAGGAATCTGAGTTGTCATTACAGATACAGGTTCTGATAAATCACTTTGATCTGTACCACTACAAATTGCTCTAACCCAAATATTATATGTGGTACTAGGAGCTAAACCTGGAATTGTATAACTTGTACTCGTACCTGGTACACCCACTATTTGAGCTGTAGGAGGAGGAGTATTGGTAGTACTATAATAGATTTGGTATCCATTTGCAGGCTGTGTTGTAGGCGGATTCCATGATATACTAGCTGTATTCCCTGTCACTGCAGTAGAAATAACCCCTAAAGGCTCTATACATGTAGGAGCGACTCTTAGTCGGAAATCATCAACACCCATATACCAAGGGGTGAAATTAGATGATGTGTTCACAGCAAAATTATATGTTCCTGTAGTTGTAGGAGTATAATATACTTTATATTGAGTATAAGCACTCGTACCTTGTGTTGCAGTGATAAATGTACCTAGATTTGTAGCCCCAGTCATAGATTGTGAAGTATTCACCAAAACATTACCTGTATAACCGATTAGAGAACTAGTAGTTCCACCAGTATGATAATAGTATGAAAATTCATAAGTAGTTCCTGCCGTTAATGCAAATCCTGGAGTCCATAATTGGCTCGCATTTGTATTACCATATTGTATTCTGACATAATTTGGCGCAGATCTAGGACCTGGAGATGTTGTAGAAAATACTGCATTTGATGATGTCCATGCACTAGTTCCTGTGACATTTTTCCAACAAGGAGGTAAAATTCCAGCACCTAAAGTTGTCATAGAATCGAAATTCTCTATCCAAGGTAATGCATTTACGGGCACACATAAAGTCATGAATGACGGCATCGGTGTCCACGTACTTAAATCGGTACCAGTACATTTTGCTCTCACCCATACATAATATGTAGTGATAGGCGTCAATCCTGTGATATTCGCAGTGGTAGTAGCACTTTGTACAGAATTGGTTGCATTTAGCGGAGTAGTCGCAATAGGAGCTACACCCGTTGTATTGTAATAGATATCATAACCGTTTGCCGGCGCTGGTGTAGGAGCAGTCCAAGAGATATTTGCATTTGTTGCTGACACGTTAACCAAAGTAAGATTAAATGGAGCTAAACAAGATGGTGCTGCCCCTTGAGACATTACAACATTATCAAAATAATAGTAGCTATCGTTTGTACCAGACTGAACGTAAAATCTCACATATAAATTACCCGCCAATGGACTGAATGTTATCGTTCTCGTCGCACAGGTATTAGCTGTTATGTGATTTGTTGAGTTTACAGTGTAGGCAGTAGTCCATGGACCACCCATGTTGTTTGAATATTGTACAGCTATTGTACCAATAGTTGCTGCTGGAGTAGCAACAGTTCCGGCAGACCAATTCGTAATTTTATAATCAAACGACATGGTTACGACCCCTTGGTTATTACCAGGAATATTTGGAGATGTAAAATCTCCTGCATTCCCACTGTATCTGTTTCCTCTTATGGTTCCTCCGGTAGTACCACAAATTTGGTTTGCGGTAGCATCTCTAGAAAAAACACTGCTTGTGGATGTCCAGTTACTAAGTCCCGTGGCCGTCCAGTCTTGCGTATAGTTGACTTGGGCCATGAGAAATGCGCCATAAAGTAATTGACACATGAGTAGAAGTTTCTTCATAATATTAAATATTAAAATAAAATTGGATACTAAGGTAATTTATAATTTTACCATTTAAAGAATCTGTAAAATCATGAGCACTATTTGTTCTTAAAACACAATAATTATTGCTAGATAACAGACTGGTTGTATACCTATCACATGATTTAAGTCTATTTATCAAACTTATTTTCATGAAACGACTAGGATTTAATAAAAAAGTAAAGGATTTCCTCATAGGCTATATTTATTTTATTAAATACAAATCTAATCATTTTTTGTTATTTGCTGATATTTTTGGCATTTTTTTTTATTACAACTACACTTAAACTTAACTTATGATTACATAATAAAAAAAATCCCCAGCAAAAACTGAGGATTTATTAAGTATTAAGATGTTTTGTTATTTCTTAATGAATTTAGAATTGAAACTATCTTTCCCTTTGTCGTCGATTGAAATTACATAAGCTCCTTTGATTAATGAAGATACATTAATTTTTCCATTGCTAATACTTCCATTACCAACTAACTGACCAGCTGCACTATAAATTTTGTATGTAGCTTTGTCTGAAACTTTAGTAACATTTAAAATATCACTTGCCGGGTTTGGATATATTTGGATACCATTATTGGCACCTGATGTTTCGTTTGTACTCAAAGGAGACGCAACTACAACATTATAATCTTCTACCTCGCCATTCGGGAAAGATCCACATGCAAAAGAATCTGGAATACTAGCACCAACAGACTGAGGAGTCAATAACACAGTCACGATTCTCATTCTTAATGAAGAATTTGTAACTGCTGTTGCCGGAACTGAAAACACAGCCGTTTTCGTAGTTACACCAAGTGGCAAAGCTTGTGCTGGCATATTTAGAACTCTTTCACTAGCATCAAAAACACCATTTTTATTGAAATCAATCCATACAGCCATTCCGTTAACTGCAGCATTTGCTGAAGTAGTAGTCAAAGAAACACTCAAAGAATTATTCGTACTATTAGGCACCAAGTTCACTTGCAACGCACTGTTGGTTGTAAAGTTTGAATATGTAGTACCACCTGTCGTATTATTTACAGTAGCCAATGTCAAATTAGAAATATAATTTAATTGTCCACTACTACTTACTGAAGCACAATATGGTACAGCTGTAGTTGAAAAATTAGTAGAAGCAGAATAAGCCCCCGGAGTACCCGCACAAGTAGCTGAAATTTGTACTTCGTATGTTGAAGCATCATTCAAGCCTGTCAATGTTACAGTTGGAGAAGTAGAGGTCGTTTGTAACCAAGTAGTTTGCCCCACAACTCTATATCTAATTGTGTAAGTAGCATTGGAAACTGGGGTCCAACTAATAACTGCCCCACTTGGAGTGATATTACTTGCAACAACTCCAGTAGGAGCAGAGCCATCACATGGAGCGAATGCAGCAACAGTTATTTGACCAATTGCATAGAATACATTGTTAATAGATGAAATTCTCAATTTAATAACTTGTCCATTTAATGCAGCTGGAAAAATAAAATTTTCACTACCATCATTAGGAGTAGAATTTGTTACAACAACCCAAGAAGCACCATTATTTGTCGTATAATCAATTTTGACATCTGTAACATTATATGGAGCTGTATTAGTATTTGAAACCGCCCAATCTATTGGAGTTGAAACACCACCATTTGCATATTGACTAATGACCTTAAACGGGCCATCATTTCCGACAACAATTTGTTGAAAATTATAATCTGCTTGTTGCTGCGTTGCAATAGGACTATTATCTCTTACAGTAACTGCAAAGTTTGTAGTTCTTGCTACTTTAGAAACAGATTCCCATGTAGTATTACTATTATCTACTAGACCATTTAATACGGTTTCTAATTTAGGGAAATAACGAGCTGGGCTTGTCGTTGGGCTGACTGATCTGAATGTAGCTCCTGAAGCAGTAGTTCCTAAGTTTGTTCTAGTAATAACAACACCTGCATTATCAACTTCTTCCCATGTATATGTCATAGGGTCGTTCTCAGGATCAGTCGCTGAAGCTGTAAGCACAAACGCCGTTCCCTTAGGAATACTATATGTTGCCATATCAGCTATTACAGGAGGATTATTTGTAATAGTAGTTTCTACGTCACATGTTTTATTTATCAAATTTTCATTTACCTGATCTAAGCTGATTACATGGAAATAAGGATCTGAATGTGGCTGAACATCGGTGTTTGCTCCACCAGTAATACCTGCATATCCCATAATTGTAGATCCAGAACCTGGTTCCATCTGAGAAATCGCGCCCTGCATAGTATGTGCAAAAGTATGATTAGCACCTAATTGATGTCCTAATTCGTGAGCAACATAGTCAATATCAAAGTTATCTCCAGAAGGAGGATTTGCCGCAGTTGGATTTACAGATCCAGTTGCCGGAGAGGTAATTCCCGATCCTTTACCATAACCTACTACAGGATCATAACCAGTACCTACCGGGCTCATACACACACAGCCAATACAACCTGCATTTCCACCGCCGCCAGAAGCACCAAATAAATGTCCTACATCATAATTAGCCTGACCAACAACACTTGCCAATACATCTCTTAGAGAAGTATTCCAAGACCCTGGTGGTGCATTCGGGTCTGTAACAGTAGCATAAGGATCTGTAGAAGCATTAGTGTAAATAAGCTGAGGGTAACTTAATATATTTAAATGTAGTGCAAAGTCTTTTTCAAAAACACCATTTACCCTAGTAATTGTTGCGTTGATCTGAGTTAATGCACCTGTTACACCTCCAAAAAAATTCGTATATTCAGCTGTTGTCGACATTGCCAACTTCATTGTTCGATACTTCTTATCGTAACTTTTATTAAAAGTAGTTGGTTGATTTGAAAAAGATTTACCACGTTGAAGTAAGTTATCAATTTGTTTTACAGCAGAAGGAGCTTCCTGTGTAGAGCATAAAAATCCGAATTCATTTTTTGAGATTTTGGGTGTACTCTATACACTGTTTTGTCTGCATTTGCAGGTTCAATGAACTCATATTCTCCACCCTTGATAATCATTGATTGAAAATCTGTTGGAGCAACAGAAAATCTTAAAAATTTTGTAGGATCATCGATTCCGACACCTACATAAGAGCCTAACTGATATTGGTCAGCCAAATCTTTTGCAAATACAGGAGAACTATACACTGAAAATTTTTCTACTTTTCCAGATAAAGTAGGTAATGAAATCTCGACAGCTTGTGCTGTAGATCCCATTTCGTGTGCATTTCTTAACTGTAATCTGATTTTAGCTAAATCCAGCGTGTAATAACTTTCTACTGACGTGGCTTTCACATCACCTGCCCGTTTGGGAACACTTGAATAGGTAGTAGGTACCCACTGAGCAAAAGCTGAAGCACCAATCATACTACAAAATAAAGCAGTAATGAGTTTTTTCATATAATTGAATTATTTTTATTTTTCCAAATATAGCAGTTTCATATCGATTAAGTAATAAAAAAGTAAAATTTAACCAACAACACTAGCATAAACAAAAAATCCCTAGAAAAACTAGGGATTTTAGTATGATAAAAACTTTTATTATTTTTTAATAAACTTAATACTTTCAGAGATATCTCTGTCATTGATTGTAATAATATAAGTTCCTTTTACCAATTCAGCAACTCTCACTTGATTATTATTAATCTCACCTGCTTTTACAATTTGTCCAACTGCATTATGAATTTCATATTTAGCTTTGTTAGAAACTTTTGTAATATTTAAAATATCGTCAGCTGGATTTGGATATAACGCAAACGTCTCTTTAATAACTTCATTAGTTCCTAAAACTTGAGCCTTAAGAAGTCTAGTTTGAGTTAGGCTATAATGAGAACCAGTTATAAGGGTAGCTCCAGATTGTGTTTTTATATTATAATAACCACCCCATTGATAAATACCATCACCAAAACCATCATTTATGGTAAATGTATAACACTCCAAAGGATTTAGTGTCCAATTAAAAGTTTGTAATGCTGGAAGGCTCGTATTAGTACTTGGATAAGCTGAACCACTGTAAACTGTTACTCCCGAACTATTTTTTAAATTCCAACTAACTTCAGCTCCATAAGGATCTAATTGAAGATTAAAAACTACGTTTGCATCAACTCTAGCAGGAGCACCAAGATAGTTAACTGTTAGATTACTGTTAGATGATCTCTGATCTGCTGTACCATTTACAGAAGTAACATTTATATTTAATTGTCCCCCAAGTGTACTTGCACCCATTGGAAGCGTTACAATTTGATATTTATCTTGAGCCAAATTACCTGTCCAGTTGAGTGTTTGAGAGTTACCATTTATAGTATAAGTAATTACTGCGGAAGTCAATGCACTTGTTCCTCTATTATAAAGTGAAATTTTAGGACTTTGTGCTACCGTTGAGCAAGAAATAGTTGCACATTCTCTCTCAATCTTTACTTCTGCATCATTTGCAAATAAAGGAATCGCAATATCTTTCGTAGATGTTTTAAGCTCTAATCTCCTAGGAGAATTATTCATAACAGCTGTAATTCTAGCTTTTTGATCAATTGTAAAGATGTTCATACAGGCATCATTAGTGTAATCCATGTAATTTTCTACCATTTCAAAAACAGCTGGATTATCACAACTTGCTATAGCCGGATTACATACATAATTTTCCATATGAGCTGTTGGAGTGTCTGTACAATAATCTGTTCCACATGCTTGATCTCCCCAAATATGTCTTAATCCTAAAAAGTGACCGACCTCGTGAGTCATAGTCCTTCCTTTATCATATCCAGTAATCATAGAAAATGTACCATCCACATCATAATCAGTACTTCCAAAAGTACCATATCTAGCTACAACACCATCCGTATAATAATCACCACCTACTGGATCTAAACCTGCAAGGTTAGAATCAGGAAATTGAGCGTAGCCTAAAATGCTTGAGTTACTTGGGAAATTCACACTCCACATATTCATATATTGTGTAGTATCCCAGCTTGTTTCTGGTTTTACAAATTGTTCTACTTGCTGTCTAGTCCAAGATGCCTGACAAAGATTAACTCTATCAATACCATTTGTCGGATTCCCGTTAGGATCCACTTTTGCCAGAGCAAATTGAATCTGGGTATCTGCACCTACAACATTACTATTAAACCCTGGTGTTCCTGTTAATCTACGGAAATCATTATTCATTACAGTAATTTGAGACATTACCTGCTCATCGACAATATTCTGTGCAACACCATAGGCCTGACCACTATGAATAACGTGAACAACTACAGGTATCGTAACAATATTTCCAGATTGAGATTTATTTGCTTTAGCGTTCTTCACTAAAGGCGCAAGCCAAGATTCAAATTGCTCCGTTGTCATTCTTCCTGGAAAACTTTCTCTAAGAAAATTCTCATAGTCAACAGTTGAGCATCTCTCATAACCAGAAGGGTTGGATGTATCTCCGAAAGATTTTTCTTTAAATTCAGCATTCTTGGATCCCTTTACTATTTGAGCATGATATACTCCAATCGTAAGAAAAGTAGATAATACAGCTACTCTTAAACCAGTAAATTTCTTCATTTTTAAAATTAATTTAAATTTTGCCAAATATACATCAATTCAGTAATTACACACTTTTTTTAATTACTTTTTTCAATATCTATGATAGTATTTAACGTTTTACCCTAAAAATAAATTTTTTGAGAATTAATCTAGAAAATGTTTTTGATTAAATTAATAATGACATTTAATCCATACTTATGCATTATTTCATAAACGGGTTAAGTCTAATAAATTTTAAGATTAATTATTAATAAAAAACAATTTCTAAAAACATGGAATACAATAATATTCTGGCATAATTTTCTGTATATCTTTATACTTATTTATATTTAAAAAATGAATTCAAAAACACTTCTTATTTTAATAATTTCTTTTGTTTTAAATATTAGCTGCTTATCACAGAAAAAAGATTTACAATTAATGAATAGTATTAGTACAAAAACCGAAAATCAAATCATAAAAAAGATTGAATTGACAGAGAAAACAAGAGGTACGAATAGATTATTTACCTTCGCCAAAAATTCTTTGACTAAAAACATAAACGGCGAAAAAACAACTTCAACATTATCATCTTTGCAATGGAAAAACATTCTCCAAATTACTAAAATGATTGACTTACAAAAAATATCCACGTACAAATCGCCAACAACTGGTAGATATTCTGATGCAGCATTAGCAAGTACAATAATCATCACTGTTGATGATAAAAAATATAATTCTTCTGATTTCGATGAGGGTAAAGCACCTAAAGAATTAGAAGCTTTGTATAATGAGCTTCAAAAAATTGAGGAAAATGTGAAGTAGAAAATCACATTTCTAAAAAGTTATACTAAAACTTATATGCAATACTCCAAGCAAAACCCATATTAAATTTAGAAGAGCTTCTTCCAAAACCTGGAACAATCATAGGCACAACTTCATCTTGTTTTGAAGTCACCATGAGATATCTCGGTTGCATATTGACATCAATGAAAAAATTTGAGGTAAATAACTGAACTCTTCCACCTATCGTTCCTTCCAACCAGAAAGATGATTGGGAAGATGCAGGCATTGAAACTGATGAACTGCTTCCACCAAAACCTCGGATAGGGATTGCAAAGTATTCCTGAGTATAAAATGACCCGCCTATTTTTGCTCCGCCATAGAAACCGTTGAATTCATTTTCAGGATCTCTCGCTAGCATATAAAAACCACCAACTTTGAAAAACGGACCGTTAGCAGTTGCATCGTAACCATTTTTCTGATAGATGTTTTTCTCAAATCCTGCTTCTACGATTGCATGGATGTTGCCTTTTATTTTTGATGAAATAAATCCCTGAAACAATTGTCTGTCTGAAAAAAATGAAACTCCGGTGTTCAAAACATCTACCCCAACCATGAAGTTGGGTTCGTATTTCCATTTTTCTTTTTCGGCTTCCTTTTTTTCCTGCGCAGAAAAAAGCAGTCCCAACAGACTAAAAAACGAGGTAAAGATTAGTTTTGTCTTCATTTTCAATAAAGTTTTGTCCGGATTCTAGTTTTATGACAGGGGTTACTTTTAATAATTGTCCGCTTACGTTTTCATAATTTAATTTGGCTCCACAGCCAGGCGAAACGTAAATTGATTTTGTAGTGTAACTCACCCGTACTTTTGATGAATCACCTTTTTTAGTCCTTTTTACATACAAATCGGTGAATGGAGAATCGTCAACACGAAGAGGAACTAAGATAGAATCTGTATTTCTGCTCCATCCCAAATCCACCGTTCTCGCTCCATAATCTACATATACCTTTAGAGAATCTAAAGTGGTAATTTTATCGGCATTTTTAAACATGATTTTCATTCTTGGCGTACCTTCACCGCTTTCGCAGATGTCGTCATCTCCGCCACAGGAAATCATGATGACAGATAATATAAGGAATGACAGTAATTTTTTCATTTTAATTATTTTGGATCTAAAGCCTTTTCAATACGGAAAACCAAATCTTCGTAATGGTATTTATTCACCAGGTCTGAACTTGATTTTGCAGAAAGGTCTTTTTTAATGGTATTTAAATTCCCTCTTACCAATGCAGAAACATCTGATTTGTCTGAAGCTCTATTATCAACGAGTTTTATTAATGAATCGATATAATTTCTCTGAAGATTTCTTCTGTAAATATCTACATTATCATTTTTAAGAATGGCTGTATTTAAATCTGAAAGCAATTCAATCACAGAATAGGTGTTAGATTCTACAGCTTCCATTTGATACATATTCTGAAGAACCATCGGGCTCAAAATTCTTCCCAAAACACCATTCTGAATTTCTTCAATTGTTTTCACAGGAGTTTTTCCGGTTTTTTCAAAAATATCTTTTTTTATCAGCCATTGAGGAGTTGTGAAAATATTTTCATCTAAAAACTTCATGGCTTCTTTCTGATCTTTTTTAGCAACAACTTCATACACTGCTCCCGACTGTTCTGCCGTTTTCGGAGTTTCCATCTGTCCACCGACGTATTTTGAAACGTGACCTAAGTATCTTCTGAACTGGCTCGTCACCTGATCATACATCATATCAAGGTTTGCATAATCTTCGTTTGGAGTTTTCGTCCAATTTTCTAAATTATCAACAATTCTCTGAAGGTTTTTAATTCCATAAGTACTTGCAATCATTGCATTGTCACCAACTTGTTCACTTTGTGATCTTGGATCTAATGGATTTGTTTCTGTTCCGAACCACAATCTTTCGTTTTTCAGATTTTTAATTACCCATTTATTCAGATATTCTTTTTCTGCATCCGGAGTTTTAAACTGATTGAATCTTTTGTATCCCCACTCTATTGCCCAATCATCATAATCACCGATTCTTGGGAAAATCCCGGCATCACCAATATTATCTTCTGGTTGTGCAACATAATTAAATCTTGCATAATCCATAATTGAAGGCGTGTGGCCATTCTTTTCCAGCCATTTTTTATCTCTCAGTTTTTCGACAGGAACCGTTGAACTTGAACCGTAATTATGTCTTAAACCTAAAGTATGCCCAACTTCATGAGAAGAAACAAAACGAATCAACTCACCCATTAATTTATCTTCAAATTCAATTTTTCTTGCTCTTGGATCGTTTGGTGAAGCCTGCACGAAATACCAATTTCTCAACAACAACATAACATTATGATACCAGTTGATATGACTTTCTAAAATCTCTCCGGTTCTAGGATCGGCAATTGAAGGTCCTGAAGCATTAGACACATCAGAAGGCTTATAAACAATCGCTGAAAATCTTGCATCTTCAAGGCTCCATTCTGTATCTACTTTCGGATCCGGAACTTTTGCTACGATTGCATTTTTAAATCCTGCTTTTTCAAAAGCTTTCTGCCAATCATTGACTCCCTGTATTAAATAAGGAACCCATTTTTTTGGAGTTGCCGGATCAATGTAGAAAACAATCGGTTTTGCCGGCTCTACCAATTCGCCTTTATTATATTTTTCTACATCCTGAGGTTTGGGTTCAAGACGCCACCTTTTAATCAAAGAAATCTTTTTTACTCCTTGAGGATCAAGATCGAAATCTGTATAACCCACTGTAAAATATCCAACTCTCGGGTCAAAGTATCTTGATTGCATTTTATTTTCCGGAAGAAGTACAAATGAAGAATTAATTTCTACCGTATAATTCCCACTTACTTTTGGAGCGGGCATTCCGGGAATTGCCGGGGTTGTTACTCTACCTAAAGTTCTCGCGAAAGTTTTAGTAGTATTAATTTCAATATTCGTCGGGAAAGATTTAACAAAATTTACAAATGACATGTCTTTCTGAAATACGCCAACTCTGTAAGAATCTTTAGACCAAACCGAAAAAGATGTCAATTCATTATCAGAATTTAAAACATCCGTAACTTCAATTACAGACGAATTTTTCTTGACACCATATGCTTTTACATCAAAAGATTTAATGATAGACTGCACATTGTTTCTCGTCACCGAATTATACATTTGCGACGTAGAATCTTTCGAATAATCAACGTGAGAAATTGAACGTAGCAAGATTTTATCTTTTGGCCCTTTTTCAAAAGCGATTACCTGTTGACCAATCTGATCTCCAGCATAACCGGAAGTTCCAGAACGCATTCCAGCGGCAGCTTTTGTTAGTCTTGTCACCAATAGAAATTCCTTCTTCAACATCGAATCTGGAATTTCAAAATAATATTTATCGTCTACTTTATGAACTGTAAAAACTCCCTGATCAGAAACCGCTTTATCGGTAATAATTTCTTTAAATGGCTTAATCAGGCTTTTCTTTTTATCGTCTTTTTTTACTTTTGCCGTATCGGTTTTCGCAACAGCCGAATCTTTAGGCTTTTCCTGAGAAAATAAATTTTGCTGGCAGAATACCAAAGCTGCTAATAATAAGAATGTTTTACAGTTTTTTATCATATCAATATCTGATTTGTCTATTCAAATTTAAAAATAATTATTTCTTAACCAACAATGCAATGTTCTCAACATGATGCGTCTGTGGGAACATATCCACTGGCAAAATTTTGACTAAAGTATAATGGTCTTTCATTAAAGCTAAATCTCGTGCCTGAGTTGCCGAATTACAGCTTACATAAACCACTTTTTCAGGAGCTAATTTTAGGATTTGTTCAACAACTTTTTGGTGCATTCCGTCTCTTGGAGGATCGGTAATCAAAACATCTGCTTTCGGATGATTTTCTAAAAACTCATCATTGAAAACGTTTTTCATATCTCCACAGTAGAAAGTTGTGTTCGTCAAACCGTTTAATTCAGCATGCTCAATGGCTGCATCGATTGCTTCCTGTACCGATTCAATTCCGATAACGTGTTTAGCATTTCTGGCAACATATTGTGCAATCGTTCCTGTTCCTGTATATAAATCGTAGACCACTTCATCACCTTTTAAGTCGGCAAATTCAAGTGTTTTTCTGTATAATTCTAAAGCCTGTTTATAATTGGTTTGAAAGAAAGATTTTGGGCCGATTTTAAATTTAAGACCATCCATTTCTTCCATTAAAAATCCTTCACCAAAATAAGTATTTACATTAAGATCGTAAATAGAATCATTCTGTTTGGGATTGATGGCATACACCAACGTTTTGATCTGTGGGAATTGTTCTAATAAATAATCAAAAAGTTTTGTACGGTTTGCTTTTTCTTCTCTGTACAATTGAAACAAGACCATCCATTCTCCTTTCGAGTTTTGTCTCATCATCAAAGTTCTCAGAAAACCTTTTTGCTCTCTGACATCGAAAAAATCTAATCCGTTCTCAATTCCGAAATTTCTTACAGCCAAACGAATCGCATTAGAAGGATCTTCCTGCAACCAGCATTCTTTTAGATCTAAAATCTTGCTCCACATTCCCGGAATGTGAAAACCAAGCGCATCTCTGCTTCCGTAGTTTTCTTCAGAACTGATTTCGTACTGAGTCAGCCATCTTGCATTAGAGAAAGAAAACTCCATCTTGTTTCTGTAGAAGTATTGCTCTTCTGCACCTAAAATACGAACGGTTTCGAAATCATCAATTCCGCCAATTCTTTTGATATTATTGTAAACTTCTTCTTGTTTAAAGTCAAGCTGCTTTTCGTAGCTCATATTCTGCCATTTGCAACCTCCACAAGTTCCGAAGTGAATACATTTTGGCTCAACTCTGAATGGCGATTTCTCAACAATTTCTTTTACTTCTGCCTCAAAATATTTTGATTTTGACTTTTTCACTCTTGCATTCACCACATCGCCGGGAATTGCTCCTGAAACCAGTACTGTTTTTCCTTCTTCAGTTTTTCCTATGGCAACACCTTTTGCGCCTGCGGCAAACAATTTTATATTTTCAAGAATTACATCTTTCTTCTTTCTCATATCAATTTCTATCGCTACGGATATAGCTTTCTATTTCTATCCCCGTAAATTTTCTATTTTTTCTGTACTATATAATGGCTAAGCAATCAGCTTTCATGATTAGCTTATCATTCAAAGTTTAAAATTTAGCTTTAAATGTTTGAGCTATTGACCGATTAGCTTTTTATTTTCGCTTTGCAAAAATACAATAAAAAAAACCTTATCCGAAGACAAGGTTTTTTTCTATTGTGTAAGTTTTATTATTTTGTCTGAGCCGGTTGCTGAGGAGCTTCCTGAACTGGAGGAGCAGGCTGAGCTGATGGATCCATATTCATTTGAGGCATCATCTGCTGTTGAGGAGCAACCTTTGGTGCAGAAAGACCTGTTTCTTTATCTAAGATCGTAATCAAATCCTGATCACCTAAGTTAACAAAAGATCTGCTTGCGATTTTACCGTTTTTGTCTACCACGATGAAGTTTGGCAATTTAAATCCATAAACTCCGTATTTTTTAGCGATGTCAGAATTAAGACCACCTTCAGCATAAACATTCGTTCCCTGAATTCCTTTCATCATTGAATTGCTAGTTTTTGTAAACTGATCTTTTGTATCATCAACATTTACGAAAACGAAATTCATTTTAGATTTATAGAAATTCACTACTTCTTTCAATACTGGGATTGTACCTTCTGCGATGTAAGGATTCCAAGATGCATAGAAAACCAATACGTAAGGCTTCCCTTTGTTCTCGCTCAATTTGTAAGCTGAACCGTCTGCTTTTACTAATGAAGCTTCTGGAGCATCATCACCAATTTTGAATCCGTTGATGGTAAACTGCATTTTTTTAACATCTGCTTTTACACCAGCATCTTTGATATCTTCTTCGATGATTTTTTTGATTTTATCAGTTGTTGCAGCAGGAGTTTGTGGGTGAATATCAGACTGAGCCATTACGAATGCCAACAAATAATCTTTAGTAATCTGAGAAACTTCTTTCTGAGACTTCAAGAAATCATTAAACAATTCTGTAGTTGTGATATCTGTTTTACCTTTACTTTTTCCTTCAGCAAATTTTTGGAAATCAGGGCTCATTTTAGTTAAAAGATATTGTCTGAAGAAAGGGCTTGTTTTCACCATTTCGTCATTGTTTTCTTTTAATTTATTTTCATAGTCTGTAAATACTTTCCCCATTTTGAAAGAAGGATTTCCAGACATTTGCTTTTTAGTCATTTCATAATTTACCAATAAATTAAGAATAGCAACTTTAGCATCAGTTTTTTTCCATTCAACCACTTCTTTACCCGGGTTGAATTTCTTTACGTTCTCTTCGATATTTTTGTTGATATCAGCTTCGATTTTCTGCATAGCCTTTACGTACTTTGCTTCATCACCAGCTAATAATTCCTGAATGTTTAAACCTTGGCCGTAAGTAGAAAGAAATTTCTGACTTGCTTGGTAAAAGTCATTATCATTTTTAGCATCACCTGTTACGACATACTCATTAGGGAAAGTAGCTGCACTTCCGGAGATGTTCACAGTTTGTCCGCCTTTAAGGAAGATTAGGTTTTGCTTTCCTGCATAGTTGATAACGTACATTCCATTTTTAGGAGCTTCAAAAGTTCCTGCGAAATTTCCGTCTTTGTCTAAGCCCATGTTGATTAATGGCAAAGTAGCAACACCAGAAGCCTCTACAAATTCTACTCTTTCTAATGGAGAGCTTCCTGCGATTTTTCCTTTTACTTCAACTTTTTTTGAACAAGACATTGCAAATATTGCAATGACAAATAACAAAAGATATTTTTTCATTTTTGATTTTAAATAATTTAGCAAAAGTAAGTTTTTCGATAAACTTACTGCTATCTAATAATTGATTTTATGAAAGATTTAACTAAAAATTTCGCCTTCATTGAAGAAGACGAAATTTTAAATATATTTTTAAAACAGATTAACCTCTGTCTGCCATAGCAGCCATGTACTCTCTGTTCATTCTTGCAATATTCTCAAGAGAAATACCTTTAGGACATTCTACTTCACAAGCACCAGTGTTTGAACAGTTACCAAAACCTTCCTCATCCATAGCTTTCACCATGTTCAGAACTCTACGTTTTGCTTCTACTCGACCTTGAGGTAAAAGAGCATACTGAGAAACTTTAGCTCCAACGAATAACATTGCAGAACCGTTTTTACAAGTCGCTACACAAGCTCCACACCCGATACAAGCTGCAGCATCCATTGCTTTGTCTGCATCTTCTTTAGGAATAGGAATTGCATTCGCATCCAAAGTGTTTCCTGAAGTGTTAACCGAGATAAATCCTCCCGCAGCCATTACTCTGTCGAATGCGCTTCTGTCTACCATTAAATCTTTGATCACAGGGAACGCAGCGCTTCTCCAAGGTTCGATAACGATCGTTTCACCGTCTTTGAACATTCTCATGTGAAGCTGACAAGTTGTAATTCCTGTATCTGGACCATGAGCTCTACCATTGATGTAAAGAGAACACATCCCGCAGATTCCCTCACGACAGTCGTGATCAAAAGCGATGGGTTCTTTTCCTTCGTTGATTAAGTTCTCGTTCAGAATATCTAACATCTCCAAAAATGAAGAATCTGTAGAAACATCTGATATTTTATAGGTCTCAAACTGACCTTTAGTTTTTGTATTTTTTGTCTCCAAATTTTCAGCGTAAGATGAAGGCCTTTTTTTGCACTCATAATTTTATATTTATAGGTTGGAGATTATTTGTAACTTCTCGCTTTAACTTCGATGTTGTCATAGATAAGATCTTCTTTATGCAGAACTTCTTGCTTAATATCATCACCCTGATATTCCCAAGCTCCTACATATTTGAAGTTGACATCATCTCTTTCTGCTTCACCTTCAGGAGTAGAATGATCTTCTCTGAAATGCCCACCACAAGATTCGTTTCTGTGTAATGCATCGATAGCCATTAACTGTCCTAATTCGATAAAATCTGCAACTCTGAACGCTTTTTCAAGTTCGGTGTTCATCCCTTCAGTTTCACCCATTACTTTCACGTCTTTCCAGAAATCTTTTTTTACCTGATCAATTTCTGCAATAGCTTCTCTTAAACCTTCAGGAGTTCTTCCCATTCCAACTTTATTCCACATGATGTGTCCTAACCTTTTGTGGAAATGATCTACCGAATGTGTTCCTTTATTATTTACAAAGAAGTTTACTTTGTCTTTAATTTCTTTTTCAGCTTCGTCAAACTCGGCAGAAGTCGTAGGAATTTCTCCTGTTCTAATGTCTGCAGAAAGGTAATCTGCAATGGTGTATGGAAGAACAAAATATCCGTCTGCCAAACCTTGCATTAATGCTGAAGCTCCCAATCTGTTTGCTCCGTGATCTGAGAAGTTGGCTTCACCGATTACGAAACATCCAGGAATTGTAGACTGTAAGTTATAATCAACCCAAACACCACCCATTGTGTAGTGAACGGCAGGATAAATCTTCATTGGAGTTTTGTAAGGATCATCCGCAGTAATTTTTTCATACATTACGAATAAGTTACCGTACTTCTCTTCAATCCAAGCTTTTCCAAGGTCGTATATCTGTTGATCTGTAGGATTTTGAATATTTTTTTCGATAGCGGTTTCTTTACCTTTTTGATAATCTCTGTTGAGAAATCAAGATAAACACCTTCTTTGGTCTCGTTATTTTCTATACCATAACCAGCATCACATCTTTCTTTACCCGCTCTAGACGCAACGTCACGAGGAACTAGGTTTCCGAATGCAGGATACCTTCTTTCAAGATAGTAATCTCTATCTTCTTCTTTAATATTTTCAGGTCTTAATTTACCTTCTCTGATTGCAACTGAATCTTCAATTTTCTTAGGAACCCAGATTCTTCCGGAGTTTCTAAGTGATTCAGACATCAAAGTCAGTTTAGACTGCTGAGTTCCGTGAACCGGAATACAAGTCGGGTGGATTTGCACATAACAAGGGTTTGCGAAGTACGCTCCTTTTTTGTGAATCTTCCAAGCTGCAGAAACGTTTGAACCCATTGCATTGGTAGAAAGGAAATATACATTCCCGTAACCTCCTGAAGCAATAACCACGGCGTGAGCAGAATGTCTTTCAATTTCGCCAGTTACAAGGTTTCTTGCGATAATTCCTCTTGCTTTTCCATCTACGATTACTAATTCTAGCATTTCGTGACGGTTGTACATTTTTACTCTTCCTTTTCCAATTTGACGGCTTAATGAAGAATATGCACCTAATAATAACTGCTGACCAGTTTGTCCTTTTGCGTAGAAAGTTCTTTTAACCTGAACTCCACCAAATGAACGGTTATCTAATTGTCCGCCGTAATCTCTACCAAATGGAACTCCCTGAGAAACACATTGGTCGATGATATTTGCAGAAACTTCAGCTAATCTGTAAACGTTTGCCTCTCTTGCTCTATAGTCACCACCTTTGATGGTGTCGTAGAACAGTCTGTATGTAGAGTCACCATCACCCTGATAATTTTTAGCAGCGTTGATACCACCCTGAGCCGCAATCGAATGCGCTCTTCTTGGTGAATCCTGATAACAAAATGCTTTCACATTATATCCCTGCTCAGCCAAAGTAGCTGCTGCAGAACCCCCTGCTAAACCTGTACCTACAACAATAATATCAATTTTATCACGGTTGTTAGGCGCAACAAGGTTCATATGGTCTTTATGATTTTTCCATTTATCCTTAAGTGGACCAGCTGGAATTCTTGAATCTAATTTACTCATATTAGTATATTGAAATTATTGAGTTACGTAATGAAAAACTGCGATGAAAATAAACCCAAGCGGAATAAGGATAGAATACCAATTTCCAAAAGCCTTAATTACCGGTGTATATTTTGGATGTCTTGCTCCAATTGATTGGAAAGAAGACTGGAATCCGTGTGCTAGATGTAAACCAAGCAATCCAAAAGCGACTACATAAAGAATCACTCTCCAAAGATCATGAAACTTGTGGTGAAGTTCAGCATAATACCTAGTTTCATCTGGTGTATTTGCCTGAATGTATTTGTAATTCATTTCAGGAAAATAAAAATCATAAAAATGCAATACCAAGAAAGCTAAAATCACAGCACCAGAAATAATCATATTTCTAGACATCCATGTAGAGTTAGCAGAACCTTTGTTATCGGCGTATTTTACAGGACGTGCCTTGTTATTTCTTATTTCTAAGATGAACCCCATTGCAAAATGGAATATTACCGCAAACATCAAAATAGGTTGCATCAGGAACTGAACCGCCGGATTGTACCCCATAAAATGAGAAGCTGAGTTGAAAACATCTTCACTGAAAACAGATGTCATATTGGTGGATAAATGCATCAACAAAAAGATCAGCAAAAACATTGCTGAAAGCGCCATCGCATATTTCCTTCCTATCGAAGAACTTGTTAAACCTGCCATATTGAGTTTAAATTTGATTTTCCACAAAATTAAGGAATGTTAACAAAACTAAAAAGTGAGAAATCTCACTATTAGGCAGTTTGTAATCTTTCTAAATAACTATGGAATATATTGAAAATGCGAGAAAAATTTAAAAAATCGATATTATTTTAAATTATAAACTTGGTTATTAAAAACCACTTTTTCCGATAAAGCAGGAAGTTGTTTAATCTTAAAATTTTTCACCCTTCGAGAAGACACGTAAGGATTAATAATATATTGCCGAATTTTCTTTTCATCATCCCAGTGTTGAATCCAAAAACAGACTACATTTCCTTTTTTAACCGAAACAACATTACTTTTTCTATATTGATGAACCAAAATTTCTTCTTTTTGATTCTCATAAATTGTAAACGAAATTCTCAAAATAAAAAAGAATAAAATTGCCAAAGAAAATTGCGCAAATCTTTTAGCATTAAATTTAACAATCACGAATCTCAAAAGGTAAATGACAATAAAAAGTATGGCAACCTCAACGAAATTCATTGAGATGTTTTCAAAAAACAAAGATTCAAAATCAGCAAACCAATGAATTATTTTTAACAGTAAATCGATGATGAAATTGTAACCCGAATTTATAATACCGAAATCTAATCCCAAAGCCATCAAACCTGTCACTAAAAATGAAAAAATGATAATTACTTCAGAAAACGGAACGATGAAAAAATTAGCAACAATTGAAATAAAAGAAAATTGGTGAAAATAGTACAAAACCAACGGCAGCGTCGCCAATTGAGCAGAAATCGAAATAGAAACCGTATTGAAAATAATCTTTTTGAAATAATTATCTTGTTTTGGCAAATATTTTAAAATCGGCTGATTGAGCCAGAAAATCCCGAACACTGCCAGAAAACTCAACTGAAATCCAACATCAAAAAACTGCTGCGTATCAATCATCAAAATAATGAAAGCAGATAAAGCTAAAGAGTGCACTAAATCTGGTTTTCGCTGAACCAATACATAGACAAAATACACCGTAAGCATAATACAAGAACGTATTACCGAGCTCCCAAAACCGATAAACAAAGCAAAAAACCAAATGAAAGCCAAACTTAAAATGATTACAGATTTTCGGAATCTTAACGGCAAAATTTTCATTAAAACAAAATAGAGCATCCCGAAAATAACTACAACATGAGTCCCGGAAATCGCAAGAAAATGCACCAATCCCGAACGGTTAAAATCCTGCAAAGTTTCCGAATCAATCTCTGTGCGATCCGCCAGAATAATTCCTTTTAAAAATTCCTGACTTTTCGGTGACATTTCAGAATGATTAATTTCCTTTAAAACTTCCAGTCTTTTCTGACTGATTTTTTCACCAAAAGACAAATCATTTCTTATTACTGAACTTACCTCATCATTAATATAACATTGATAAAAAATGTTTTTCCGATGAAGATATTTTGCATAATCAAACTGAAAATCATACTGCGAAGATTGAGGTTGGCTTACATAAGCTTTAGCTTTGTAATAATGCTCAAAATCAAGCTCTTTACTCTCTTTTGGAATTAATACAATTGCATTAAAAGTTTCTTTTCCAATCTTTACAATTGCTTCGTATTTTTTATTTTTTTCTGTTGAGTTTAATTTTTTAGAAATCTTAAAAACAATGTTTTCATTTGATTTAAATGAAATTTGAGAAGCGTTTGGAAAATTTAAATAATGCAAACAGATTCCCAATCCGAAAAAGAATAACCCAAGTAATATTGAATTGAATTTCGAGATAAAAAATGATTTGATGAATGTAGAAATCGCAATAAAGAAACAGAAAACCGCAACAGTAAGAATGAAATTTTGTTTAAAAGAAAAATAATCCTGAAATAAAATTCCAAGAATAAAGCAGCAAACTAATATTAGCAATGGCTGTCGGTTCAATTTTCATCAATTTGTACTACTAAAGTAATGAAAAAATGAAAATCTTTCGTAAAAAGTTTATTTAATTTTCAGAATAATATCTGCAGCATTATCGCTTGCACCTTTACCCCCAAGCTTTGTACGTAAAGTTTCGTACTCTTTGAGCATCAAATTCCTTGAGTCGCCTTCAAGAATTAATTTTAATTGCTCAACAAGACTTTTAGTATTTAATTCACTTTGAATCAATTCTTTAACCACTTCTTTATCCATAATTAGATTGACGAGCGAAATATATTTGATATGCTTCACCAATCTTTTTGCAATCGCATAAGAAATCTTGCTTCCACGGTAGCAAACAACTTCCGGAACATTTAATAATGCCGTCTCAAGAGTCGCTGTTCCAGAGGTTACCAATGCAGCTTTAGAACATCTTAACAAATCATAGGTTCTGTTGGACACAAAATGCACATTTTCGTCCACATATTTCTGATAAAAATCCTTTTCAAGACTTGGAGCTCCCGCGATAACGAACTGATAATCTTTAAAATAAGGTCGTACCGAAAGCATAATCTCCAACATCTTTTCAACTTCCTGCTTTCTGGAACCTGGAAGCAATGCGATAATTTCTTTTTCGTTTAAGTTATTTTCTTTTTTAAAATATTCAATATCAACATCTTGCAACGTCGAAATTGCATCAAGCAAAGGATGTCCTATAAAATGAGATTTTACGTTATGTTTATGATAAAAATCTTCTTCAAAAGGAAGAATGACCATCATCTCATCTACATATTTTTTGATGGTTTCTACTCTACCTTCCTTCCACGCCCAAAGTTGGGGCGAAATATAATAGACCACTTTAATCCCGAGTTCTTTAGCAAACTTTGCGATTCTTAAATTGAAACCCGGATAGTCAACCAAAATCAAAACATCTGGAATATTATTTTTAATATCGGCTTTGCAGAATTTAATATTATTTAAAATTGTTTTTAAATTCATTGCAACTTCAAGAAAACCCATGAAAGCAAGATCACGATAATGTTTTACCAAAGTTCCACCTTGTTTTTCCATCAAATCACCTCCCCAAAACCTGAATTCTGCGTTGGGATCTTTCTGCTTTAAGGATTTCATTAAATTACTTCCGTGCAAATCTCCGGAAGCTTCACCTGCAATGATATAGTATTTCATGAACGATAATTGATAAATGATTTTATCTATTGAAACAACAGTTTCAAACATCAAAATTCAAATAATAATTGAGTAAATTTGCTTCAAAGATAATGATAAAAAATGTCAGAAGAATTTGAAATAAAAAATAAAATTGCGTCTAGCGGACTGGTCAATTTTGACCTTACAGATTTGGTTCCGAAAGGCATCAGAAAAGGAATTGATTTGAAAGATTTTCTTTTCATGGAAATGATTTTGAAGGAAAAGGACTTCCGTGAAAAAGTGGCTGCTATCAATCCTGAAGAGTACAAAGATCAATATGTTTACATCTACAATTCTGCAGATGCAATTGTTCCGCTTTGGGCATATTTTCTTATTACTGCAAAATTAACCGATGTTACAAAGAAGATAATTTTCGGAAATAAAGAAGATCTGGAAGTTCTTTTGATGCATAATGCAATTCAAACACATGATTTTGATGATTTGAAAGACAAAAGAGTTTTGGTAAAAGGCTGTTCTGATAAAGAAATTCCTGAAAATGCCTACATAGAATTAGTTGAACAACTGAAACCGATTGTAAAATCCTTGATGTTTGGGGAAGCTTGCTCTAATGTTCCTATTTTTAAGAATTAAATCTATGAGTAAAAGAACTTTAGCTTTTTTAGTTTTTATTGCTTTTTTCTTAATTTATTATATAGGTAGTTTTTCCAAAATATCTTTTGGAGACTGTATAGGATTTGTTTTGGATGTAGAAAATCGTGAATTTTTAACTATAGCTACACCACTTGCTCATTTTCTGTATATTAATACTGCCGTAGTTTTTACAAAATTTTTAAACTTTGACAGTGTTTCGGTCATGCGACTCATGTCTGTCATTCCAGCCGCTATTACGGTAAGTGCACTATTCTATCTGATAAAAGAATTTATTGAAGAAAATTGGATTGCAGTAACCTCAGTGTTCGTTTTTGGTTTGGGGTTCACATTTTGGCGGAGTGCAGAAACAGTAGAAGTTTACACCTTCAACGCTCTTTGGGTTATTCTTTTTTTTATCTATTCAATCAAATCATTAAAGAGTAATTCTCAAAAATACATTGTGGCTGCTGGTATTTTATTGAGCATAAGTTTTTGGGTTCATATCCAGAATATTATGCTGATTCCTGCATATTTGGTTTTCCTTTATTTATTAAAATCTGAACGCAAGAGCATTATCTTATCTTTCATCTCCTTTATTTTTATTTTTTCTTTGATGTTTTACACAAATCATCTTAATAATATTGAATTGAAATATGTTTTCACATCAAAAAGCGGACCTTGGGTAGAAAACACTTTTAAACAAAGCTTTTCTGATTTAGTAAAAGATGTCGCAAAATCTCTATTGTATTTGATTTATAATTTTAATCTATTCATTGTATTTGCCATTAGTGGAATGATTTATTTATTCAAAAATTATAAAAAGAGCTTTCTATTTTTGTTCATAGCTTCTTGTTTCACGCTTGGTTTTGCGACATTTTATGCAGTTTCAGACAATTATGTTTTTTTATTCCGTTTTATTTAATTTTTACAGTTTTTATTGCTTTAGGAATAAAGCAATTGAGTAGTAAATACAATTTGAAAAAATTAATATTTGCTCCTTTGTTTATTCCATTCATATACATTTTAAGTCTTTATATTGTTTCGTTAACTCCTCAAGGAAAAAAATTTCATCAGGAGAAATTATACAAAGGTGGTTTGTATTATTATATGCTTCCTTGGCTTACCGATAATGTAGGATGTATAGAATTTACTTTAGACAACATAAAATGTAAGGATAATGTTGAAGCTTTAATTGAGCAATCAAAAGAATTTATACAACTCCGACTGAAATATCAGCCACTTTCAGAAATTCGCAAACTTTAACATTCATTTTAATCTAAAAAAATTTTTAATTCAAGAATTTTGATAACTTTGATATTCTAACAATTTTAAAATTTAAACACAAAAACAATGAATTTAATCGACCTTTTAACAGGAAACACAGGAAATCAAGTAGCTGAACAAGCCGAGAACAAATTCGGTATAAGCAAGAACCAGATTATTGCACTTTTGGCAGTGGCTACCCCACTTGTTATTTCTTATCTTAGAAATAAATCTCAGGATGCGAAAGAAGCGGAAGCTTTGAACAATGCTTTAGATAAAGACCATGACGGAAGTATTTTAGATGATACATCTCAACTTGACAACAGACAAGACGAAGGTGGATCTATTCTTTCTCACGTTTTCGGAAATCAAAAAAACAATGTAGAAAACCAATTATCTCAGAATACCGGAATTTCTATTGACAAAATCGGACCCATTTTGGCGATGCTTGCTCCAGTAATCATGGGTTACATAGGGAAAGAAAAGCAACAGAATAATGTGGGAGCCGGTGGCCTTGGTGATCTTCTTGGAGGAATTTTGGGAGGTGCTCAAAATCAGGCTCAGCAACAGCAATCTAGTCCTTTAAACGATATTTTGGGAAGTGTTTTAGGCGGCGGACAATCACAATCTTCAGGAAATCCTTTGAATGATATTTTAGGAAGTGTACTTGGAGGCGGTGGACAGCAGCAAAAACAACAACAAGGAGGATTGGGAGATCTACTTGGAGGACTTTTCGGAGGAAAGTAAACTTATTTTAAACATAAAAAAATGACCGGAGAAATAATCTTCGGTCATTTTTATTTTTAGTCTTTTGACTTTTCAGCAGCTGCTGAATAAGCTTTTGAAGCTTTTCTAGGTCTTTTCTTTCCGTAGCTTCCTAAGATGATTTTCCCTTTTCTTGACTTTCTGTCTCCTTTTCCCATAATATTATAATTTGTTATTCTTCACAAGTTACACATTAACAACAAGAAGTCAAAAGATTTTGCAGTTAAATATATTATAATAAATAAGTTACACTTTCACATTCTTCCATTTTCCTTTTTTAAATAAAATAAAAGCAATGATTGTTATCAATGTTTCTGCCACAGGAATTGAAATAAAAACTCCTTTCGGACCCATTTCAAAATATTTTGACAACACATAAGCCAAAGGAATCTGAAACATCCAAAATCCGAAAAAATTGAGACAAGTTGGTGTCCACGTATCTCCTGCTCCATTGAAAGCATTAATGGTTACCATTCCTATTCCATAAAACACAAAACCGATACTCATTATGTGTAATGCATTTTTAGCATAATTTTTTATTTCAATCTGCTCCGTGAAAAAACCAACAAGGAAATCGCCAAGAATTAAAAACAGCAAACTCACCAAAAGCATGAAAATCACATTGTACTTTACGGTTTTCATAACAGATTGTTCTGCACGGATCATTTCACCTGCACCCATATTTTGTCCGACTAAAGTTGAAGCCGCATTACTCAATCCCCAGGCTGGAAGCATAAAGAACATCATTAATCGAAGTGCTGTCTGATAGCCTGCCGATGCATCTTCCCCACCGGTTGTTGCGACCAATTTTGCAAGAAAAATCCAGCTGCATGAAGCGATGACAAACTGGAATATTCCGGGCATGGCAATTTTTATGATGGACATGATTAATTTAAAATCAGGTTTAAAATAAATTGTTTTGATTCTCACCAAAGAATCAGCAATAAAAATATGATACAACTGATAAAGAACTCCTGTACTTCTCCCGATGGTTGTTGCAACTGCAGCTCCAGTTAAACCCATTGCAGGAATCGGACCCAATCCTCTTATCAAAATCGGACAAAGAATAATGTTGGCAATATTGGCAATCCATAAACTTTTCATGGCGATGGCAGCATTTCCTGCACCTCTGAAAATTCCGTTAATTAAAAATAACAGCATGATAATCACGCTGCTTCCCATCATAATTCTTGTAAAATCTTTTCCGTATGCTGCAGCATCCGGTTTTGAACCCATCAAAATCAAGATTTCTTCTGCATAAACCACTCCCAATATACTCAAAACAGAAGTCACAACAAATGAAACTGAAATCACCTGAGCCGCGCTTCTGGAAGCCTGTTCAGGATTTTTCTCACCGATTCTTCTTGCCACAACTGCGGTTGCGGCCATACTCATTCCGATAGCTATAGAATAAATGATGGTCAACACAGACTCAGTAAGACCAACAGTTTGAATGGCAAAACCACTTTCTTTGAGGTGACCAACAAAATAAAGGTCAACCAGAGCAAAGACAGATTCCATGGCCATTTCCAGCATCATCGGAATCGCTAAAAGAAGAACAGCACTTCTGATACTGATTTTGGTATAATCAGTTTCTTCTTCGCTAAACGCTTTTTTCAGAAAATTTAAATATTTTTTCATCTTAAAATTAATCGCCTTAAAAATACGATTTCAATAAATTTAATTTCAAATAAAATAATTTTAATAATTAATTATCGTAAAACAATAAATATTTATACATTTGCAATAATAAAATATTAAAACAATGAAAATCATCGGAAAAAATTCTCTTTCTCAATACATAGGCTATTTCCTCTTTGTATTGTTTATTATTCTGTCAGCTCAATTTATCTACGAACAAATTGGCTATGCCACATCTTATTATAATTTTAAAACCAATAATTCGATGTTATCAGATTTCTATATCATCGGAAATGATGTTGGATGGGCAAAAAACCACTACACCGTAAAATTTGATGATCTGATGAAGTTCAAATTTTATGTTCCCTTTACAACTCAGAATTTGATAACAGGTATTTTTAGTCTCACTACCTACATCAGCAATACCGTGAGAGGTATTTTTATGATTGCTTTTTTTTACAGCAGTTATAATATTTTCAAAGAAATCAGCAACGAAAAAGTGTTTAATTTAAAAGCTATTCTCTGGTTGAAAAGGTTTGGCTTGCTCAATATTCTGTATACAGTTGCAATGATTGTTATAAGCATTTTCCGCATCAACGATTTAGGCAATACAGCATTTTCTGCCATCCCTTTTTTATTCTTCGGAGTTCTCATTTTATTTATTGTAGAATTTTTTAAAAAAGGTTACAACTTACAGTCAGAAAACGATTTAACAATATAAACCATGCCAATCATAATCAACGTAGACGTCATGTTGGCGAAAAGAAAAATGCAGTCTCAGGAACTTGCAGAGAAAATAGGAATTACACAAGCCAATCTTTCCATTTTAAAAACGGGGAAGGCAAAAGCCTTGAAATTATCGACATTAGAAGCAATATGTAAAATTCTCGATTGTCAGCCCGGCGATCTTTTGGAATACGTAAAAGATTAAAATTCTTTAACAGTTTACTTTTAAATTTAATTTTCAAAACTACAAGTATCTTAAAAACTTGTACAAACTATACTTTCAAAAAAAAACACTCACTCAAATAAAATCTTCAATTATGAAAAAATATTTAATTTCAGCCTTATTAATGTTAGGTTTAAATTCTTTTGCACAACAGAAAATTGAAAATCTTAATTTTGAAAATTTTGAAAATGATCTCCCTTCTCAATGGACAACATTTGGTGGCAGCATTGCAAAAATATCAGCAGATGCAAAAGAAAAACAAGAAGGAAAAACTTCGGTTTTGTTTCATACAACAGAAAACTCAGGATTTAAAGCATTAATGTATACACTTCCCGAAAATTATGCAGGGAAAAAAATCACACTCTCCGGTTATATCAAAACAGAAAATATTTCTGACGGTTTTGCCGGTCTTTGGCTAAGAATAGATCCTGAGATTGCTTTTGACAACATGGAAAAAGTAAATTTAAAAGGAACAAATGATTGGAAAAAATATGAAGTAACGCTTGATATGTCTCCGGAAAATACCAAGAAAATAGTTTTTGGTGCTTTACTTTCTGGTACAGGAAAAATGTGGGTTGACAATCTAAAAATCACGATTGACGGAAAAGACATTAAAGATGCTAAAATTTTCGAAAAAAATTAACCAAAATTGATCTGGACAAAGAGTTTGACCTTGGCTCAAAAATTTCAAATATAAATCTTGATAAAGAAAATGTAGATTACCTTACAAAACTTGGACTCATTTGGGGCTATCTTAAATACTATCATCCAAGTGTTGCAGAAGGAAATCACAATTGGGATTATGAGCTTTTCAGAATATACGAAAAGACAAAAGGCGTTTCACTTAATAAAAGAGACGAAATTCTTATACAGTGGATCAAAAATTTAGGCAAATACCAAATTGCAAAAAATTCTGAGCCGGAAAATGTAAAATTTAAACCCGATCTAAACTGGATTACTAATTCAGGTTTTTCAAAAGAACTTTCTGAAGAACTTTTAAAATTAAAAGAAGCGAAAAGACCACAAGCAAACTATTATGTAGATTTTTTTAGGCAAGTAGGGAATCCCGATTTTAAAAATGAAAATCCTTATCAACAGATGAATTATCCTGATGAAGGTTTCCGCCTGCTTTCGCTTTATAGATATTGGAATATGATTCAGTATTATTTTCCATATAAAAATCTCATTGAAGAAAATTGGAAAAATGTTTTAAAGGAATTTATTCCCAAATTTATCAACGCAAAAAACGAAACAGAATACGCCTTAGCTTCCCTTGAAATAATCACAAGAATACGAGATACACACGCAGATATCACAAATTACAACAAAGGGATTCATCATTTTTTCGGGACAAGATATACCGCTCTACAGTTAACTTTTGCAGAAAACAAAGCTGTCGTCAATGATTTCTATAATGAAAATTTTGCCAAAGAAGCCGGAATTCAGAAAGGCGATGTCATTACAGAAATTAATAGTGTAAAAACGGAAGATTTTGTAAATAATTTACTCAAGTATATTCCAGGTTCCAATTATCCTACTCAATTGAGAGATGTTGCTGGAAATTTATTGAGAAGTAATAACGAAAACATTAAGATAAAGTTGACAAGAAATGTGAAAACAGAAGAAAAAACAATTAAAACCTACACCGGTACTGAGCTAAAATATACAAGAGAGAAAAAAGAATTTTTCAAAATGCTCGACAATAATGTTGCTTATTTTTATATGGGAAGTGTAAAAGCTGATGAACTTCCTGCGATTTTTGAAAAAATAAAAAACACAAAAGGTTTGGTGATTGATTTTAGAAGCTATCCATCAGATTTCGTTACCGTAAAAATGGGGAAACTATTAAAACCTGAGACAACAGAATTTGTTAAGTTTTCAAATACAAACAATACTCAACCTGGGCTTTTTACTTTTACAAAAAGTTTGGTAATTCCCGGATCCGGTAAAAACTCTTACCAGGGAAAAATTGCCATACTCATCAATGAAACTACTCAGAGTAGTGCGGAATATCATACGATGGCATTCAGAACGGCCCCAAGTTCAAAAGTTTTTGGTTCACAGACAGCAGGAGCAGACGGTAATGTTTCAGATTTTGTTCTGCCTGGAAATATTACAACGATGATTAGTGGAATTGGAGTTTACTATCCCGACGGAAAAGAAACCCAAAGAATAGGAATTATTCCTGATGTAGAAGTAAAACCTACCATAGCCGGAATCAAAAACAACAAAGACGAAGTTTTGGAAAAAGCAATGAATTGGATTAATAATTAAAAGTATCAAAAAAAATATTTAGATTTGTATATTAATTGAAAAAATAAATTTTATGAAAAAGATTATATCGGCTACTTTGCTTCTTGCAATCTCAATTTTCGCAAACGGATTATTTGCTCAGCAAGTCTCTAAAGACCAAATGAAAATCTTCCAAACTGATAATCTTCAGGGATTTAAAACAGCATTTACACAAGAAGAATACAATAAATGTTTCAACATCAAAGACAGATCTTATGACCTTCTTTCTCTTGCTGTAAGACATGAAAGAAAAAATAATTTTGCCTTTTTAATCAATAACACGACAGATGTCAACAGAGTATGTGGCAACAATACTCCTTTGATAGTTGCTGCGACTTACGGAAGAATAGATATGGCAAAAGCACTACTGAAAAAAGGTGCAAGCAAATCTGTTAAAAATTCTAACGGAGAAACGGCTAAGGATATTGCTATAAAAAACAATCATCCAGAACTTGCAAAGATTTTGTAATACAGTACAAATTATATAATTTAAAACTTCCTTCGGGGAGTTTTTTTGTTTATAAACCCTGCAAAAATATTATCTTTGCACACGGAAATTTCAAACTTCCTAGTTGATTGATTTGGGTCTGATACTCAAAACTTTAAACTATACATTCAAAACTTTAAACAAATTAGTATGTTTCGATCGCACACAAACGGAGAATTATCTCTCAAAAATCTTAATGAAGAAGTTACACTTTCAGGATGGGTACAAACCATTCGTGATAAAGGATTTATGATTTGGATAGATCTTCGAGATCGTTACGGAATTACTCAGTTGGTTTTCGACCAAGACCGTTCTTCAGTAGAATTGATGGAAAATGCAAAAAAACTGGGACGTGAATTTGTAATTCAGGTTACAGGAAAAGTAATCGAAAGAGTAAGCAAAAACCCCAATATTCCAACTGGAGAAATTGAAATTTTAGTTGAAAAATTAGAAGTTCTTAATGAATCTCAGCTTCCGCCTTTCACCATTGAAGATGAAACAGACGGTGGTGAAGAATTAAGAATGAAATACCGTTATCTGGATATCAGAAGAGCTCCGGTAAGAGATAAATTGATTTTCCGTCACAAAATGGCGCAGAAAGTGAGAAATTATCTTTCAGACGAAGGATTTATCGAGGTTGAAACTCCGGTTTTAATCAAATCTACTCCGGAAGGAGCGAGAGATTTCGTTGTACCAAGCAGAATGAATCCGGGACAATTTTACGCATTACCACAATCTCCACAGACTTTCAAACAATTGTTGATGGTTGGCGGAATGGATAAATATTTCCAGATAGTGAAATGTTTCCGTGATGAGGATTTGAGAGCTGACAGACAGCCTGAATTTACACAAATCGATTGTGAAATGGCTTTTGTAGAGCAGGAAGACGTGATGAACGTGTTTGAAGGAATGACAAAAACATTGATCAAAGATATTACAGGTCAGGAATTCGGAACTTTCCCAAGAATGACATTTGCTGATGCGATGCAGAAATACGGAAACGACAAACCGGATATCCGTTTCGGAATGGAATTCGTTGAGCTGAATGAATTAGTAAAAGGAAAAGATTTCAAAATATTTGACGACGCAGAATTGGTTGTCGGAATTAATGTTGAAGGCTGTTCAGATTACACAAGAAAACAAATCGACGAATTGGTTGATTGGGTGAAAAGACCACAGATCGGGGCTTCAGGAATGGTTTGGGCTAAATTCCAGAATGACGGTGTGAAAACTTCTTCTGTAAATAAATTCTACAACGAAGAAGATTTATCGAAAATTATCGAAAAATTCGGAGCGAAAGAAGGCGATTTAATGTTAATTCTTTCAGGAAACGAACACAAAGTAAGAACTCAGCTTTCTGCCTTGAGAATGGAGCTTGGAAACCGTTTGGGATTAAGAAAAGGAGACGTATTCGCACCACTTTGGGTTGTTGACTTCCCATTATTGGAATTTGACGAAGAAAGCGGACGTTACCACGCAATGCACCACCCTTTCACCTCTCCAAAAACCGAGGACATCCATTTATTGGAAACTGATCCAGGAAAAGCAAGAGCTAACGCTTACGACATGGTTTTGAACGGAAATGAAATCGGTGGAGGTTCTATCAGAATTTTCGACAGAGATCTTCAATCAAGAATGTTTGATCTTTTAGGATTTACAAAAGAAGAAGCAGAAGCTCAGTTCGGGTTTTTAATGAACGCCTTCAAATATGGTGCTCCGCCTCACGGTGGTCTGGCTTTCGGGTTTGATCGTTTGGTAGCAATCCTTGACGGAAATGAAGTGATCAGAGATTACATCGCATTCCCTAAAAACAATTCAGGACGAGATGTGATGATTGATGCTCCGGCCGCAATTGCAAACGAGCAGCTCGATGAACTGGAACTGAAATTAAATTTAAAAGCATAAATTAGGAGCGGAGATTTTTTCTCCGCTTTTATTTTGAATCTAACAAGTTTTAAAGCTCTAATAAGAATATCAAAATTCGGAATTATGACATTCTGTTTTTCTTTATTTTATTAAAAATCTGATTTCCAACATCTTCTACAATAACAAATACGCAGAATTTCTAAATTATATTATAGTTTATCGCTAAATTTATATCATACACAACAATATGAAAATAAGGTCTTTTTCTTGAAAATTTTAGGTCTCTTTTTTTTCTTTTTTTCGCAAAATTCAATTTGTCAAAGCCCGAAAAATTTAGAAAAAGAATATGAAAAAGCGAGAGAAATGGCTTCCAAAGATCCAGATAGTTCTTTGGTCTTGCTTAATTTTATTCAGAAAAATGCGATTGAAGAAAAGAATGAGAAAATTGAAATAAAATGTGATTATCTAAAATCTTACAATTATTATCTAAAATCAGATGCCCAAAAATGTATAGATTACGCACAAAAAGCACAAAAAAATGCACAAAAATATAATTATCCTGATGGTGAAGCTTTGGCATTAAGAATACTTGGAGCTCAAAATGCTAAATTAGGCTTATTAGAAAATGCCCAAGAAAACCTCAATCAAGCTCTGAAAATAATCAACACTTCGGAAACCGAAGAATCTAACGAAATTCGGGGGTTGATTTATAATTCTTTTTTGATTTTATTCAATGAAAATGATATTCAGAAAAAATTATACTTTTCTAAAAAAGCAATAAAAGAGTTTTTAAAAATAACCAATTCTAAAAGAAAAAATGAGCTTTTAAGCTCTGCTTATACCAATTTGGGTTACAATTATGTTTCAGAAAAGAAATTTGATTCGGCGGGTTTGTATTTTAATAAATCTCTGTCTGTGCTTTCTCCTACTCAAAATTATCTGAAATCTGCCGTTTTTCACGATATTGGGTTTTCTTTTGCCCAGCAAAAAAAACATGACAGTGCTATTTTTTATTATCAAAAATCGCTTCAGTTGGTTGAAAAATATGGTTTTTCTGAAAAAAAGAAAGAAATTTTAAAAAATTTAGCCACTTCTTATCAGGAAAAAAAAGATACGATAAATGCAGAAAAATATGAATTAACTAAGTTAAAATTTGAAGACAGCCTTCAAAATAATAATAAAACCGCCATCAATAATGTAGTGAAGTTTGAAAAAAAGAGACAAAATCACTTTTACATACTAAAAATAATTTCCTGAAAATAGGTATTATCTTTATTCTTTTACTGTTGCCATTATTTTATTTTTTGTGGCGTAAATATAAAACCCAACAAAAAAAATATGCAGAAATCGTTGCTAAAATAAAAAAAGAAGGACTTACAGATACCAATATTTCTCTTAAAGAAGATACTGAGAAGGATTTGCATGCAAAATCGGAACCCTTTACTATTTCTGCTGAAGTAGAAGAAAAAATTTTACAGGAGTTGATAATCTTCGAAAATGAAGGAAAATTCAATAGTAAAACAATGTCTCTTTCTCATCTTTCGGACCAGATGAATGTGAATAATAAATATTTGTCAGTTGTCATAAAAAAGCATAAAAACATGAATTTCAACGGTTATATTAATCATTTAAGAATCAATTATTTAATTGAAAAATTAAGAACAGACCCCGAGTTTTCAAAATATAAAATAAGTTACCTTGCGGAAATTACCGGTTACTCTTCTCATAGCGCATTTTCGGCAGTATTTCAACAAATTGTGGGTGTATCCCCGTCTGTATTCATCAACGAACTGAACAGGCAAAAATAAAAGGCGCTCAGAAAGGAACGCCTTCATTAAAAACCCAAAACAAATTAGCTATTGCTCTGCAATTGTAAGATTGTTATATCCTCCTGAAACATTGAGATTTCTTGTCCCTACTCCAGTAAATAAATTAAACCAAACATAAGGCATTAATCTTTGTCCTGCAGTCATATAAAATGATGCGGTGCAGTTACTTCCTGCATCAACATTTGTTCCCATTGCCGGAAAAGGGTTTGAACATTTTACCTGATTGATGATATTTAAAGGTGATAATAATCCTGTGTTGTCATACATTTCCCAAATTGCTTCTATTTGTTTTTGGTTGGTTGCTCCACTTTGATTAATAGGACCTGAAACCAAAGCAAAAGTATAACTCGCAACATAAACTCCAGTTTTAGGAGCAGTAAAAATTCCGGTTGCAGGGTCAAAAGCATTGCTGTTGTCAAATTTTTCTGTCCAATCAACCAAATAATTTTTCCCAGAATTTTGTAATCCTGAAGTATTAATATTTGTTGGAAGTGTTTTTTTCACATTACTTGTTGTTTTCGCTGCAATAATAACCAGTTTTGGTGTTGCACTTGTTGTAAAAGGAATCCAGCTTGTTCCGTTGGAATATTCTATACCATTGTTGTATCTTACGGCACCTTCTCCGGCTGAACTCGCAGATAATGTTGTATTTCCAAAACCTATGGCGTTATCTGTATTTCCTGTACCTCTTACATCGAGTTTTGTTGTTGGGACAATTTTCCCGGCTCCTATATTTCCGTTAAAATCTACAATTATGTCGTTTGCTTGTTGTGTAGAAGAAAAAGTGGTTCCTGTAGAAGGATTGTCTTTTGTACCATCAATATGCAAAATTCCTTGTGGATTTGTGGTATTAATCCCAACTCCGGAAGTTTGTCCTGAAATAAATGAAACGGTAAGTGATAAAAAGGGTATATAAACTATTTTTTCATTGTTGTATTTTTATTTAAAGCCCAAAAACACTGAACGAAGTAAGTGTCTTATCTGTACTTAAAGATTTTGAAGTTCCTAAATTTTGAAAAACACTGGGTCTTATAGTGTCTCCCGTTACCAGATTGAAAATCCCGGAACAACTTCCTGAAACCAAATTTGTGGCTGTTCCCGCTGTATTTCCAGGGTATGAATTCACACACTTAAAAATAGGATTGGTTGTAGTAGAAGTATTGCTCGTTTGCACAATGGCTTCAATTTTAGTATCATCTGCAATAGTTCCTGAAGCAAAAGTAAAGTTGAAAGAGACTACATAAATTCCGTTTTTAGATGCGGTAAAAATTCCTGTTGCTGGATCGAATCTGGAGTTTACATCTTCATTTTCTGTCCAACCTGTTACAACATTGGTCGTATTGTTGGCAAAACTTTGACCTGAAGAATTTTCTGCCTGTACAAAATCGCTCGGTGCTTTGTATGGCAGTTGAATCCAATTGGTTCCATCCGAATAACTCATATCTTTTGTTGAGGCATTGTATCTTAATGCTCCTGCTTTTGCTACAATTGCCGTTTGTGTGGTACCTCCAATTCCTATGGCATTTTTATTTTCCGCAGACCTAAGATCTACTCTTGTTGCGGGAGATATATTTCCTACTCCCATTTTTCCTGAAGCAGTAATTCCGGCATCATCATAGTAGCTTGTTGCATTGGTAGAAGTTGTATTCTTTTTTGCATCAATGTGGAAAATTGTTTCCGGAGATTTTATCCCGATTCCTACATTTTGGCTATAAAAAAATGCTGAAAACAGAACTGGTAAAGAATAAATTATTTTTTTCATTTGTGTTTTTTATTGTTCTACTATTGTAATGTTATTAAAACCAAAATCGTTGTCTATATTAGTTGGTCCGCTTCTCATACTCAAGTCACCATTATACACTTTTTGATTAATCTTTGCTTCCAAAGTATCACCTTTAGTAAGTTTTATTGCTGAAATACAATTACCTCCATTTTGGGAAGCAGTTGAAGTTTCTCCATACGCTCTCAAACATTTTTTGGCAATAGTGCTTCCGTTTACTACAAATTGCGATTCTACCAAATAAGGAGAAACAATGGGTATAGAAACCAAATTATATGTAAAAGAAACTAAATAGATACCTGTTCTGGGCGCAGTAAAAACACCAGTTGTACCATCAAAATTTAAAGTTAAGTCAGCAGTTACATCCCAATTGGTGACAGTTTTGGCAACTTGATAAGGAAACTTATATGTAAAATTGGGAGCCTGAATTCTTGCAACCACTGTTGCTTTATTGGGATTTGATATAAAATCATTCCAAACAATTCCATCAGAAAATTGCATTTTACCACCATTTGTAGAGTTATACCTCATCGCTCCTGCTTCTGCTTCTGCAGCCGTTTGTGTAGTTTGCCCTATTCCTATAGAATTATCTGTATTTACTGTAGATCTTGTGTCCAAACGTGTAACAGGACTCAGTACACCAACCCCTATTTTTCCTGTTGTTGTGAAAACTACATCATTGGCAAATTCATTATTGGTAGGAGATACGGAAGTATTATCTTTTTGCCCATCAACCTGAAGAGAATGTGTAGGGAAAATAGTATTAATCCCTACTTGAGATTTTAAAAGTGTAAATGAAATAAAAAGAAGCCCTATAATGTAAAATTTTCGAAACTTCTTAGCTTTGAGATTTGTAGTAAAATTCATCATAATTGTTTTTTGTTTTCTAAAATAGGCGACAAAATAACATCTTTATTATACTCAAAAAAAAGAATAATGTATCAATATTCGGAATTATGACATCAGAAAAATAATATTAAAGAACAAGTGACATTACTTTAAATTCAAATAAAATTTAAATTTTCAGAATGTAGCGGCAAGAATTTTAACATCACTATTATTGTTAAGAAAAACAATTGGAAAGAGTTCTTTAGTAGAAAGAAGAAAAATTAGATAAATTACGGCCTATTCCCAACTATATACTGAAGAGCATGAAAGAAAGTACGTCATTAGAATGGGCTTATAATTCTAACAATACTGAAGGGAATACTTTAACACGTTATAAACCAAAAAAACTATTGAAGAATCTTTTCCGTCTATTATTATTTTGAAAAACATCCTAAAAATATTGTGACAGTTTGAATTTAGCTACCAATAATTCAAACCCTTTTCTTTTGATTTGGAAAGCACGGAAATTTTTTAGCACTTTTTTAGGGCAATTTCGCCACCAAACCCTCCGGCAAAATTTTCAAAATAAAATAAATGAGTTTCCATTTAAAATTCGGAACAATGGTAAAAGAATTTCCGGCATTCACGATATGTTTTGCCACATAATCTGGTTCCATCAAAAGACTTTTATTAAGTTTTAAACCTGCGTTGATCTTTGTATTGATATATCCACTGACCAAAACGTTCACTTTTATATTTCTATCAGCTAATTCTTGTCTTAAACCAGCTAAATACGTCGTAAAAGCGGCCTTTGTACTTCCGTAAATGAAATTACTTTTCCTGCCTCTGACTCCGGAAAGCGAAGATAAACCGATGATTCTTTCTAAATTTCTGTTAGATTGATCCATCGCAACAATATTGAGAATAGAAACTCCACCCATATAATTGACCTGCATCATTTGTTGGGTTCCTTTGAAATCTTTTAAAGCCTTTTCATTTTCCACTAAAAATCCTGCAGAATAAACAACAATATGAGGTTTTGTCGGAAGTTCATTATAAAATATTTGGTGAGAATCAAAATCTGCTGCATCGAAATGTAAAACTTCAACCTTTTCAGACAAATTATTTTTAGCGACAAAATCGTTCAGGGCATCGGTATTTCGTGAAGCAGCGATAATTGCAAAACCTTTATCAGCATAATGCAAAATGCATTGTTTGGCGACATCGGAATTGGCACCGAGAATGAGAACGGTTTTGGCGTTGTTATGATTCATACGGCAAAGATATTTTTTAAACACGAATTTTGCGAATTTTTTATACGAATGAGTATAAATTTAATTACGATGAATAGCAATCTTAAAATCTTTTAGAATGATAAAATGGTTGAAAAAGAATCGGCGCGGTGACCTTTGGTCACCGCGCCGATTCGCAATATTATTTAAAACTGAAAGATTATTTCTTTTCAGTTTCTATAATTTCTTTTTTGTCAGCTGTTGTTGTAGCTTTATCCCCAAATCTGTTAGCAGTAAATTCTCTTGAAATGGCAGCTTTCTCAAATTTTAATTTTCCGGAAAGTGTTTCAATAACAACTCCGTCATCGTGAATCTGAGCAATTCTTCCGTGAAGACCAGAAGTAAGCACCACTCTGCTTCCTACTTTAAGCTCTTCTTGAAATTTTTTCTCTTGCTTCTGTTTTTTCATCTGAGGTCTGATCATCAGGAAATAAAACCCAACAAACATTACCCCCATCATGATTAGCATCATTGGAGAAGATCCTCCTGCAGGTGCTGCCTGTAAAAATATTGTCAACATAGTAGTTTAATTAAGGTTGAATGTTCGCATTGAACGTTAGTTTGATAGGCGATTTTTCTACGTTAGCAAAAACGTCTGCATACTTTTGAACCGCACCGTCAAAACTTGTCGAATCAAAGCTTAGAGTTATTTTTCCTTTTTGACCAGGTAAAATTGGTTCTTTCGTAAACTCAGGAGCAGTACATCCACATCCAGGCTTAACTTCAGAAATAACCAAAGGATTTTTTCCTGTATTGGTAATTTCATATACGTGGTTTACTTTATCTCCTTTTTTAATTTTTCCAAAATCATAATTGCTTTGAGATAAAGCGATTGTCGTTAAAGGTTGGTTTGATACCGGAGCAGCAACCGGTGCACCAGTCACAGCTTTTGTAGGTGCCGTTGCTGACAATGAATCGCCTGGCAAAGTTTTTAAAGAATCTGATGTTGCAGTTTCTGAATTTTGAACTTCTTTATTTCCTTCTTTTTTACAAGAAACCAAACCGAAGCCTATTACTGATAAAGCGATAATTGATAACGTCTTTTTCATTTTTATTTTTTTAAATTCTATTTAAGTCTTTACAATATTTATCTAAAATTCCATTAATAAATATATTTGAACGGTCTGTTGCAAATACTTTAGCAATCTCGATGTATTCATTAATGATTACTCTTGAAGGAGTAAGAGGAAAATGATCAAGCTCAGAGATAGCAATAGTAAGAATCACTTTATCCATCAACCCAACTCTATCCAAATCCCAGTTTTCTAATCTCTCAGAAAGCTTCTTCTCGTTGCCTTCCCAATTGTTTAGTGTATCTCTTAATAATTTTCCAGCGAAGTTTTTATCTTCTTCATCTTTAATCATTTTGATTAACGTACGGCTATCTTCATTTTCTTTGATAAAACCAATCGTCTTTTGAACCATTGAGTTCGCAATATGAATATCATCCGACCACGAAAGTTCTCTGTCCCCTACATAATCATGAAAATCTTCGTTTTCAGCAATATATCTTAAAAATAGCTTACCGATAAACTTTTGATCTTCTTCGAAAGAATATTCATCAACCTTCATGAAATCCTGGTAACGCTTTCCTGAGGTCATTCTCTGGAAAGTTCTTACCAAAAAATCATCATGCAAATCCCATTTCAAATCTTGGTGCTGACCAGAAAAGAAAAGTCTTTCAGGGTTTTCTTCCAACTTAATCAATACTTGATTATTGATGAATTTTTGATTTGGGTTGATATCAGAATCGGTTTTAATGTACTTATTCTTACCGATTTCCATTTGATTTTCTGCGAGACCTTTAAGGGCTACCAAAAAATTGAGTTCCAACACATAAAGATTATAGATTTTCTCTATACTCGAGAACATGTTTTTTTCTAAAACATCAAATTTAATTGGATTTTGGTAGTATGAATACACGTTTTCTACTACTTTCTCACGGATTTGTCTTCTTCCTAACATTCAAAGAGCTTTTTATGGGTGCAAAGATATGAAATTTAAAGTTTATGAAATTCTTAGTCTCTATCAATTTTCGTAATTTTGCGAAAGTTTATGAAAGCACTGAAAACTCTGAACCCTTATTTTTGGAAGCACAAAATATTATTGTTTTGGGGGTTACTCTTTATCATCGCCAGCAACTTTTTTAATATTTATAAAGTACAGTTTGTAGGAAAATCTGTTGATGAGCTGACCAAACAAGGGAATTTAGGCTTTAACAAGCAGGTTCTCATTTACGTTGCCATCATTGTCGGATGTTCACTTTTGACCGGATTTTTCACTTTTATGATGAGACAGACCATTATTGTTGCATCAAGAAGAATTGAATATGAGCTTAAAAATAAAATCTACAGACATTATCAGGAATTATCCTTAACAGATTATAAAACCACGACAACAGGAGATTTAATGAATCGTCTGAGTGAAGATGTTGTGGCGGTAAGAATGTACCTCGGGCCAGGCGTGATGTATGTTGTGAACTTATTAATTTTGTTGACAATCACCTGCATTTACATGTTAAAGACTGATGTTTCAATGACGGTCTGGACTTTATTTCCACTTCCTATTCTTTCTTACATCATTTTTAAAGTAAGTTCGATTATTAATAAAAAATCGAAAATCATGCAGAAAAGCCAATCTGCGATATCAACTTTTGTACAGGATAGTTTTTCAGGAATCCGTGTGGTTAAATTTTTCGCTAAAGAAAATTACATTAAAAAAAACTACGGAGCCAAGGTTACCGATTATCAGGATAAAGCTTTAGACTTAGCAAAAACAGAAGCGTATTTCTTTACCATTATTTTATTTGTCATCGGATTATTAAATGTTGCGATTATACTGATTGGCGGACAAAAATATATTGCAGGCGAACTGAGCGTTGGTAAGATTGCAGATTTCTTCATGTACATCAACATCTTAATCTGGCCATTTTCTATGGTTGGCTGGGTAACTTCTGTTAATCAGAGAGCCGAAGCTTCCATGCAGAGAATTAATGAATTTTTAGATAAAAAATCTGATGTCATTAATAAGAATTTTGAAAAGCAGCCAATTAAAGGAAATATAGAATTTAGAAATGTGTCTTATGTTTATCCAAATACCGGTATTAAAGCTTTAGATAATTTAAGTTTTAAAATTGATGCAGGACAATCTTTAGCGATTATGGGTAAAACCGGAAGCGGAAAATCTACCATTGCTCTTCTTCTCTGCAGATTAATAGATCCGACAGAAGGAGAAATTCTGATTGACGGGAAAAATCTTAAAGACCATAATCTCGATAACTATAGAGATTTCATTGGTTACATTCCGCAGGAAAGTTATTTATTTTCAGATTCTATTGAACATAACATCGGTTTCTCAATCGACAATCCTTCTCATGAAAGAGTGGTTGAATATTCTAAAATTGCTGACGTTCACAAAAACATTGTAGAATTCAAGGAAGGCTACAAAACGATGGTTGGAGAACGCGGAGTGATGCTTTCAGGAGGTCAAAAGCAGAGAATTTGTATTGCCAGAGCTCTCATAAAAGACCCAAACATTATTATTTTTGACGATTCACTGTCTGCTTTAGATACAGAAACTGAACAGAATATCTTAGAAAACATCGATACTAAAATTCACAACGCAACTTCTATAATCATCACACACAGAGAGTCTAGCGCTCAACGTGCAGATAAAATCATTAATCTTACCGAAATTACCAATTCTGTAACCGCTTAGCCTATTTATTCACAAATGTTAAATAAATCATAAAAAAAATTTTGTGATTAAAAGAAATATTTTATATTTGTTCTTAACAAGATTAAAAAATATCTAATAATGAGTGAATACAAGGAACGCCATGAGAATGAAATTTTCACGAAGGTGTTAAAAGCAGGAAGAAGAACGTATTTCTTTGATGTGCGCGAGACGAAAGCAGGAGATTATTATCTTACAATTACCGAAAGCAAAAAGAATTTCGGGGAGAATGGAGAGGCTACATTCGAGAAGCATAAAATTTACCTTTACAAGGAAGATTTTAAGAGTTTTCAGGAGATGTTTAATGAATCTACAGATTTTATCATTAATGAAAAAGGAGAAGATGTAATCTCTGAAAAACATGATAAAGATTTCAAAAGCAGAACTTACACTATAGATTCTGACGACGAAGTTTAAAACAAGCAACCCAAACCAAGTATATAAAAACACAAGCATCTTTTCAGATGCTTTTTTTGGCATAAAAAAACACATTTTCAAAAGAAAATGTGTTTATGTGGGGTGAATGAGGGGTCTCGAACCCCCGACCTCCGGAACCACAATCCGGCGCTCTAACCAACTGAGCTACAATCACCGTTTTTGGTGGTGCAAATATAGGAAAGATTTTTTAATTACCAAACAATTCCATCAAAATTTTTCAACGCCATTAACTTCTCAGACGTAAATCCCTCAGCATAAGTCACTCCGGAAAGCCTTCCTAAATCCTGAGCTCTGTAGGTAAGACTCTCATAAAAATCTTTTGAAGTAATAGGTGTTTCCGGCTCTGTAGATTTGGGATCGTAAAACTGTGTTTTGAATGCCATACACGCTTCCAATTTCTTATCTAAATACTCTGATATATCAATGACAAATTCCGGTTTGATATCTTTCCATTGAATATAATGGAAAATCTGTTTTGGTCGCCATACGTCTTGGTTTTCCCCATCAATATTTGTCTCAATCTTTCTTAAACCAGATAAAAAGCACGCATCCGACACTAATTTCGCTGCTTTTGCATGATCCGGATGCCTATCATCAATCGCATTAGCTAAAACGATTTCCGGGCGGTATTTACGGATCATTTTCACGATGCTTAATTGGTATTCTTCTGAGTTGACCAAAAAGCCATCTTTCATTCCTAAATTCTCTCTGGCAGAAACTCCTAGAATCTTTGCAGATTCAGTTGCTTCTTCATGTCTTATCTCATCAGTTCCGCGAGTTCCCAATTCACCTCTCGTAAGGTCAACAATGACGCATGTTTTTCCATCAGAAATTAATTTAGCGACAGTTCCGCCACAACCTAACTCAACATCATCCGGGTGTGCGCCAAATGCAAGTATATCTGTTTTCATCTATTCTTTTTATTTTAATTTGTCAGATGGAACGTCCTATAAATTTCCTCATATTTTATAATTTTAATCCTGAACGTTTCATACTTTCAAATATAAGATTTAAAATAAAAACTTCCCAAACTTGAGGAATGGGAAGTTTTAATATGTATAATTTAAAATTTAAATTATTTATTGATTTCTGTATTTAATTTCACAGCATCCTGATAACTTGGATCTAACTGTAAAGACTTAGCAACATAATCTTTTGCTTTTGCTGCATCAGAATCTTTAGATAAGTAAGCAACGGCAAAGTACGCATACGCTAAAGTCTGCTTGTTAGCTTCTACCTCTGCAGGTTTTACTGTCGCAATATATTTTTCGTAAGCAATTTTTGCTGCATCATTATTTGTTGCTTGCTGATAAGCATAACCTAAACTGTAGTAAGCAGGAGCCCAATCTGGTAAAATCGCACTCATTTTCTGCCAAGTTGCAATCGCACCATTCCAGTTTTTAACATCCTGGTAAGCTGTTGCTAATTTGTACAATGCGTCAGAATCTTGAGCGTTTGCTGCAACTTGTTTTTTCAATGCTTCAATCTGTGGATTTGTAGGACCAGCGTCTACAGAAGCCTGAGATGCTGTACCTCCACCACTGATTTTTGCCAACTCCATATCCCACTTCATTGTTTCGTCTTTAGCTGCTTTTGCAATCGCAATTTTTTGCTGAGATTCTGCTGTTAATGCTGCTTTTTTAGCCGCATCAGTTTCAGTTTTAGCCAAACCTGCAGCAATTAAACCTTGTAATCCTTGATCAGCAGGCTGAACTCTAGATTTTTCCGCTTGAGACACGAAAGTATCCATATTTTGTTTTGCTTCTGCGTATTGTCCGTCTGCATAGTTTACATAAGCTCTCAATTTGAATTTGATAGGATCTGTAATTTTATCAAAAATCTTATCTAATATCAATTTTGAATTTGCATAATCTTCATTGGTGAAATACAATTTTGCAATCTCCAACTGAGTGTAAGGATCTTCATCAGCATATTTTGTATAGTTAATCAAATCCTGAGTTGCTTTTGCATTTTCCTGATATTTGATATTGTATGCAGCTAGAGCTTTGTAAGCCGGAGCATAAGTTGCGTCAGTAGAAATTGCCTTCTCAATACTTGTTTTAGCTTGTTGCCACTGTTGAGCAGCCATCCAAAGTGTTCCAATTCTTGTATAAACAGAAGCCTTGTTTTTAGCTAAAGGTAGCGCTTTGTCATAAGCTGACATTGCATCACCAGGAATTCTCTTCAATCTGTAAGCATCACCTAAGGTGTAATAATAGTTAGCAGGAACTTCTTTTTTGGCAGCTCTTTCAATTGCTTTATTCAAGAATTGAATTGCTAAATCAGGTGAGTTGTTTTTTTCAAATAACGTTAAAGCTTCTGCAGCTCTGAAAAGAACTTCAGCATCTTTCTCTCTTGAGTCAGTTACTATTTTCTGAATTTCAGCAATAGCACTTTTATCTCCTTTACCAAGTTTAACCGTAGCTAAACCTAATTTATTTAAATAGCTTTTACTGTCTGCAGCAAGGCCTTTATTAAAACTTTCAGTAGCCTGAGCAAAATCCGGCTCAGATTGTCTCAAAAATGTATTTCCTAAATAGAAATAGTTTTCAGCTTTTGGTTCTTTGGCAATCATCTGCGTGAAATTTGTTTTTGCCTGAGCAAATTTATCACTATCGATGCTGTTAATACCATCTTGTAACGTTTGTGCAATGGCAAAATTGCTAAAAAATACAACCGCCGCCCCAAAAGCAACTTTCTTTACATTCATAATCATTATATCTTTCATTATATATTTTCTAAATTGAATTATAATTTACACACAATTTTCAGACCAAAATAAATGAATTAAATTGGTATTCAGATGAATTTAATATTATTTAACGCATCTGAACTTCTCGTGGATAAATATTATAGGGCTGTAAGCCCTCTTTTTGAACGATTTTCTGTCCCAAATGAGTACAAGAATATCTTATAAAACCATTGGCAATGTTAAAATTACCTTCATTTGTTAAGAAATACAAAACCCTTGTAAAAGGATATTTCATCTCACGCATTCCTTCAAAATCTGCAGAATATGTTTTTCCATTACTAACAATTGGTAAAACTTTTATGAGTTCTCTTAATTTTTCCGCATTTTTATCATAAGGTCTGCTGATTGTATTAAGACCCACAACACCAATTTTATTTGGATATTTATTCAATTCCTCAATCACATTTGCACTTCCCGGAATGATTGAATACTTTAAATCTTTAGGAAGTTTTTTTAGTTTTTGTGCTACAAAATTTAAGTTACTTGAATTAGCTCCGTCAAATATAAAATTCTTTTCTTCTGATTGCATCCCTTGAACGATTTCTTCCATTGTAATGCTTGTTTTTTCAGAATTTTTAGGAACAACAAACACCACTGCATCAGCAGCGAATTTTGCCGGAATAAATTTTAAATCTACTTGTTTTTCGTAAGCTTTCTTTTCTTCAGGAGACAAATCCTTAGACATTACAGCAATCTTTACTTTATTATTTAAAAGATCTAAAAACCCAAGGTCTTCTTTCTTTGTAACAACTTTTATTTTGCTTTCAGGATAACTGATCATATATCCTTCAGCTAGTGCTTCTGTAACACTTTTGAATGATTCGTCAGTAAGAATAGTCATCTCACCATTGTTATATGACAGAGACTTTTCGCCTTTCTTTGAGCAGCTTACAATTGTTGCTAACAAAAAAAGAAGTATAATTTTAATACTATTCTTCATCTGCTGTATTTTTTAAATTTAAAAATCCCCTCCAAATTCTGAACATTCCGTATAAAATTATTGCTATACCAAACACCAAAATCATTGTAGGATCAAAACTCGCAAAAGATGCTTTATAAAAAATAATGATGAGTCCTAAGACTATATAACAAAATCCTGTTACTAAGGATAAATATTTGAAAACCATATAACAAAAGTATTAAAAAAATAAAAAGAGAAGCATAAGCTTCTCTTTTTTAATAATATTTAAAGATAAATACTATCCTTCAAAATTCATTGTTAAAGGTAATCTGAATCTGTAACGAACAGATTGACCATTGATTTTTGCAGGAGTCCATTTATTTTTAATTGACTTAATTGTTCTAACAGCTTCAGAATTAAAATCTGCATTTTTACCGTTAGCTTTTACATCTGTAATTGTTCCGTCTCTTTCTACTACGAAAGTTACTTCAGCTTTTACAGTACCTTCATCACCATTCATTGCTGAACCGTCGAAGTTACCAGATACTTTATTTCTAAATGCATTGATACCTCCAGGGAATTCTGCAGTTTGCTCTACCTCGCTGTATACTTGCGTATCACTTACCTGAGGTTTAACTTCAGCTGTTGAAGCTTTAGTACCTGTAGATGGTGGCGGCGGTGGTGGCGTATAAGCCGGAGCTTTCACACCTTCTTGAGCTGTAACACCCGTAGTTGTTTCTAATTGCTTAGAAATTGGCGGTGGTGGAGTTTCAATTTTTGGAGCTTTCACTGGTTCTGGAACCACATTCTGAATAATTTCAATCTTCTCCTCCTCTTTTGGTGGAGGTGGTGGAGGTGGTTCTTCTTCTTTAGGCTGCTCTATAATTTTATCTTCCTGAATAATATCAACCAAATCTGCCTTCACTTCTACTTGCTCTTCAGCAGCGAGGTTTTTGATGGTTAAATAAATAAGAGGAGATAAAGCAATCAATAAAAATATAGATGTTCCAATGATAAAAGATTTTGTCAGTAATCTAGGATACTGCGATCTGATATCATAAGCTCCATAATTTTTATTTCTATTTTCAAATACAATCTCGTCTAATGTAAGATTTTGACTGTAAGCATTTTCATCTGCCATTGTAATATAAATTTAATGGTTAATTACTTTGTAGTAATTATTTGTTGCCAACTCTTTTATCATAAATAGCTTTTTCCCAAGGCTTCAAATCGGTAACACCGTATCTTTCGCTTTTAGTAATAGCCATTTCGTCAAGAATGTCTACAAAGTTCTTATATACTGCATCGTCAGTTGGCTTGATAATTACTGTGAATTTTTCTTTATCTGCTGCTCCTGCTTTTGCTTGCTCTATAATCTTTCTGATACCTTCTCTATCAAAAGATGTTTCAGTTAAATTTTGGTCAGTTAAAGATGTATTATCTTGCTGATGCCAAAAAATTCTGTTGTCTTTCCCTAATAATAAAGAGATTGAATTAGAAAGTTTAATTTCTGTCTGTGGAGGAATTGGATCGTTTGGTTTTGGTTTACCAGGAAGACCTAAATCCATCACATTTGGTTTACTAAACGTTGATGTAAACATAAAGAACATCAATAGTAAGAAATTCAAATCCACCATCGGAGTCATATCGACCCTAGGGTTATTTTTCTTGGAACGTACCTTGCCGCCTTTGCCGCCTTTCTCTTGTACCTGTACTTCTGCCATTTCTATTCCTTATTATTCGTTAGGTTTACCTTCTTGTGACGTAATCAACCAAAATTTAAGAAAATCAATATCTCTTAAACCCTCAAATAAACTTTTAACTTTTGGATATTCTGTAGTAACGTCACCCTTAATCGCTAATTTGTATTCAGGATTAACGCTTAAACTTTGCTCTACCCAGTCTACTAATTGTTTATTTGTACTGTCCATAGGAATCCCTTTTGGACTTTTAAAATTCTTCTGCTCATCCTCAGACAATGAAAGATAGCTTCTAAGTTGGTTCATAGGAACCCCAATTGTCTGAACTCTCTGAAATGCAGCTTTCTGGTTGTTGTCAAAAGTAACACCGTACTTTTTCCCCATTTTATCCAAAAGCTCTAATCTTTCTGTTGCGTTCTCTACCGGCTGGAAATAGAATTTTCCGTCTGGTGTAGCGTTAATAGTCATTAAACTAGCATCAGGAAGTAATTTTTCTGAGATTGAAGATGGCGGTTTGATTTGCTCCACATCAGGCTTTTTGAACTGAGTGGTCATAATAAAGAACGTAAGTAGTAAGAACGTAACATCGCACATTGCGGTCATATCCGTAACTACCCCATGTCTTTTTGGTTTTATTCTCGCCATTATTATTATCTAATTAAATTATAAACTTCTTTTTGTGTAAAACACAGATTCACTTAATTCTTAGTGAAATTCTGCAAAAGACTGCTGGATGCTCATTGCAATCTCGTCGATCTTGTAAGTCAATCCGTCAATTTTAGAAGTAAAGAAGTTATAAAGGATAATCGCTACAGCTGAAGTACCAATACCTAATGCAGTGTTGATCAATGCTTCAGAAATACCAATTGATAATGCAGCAGCATCAGGTGTACCACCACTAGCTCCTAAAGCGAAGAACGCTCTAATCATACCAATTACAGTACCTAATAGTGCTACCAATGTTGCAACTGTACCTAAAGTAGAAAGAATCATCATGTTTTTCTCTAACATTGGCATCTCAAGAGTAGTAGCCTCTTCGATAGCTTTGTTTAGAGCAATCATTTTTTGTTCTTTGTTTAAAGTAGTATCGTGAGCCAACGCTTTGTAAGTCGTCAAACCTTCTTTTACTACATTTCCTACAGAACCTTGTTGTCTGTCGCACTCTTCTAGAGCTTCGTCAACTTTGTTCTGGTTTAGCAAACTTCTAACTTTTACAACGAAGTTGTCTACATTTCCTGCACCTGAAGCTTTGTTTAAAACAAAATATCTTTCAAATGAGAAAACGATTACAGTAATCATGAATGTAACAAGCAATGGTACAATAACACCTCCCATGTAAATCATTCCCATGAACCCTTCTGGATGAAGATCTTTACCTTCAACATCAGAAAAAGCTACTGAACCTCCTCCTAATCTAGGATCAGCTTTAAAATTACCTGGGCTACCCAATACGAATAACCAAATACAAATCCCCAACACCAATAGGATAGGAATAATTACAGCTGGATTTAAACCTCCTGCCTTTCTAGCAACTACTTGCTCATCATTTTTTGAAACATTCATTTCCATATTTAACTAAATTATATTGTTTAAAAATTTTAAAGTTGTAAAATAAAGGCAAAATTACTTAAAATGCAATAGTCTTAAATAAACATTTTGTCTTTTTTTGATAACGAAAAATTAATACGATTCCGATATTGTAATTATATCCAAAATTATTAATGATTTTTATCACTTTTTGTAATTACATTAAAAAATCAAAAAATTTAATGCTTTAATTTTTTGAAATTACCAATGTTAAATTTATTTTAAATTACAATATTTACTATCTTTTTATGCACTACAATGATTTTTTAGGAGTTTTCCCCTCTAAAATCTCTTTCAATTTGTCATTTTGAAGCACTAAAACCTCAACATCTGTTGCAGAAAGCTGAGCCGAAAGAGAAATTTTAAATTTCATCTTACCATTTACGCTTATTGGATAATTAATCTCGTCTTCAACTAAGTATTCCTCATTCAGAATAGGGAATGTTTCAAACTCTATCGAATCGTTATGACCAAGCAAATTCCATACCTCTTCACAGATATGTGGGGCGTAAGGGGAAATTATAACGGCTAAAGGTTCTAATATATTGCGTTTGTTGCATTTTAATTTCTGTAACTCGTTGACAGCAATCATAAATGAAGAAACTGACGTATTGAAAGAAAAATTTTCAATATCATAAACCACCTTCTTTATTAAAGTATGCAAAATTTTATATTCAGCTTTTGTAGGTTCATCTTCAGAAATTTCAAAAACATCTTCGTTGAAATACAAATTCCAGAATTTTTTCAGGAAACCGTAAACTCCACTAAGACCTTGTGTGTTCCAAGGCTTGGATTGCTCTAATGGACCTAAGAACATTTCATACAATCTTAAACCGTCTGCTCCGTATTCTTCACAGATGTCATCAGGATTTACAACATTGTATTTTGACTTAGACATTTTTTCTACTTCACGACCTGTGATGTATTTTCCATCTTCTAAAATAAATTCTGCGTCTGCATAATCTGGCCTCCAAGATTTGAACGCTTCAGTATCCAATTCGTCAGAAGTTCCTTTTAATAAAGATACATCAACGTGAATAGCCTGAGTCTGATAATCTTTTGCCAAATTTTTAGAAACATACTGATTAGTACCCTCCACTCTATAAGCAAAAGCACTCATCCCCAAAATCATCCCTTGATTGATCAACTTTTGGAAAGGCTCATCCTGATTAATATACCCTCTGTCTTTTAAGAACATATTCCAGAAACGAGAATATAATAAATGTCCAGTTGCATGCTCGCTACCTCCAATATATAAATCTACTTGTCCCCAATAATCAGAAAGTTCTTTTTTAGCAAAAACCTCATCATTATTCGGATCCATGTATCTAAGGAAATACCATGAGCTTCCCGCCCAACCCGGCATTGTAGATAATTCTAATAGAAATACCGTTTGATCATCAATTAAATCTGTTGCGACGACTTTTTGATTAGCTTCATCCCAGGCAAAAGATTTTGCGTTTCCTAATGGTGGATCTCCGTCTTCTGTCGGCAAATACTTTTCAACTTCAGGAAGTTCCAAAGGCAATGCAGAATTTGGCAATGTGTAAGGCATTCCTTCCTTATAATATATAGGGACCGGCTCACCCCAATATCGCTGTCTTGAGAAAATAGCATCACGCTGTCTGTAGTTCGTCGTTCCGTGACCGATTCCCTTGTTTTCTATTTCAGCAATTATTTTGATTTTGCATCATTATAATTTAAACCGTTTAAGAAATCAGAATTCACACAAACAGAATCTTTAGAATCAAAAGATTTTTCCTGAATGTCTTCTTCGGTTTCTACAACTTTTATAATTTCTAAATTAAATTTCTTTGCAAATCTGTGATCACGCTCATCGTGCGCAGGAACAGCCATTACAGCTCCCGTTCCATAGCCCATCAAAACATAATCTGAAATATAGATCGGCATCTTTTTTCCGCTAAACGGATTGATTACATAAGTTCCGGTGAAAGCACCGCTCACGTTTTTCACGTCAGCCATTCTATCACGCTCAGTCTTTTTAGAAGTGTCTTCTATATAAGTGTCTACCTCAGCTTTTTGTTCTGCAGTCGTGATATTTTCAACCAAAGGATTTTCAGGAGCCAACACCATAAAGGTCGCTCCAAAAATAGTATCAGGTCTTGTAGTGAAAACTTCGATGATTTCTTCGTGATTTTCTACCTCAAATTTTACTTGAGCTCCTTGAGATTTCCCAATCCAATATTCCTGGGAATCTTTCAAGGGTTGTGGCCAGTCCAGAGTTTTTAATCCTTGCAATAATCTTTCAGAATACGCAGAAATTCTCATGCTCCACTGCATCATTTTCTTTTGAAAAACAGGGAAACCTCCTCTTTCAGATTTCCCGTCTTTAATTTCGTCGTTAGCTAAAACAGTTCCTAATGCCGGACACCAGTTTACAGTAGTTTCAGCTCGGAAAGACAGACGATAATTTAATAAAATATCTTCTTTATCAATTTCAGAAGCGTTTTTCCATTCTTCTGAAGTGAAATTTAATTCGTCGTTTTGATTGGCGTTAAGACCTTCAGTTCCTTTTTCTTCAAAATGTCTGATTAAAGTATCGATAGATTCTGCCTTGTCTGTATCTTTATTATACCAAGAATGAAACAATTGAATAAAAATCCATTGTGTCCATTTATAATAAGAAGCGTCAGAAGTTCTCACTTCCCTGCTCCAGTCAAATGAAAAACCTATTTTTCTTAACTGCTCTTCGTATCGTGTGATATTCTGTTCTGTAGTCACCGCAGGATGCTGCCCAGTTTGAATAGCATATTGTTCTGCAGGCAAACCGAAACTATCATAACCTACAGGATGCAAAACATTAAAACCCTGATGTCTTTTATATCTCGCATAAATATCTGACGCAATATATCCCAGCGGATGACCTACATGTAGCCCTGCTCCCGATGGATACGGAAACATATCGAGTACATAAAATTTAGGTTTATCTGTTTTATCGGAAGTTTTGTAAGTTTGATTGTCTTCCCAGTATTTCTGCCACTTTTTTTCTATCTGCTGATGATCGTAAAACACGTTATAATGATATTTGTTGTTAGACTTTTATGAAATTTTAGATTTTATTTAAATCAAGATTCACAAATTTAATGATTTTAAAAGAATTGGTTATTTAATTTTAAACTAATTGAACGTTGCCCTAAACAAAAAATCTCATCCGGAGATGAGATTTATATAGATTATTATTAATTTAAATACTAAGGAGCTACTCTTTTGAAAGTATACGTTGTTGCTTTGTAAACTGTAGGATCTATATTATCCTCAATTTTAAGATTCATTGTTTCTGCAGTTAAATCAACAATTTTCCCTTTTTCAGAAACTACCGTTCCTTGATATTTGATTTCAAAATTCTTTTCAGTTTTGTTATACGTATAACTGAAGTTACGTTCAGAAATCGTTGAGCACGTTAGTGAAGACCCTGCCAAATCTTTATTTGTTCTTTTCCCTGAATTATTTTCATTAAATACCCATCTAGATTCTTGCTGACAAGTAGTGTATGTAATTTCATCAGAAACCCCGACACCGTCAAGATCAACTTCAGTTCTTACTTCTGCTACCGGCTTCCAAGTTCCTACAATGGGAAACTCTTGTACAGTCTCGTCATCATCGTTACATGCGGTAGTAGCTACCATTAATGACAAACCTGCAAATAATAATGCTAATTTCTTCATAGATCAAATTTTTCAAGGCATAAAATTATGATTTTTTATTAAAAATCAATCATTTTTTTGAATTTTGGAATCATAATTTACATTTTCTTAAAAATACCGCTTTTAAAGACCATTTCCAAAGCCTTATATTTGCAAAAAATACTGAATGCCTGAAGTTTCCATCATCACGCCTTGCTATAATTCTTCGAAATTTTTGGAAGAAACCATCGCATCTGTACAAAATCAGACTTTTAAAGATTGGGAGTGGCTGATTACAGATGACAAATCTTCTGATAATTCTGTGGAAATGATTCAAAGACTGAATGATCCGAGAATAAAACTGACGATTGCAGAAAAAAATGGAGGAGCAGGACATGCGAGAAATATTTCTTTAAAAAATGCAAAGGGAAGATTTATTACTTTTCTGGATGCAGATGATTTTTGGGAACCAAATTTTCTGGAAGAAATGATTGGATTTATGAAGAAAGAAAATGCAGAAATCGCCTACTCTAATTATGCACGATGTGATGAAAATTTAGTTCCGAAAATTGAGGATTTTAAAGCGGATAAAGAAGTGACTTTTGAAAATTTACTCAAGACTTGCCGCCTGTCTTTACTTTCATCAATGTACGATTCTAAAAGAGTTGGTGTGGAATATTTTCCAGAAGGAAGTAAACGTGAAGACCATGTGATGTGGCTGAATTTATTAAAGAAAATCCCCATCGGAAAACCGCTTCCAAAGACTATGGCAAAGTACAGAATGCATGCAACAAGCGTTTCCAGAAAAAAGCAAAACATTGTGAAAGATCAGTATTTAGTCTACAAAGATTTTATGAATTTTTCTACTGTAAAATCTTTATATTACACCGCCAATTGGGCAATTAATGGATTTTTGAAATACTCTAAAATATTTAATTAATGGAATATTCAAAAGAATTTAAAGCGGCACTAAGCAACTTTTCGGCAATTGAAAAAGACCGACTTATTTTCCGTTTGCTAAAAAAAGATAAATTATTGTCTAAGAAACTTTATTTTGAACTGATAGACACGGAAACGACCGACCAAAAAAGAAGTCAGATGGAAGAGCAAATCGAGGAAAGAATTCTTCTTGCATCAAAATACATTGGAAATCCTAAGTATTTTTTGGTTCTCATCAGAAAAATAAGTGCAGAAATTACGGAGCATGTGAAAGTAACAACTGATAAATTCGGAGATATTGCTCTGCAGTTATTTTTGGTTAATCAAATTTTAGAAAATAACGACAAGCTCAATAATCAAAGGTTTGATAACATTTACAAGCTGTATATTTATCTGATCAATAAACTTTTGAAAGCCATCATTTCGATTAAAAAATTGGATGAGGATTACTGGATGGAATTGAATGAAATTTTAGAAAGTATAGAATCAAAAATTCATGAGAACAGATATTTCGAAAAACTCTGCATCAATAATAGCTTTGATTTTAATTGGCTGAACATTGAAAAAATTCCCGATCATTTAGATTTATTAGTCAAAGACATTAAAAGCCAGGGATTTTTAAAGTGATAGAATCTTCTTTAGAATTAATTCTGAAGAATTAGGTTGTTCTGCAACAAATTTTCCGGCGTTTGCAGACATCGTTTCTAGCTCTTCTTCATTATTTAAAAGATACAGAGCAAATTCTGCAGCTTCATTTTCATGTTCAAAACATTTTCCGCCTTCAGCTTTAATTAAATCATCCGCTTCAGGATTTTTCTTGTAATAGTTCCCAAAAACCACAGGAATACCGAACGTAGCAGCTTCAAGAATATTATGCAATCCGGAATCATGAAAACCACCGCCAACAACTGCAATATCTGCATATGAGTAAAGTTTTGAAAGCAACCCGATACTGTCGATGATTAAAGTTGGAGAGTCTGATGGCTGTAGAGTTTGAGCGTTTTTTAAGTTGCTATAAAGAATAGCGTTTGGGAATATTTCTTTTAAATTTTCTACTCTTTTTAAATCGTGTGGAGCGATGATTAATTTTACATCTTGATTTTTTTCTGAAATCATTTTCGCCAGTTTCTCTTCCGCCTGCCAAGAACTTCCGAAAACGATTGCTTTTTTATCATCAATAAATTCTTTGATAAAATCAACATGATTATCACGATTTTTCAAATGCTTTACTCTGTCAAATCGTGTATCGCCAGTCACTGAAGCGTTCTGCAAACCGATACTTTTAGCCAAAAGATAAGACTGTTTTGTCTGGTGAAAAAACCAATCGACATTCTTTTTCAATTGCTTTACAAACCACTTTCCATACGAGGTGAAGAATGATTGACTTTCATAAAACAAAGCGGAAATCACAAATGTTTTTACATTCCTATTTTTCAGTTCCTGAAGAAGATTATACCAGTAGTCATATTTCACCGTAAAAAATAGTTCAACATTCATCTGAGCAAGAAATTCTTTTACATTTCGCTCTGTATCAAAAGGTAAATAACAGATTGCATCAGCTATATTTTTCTTTTTAACAACATTCTCTAATCCTGATGGAGAAAAGAAAGTTATCAAAATTTTATGATTAGGAAATTCGTCCTTAAGCTTTTCTAAAACGGGTAAACCTTGCTCATATTCGCCTAAGCTAGCAGCATGCATCCAGATCACTTTGTCATGGGCTGAGAATGCTGATTTAATGATATTCAAAGATTGTTTTCTTCCTTCAATGCCCTTTTTAGTTTTATCATTAAACAATGAGAAAACTTTCATTCCGAAAATGAGAAGTTGGATAAAAAGATTGTAAAGGAAAGCCATATTTAATTATTTAAACTGAGCCGTAATGATAAAAACTGCAATTAAACTACCAATAATAGAAAGCAACATCGTTGAAAAAGGAACTTTTGCTTTTGCATCTTCATCAAAAGCATATCTGAATGTAAAATCCTGATTGTTTAAAAAATTAAACAAATTAAAAGAAAAAGCCATCTTATAAAAAAGTTCATGATAAAGAACTGCACATCTCTGTTTTCATCATTAATCTCAAAAGGAAAATTAGCAGATTCCGGGGAACGTATCAAAAAGAAAATGCCTATGTAAAAAATAATGCTTAGAATCGGAGTAAAGAATGCATACTTTTTATTTCCGAAATTATCTGGTTTTCCTTCAACATCGAAATGTGTAGGAATTCTTTGAGGTAATGCTTTGTAATTTTTTATTGTAAACCACCACAAGAAAATAACCAATCCGAGATTGAGTAAATCAAATACTATAAATAATGCATCTTCCATTCTAGGCTATGTTTAAGATTACAAAACACTTTTAATCACTCTCAGTTTATGCGTATGCTTATTCATTTCTTTATTGAAAATTCCGGTAGAATCCAACGTGTCGATTCTCACTTTTCCTGATGCGTGAATAATTTTCTGATTTTCAAGCATAATTCCAACGTGAATAATTTTGCCTTCAGAATTTTCGAAATATGCTAAGTCGCCGGGCTGGCTTTCTTCCACAAAACTTAAAACGTCACCAACTTCTGCCTGCTGATAAGTATCTCTGGGCATTTTCACGTTATGAATCTTATATACCAACTGTACAAAACCCGAACAATCTACTGCAAAGAAACTTTTTCCGCCCCATAAATACGGAACATTCAGGAATTCTTTTGCTGTCAGAGCGATACTTTCACGCAAGTCATGACTCCTACTAGACGCAACGGCAGGATATTCTACTTCAGAACCCATTGAAAGCAAAGTGCGGCCGTCATTTGTCATGATAGATGCAAAATCTTCAGTAATTAAAGTTACTTTTCTGTTTGCTAAATATTCGTCGGTTACATGTTTGATTTGTTTGGTATCCATCCAGCCTTCATAGCCGTCGTAGTGCATTTTTATTTTGGTCCAGTTTTTATTCACTTCCAAGATATCCGCACTTTCGCCAAACAATATTTCAGTAACAATTTCTGCTCTGTCAGAATTTTCTGCACGCACCGGCGCCACTGTTACCACACAAATTCCTTTATCCATTTATTTAAGTTTTAGGTTAAGTTTTAGGCTGATTATTATTAGCCTAACCTTTGCCTGAATTATTTCCTGCGAAGCAGATTTACTCCGTCACGCAAAGGTAAAATAAGATTTTCAAAATCTTCATCTTTCGCCGCCAAATCATTGAGTTCTTTGATGACTTGTGTTGATTTCTGTTTCGGGTTTTCCTCTAATACTTTTCCGTACCAAAGCACATTGTCAAACATCACGACAGAGCCTGATTTTGTTTTTGGTTTAATTAATCTGAAATATTCTGCGTAATTTTCTTTGTCAGCATCAATGAAAACCAGATCAAAAATCTCATCGGTTTCCTTTAAAAACTCTTTCGCATCCTGAAGTTTAAAATGAATCTGACTAGAAAATTTGCTTTCAGCAAAGTATTTTTTTGGTAAATAAGCTAAATCCTCATTCACATCTAAAGTCGTTAGCTTTCCTTCTTTTGACAAACCTTCTGCCATGCAAAGTGCAGCATATCCCGTAAAAGTTCCTATTTCTAATATATTTTTCGGTTGTAAAATTTTTGAAATAATGGTTAACAATCTTCCCTGCTGATATCCTGAAATCATGTGAGGCTGAGTTGTCTTCTGAAAAGTTTCTCTTCTCAGTTTTCTCAGAATTTCAGGTTCTGCAGAAGCATGATTCTCCAGATATCTGTCCATCTCAGCATTTTCTTCTTCAAAAAAGCTCATATTGATAATTTTTACGATTCAAATTTACTTAAATATAAACAATTTTTTTGAAATGTTAAAATCAAAAAATCCGTATAAATACGGATGCTTGGTAACGGTTTATCGTGTTAGATTTGCACGAGCAAGAAATCTTGTACATGATGGTGAAAAAAGATTTATTGAAAACGGAGGTAAAAACAAGTCGATGAAACAAACTAATCCTTCAGACAAAAAACAATTCCTAAGAAGAGGACGCAATTCCCTTTTAAAAGCTATCTTCTTTAAACTTAAAAAGGATGATGTTGTCTAACAAAAAAATCCCGATAAAAATTTATCGGGATTCTTTGTGCTATTTTGAAAGCAATTATTTCTTAGGAGTAATATCCATCAGTTTCATAAATTCATCAAGCTTAGGCATAATGATGATTTCCGTTCTTCTGTTTTCAGATCTTCCGGAAACACTCATGTTTGTCGCTTTCGGATTGTATTCTGAACGCCCACCTGCTGTAATTCTTGCAGGATCAACACCAAACTGGCTTTGCAATACTTTTGCAATTGAAGTTCCTCTTAGAGCAGAAAGATCCCAGTTATCTCTAGGTAGATTTGTAGAGCTTAATGGAGAATTATCTGTATTACCCTCAATCAGTACAGAATATTTGTCGTAATCGTTGATCACCTTAGCTACTTTCCCAAGAACTTCCTGAGCTGCCGGAAGCACGTTGTAATCTCCTACTTTGTATAACATTTTATCTGAAAGTGAAATCATTACAACACCTTTCAGAACTTTTACCTGAACATCATCATCAGTTACGTTATCCAAAGATCTCTTCAACTTGTTTGACAAAGCTAAATTTAAACTGTCATTTTTCGCATTAGAAGAAATAAGCTGCTTGATATACATATTAGAAGAATTAATTTCTCCTACCAATTTATCAATGTTTGCAGAGCTTTTTCCTGTATTTGAAAGACATGCATCCAAAGATGATTTCAAAGCATCATGCTGACTTTTTAATAGGTTATTTTCTGCGGTCAACGTAGAGTTCTGACCTTTCAGATCCTGAATTTCTCTTTGTCTTTCGCCGATATTTTCGATACACTGTTTGTAGTTGCCGCTCAATGCGTCATACTGCTTTTTACTTACACAAGATGTTGCACCCAACGCCATTGCAGAAACTGCTAAAATTTTAAAAATCTTCATAAATAATCTTTTTTAGACGAGCCAAATTTAGGAAAATTCATTTTAATTATATGGTTTATCTTTGTACAAAAGAAATTCTGAGCCTCATGCTGGAAAAATCAACCTTCAAAAAACAACTCGAAAATCTCATTTCATTTCCCGAAAATCAACGCTATCTTTTAGCAGTTAGCGGAGGTGTAGATTCCATGGTTTTAGCGCATGTTTTCAATGTTTTAGGTTTAAATTTCGAAATTGCGCATGTGAATTACAAACTTCGAGGAGAAGATTCTGATGCTGATCAAAAAGTGGTTGAGAATTTTTGTTTTGAGAATAAAATTAAATTTCATTTATATGAAGTTTCAGAAAAAGACAACAAACCTGAAAATTCAATTCAGCTTTGGGCAAGAGAACTTCGATATCATTTTTTTAAGCAAATTCAGGAAAAAGAAAATCTCGAATTTTTAGTGACGGCTCATCATCTGAACGATCAGCTTGAAACTTTCATCATTAATTTATCTAAAGCTTCCGGAATTAAAGGCTTGAGTGGAATTCCCGCAAATGACAACAAAATCCTCCGGCCGCTTTTGCATTTTTCTAAAGATGAAATTTACGATTTCGCCAAAGAACATAAGATTGAATACCGCGAAGATCTTTCCAACAAAAAAAGTAATTATTTAAGGAATAAAATCAGAAATGAGATTGTTCCGAAACTTTTGGAAACGAATGATCATTTTCTAGAGAACTTTAAAAAATCTTTGTGTTATTTAAATCAAACCAAAGATTTTGTTCATCAACAAATTGCAGAAATTGAAAACAGAATTACTATTCCTAACAAGAAACATAAAATTTTAGATAAAGAAAAACTCAATCTCGAAAGCGGTTTTGTGAAATTTGAAATTTTAAAAAAACATGGTTTTGAAAAAGAAGAAGAAATTAAAAAAATCTTTAAATCTGAAACCGGAAGCGCATTTTTCTCAAAAGACTTTCAATTGATCATCAACCGAAACGAATTGATTTTAAGCAAATTAAATCAAAAAACAGAAAGTCAGGAAGAAATTATTTTAACCAATGCGTTTGAATTGAATCAAAACATCGTTGAACTCAATATTTCAGACACAATTTCGAGTATTGAAGAAATCAATAAAACGTTTCGATGGGATTTTGATGCCAAGAAAATCACGTTTCCACTAAAGCTTCGCAGAAAAGAGGAAGGAGATGTGTTTTATCCGATTGGTTTTTCGGGAAAAAAGAAAGTTTCGAAGTTTTTTAAGGACGAAAAATTGTCTATTTTAGCCAAGCAAAAAATCTGGCTTCTGACAGACGGAAACAATAGTGTTTTAGGCATTATTCCTTTCAGGCAAGATAGACGCTACGCAAAAGATGAGAGAACGAAAAGTATTCTCACAATTTTTAATGAAAAGTAAAATGAAATTCAAAAACTGGTTTTTACTCATTCTCCTGTTCTTATTCACGGGAATCAATGCACAAATCAAGAATCCTGTAAAATTTAAATTCACGGTCAACGAACTGGGCAACAACCAATACGAAGCCGTTCTGAATGCAACTCTGGAAAGCGGATGGCATATTTATTCAAGAGACATTCCTGAAGATACAGGAATTCCTACAGAATATGTTGTGTCAGGAAAAAACATAGAGCTGATCGGTAAATTTCAAGAAGTTGGAAAGAAGCACGAAGAATTTTCTGAGGCTTTCGGCGGAACGATTATTTACTATTCTAATTCAGCAGGTTTTAAGCAGAAATTTAAATTAAAAGATGCCACAAAACCAGGTGAAGTCGTTGCTGAAATCACCTACCAAACTTGTGACGACAGAGTCTGTCTGGCTCCGAATACTTTAGAATTCAATCAGAAAATTACTCCAAAAGGAGTTTCAGAAGATGCCGTTGTACCCACTGAAGAAGTAAAAGATACTGTAAAAACCACCGAAACGGTAGTTGAAAATCCTGCAAAAGGAGAAATTACGGTCACAGAAACTTCAAAGCTCGACCCAAAACAGCTGAAAATAGCATCTATAGATTTCAAAAAACCTTTGACTGATTGCGGAACCAAAACCATTGAAGCATCTGAAAACTATTGGACCTATTTGTTCTTAGGTTTCATTGGCGGATTGATCGCTTTGCTTACCCCATGCGTTTTCCCGATGATTCCTTTAACGGTTTCATTCTTTACCAAAGGAAATAAAAACAAAGCAAAAGGTAAAAGAGACGCTTTGATTTATGGGTTTTTCATCCTGATTATTTTTGTTTTATTGAGTCTTCCTTTCCATTTAATTGACGGAATTGCAGGAAATGTTTTTAATGAAATTTCTACAAGCGTTTGGCTGAATGTGGTGTTCTTCATCATCTTCATTTTCTTTGCAGGAAGTTTCTTTGGATACTACGATATCACTTTACCAAGCTCAATTGCCAACAAATCTTCAAAAGCTGAAGAAGCAGGAGGAATTATTGGAATTTTCTTCATGGCGCTGACATTAGTGATTGTCTCATTCTCTTGTACAGGACCTATTTTAGGAAGTTTATTGGGGAGCGCCGTGACAGGTTCTACAAACGTTCCGATGTTGCTGACGTTTGCTTTGGCAGGTTTCGGATTTGCTTGGGCGATCGTTTTCGGACTTTTAGCATTATTCCCGCAGGCTTTACAAAGTCTTCCAAAATCCGGAGGATGGATGAATACAGTGAAAGTGGTTTTAGGTTTCGTGGAATTAGCTCTAGCTTTAAAATTCTTATCAAAAGCAGATTTAGTTTCAAAAACTTTCTTAATTAAAAGAGAACTTTTCATTGCAATCTGGATTGTAATTGCAATAGGTTTAGCATTATATTTATTCGGGTTAATCAGGTTTCCGCACGATGATAAAAAACCAAAAATTTCGATTACAAGAAAAATTCTGGGAGCTTTAGGAATTGGTTTTGTGATTTATTTAATTCAGGGATTAATTCCTGCAGAAAGACCGAAACTTCAATTATTAAGCGGAATTTTACCTCCGTTGAATGTAAGTTATTTCCACAACGAAAAAGACGGAATTCTGGGAATGAAGCCCGAACATGACTTCTTTAACGCTATTGAATTAGCCAAAAAAGAGAACAAACCCATTTTAATTGACTTCACAGGTTACGGTTGTGAAAACTGTAGAAAAATGGAAGAATTTGTCTGGAGCGAACCGGATATCTTACCGATTCTTCAGAACGACATTGTACTTGCTTCTCTTTATGTAGATGATAAAGAAGAACTTCCTGAAGATCAAAAAACGAAGATTGATTTAGGTGAAGGTCAGGTAAAGAAAGTAAAAACAATTGGTGACCGATGGAGTTTATTCCAGCAGGTGAACTTTAATAATAATTCTCAGCCACATTATGTTTTGATAACGCCTGATGGTAAGGTAATCAATACGCCTGTTTCCGGATATATGCCGAAAGAAGATTTCAAAAAATTCTTAGAGTGCGGAGTTAATTATTTTAAGAATAATAAATAAGACATAAACATTATAGATTTCAGCCTTATCAATTGATTTTGATAAGGCTTTTTTAATGAAACCCCACAACAGGTATTAAATCAAAAGATAATTTTAATAATTTAACATCAAAACAAAAATTTAGGTATAAACTTTGCATAGATTTCTGAAAATTACGAGATAATCTTTATCACATTTTCTTTAACATTAAAAAGTACAATCATGGCTGAAATCATTGCACAAGAGAAATCAGGAGGCAGACAAAAAAAGAAAAACGTTAAAATCGATATGACTCCGATGGTCGATTTAAATTTTTTATTACTCATGTTTTTCATGTTTACATCAAGCTTTTCAAAACCTAACGTAATGGATTTGGGATTACCTGGAAAAGATCCTGTTTTAGACCCGAAAACCGTCATTGATCAGAGAAATCAAATCACATTTATCATCGGAGAAAACAACCGAATCTTTTATCATCAAAGTAATGCAGAAGAACTTACAGAAACTAGATTGAAAGAAACTGATTACAATGGCGTGAATGTTTCAAAAATAATTTCCAATGCGTATGAAAAGGCACCGAAAAAAGAAAAATTCACCATCATCGTAAAACCTACAGACGAGTCGAATTACAAAAACTTTGTAGACATGATGGATAATATTTCAATTTCGAAAAAAGAAAGATACGGAATAAGCGATATCAAACCCTGGGAAAAGAAAGTTTACGAAAACGTAATCAAATAATACTCGAGAGCATTTTTATAATGCTCTTTTTTTATTTAAATTTGAGAATATAATTTATGTATTGATGAAAAAAACTTTAATCATAGCCATCGCAGGAATTCTCACTTTTTCATGTTCGAAAAAAGAATCTCAAAAAACTCCTGAAAAATCTGACAGCACCAAAATCATAGACTCCATCAACGCTGAAAGAACAAAAATCAACGACAGCATCAAAGCTTTAAACAGCAAAAACCGGTTCAGAGATTTCAGCGGAAGTCACAAATTTGTATATCAGAATGACAGTTCACCTAAATACTCAGGCTCAGTAAATTTCACCAAAATTGAAGGTGAAAGAGATAATTATACTATATCAGGAAGTATAAAGTCGGGTAATAATTCAGTTAATCTAAAAGGTTTTGTACAGGTTGTTACTTCTAAACATATGAATTTCACAGGAGAAATCACTCAAAGCATTTCTGATAACGATAACGGAAAACCATACACCAGAAAAGGTACGAAAACGTTTATGTCTAAAGATGGCGGAAAAACCTACAGACTTCAGGATATGGTAAATGGTTCGGGTTTTGTAGATTACATTGATATTCATTTTTAAATCTACACTATGCTCAACTTCGAAAAGAAAGGAAACGGAAAGGAAACATTGGTTCTGCTGCACGGTTTTATGGAAAACCTAAGCATCTGGCATGAGATGGAATCTTATCTTTCTAAAAATTTCACCTTGTTAAAAATCGATCTTCCCGGTCACGGAAAATCTGATATCTTAGCTGAAGTTCACACCATGGAACTGATGGCTGACGAAGTAAAGAAGGTAGTAGATAGTGAAAATTTAGAAAAATTTCATCTTTTAGGTCATTCGATGGGCGGTTACACTTCATTAGCTTTTGCTGAAAAATTTCCCGAAAATCTGAAAAGTTTAACTTTATTTTTTTCAACCTATTTCGCAGATGACGAGGAGAAAAAAGAGCAACGTATTAAAAGTTACAGAATCATCAAAGATGCTTTTCCGCATTATGTGAGAGCTGGAATTCCGAATTTATTCAATCAAAATGAGAGAGATGTTCTGGAAGGAAAAATAGAAATTGCTTTGGAAACCGCCCTTTCAACCAATAACCTTGGAGCTTTAGCTTGTGTAAAAGGCATGGTGGCAAGAACCGATAAAAAGCACATTCTTGAAAATCTAGAAGCCAAAATTTTAGTCATTGCCGGAAAACATGACAACGCTGTAAAAACAGATAAAACTATCAACAACCTGCCCGACAGAACCAACATAAAATCATACGTCGTTGATTGCGGACATAATGGTCATTGGGAAAAACCGAGCATCTGTGCAGAAATTATCAACACAGAATTGCTTCATCATCTTCCGAAAAAATTTCTTCTATAAAAAATCATTATGAGAATTTGGATACTTTCTGTGCTTTTCGTTTCATTAATTGGTTGCAAAAAAGAATCATCGGCTTCTACTATAAATCAAAAAGATACAACATCAATTGCTGAAAAATCTAAACCTGATTCTTTAGCCATAAAATCAGCTCAGCCCGAAATTTTCTCTTTTGTCACAGAACTTTGCGACAGTAAAGGGTATTTTGACGCTACGAAATATTCTCGTGAAGAATTGGAAGGAACTTATAAGCTTTGGTTTCAAATGGGCGGAGTTCAACTAGACACGCCATCGGTTTTTGATTTTGATGACTTGCAGAAGGTAAGGCAAGACAAAAATCAAATTTTAGATCAACTTGATAAAGATTTTGCAACAAATAAAAAAGTGATTGAAAATCTGAATGTTGTCAATATTCCTTACTGGCAAGATATCAAAAAACTACAGGCAAAATCTCTGTATCAGGAATATGAAAAGAAGAAACTTCAAATTACAGCTTATTCTGATCCTTCAATTTTAATCAATAATAAATTTACAGGAAACTGTAGAAATTTCGCAAAAGCTTTAAATTCTAATGATGACGAAATGATTGCTGAATGGCGAAAACTCCGTGAAGAAATGAGTAAAGGAAATGGTGATCCGCAAAGGATTATCAATGAATTTGAAAATCATCTTAAGTCCTCAGACTGGAAAGATTACGCTATTATAGATTTAATAACATTTGGCTGGGGAAATTGCGTCAATGAATATATCGAAAGACCTGAGCATGACGAAAAAATGAATAAAGAATTTGATGCATTATTTATAAAAATAGATTCTGAGTGTGACGAACCATAATATTTCTGTAAATTTCACTTAATTTAGTACAGCTTAAAATTTTCAATGGGATTATTCTCTTTCAAAAAAAAGAAACCAATTATCGGTCTGACTTTATCGGGCGGCGGAATGCGTGGAATTGCTCACATCGCTGTCCTCAAAGCGCTGGAAGAATATGATCTGAAGCCTCAAATCATCTCGGGAACCAGTGCAGGTTCTATCATTGCCGCATTCTACTCTATCGGAACTTCTCCCGATGAGATGATGGAAATTGTAAAGAAAACAACTTTTTTCTCTCGTTCTTATTTAAAACTTTCCAAAAACGGAATCTTTAGTTCAAAATTTATCATGAAATTACTGATGGATCATTTTCCTGAAGATGATTTTAAAGTTTTAAAAATCCCCGTTTATGTTGCAGCGACAGAAATGACTCATGGGATTGTAGATTTTTTCTCGGAAGGCGAATTATTCAGACCGCTTTTAGCGTCGTCAAGCGTTCCTTTTGTATTGCCTCCCGTAAGAATGGGTGAAAAAATCTATATTGACGGCGGAGTTATAGACAATTTACCCATAGAGCCTATTATTGATAAATGCGATTTTCTAATTGCTTCACACGTCAATTCTATAAGCTATGACAGCCTTGAAAACATGAGTTTAATGAAAGAATTTGACCGTATTTTACATTTAGCCATCGCAAAATCTGTTTATTCTAAAGCTAAATCCTGCGATATATTTTTAGATCCTCCAAAAATGACCAAGTTCAGTTTATTCAATAAAAAATTCCTGGACGATATGTTTTCTGAGGTTTATGAATATACGTGTGTAGAGCTTGAGAAAAAAGGATATAGCAAGATATGAGTTTAGAGTTATTAATTACGAGTTAATATTTACTAACTACAAATTCTCATCAACCAATCTCTTTTTAAACTTCTCAATCGTATCTGGCAAAGATTCCATAGATTTTCCTCCGGCTGCGTTGATATGGCCGCCACCGCTGAAATATTTTCTTGAGAACTGATTAACATCTACATCATCTTTACTTCTGAAAGAAATTTTAATAAAATCTTCATACAGATCTTCCATAAAGAAGGCAGACATTCTCACCCCGACAATACTCAGTCCGTAATTCACAAAACCTTCCGTATCTCCTTTCTGGAAACCGTAATCCTGAAGTTCTTTTCTTGTTAAAGATAAAACAGCTACTCTACCATCATTTACCACTTCAATTCGACCTAAAACAAGTGCCAACAAATGTAAACGTGAAACCGTGTTGGTATCCCAAGTATTTGAAGTAATCACTGAAGGGTCGGCACCTTTTTCAATTAAATTAGCCACAATTCTATGCGTCGCCGCACTCGTAGATCGGAAACGGAAACCGCCGGTATCAGTCATAATTCCGGTGTACAGACATTCTGCAATCTCTTTATTCACCAAATCTTCATCATCCATCGCCTCAATAAAATGATAAATCATCTGACAGGTTGCAGGAATAACCGTATCTGAATACACAAAGTCAAAATCTTCCGGTTGCTGGTGATGATCGATAAGAATTTTCTTTGCTTTTGCCCTCATCAGCCAATCACCCAAAAGTCCGATTCTTGCAGGAGAATTAAAATCTAAACAGAAAATTACATCTGCATCATTAATCAAATCAAAAGCTACCTTTCTTTTGTATTCGCCAATGATGTTTTTCTTTGCTTCAGGCATCCATTTCAGGAACTTCGGGAAGTCGTTTGGTGTTACCACTTCCGCTTCAATACCTTTAGCACGCAGATAATGTTTAAGGCCTAAACTGGAACCAATGGCATCACCATCCGGATTGTAATGGGTAAGGATTACGATTTTATTTTCCGGGATAAGAAGCTGATTGATTTCTAAAAGTTCGGCAGGTGTAAACATTTTATTTCTTTAAATTTTAGTCTTCAAAGATAAAGTTTTTATACGGATGAATTTTGAAAAAGTACAAATACCTACATCAAACTCCTCATTGCCGACCTAATATTTCATTAAAATATTTTAAAATTATATTTGCACTTAATAAAAATATACATATATTTGCAACCTGAAAATTAATAGATAATTACGACTAAAATATATAGTAATGAGTAAAAGAACGTTCCAGCCATCAGAAAGAAAGAAAAGAAACAAGCACGGTTTCAGAGAAAGAATGTCTACGCCAAACGGAAGAAGAGTTTTGGCAGCGAGAAGAGCTAAAGGCAGAAAAAGCCTTACAGTTAGTTCTGCAAGAGCTAAGAGATAATTCTTAACTTACAATATACAGATTATGCTTGAAAATAAGTTTTTTCAAGCATTTTTTGTTGTTAAATTTTCCTAAATTTTAGGTTTATAAAGCTTCTTTTTTCTATTTTTAAAATCTGAAAAAACTTTTTGGAAAAAGCCTCTAAAAATCGAATTTATGCCACATACAAATATATCCGGAAACAACATTATCAATCTGCAGCACGCAAAAATTACACAGAAAAATTTCACCGTGCTTACTGATGTTAATTTAAACATCAAGAAAGGCAGATTCTGCTATCTTATTGGGAAAACCGGTTCCGGAAAAAGCTCACTTCTGAAAACTTTATACGGACACATTCCTTTGGTTGCAGGAGTCGGCGAAGTGGTAGGTTTTGATTTGGCTAAATTAAAAGCTTCTGAAGTTCCCAATTTGAGAAGAAAATTAGGAATCGTTTTCCAGGATTTCCAACTGCTTTCTGACAGAACTGTTGAGAAAAATCTGAAATTCGTTTTGGAAGCTACAGGATGGAAAGACAAAGCAAAAATGGACGAACGCATCAACGAAGTGCTTTCCAGCGTGAATATGAAAGGAAAGAAGCACAAAATGCCGCATGAACTTTCCGGAGGTGAGCAGCAACGTATCGCCATCGCAAGAGCTTTATTGAATCATCCTGATTTGATTTTAGCAGATGAGCCGACCGGAAATCTGGATCCCGAAACATCAAATGAAATTATGACTTTACTAAAACAAGTTGCCGCTGAAAACGGAGCTGCAGTTGTAATGGCAACGCATGATTATCACATGATCCAAAACTTTCCTGGAGAAGCAATCAGATGTGAAGATGGTAAAGTTTCTGTGCTTGATACAGCGGAATTATTTGAATAAATTATTCTTTAAAAACATGAAACTCTTTGGTGAGTTCAAGATATTGGTCCGAGTATTTTCTCGGACTTTTTTCTATGATAAAATCAGATTCTTCCAGACCTTTCTCAATTTGAGAAAATTCCAACACCAATCTTTTTATTTTTGAATTTTCTATTCCGTAAACGTTGATTTTTCGGTTTAAAAACAATTGATTTTCTTCCGCAATTCCGATAAAATAAACACCAGCTTCAAAAGGAATAATTACAGAAAGAATTCCTTTTTCTGAAAGTAATTTGGATGATTTTGAAATCAATTGCTGGAAATTTAATTCAACGGTTTGCCTTGCGAGAATATCTTTACCAGAAGAATTCTCTTCAAAATAAGGTGGATTTGAAACAATTAAATCATACTTTTCATCAATTTCATTTTTTTTAAAATCGTGAAGAATATTTTTTAATCTTAAATGAAATGGCGAGTTTTGAAAATTAAGTTCCGTGAGATTTACAGCTTCTTCATTGATGTCAATGCCTAAAAAATTTGCATTTAAATTTCTTTGAGCCAGCATTAAAGAAATCAAACCCGTGCCCGTCCCAATCTCCAGAACATTTTCAGCAGAATCAACATTTACCAAAGCGCCCAACAAAACTCCGTCAGTTCCCACACGGAAAACATCAGTTGACTGCTGAATTTCGAATTGTTTAAATTTAAACGGTTTCACTAAAGATTTGTAGGTAATGTAATAATGAATGTAGAACCTTTTCCCTCCTCAGACTTTACAGTAATCTGACCCTTGTAGTCTTCCACCATTTTTCTGACCATTGATAAACCTAGACCCATTCCGCTATTTTTTGAGGTGAAATTAGGTTCAAAAATTCTTTCGTACATATTTTCAGCAATTCCAATTCCGTTATCCTGAATTGAAATCATAACTTTTCTTTGATGCTGCTCAATATCTACATTCACGAGAAGATTGCGATCATCACTTTGCGCCTGTTTTGCATTTGTTACAAGATTGGTAATGATTCTGGAAAGATAAATTCTGTCCATACTGATCATGATATTGCTTTTATTGGAATGAACGAATATCTGATCATCGTTGAAAACCCTTAGAATATCATCAATTTCTGTATTCAGATTGATGACTTCATTATTTTTTTCGGGAAGTTTAGCAAATTCAGAGAATGCAGACGCGACGGTAGCAATTAAATCTATCTGATCAACCATCGTTTTGCTTAATTTTTTAACCTTTTCACTTACATCAGGATCATTGGGATCAAATTTTCTTTCAAAATTCTGAATGGTCAGTTTCATCGGTGTCAAAGGGTTTTTCACCTCGTGTGCAACCTGTTTTGCCATTTCGCGCCAAGCTTCTTCTGACGCTTTGAAACGAAGCCTTTCTTTTTGATCCTGAATCTGAAGAATCATTCGGTTATACGCTCTTGCCAAGGCATTCAGCTCGTCATTTTTATAATATTTAATAGGACGCATTTCGTTTTCAAAAAGCGTAATTCGGGTGATCATATCCGAAAATTTGGTGATATTTTTCGCAAGATTTGTAGAAGTCACCCAGCTCAGCCAAATACTGAAAGCAATCAGTAAAATATCAACAATTAAAATATAAATAACGTATTTATGAAGAACATCAAGATAAGCAGATTCATTGTGGTACAAAGGAATATAGATAATCCCAATTGGCTCCCACATATTGTTTTTTAAGAGCAAATAAGATGACGTAAAAACAGCATCTTTTGACTCATCTACTTCCCTAAAATCATGTCTTGCTTCTGTTGACAACAGTTTATTAACGATTTCGATAGGAATCTTCTTTTTATCAACTAAGTTTTCGTCCCTACTAGAAAGTAAGTAATTCCCTTTTAAGTCATAAATAATAATATCGTGTTGATTGATGTCTGCAATTTCAAAAATTTTATTCTTTAAAACCACAGGAAGATCTTCTGTACGCACCGTCGACTGACTGACTGCGTAATCCAAATACCTCATCACCGCATTGGTCTTCTCCTGCATATCAATTTTACTTTGTTGCAGAGAATTATTTCTCAAAACAAAGTAAGGCACCAATGAAGAAGCAGCAACACTCAAAAGACATACGAGTAGGAAACCAAAAAAAACCCGGTTTCTTAAACTATATCCTTTATATTTATTAAACGACATTCCGCTTGTTAATTAATTTAGCAATGTATTTACCAACGATATCAAATTCAAGATTGACTTTATCACCGATTTTCACATTTTTCATATTGGTAAACTCCCAAGTGTAAGGAATAATAGCTACCGAAAACTTAAAATCTCCGCTTTTGGCAACAGTAAGACTGATTCCATTCACAGTGATTGAACCTTGCGGAACTGTTACGAAACCTCCTTCTGAACTATACTGTACAGTAACAAAATAGCTGCCATCTTTGTTCTCAATATCAATTATTTCACCGGTTTGATCTACATGCCCCTGAACAATGTGCCCATCAAGTCTTCCATTCATCATCATGCAGCGCTCAAGATTCACCACACTTCCTACTTCCCACTTTCCTAAATTGGTTTTTTCTAAAGTTTCATTGATTGCAGTAACAACGTATTGGCTCTCGGTAATCTCAACCACCGTAAGACAACAGCCGTTGTGAGCAAGACTCTGATCAATCTTTAATTCATGAGTAAACGGACAACTTAAAGTAAAATTAATGTTGCTGCCATTTTCTTCAATTTTTTCAATAACTCCTACCGCTTCAATAATTCCTGTGAACATATTATTTTTTGCTAAATTTGTAAAATTATAATCTTCAAAGATAATCAAAATGAGCCCAAAAAACCATAAAGTACGAGTAGGAATTTCAATTGGTGACTTCAACGGCATCGGCCCGGAAATCATCATGAAATCTCTGAAAGACAAAACCATTACCGACTTTTTTACCCCAATTATTTTCGGCTCAGGAAAATTATTCACTTACCAGAAGAATATTTTTAAGCTTAATTTAAATTTCAACTACATTACAGAAACTTCACAGGCTCAAAACGGAAAGCTGAATATGCTTAATTTGGTGAAAGATAATTCTAATGTAGAATTGGGCAAACCATCAGAAGAATCTACCAAAATGGCGATTGATTCTTTAGAAGCCGCAACCGATGCTTTGATGAAAGGTGAAATTGATGTCTTGGTTACCGCGCCCATCAACAAAGATGAAATGATGAAAATGGGTTTTAAACACGCAGGTCATACCGGTTATTTTGAAGAAAAATTCAACAAAAAAGGATTGATGTTTTTGGTAACAGACGGTTTGAAAGTTGCCGTTTCTACGCATCACATACCGATTTCTCAGGTTGCTGAAAACATTTCAAAGGAAAAAATCAAGAAACAGATTAAGGCTTTAAACCAAACTTTGATTGAAGATTTTTCTATTTCTAAACCAAAAATTGCGGTTTTAGGTTTAAATCCACACTCAGGAGATGGTGGTGTCATCGGAAATGAAGAGATTGAAATTATCTCACCCGCCATCAAAGAACTTTCAGATCAGGGAATTTTGGCTTTCGGACCTTTTCCGGCTGACAGTTTCTTCCAGCCAAGCAAATACCAAAGTTTTGATGCTGTTTTAGCGATGTATCATGATCAGGGTTTAGCTCCTTTTAAAACTTTAGCTTACGAAGAAGGCGTAAATTACACCGCGGGACTTCCTTTCATCAGAACTTCACCCGATCACGGCGTTGCGTATGATATTGCAGGGAAAAATATTGCCGATGAACAGAGCTTTATGGAAGCGATTTTCATGGCGATTAAGATTTTTAAAAATAGAAGCGATTATAAAGAAATGATGGTCAACAGACTTCAGCCAAGAAGAATGCCTTCAGACAACGGAATTGATGAAGATCTTCCTGTAGAAAGCGAAATGTAAAACGTTAACTCAATTAAAATTAATTTTGTTACCTATTTTATTTGTAATATTAAAATAAATGCATATTTTTGCACACTCATTTTATGGACAAGTTAAGAAACTACGATATAAGCTTTTCCGGACTGAAAATCGGTAAGCACGAGTTCAGGTTTGAGATAGATAAAGAGTTCTTTCAATTATTCGACACTGAACAGGAATTTACAAATCCTGAAATACATGTAGAAGTATTTTTAAATAAACACACTACATTTTTAGAATTTGAAGTAAAAGTAGATGGAAAGGTAGAATTGGTTTGTGATATCACAAATGATAGTTTTGACCACGACATTGAAAACCAAATCGGTATTTTAGTAAAATTCGGGGAAGAGTATGACGACAGCGAAGAAGATGTAGTTACCATTCTCGCTAATGATCACGCTTTCAACGTAGCACATTTAATTTATGAAAATGTAGCACTATCAATACCTATGAAGAAAGTATCACCGAATATAAGTGATGAAGATTTGGCAATTCTTGATAAATTCAGTCCGAAAGAAATTGAGGAAAAAGAAGAGGAAGTTGACCCTAGATGGGAAGCTTTGAAGAAATTAAAAGATAAAAATTAAAAATAATAATAATATGATGAGATGATGAAAGATCTCATCGCTCATCAAATTAAAAAAGTTATTACAAAATGGCACATCCAAAGAGAAGACAGTCGTCTACAAGAAGAGATAAGAGAAGAACTCATTACAAAGCAGTAGTTCCTCAATTGGCAAAAGATGCAACTACAGGAGAAATGCATTTATACCACAGAGCACACTGGCATGAAGGAAAATTATACTACAGAGGAAAAGTAGTATTGGAAAAAACAGTAGAAACTACTACAGAAGAAAACTAAGAGCTTTTTACTTTAAAAAGCCCTATTTAATACAAAAACCACTCATTTTTAATAAAAATGAGTGGTTTTTTGTTGCTTTTTGTGTTTTTTTGGTATCTTTGACGACAAATCAAATATCAATTTTATGGACATTAAAGACATACAAAATCTTATCAAGTTTGTATCTAAAGCTGAAGTTTCAGAAGTAAAATACAAGACTAAAGATTTCGAAATTACTATTAAAACACCACTTGGAGGAAATGAAGTAAGCTATGTTGCGCAACCGCAAATGTATCAGCAGGCTCCTCAGCAAGCAGCTCCAGGACATGCACCAGCTGCAGTCTCTGCATCTCCGGAAAAAACTGAAGCAGCTTCTGAAGATAGTAAATATGTAACTATTAAATCTCCAATGATCGGAACTTTCTACAGAAAACCATCTCCGGATAAAGATGTTTTCATCAACGTAGGTGATGAGGTATCAAACGGAAAAGTAGTTTGTGTAATCGAAGCAATGAAGTTATTCAACCAAATCGAGTCTGAAGTAAGCGGTAAAATCGTTAAAATTTTAGTTGACGACGCTACTCCTGTAGAATATGACCAACCATTATTCTTAGTAGATCCATCTTAAGTAGAAGTTAGATGTTAGACATTAGATGTTAGATTAAATTCTACATTAAAATAACATTATCTAATTTTCAAATTATCTAATTTTCAAATTGAAAAAGATGTTCAAAAAAATATTAATTGCCAATCGTGGCGAAATTGCAATGCGTATTTTACGTACTTGTAAAGAAATGGGAATCAAAACTGTTGCGGTATACTCTACTGCCGACAAAGACAGTCTTCACGTAAGATTTGCTGACGAGGCTGTTTGTATTGGCCCTGCAATGAGTAAAGATTCCTACCTTAAAATCCCTAACATTATTGCTGCTGCTGAGATTACCAATGCAGACGCCATTCACCCGGGATACGGTTTCTTATCTGAAAATGCTAATTTCTCAAGAATCTGTCAGAAAAACGGTATCAAATTTATTGGTGCAAGCCCTGAGCAAATCGAAAGAATGGGAGACAAAGCGAATGCTAAAGCAACCATGAAAGCGGCTAACGTACCTTGCGTACCAGGTTCTGAAGGTTTAATTGAATCTTACGAGCACGCCGTAAAAACAGCTGAAGAAACAGGCTATCCTGTGATGATCAAAGCTACCGCAGGTGGTGGTGGTAAAGGAATGAGAGCCGTATGGAAAGCCGAAGACCTTAAAGAACACTGGGAATCTGCCATTCAGGAAGCTGTTGCAGCCTTCGGAAACGGAGGAATGTACATGGAAAAACTGATTGAAGAGCCAAGACATATCGAGATTCAGGTTGCAGGTGACCAATTTGGCAAAGCTTGCCACCTTTCTGAAAGAGACTGTTCTGTACAAAGAAGAAATCAGAAATTAACTGAAGAAACTCCTTCTCCATTCATGACTGACGAGCTTCGTGAGAAAATGGGGGAAGCAGCAGTGAAAGCAGCAGAATTCATCGGTTATGAAGGTGTAGGTACCATCGAGTTCCTTGTTGACAAGCACAGAAATTTCTATTTCATGGAAATGAATACAAGAATTCAGGTAGAGCACCCAATTACTGAGCAGGTTATTGATTATGATTTGATCAGAGAACAAATTCTTTTGGCAGCGGGAACTCCTATTTCAGGAATCAACCACTATCCGAAATTACACTCCATCGAGTGCAGAATCAATGCAGAAGATCCTTACGCTGATTTCAGACCTTCACCGGGAAAAATTACAGGATTAAACATCCCTGGAGGACACGGAATCAGAGTGGACACTCACGTTTATTCAGGTTACACCATTCCGTCTAACTACGATTCTATGATTGCAAAACTAATCACGACAGCACAAACCCGTGAAGAAGCGATTGCAAAAATGAAACGTGCTTTGGAAGAATTCTATATTGAAGGCGTGAAAACAACCATTCCTTTCCACAGACAGTTGATGGAAGACGAAGCTTATCTTTCCGGAAACTACACGACAAAATTCATGGAGAGTTTTGTAATGGATAAGAAATATGATAATCATTAAGATTATTTGATATAAATTTAAACCGTCTCAATTTTGAGGCGGTTTTTTTATTTTATATTTAAATTCAATATTCCAAAAGATATAAAAACTACATCTCATAATGACTTTGGCTAATATTTTCTGATAGATTATTTCATATCATCAAAACATACTTGAATACATCCAATACTCAGCATCATTATTCTGTTGAGCCATCTGGTTTATTATCCTTAATTTTGTACAAAATCAAATATATGTCAACAACAGAACAAACAAAAAATTCACAATACTTCATCGAGCTCGAAGAAAAACATGGCGCACACAACTACCATCCGCTTCCTGTGGTTTTAGATAAAGGAGAAGGTGTATTTGTTTGGGACGTTGAAGGCAAAAAATATTATGATTTCCTTTCAGCTTATTCAGCTGTTAATCAAGGACATTCTCATCCAAAAATTGTGGAAGCTTTAGTTAATCAGGCTAAAAAATTAGCTTTAACGTCAAGAGCATTTTACAATTCAAGTTTGGGAGAATACGAGAAAAAAATCACTACCCTATTCGATTTTGACAAAGTTTTACCAATGAATTCCGGAGCTGAAGCGGTGGAAACTGCAGTGAAATTAGCCAGAAAATGGAGCTATGAAGTAAAAGGAATTGCTGAAAATGCAGCAAAAATTGTAGTTTGTGAAAATAATTTCCACGGAAGAACAACTACAATCGTTTCTTTCTCAAATGATCCTGATGCAAATAAAAACTACGGTCCTTTCACACCGGGATTCGTAAAAATTCCGTACAATGACCTTGCAGCTTTAGAAGAAGTTCTGAAAAATGATGCATCAAATATTGCAGCATTTTTAGTGGAGCCAATTCAAGGGGAAGCTGGAGTTTACGTTCCGGACGAAAACTTCTTGAAAGATGCTTCTGAACTATGTAAAAAGCACAACGTTCTTTTCATTGCAGATGAAGTTCAAACCGGAATTGCAAGAACTGGTCGCTTAATTGCCTGTCATCACGAAAATGTACAACCCGATATTTTAATTTTAGGAAAAGCCCTTTCGGGAGGAATGTATCCTGTTTCTGCAGTTTTGGCGAATGACGAAATCATGAATGTTATCAAACCGGGACAGCACGGTTCAACTTTCGGAGGAAACCCAATTGCTTGTGCAGTTGCCATTGCCGCTTTAGATGTTGTAGAAGACGAAAAACTTTCAGAAAGAGCGGAAGAGCTGGGTCAATTATTCAGATCTGAAATTGAAAAAGTGATTGAGAAATCTGATTTGATTACCAAAGTAAGAGGAAAAGGTTTGTTAAATGCAATTTTAATCAACGATACACCGGAAAGTTCAACTGCCTGGAATCTTTGTTTAAAATTAAAAGAAAACGGATTATTAGCAAAGCCAACCCACGGAAACATTATCAGATTGGCTCCGCCATTGGTCATTACAGAAGAACAATTGTTGGATTGTGTGAAGATTATTGAAAAAACAGTTTTAGAATATTAAGAATTTTCACTTAGAATTTTCTTATAAAAATCAAGATAATTATTGGACATAACAGTATAACTATATTGTTTTGTCCAATTTTTTATTTCCAGACTTATTTGTTCTTTATTTTGATGATAAAAATTCATTTTCTCATTGAAAAGATGAGCCATCGAATGAGCATCAAAATTATCAAAGTAAAATGCGGCTTCTCCTCCTATCTCGGGTAGACTTGTATATTTTGAAAGGAAAACAGGCTTACCAAATGCCATTGCCTCAATTGGCGGAATCCCGAAACCTTCTGCAATAGATGGATGACACATTGCCTCGCAGTTTTGTATAAGAGCATATTTTTCTTCCTCAGAAATATTTTTAAGAAAGTGAACTCTATTAGATAATTTTAAATCTTTAATTCTTTTTCTTACAACATCAGCATAAGGTAGTTTTTCATCTGAAGCAATTAAAACCAAATCTTCTTCAATGTAAGGAAGCATTTCGATAAGGCTTAATTGATTTTTTTTATCAAATAAAACACCAATATTCAGAATATATTTTTTTGTTTGAAAATCCTGATATTTTCCTAAATCATATTTTTTATCTTCCGGAAGCTGAATACCATTGTGAATAACCACAACATCCTTAAGCTTAGTGAAGTTAAAAAGATTTTTGTTTTTAAGTAAATCTTGTTTGGCGTATTCGGAAATGCAAACTACATAATCGGCATTTTTTAAGTTGCTTCTCACCTTACCCAGCATTTTTCTCCTTTTAGAATCGCTTAGATTTTCATGCAGGAAATTCAGGTCATGCAGAGTAACTATTTTAAGCGAATCCTTATAGTTCCTATGAAAATAAGACGACAGCTGATGACTTACATGAATCAAATCAAATTGCCCACTGAAACGTTCAAAAAACTTATGAGTCTTATTCCAGAAGATAGATTTTAAACAAGGTTCGTAAGCACTTAGTTGCTCTCGGTTGCCAAAATAAGATATTTCAAATTCTGTATTATTTTTCTGTAAACCTTTAGTAAGATTTTTGAAAACATTTGCGATTCCGGAATTGGGATACCTAAGACGCTCAAGGTCAATTAAAATCTTTGCCATATCTGTATAACGGAAAATAATTATGAAAATTTGTTTTTAAAGAAAGAAATTTCTTTTTCTATACTGTGATTATTCTTGATAAACTCATGTGCTTTGTGTCTCTGCTCATCGTAAAATTCATCATTTGAAATTAGAAGATTTATGTATTCAGCAAATTTTTCGGCATCTTCTGTAACCAAACATCCATTATTATTTTTTTGCGAAAGACCATCTACACCTCTTGTATTGGTAACAACAGGCAGATTATTCGACAGTGATTCTAAAACTTTTATTTTGACACCGGTACCGCTTAACATAGGACAAATTGTAATTCTTGCATGATCATAGAATTCGTTTAAATCATTTACCATGCCATAGATTTTCACGTTAGGATATTCTTTTTTAATTTCTTTCCCTATTTTTCCAATGATATGAATTTGAATATCCGGTTTTATAAATGATAAAACATGATCTAAAAACCAGTGAATACTCGTTGTATTATGAGGATTGTTACTCGCCACATACACTACATCATATTTGTAAGTAGGTTTCAGAGGCAGCAAATCTTTTTGCGGAAAAGGAATAGGAAGATATTTCACTTTTTTATTGGTAAACTGTCCGAAAATATATTCTTCTTCTACAGAATAGGTCCATATTTCGTCAAATTTTCTCAGTATATCCATTTCGCCCTGAAATATTTTTCCAATTTTTTTGATTTTCTTCCGATTTTGAGCTGTTATAAAATCATGCGTATCTACGATGAAATTTGTTTTGATTTTCACATTATCAATTACTTTCCCCCATGTTGCATAACTAACAATGATGTGGTCAAATTGATCTTTGTTTGCAATCTCTGCAAATTCTTTTCTCAAAATCCAGCTTGTCATATCCACCGGGTTTTGTTTAAAAAATAGGGAAGTTTATATAGAAAGAAATATTTAAAAAAACTTTTTTTATACTTTTTATCTAAAAGAATCAGCTTAATATGTGGATATTTCTGAGCAAAAAGATCTTTTTCAGAATCTTCCCACAGCCCCCAGTCTTTTAAAGAAACAAAAGTAATATCTGTATTCTCGAATGTATTAAAATAAGAAAGCAACTGATTAAGTCTTGTCGTATTTCCTGCGTTTCCAGACATTGGGTTATCTGGCATAAAATACAATACTTTCTTTTTCATGAAATTTATTTTAATTTTCTTTACTTTTAGGTCTACAAATATGGATATTTGCAGCGATATATGAAAGATTTAGCAATTATAATTTTAAACTATAATTCTTATAGTGACGTAACAAGACAGATTATCGAATTCAGTAATGATGCCAAAATTAAGGATGGATTAATCATTTTGGATAATAATTCTGATGACGGTAATGCTTTATCTGAATTTTGTGATGAAAAAGATGTATTTTTCCATCAAATGGGCAGCAATTTGGGATATGCTCACGCTAATAATTGGGGTCTCAAAAAAGCAATAAGTTTAGGGAAAACAACATTTTTATTGCTTAATCCTGACATTCATATTAAAACTAAAGACATAGATGATTTATACAAAACCTTAGAAGACAATCCTGATTTAGGTGTTGTCGGTCCAAGATTATTGTATGCTGAAGAACCTTCAAAAATTTTCTCAGATGGAGGACTTCTGTTTCCTAAAAAAGGTTTTGAGGGAAATCACGTTCACTTTAATAAAAATATTGATGAAGTTAAAATTGAAGGACTCAATTATAACATTGATTACGTGAACGGAAGCAGCATGATGTTTAAAAAAGAGGTTTTGGATGAGTTGGGCTTTATGATAGAAGAATTATTTATGTATTATGAAGAGTCTGAATGGTGCTACAGAATAAAAAATAAATCTAAATGGAAAATAGCCATTGACACTGACGTAGTAGCCTATCAATCTGACAGCTCAAGAGGCAAAGTTTATGAATATTATATGACGAGAAACAGAATATGGCTGACTAAAAAATATTCCGGGAACTTATTTTTTGTTCTTAGGGAAAGAATGATTTTTGCAAGAAAAAAACTATTTTCATCAAAAGGAAAATTTAAAGATAACTTATCTTTTTCACGTAATGTCGTAAAAGGTATTTTTGATGGCTTAACAAACAAATTAACCAAATTATGAGTGAATTGGTTTCAATCATTATTCCATATCACAACGGGCAGGACTATATTGAAGAATGCCTTGTAAGCGTATATAATCAATCGTATAAAAATATAGAAGCTATTGTTGTGAATGATGGTTCACCACATACTTTTTTAGAAGAGCTCCAGAAAGACAAATACCCATCGCTTAAACTTTATTTACAGCAAAATCAAGGGCCTTCTGTTGCCAGAAACAGAGGTGTAGAATTGGCATCCGGAAAATATATTCTGTTTTTAGATTGTGATGATACGATAGAGCCAACTTTTGTAGAAAAAACATTCAATGTTTTAAAAAACCAACCAGAAGTAAGATTGTGCTACACAAAAGGAAATTATTTTGAAGAAAAAACCGGAGAATGGTATCTGCCTGAATTTAATTTAAATAATTTTCTGCTTTGTAATTGCATCCCGATTTCCACTCTATTTTATAAAGAAGATTTTATAAAGTCCGGAGGTTTTGATGAACGCCTCAAGTTTTTTGAAGATTGGGATTTGTGGATGTCTATTATTGAAAAAGGAAATAAAGTTGCCCGAATAGAGGAATTTCTTTTTAATTACAGAATCAGAAACCAAAAAAATTCATTGACCAATACATGGGCAAACAATCATTTTGTAGTTGCCGATTACAAATTTATTATCTATCAAAAGCATTATGCTTTGTATGAGAAAAACGGATTAGACTTTAATTCTCTCACCAATATCGTCAGTGAAAGAAATAAGTACAAGAGAAAATACTATAATGTTTGGTATAAAAAATTGATCTATAAATTTTTTAAGAAAAAAAATATCAGGAAATTTATGACTCATTATAAATTCACCCATAAAAAAAACATAATTCACATTCGAATTATGTTTTTTTATTTTGAAAAATCCTGATTAGATTTTTGTTATTCTAAAAAGTGTAAAATGCAATTTTACTCTCTGTCATATATATCTTCAATTCTTACAATGTCATCTTCACCAAAATAAGTTCCTGTCTGTACTTCAATGAACACGACAGGTTGATCAGAAAGGTTCATCATTCTATGTTTAGAGCCCAATGGAATGAAAATGCTTTCGCCGTAACCCAATTTTATTTCTTTTTCATCTAAAACTACCGTTGCATCACCTTCAATGACCGTCCATTGTTCTTGTCTTTTATGATGATATTGATAAGATAGTTTTTGGCCGGGATTCACTTCAATTCTCTTTAATTTATAGTGTGGCTCGTCTGCCAAAACGTAATATTTACCCCAAGGTCTTTCCCCTATTTCCAACATAGCATGATTTTTTTAGCGAATGTAATTAAAATACTTTTGTAAAACCAAAATCGAAATTAAATTTTCCACATTTTTGTTGTTAAACTGAGCTCTGTATTCTTTCGCATTGTTTATAATGTCTTTGGCTTCAGATTCATGATCAATATAATATTGCAGCTTTTCTTCGAGATTTTTATAATCTTCATTGATTCCTATAAAATGCTCGTCCGGTTTCAAAGTGCCTTCCATATACCAGGTTTCCATCTTTAATGGTGGGGATACAGCGATAGAATTTGAAGACATGATCCATTTCAAATTTGTGGCGACATCATTACCCTCAAGACTCAGGATAAATTTATTTTTAAGATGATCTGCAATACTGATTTTTGGTTTTATCCAATCAGGATTACCTCCGTTTTTATTTACCTGCCCAAGATCACATAATGTACTGTTGTAGTAATTTTCATAAAATTTAATTCTGTGCTCTTGGAAAACTGCTGCCCTGCCAATCATTTTATCTTTTTTCTGAGAATAGTTTAAAGAATCATTTACAGAAACAAAATGTCTGGCTTTATCTAAATTCAATAAGATATTATTTTCGTTATTTCCGTTAATGGGACGGCTTTTTGTAATCATCGGAAGATTCAAAATGGTATTGACATCACCAAATGCAAAATCAATCAGATGATTTTCAGGAAAATATCTTGCATATTCATAGGTATCAAAATAATATGCTTTGGGAGTTTTGGGCTTAAGCAAATCTTTAATATATGTACCTTGATGAGCAACTTCTGTCTGGGAACATATTTTATTATAATAATCTACTCTTCTTTCAACATTATTCACTTCTTCTTTAGAAAGTACACTGTACAGTTTACTGACTTTCTTTTCTAATGACTTTACGGGAAGTAGCCCCCTTGTAAACCCCTGAATATAAAAGGATAATTTATTTTTTTTAGTAACCCTTGTCATGATATATAATATGAATCAAAAATACGCTAATCTATCCATTTTTCGTAAATTTGCACCAAAATTTTATTTAAAAATGGGGAAAGTAAGAGTCCGTTTTGCACCAAGTCCTACGGGGCCGTTGCATTTGGGAGGTGTAAGAACTGCGTTATATGATTATCTTTTTGCTAAAAATCAGGGCGGAGAATTTGTATTGAGAATAGAAGACACCGATACTGCAAGATATGTAGAAGGTGCCGAAGATTATATCGAGGAAGCTCTTGAATGGTGCGGAATCATCCCCGACGAAAGCCCTAAAAAAGGCGGAAAATTTGCTCCTTACAGACAATCCGAAAGAAGAGATATCTATGACAGATACACCGAGCAAATCTTAAAAACAGATTATGCCTACATCGCTTTTGATACTGCTGAAGAATTAGATGCCATCCGAGCTGAGTTTGAAGCTAAAGGTGATGTTTTCTCTTACAATAATGTTTCAAGAAACCGTTTAAAAAACAGCCTTTCACTTTCTGAAGAGGAGGTTAAAAAATTGCTGGACGAAAAGACGCCTTACGTGGTAAGATTCAAAATGCCGATTGACAGAACACTTGGCTTAGTAGATATTATCCGTGGAAACACAGCCGTGAATACCAATACTTTAGATGATAAAGTTTTAGTAAAAAACGACGGAATGCCAACATATCATTTCGCCAACATCATCGATGATCACGAAATGGAAATTACACACGTCATCCGTGGTGAAGAATGGCTGCCATCTTTAGGCTTACACATTTTATTATATGAAGCGATGGGATGGGAAGCTCCGGAATTCGCCCATCTTTCTTTGATTTTAAAACCTGAAGGTAAAGGAAAATTAAGCAAAAGAGACGGTGATAAATTCGGCTTCCCTGTATTTCCTTTAAATTTTAAAGATGCCGAAACCGGAAATATTTCTAAAGGATACCGCGAAGAAGGTTATCTTCCTGAAGCTTTCATCAATATGGTAGCGCTTTTAGGCTGGTCTCCTGCTTATGATAAAGAAATTTTGTCTCTGGATGAAATGGTGAACGAATTTGACTTAAATAAAGTTCACAAGGCCGGAGCAAGATTCAATAAAGAAAAAGCTGAATGGTTTAATCATCAATATATTCAATTAAAATCAGATGAGGAATTATTAGAAATACTTAAAAATTCAGATTTAAATTTAAATATCGGAGACGAAAAGCTATTGAAAATCATCAATCTGATGAAAGAAAGAGCAACGTTCCCGAAAGATATTTACGAAAACGGAAAATTCTTTTTTGAAGCTCCAACGTCTTACGACGAAAAAGCATCTAAGAAAGCTTGGAACGACGAAACGTCCAATCTTTTGACTGAATTTGCTGAAAGTTTACAATCAATAAATGATTTCACTTCAGAAAATATTAAGCAAAACTTACACGATTTTGCAGAAAACAAAGGTGTAGGAATGGGAAAAGTAATGATGCCGCTACGTTTAGCGTTAGTTGGAGAATTAAAAGGCCCAGACGTTCCGGATATCGTGGAACTCGTTGGTAAAGAAGAAAGTATCGCCAGAATAAGCAATGCTATAAATAATTTTAAATAAAATTTCATAATTTTTCATACATTTGAAAGATTTAATTTACTTCAAGAATGGAATATTTAAGTTTCGAACTTCCTATAAAAGAACTGATGGATCAGTATCAAACCTGTTCATTGGTAGGAGAAGAAAGTGGTGTTGATGTAAAATTAGCATGCAGTCAGATCGAGGATAAGATTATAGATACCAAAAAACAGATCTATGGAAATCTTACGCCTTGGCAAAGAGTACAGTTATCGCGTCATCCGGATCGCCCTTATACAATCGACTATATCAAAGGTATGGTAGACAAAGGAAGTTTCTTAGAACTTCACGGTGACAGAAACTTTGCAGATGATCCTGCGATGATCGGAGGTTTGGCGACTTTAGACGGTCAAAGAGTGATGCTCATCGGTACTCAAAAAGGGAGAACCACCAAAGAAAGGCAACACAGAAGATTCGGAATGCCGAATCCTGAAGGATATAGAAAGGCTTTAAGACTAATGAAATTAGCTGAAAAGTTCAAAATTCCTGTGATCACTTTAGTAGATACGCCGGGAGCTTACCCAGGATTGGAAGCTGAAGAAAGAGGTCAGGGTGAAGCCATTGCAAGAAATATTTTTGAAATGACGATGCTGAAAACTCCTATTTTCACATACATTATCGGCGAAGGAGCGAGTGGCGGAGCTTTAGGAATTGGTGTTGGTAACAAAGTTTACATGTTGGAAAACACTTGGTACACCGTAATTGCACCGGAAAGCTGTTCTTCAATCTTATGGAGAAACTGGGATCACAAAGAAGATGCAGCAAATGCATTGAATCTGACTCCAAAAGATGCTTTAAGAGAAAAATTCATCGATGGAATCATTGAAGAACCTCTTGGAGGAGCTCATTACGATCCTGAAACTACTTACTTGAATTTAAAGACTTCGATTTTGCAAAACATCAAAGCGTTCTCAAAATTCACAGGCAAAGAACTGGAAACCCAAAGACAAGATAAGTTTATTGCGATGGGGCAATTTAAAGGATAAAAATAAAAAAGGTAGTTTAGAATTTCTAAGCTACCTTTTTTTATTTTGATTTAAAATGAATACTAATCAGCAACATCCAGCTGTATCTCAATATCTTTTGTAATCTTCTTCAATGAAGAATATTTGGCATCACACACCATTGTCGTCAGTACATAATCTCCTTTTTCAATCAATACGAAGTTTTGCCCTTTTGCAGGAACGTCGAGATTATAATATTTTTTTCCGCTTATTTTTACGATCAGTCTGCAGTTTGATCTGTTTTTGATATTGATGTAAGCTTCTTTATCACTCGGATCATTATTAAAAAGATGAGTCAGCATTGATGCCGTTTTTTTCGCTTTATCGCTTGGCTCTGCTTTTTTACTTGCACCTCCTACACTTGCATAGGTCACGTTTCTTTCCGGCGTAGAGGTAGTTTTTACATTTGTGCCTAAATTTTTCCCTTTATTAAGTTCACTATTGTTTACAATATTTTCAATTTTATCTTTACTAATTGGTTTTATTGTGGGTTTTGCTTCCGGTGAATTGTCAGCCATAATGATGGTAATCAATCTTTTCTTAAAAAAATCAGTCCTTGCATGACCGGGATTTTGTTTTAGAAAACCTGCGATAATTCTGGGTTCGTTAGAAGTTTCAGCTTCTGTTTCTGTATAAATAATGACCGTTTCTTTCTCGGCGACTACTTTTGCTTTGCCTTTTTTCTTCTTTTGAGAGAAGCCAAGACAGAATATGGAGAGGAATAAGATCAGAAATAATTTTCTCATTGAGTAAAAACCTTTAAAAATTTATTAAATAATACTATAACGTGAAAAGTCATTTTTTAGTTTATCATTAAAATCATTATCTTTGCACATCTTTATAATAAACTATTAAAGTTAATCATAATTTTAAATAAAAAAATAATAAATATTATGTCTTATTCACCAGCTGCTGCAGACGTAGCAAAATTGAGAAACCAAACAGGTGCAGGTATGATGGACTGCAAGAAAGCTTTAGTTGAAGCAGAAGGAGACTTCGAAAAAGCAGTAGATATCCTTAGAAAAAAAGGACAAAAAGTTGCTGCTAACAGAGCTGACAGAGATTCTTCTGAAGGTGCAGTAATCGCTAGAGTAAACGAAGATAACACTTTAGGTACTGTTATCTCTTTAAACTGTGAGACTGACTTTGTTGCTAAAAACGAAGCATTTATCGAGCTAGCTTACGAAATCGCTGAAATGGCTATTTTCGCTGCTACAAAAGAAGAATTATTGGCTACAGATTTCCACGGAATGACTGTTGCTGAGAAATTAATCGAGCAAACTGGAGTTATCGGTGAGAAAATCGAGATCGGTGCATTCGAAAGAATTACAGGACCTTTCTTGGGAGCTTACATCCACGCTGGAAACAAAATCGCTGCAATCACTTCACTTTCTGCAAAAGTAGACGGTGCTGATGAAGCTGCTAAAGCTGTTTCTATGCAGGCTGCTGCAATGAACCCTATCGCTCTTGACGAAACTAAAGTTTCTCAGGATACAATCGATAAAGAATTGGAAATCGAAAGACACAAACTTACTGAAGAAGGTAAGCCTGCAAACATCATCGAAAACATCTTGAAAGGTAAAATGCAGAGATTCTACAAAGACAACACTTTGGTACACCAAGATTTCATCAAAGACAGTTCTATTTCTGTTGCTGATTACGTAAAATCTGTAAACGCTGACTTGAAAGTTACAGGATTTGTAAGAGTAAGCTTAGCTTAATCAATCTTTCCAAACAAATATATGATCCCGGTGAAATTTTTTCACCGGGATTTTTTATACCAACCAAATTATGGATATTAATTAATCATGAAGTTTATTTTAAATATTCTACACTGTCTCATTTTCACAAAAATATGTTAAAAAAATACGTAATATTTTGATTATTAATAATTAAATTTGTCGCCCTTTAAGAATCGGCATGAAAAAATTTTTATTAAGTCTTTGTATATTTCTCTCTTTATTGGTAAATGCACAATTGGATACTGAGCATTGGTTTGCACCGATGTCCGCCAGTTCATTGCAGGGAACCGCAAAAGGTTATCTGTATTTATCTACTGATCAAACGACCCCGTTTTCAGTTCAGGTATTTAATAACAACACCCTTTTTACAACTGTACAGGTAAGTAAAAATAATCCCGTACAATTGACGATTCCTAATAGCTTCATGATTTCATCAGCACTATCAAATCTTTTTGTTTCAAACTCGATGGGACTGAATGTGAAAGGAAGTAAGAAATTCTTCGCCAACTTTAGGTTTTCAGTTCCTAACCAAGCGGAAATTATTACTTCAAAAGGATTAGCGGGTATCGGCAAAAACTTTTTTGTGGGTATGGCTCCCAACACTACGGCAAAACCTTATGTAAATTCTACGATTGGAGTTACTGCAACAGAAGACAATACGACCGTTACTTTGTCTGGCTACAATCCTAATGTTGTTTTTTCTGATGGAATTTCAGCTCCAACAAGAACTTTCACCCTAAATAAGGGTAAATCATATATTATAGAAGCTCAAAGTGATCTTTCTCCGAATAACTTATCCGGTTTGGTAGGAGCGAAAATTGTCGCCAGCAAGCCTATTTCTGTAACCAACGGAAATTTCAACAGTATTTACACTACTCAGAATAGCAGCAACGTAGATGTTTTAATGGATCAGGCTGTCCCTGTCGAAAGATTAGGTAAAGATTTTGTTATGGTAAAAGGAAATGGCCCTTCCAATTCAGGAATGGAAGCAGCATTAGTTATCGCAACAGCAAACAATACCAAACTTACAGTCAACGGAAACCTTCTTGCGAATGTTACCTTGAATGAAGGAGACTTTTATCTTGTGCAAGGCACATACTATGTTCATCAGGGAAATAATAACTTTAACATGAGTATTTCTTCTAATAACAATGTTTATGTGTATCAATTGCTTGCAGGTGCATCAGGAAGTACGGTTTATGCAACCGGAGGAATGAATTTCATCCCGCCATTAAGCTGTTTTATGCCTAATAAAATTGAAGAAATAGGTTTTATTAACAAAATTGGATCAGATTCATTTAGCACCAAATTAAATATCATCACCCAAACCGGCGCTGTTGTTACTTTCAACGGTAACAATATCAACACAGCAAACGGACCTTATGCTGTGACGGGAAACCCAAATTGGGTCACCTACTCGATTCCCAATGTGACAGGAAATATCACCGTGAATTCTACCAAAGCTTTAACTGCAGGAATTGCCGCCGGAGACAATGCCGTGGGATACGGAGGTTATTTTGCAGGATTTTCATCTGTACCCGCCATTACAAAAACCGGAGACTGCTACCTTGGGGTATTGCTTCAGGTTGACAACAATTATGATAGTTACCAATGGTATCTGAATGGAATTATCATCCCGGGTGCTACTACTTTTTCAATCAATCCTGAATTGTATGGTACGGGAATCTATACTTGTATGGTCAGTAAAAACAACTGTGAAACAAAATTGACATCCGAATACGATTATACACTTTGTCCTCCAATATCTACAACGACTTACAATATCGGATCTTGTAGCACTAAAGTAATCAATCCTGCTTTTACTACTTCTACACAAGCGATTGTCCCGAATCAAACTGCAATCATTGCGGCTCCTACATCAGGAACGGCTGTTGTAAATCCTACAACCGGGCAAATCACTTACACACCAAATTTAGGATTAACACTTGACACAACTGATACATTCACCTATTATATTCAAGGAAATGGAAATCCTGCGAGTTTTGAATATTTTAAAGTGATCATCAACATTGACGTTCTTCAGGTTAACAATGCGACCTTAACAACTTGTAGCGCCAATGGAAATTCCGGAATATTTAATTTAACAACAGCAGTTGTGACACCAGATGCCGGAACAACCGTAACTTATTATACAGATGCTTTATTAACTACAATCATTGGAAATCCTTCAGCATATATTTCTAATTCTGGTATTGTGTATGCCAATGTAACTTCAGCAAATGGATGTTCAAAAGTTGCACAAATCACTTTGACGGTAAATCCCGGTGCAAATATCAACACAACCAATTACAATGCAAATCTTTGTGATGATAATTTTGATGGAATTATTAATGTAAACTTTACAACGGTAACGCCTCAAATTGTAGCGAACTCAACAAATTTCACAGTAAAATATTATTTAAATCAAGCTGATGCCACTGCAGGAAACAACAACACATTACCTGCAAACTGGACTTATTCAGCAAACACAACCGTTTACGTAAGAGTAGAGTCTACCAATGGCTGCCCGCCGGTTTTTGGACAAATAAATTTCACAATAGGAAATAAACTTCCATTACTAACAACAGATTACACGACCTTGGTTTGTGATGATAATTCTGACGGAACGGAAACGGTAAATTTAGATGTTTATAAAAATAATTTCACCACAGATAATACGGTATCACTTACTTATCACAATACTTTAGCAGATGCACAAAATGGCACAAATGCTGTAAATGTTTTACAAATCATTGCCCCTACTAAAATACTTTACATAAGATTTCAAAAACCAAATTCTTGCCCGAATATTGCAAAAATCACATTAAGTTTAGATACTATAACATCTACTAATGCAACACTTAGTGGTTGCGCAAATAATACAGGCACCACAACTTTTAACCTTACAACGGCAAACGTAACTTCTACAGCTGGTGCTACACTTCTATACTATTCTAATGCTGTTTTGACCACGCCTATCACTGCACCTTCAGCTTATAATTCTGGAACTTCTGTGGTATATGTGAAAATCACTTCACCATTCGGTTGTATAAAAACAGCTCAGATTTCATTGGTATCGAACCCACTTCCAAATGTCAATACAGGAAACTACAATGCAGCACTTTGCGATGATAATTTTGATGGAATTATTAATGTTAATTTTGCAAATATTACTCCTCAAATTGTAATAAATTCTGGTAGTTTCACAGTAAGATATTATTTAAATCAAACTGACGCAACCGCAGGAAATAACAACACATTACCTTTAAACTGGACGTACACAACCAGCGCAACAGTCTATGTAAGAGTTGATGGAACGAACGACTGTCCTTCGGCTTTCGGACAAATCAATTTCTCAATTGGTAACAGAATAACTTTACTGACAAACACCGTAAATACACAGATTTGCGACAATGACCTTAATGGTTCTGAAAATGTGAACCTTAATGATTTTAAAAATCAATTCACAACAGACCCTTCAGTGAGTTTGACATTCCATTTGACATTAGCCAATGCTCAGGCAGGAACAAATGCAGTTGCAGCTCAACAAACAATCACCGGATCCGGAACTTACTACATCAGATTCACCAACAATAATGCTTGTCCAAATACAGGAACAATCACCATAACATTAAAATCAGGAAAAAAATCTGAAACACTAAAAAATCAGATCATATGCTCAGACCGAAAAGCAATTCTAAATGCCGGAGACGGTTTTACATCTTATTTATGGAGTACAGGCGAGACCACTTCATTCATCACTGCAGGTGTAGGAACTTATTTTGTTGATTTAACATTTAACGGTTGTATCTATAGACAAACCGTAAATGTGACCGCTGCACAATCACCTACTATTACAAGTATACAAGTGACCGGATCTAATGCAACAGTTAATGTATCAGGCGGAGCCGCCCCTTATCAATATTCACTAAATGGAATTGACTATCAATCTTCAAACATTTTTTACGGCTTGACGAGAGGAACTTACAAGGTGTATGTTTTGGGTGCAAACGGATGTCAGCCTGTTACAAAAGAGTTTATCATTTTAAATCTTGTAAATACAATAACACCAAATGGTGATGGTCATAATGATGTTTTGAACTATTCTGAGCTTAGATTAAAACAAAATGTCAGCATTGAAGTGGTAGACAGATACGGAGCACCAGTTTATAAATCTTCAGATAAAAATTATATATGGGACGGAAAATCTGGTGGAAGACCTCTGTCAACAGGGACTTATTGGTACATCTTGAAATGGATAGAACCCGAAACTAAATTGCCAGTTTCGCATTCCGGATGGTTATTAATTAAGAATCGAGAATAATTTTTATATTTTCTTTAGCATTTATTAACAATATATTAAATAATATACTAATTTTGTAGAAATCCTAATTCTATACCTATGAAAAGATTTCTACTCAGTTTAGTGATGGTTTTTCTTTCGTTCACATCTCTATTTGCACAGAGAGATACTGAACATTGGATAGCTCCATTTCATTTTACACAACCTTACACCCAATCTGTTTATCTGTCTACCGATTCTCTGACACCATTTGTTGTTACAATATACAGTAATAATGTCTCACTGGGAACAGTTACTATCAGTAAAGGCGCTCCGATGACTTTTGTTATTCCTCCAGCAAGAATATCAACAAATACCGCATCAGAACTTTTTAATGTTATAGATAAAGGGTTATATCTTCAGGCTGCTAAACCATTTTATTGTACACTTCGAATGGTAAGTAGTACTACACACGCCGAAATTGTTACCAGCAAAGGCAAAGCAGGTATTGGAAAAGAATTTTACGTAGCCAATACACCTTCTACTGGTATAGGTAATAATTTTACAGCAGGAGTTTTAGCAACTGAAAATAATACTGTTGTTACTGCAACTTGGACTGGCGCAGTGGCTTTCATCGGTGGTGCACCAACCGGAAATACCCAAACATTTACATTAAATAAAGGTCAATCTTTTATTTTTGCAGGTAATACTGCAGGTACTGCTCCATTTATGGGAGCAAAAATTGTATCTGACAAACCAATTACACTTACAAACGGAAACGTTAATGGAAACTTTGGAAACAGTCCTTCAGGATCAGATGCTATTTTAGATCAATCTGTACCTGTTGAAAGACTTGGAAGTACATTTGCAATGGTAAGAACAAGATCTACAGCGGCAGATCTTGAAGGAGCTATTGTTGTTGCAACCGATAGCAACACTCAGATATTTTTAAATGGCTCTACTACTGCTGTAGCAACATTAAATCAAGGTCAATGGTACAGAATTACCGGAGACAACTATGTCGCTCAAGGAACTGCAGGTCATTATAATATGCTTGTATCGACTTCTAAAAACGTTTATTTATATCAATTAGTATCTGTACAGGACAGCAATGCAACGTGCGGATTTAATTATATACCACCATTGAACTGCTTCTTACCAAGAAAAATAGATGAAATTGGTAAAATCAATGAAATGCCTTTACCGAACCCTACCCCGAATGATATGGTTATTAAACTAAACATATTGACGGAGGCAGGCGCAACTGTAACTGTTAGCAGCAATGGAGGAGCACCTACTCCTCCTACCGCAGCCCAAGGCCCCTATCCATTAACAGGGAACACCGCTTGGGTAACATATAGTATAGAAGGTGTTGCAGGAAATCTAGCCATACAATCAAACAAAGCAGTCACAGCGGGAATTAACGGTGGATATAGCACCTCTGGTTATGGTGGATATTTTGCAGGATTTTCATCAATCCCTCTAATTGCAAAACAAACAGGAGATTGTATTCCGGGAATTATTCTGGAAGTAGATGATGGATACGAAACATATCAATGGTTTTTAAATGGCGTTGCTATACCTGGAGCAACATCTTATACATACACTCCTCTAGTAGCAGGAAATTATACTGTAAAGGTAACCATGGGAACTTGCCCTCCACTTACCACACCTATTTATAAAGTATTTACTTGTCTACAACAGACCACTAAATCTTTATACATCTGTGGCAGCAAAGCAATCACCCCTGCCTTTACCAGCTCTACACAGGCTCCAACACCAGGTTCTGTTACTATTATTACACAACCAACACACGGAACAGTTACGATAAATCCATCAAATGGGGTAATTACTTACATTCCAAACCCTGGATATTTAGGGCCAGATGTTATTGTGTATAAATTCTGCGGTAATGCACCTGAGTTTGTAGATTGCGAACAAGTTACTTTAAACTTAAATTTAGTTCCATTCGTATTGACAGACAGAACGATAAAAGCTTGTCAGTATTCAGGAAACGGATTTTTTGATTTAACTACGGCAAACGTTACAGACAACGCAGTGCCAACAACTAAAAAATTCTATCCTACATTGGCAGACTTAACTGCAAATACCAATCAGATCAGTAATCCTACAAATTACTTTTCAGGAGCAGGATCGGTATATGTAGCTGTCACAACTTCTGAAGGTTGTTTTGGAACTGCAAAAATCACTCTTGATTTCTTCCCGACTCCGGTTGTGAACGATGCAACTTTGACAGTATGTTTTCTTCAAAATAATGAAACAAAAGGTTTATTTGATTTAACGTCTGCTGTAATAAGCACTGAAACTCCGATTACGAAAAAGTATTATCCAACGTTCGTAGATGCAAGTAACGGAACCAATGAAATTTTGAATCCTACGCTGTATATTTCTGGTGACGGATCTGTACATGCGAGAGTTTTCAATTCAAACGGATGTTACGCGATTGCTAAAATCAATCTTAAAGTAACTCCTCCAAAGAGATCAACCACTTTGGTAGATAAATTCATATGCATTGATGAGAGAATCACACTAGATGCAGGAGCAGGATTTACATCTTATAAATGGAACACCGGTGCGACGACACAGACTCTACAAGGTGTTGGTGTAGGTGAGTATTGGGTAATTCTTGAAAACAACGGTTGTTTCATAAAACAATTTGTAAGTGTTAAGAAGGTAGGCGAACCTGTAATTACTTCGATTGAAATATCAAACAGTACAGCGACTGTAAATGTTCAAGGTGGCAACGCCCCTTATCAGTATGCAGTTGACACACCTGCGAATTGGCAAAATTCTAATGTATTTACCAATCTTTCAAGAGGTCAGCATAGATTTTTCGTGAAAGATGCAGCTAATTGCGACCCTGTTTCTGTGGAGATTACAGTTCCTAATCTGGTCAATGCGATTACGCCAAATGGAGACAACGTAAATGATTTCTTAGATTACAGCGAATTGGCCTACAAAGGCGATCTTACATTCGTAATATACGATCGATACGGTAATAAATTGTTCACCGGCGACAGATCAAACAATTACAAATGGGATGGTAAGTTTGCAGGCAAAGGAATTCTCACAGGAACTTATTGGTATCATATCAACTGGATAGAACCAAATGCACAGAAGACACCAATCAAATACACAGGGTGGATTTTAGTGAAAAATAGAGAATAATTCTAAAATTTAGAAAAAACCACGGTTATTAACCGTGGTTTTTTCATATATCATTAATATATCTTAAAAAATTACAAAACATATTGAATATTCTATTATTTTTGTAAAAATCCTAATTCTACGCTTATGAAACAATTTCTACTTATTTTTCTATTAACGATTTTAGGCATCAATGTTTCTGCTCAAAGAGATACAGAGCATTGGATCGCACCATACTATGCAACCACAGCTGTTACAGCACAGTCACTTTATCTTTCCACTGACTCTGTAACACCTTTTGTGGCAACGGTATACAGCAACAACATTGCATTGGGAACGGTAACAATTAGCAAAGGAAATCCTCAGATTTTTGTAGTCCCTTCAAATAATATAGCAGCTACAATTACAGGAGAAGCTTTTACGGTAATTAATAAAGGATTATATATTAAGGGGGATAAACCTTTTTACTGTACCCTTCGATTAGTTAATTCAACTCAACATGCTGAAGTGGTAACCAGCAAAGGGAAAGCTGGTATTGGGAAAGAATTTTTTGTTGCGAACACTCCATCTGTTACGACTCGTACCACAGACAATTTTACGGCAGGAGTTTTAGCAACCGAAGATAATACAATAGTTACTGCCACTTGGAGTGCAATTACTCCGATAACTTTCTATGGAGCAACACCACCAACCAATACACATACTTTTACTTTAAATAAAGGACAATCTTTTATTTTTGCAGGTGGTATAGGTCCCGCTGCACCATTCATGGGAGCAAAAATCGTTGCTACTAAGCCAATCACCCTTACAAACGGAAATGTGACAGGGAATTTCGGTAATACAACTTCTTCAGGGACTGATATAATTTTAGATCAGTCTGTTCCCCTTGATAGATTAGGGAATGAATTTGCGATGGTAAGAACAAGATCAAATACTGCGAATGAACTAGAAGGAGGAATTGTGATTGCTACAGAAAACAATACTGCAATATATTTGAATGGATCTACCACTCCTGCAGCGACTTTAAATGCTGGTCAATGGTACAGAATTTCTGGAAGTAGTTATATAGTTCAAGGTGGTGCACACCCTAACATGTACATCAATACTTCAAAAAATGTTTATTTGTACCAACTGGTTTCGGTAAATAATGACACTGCCACATGTGGATTTAATTATATCCCCCCTTTAAACTGCTTTTTACCAAGAAAAATTGATGAGATTGGTAAAGTAGGTGAAATGCCAACAGGTACCGGAGGAGCTAGTGTTATACCTAGTGGTACTGTTGTAAAGCTTAATATTTTAACTGAAGCGGGTGCTACAGTTACTTATACCGTTAATGGAGGAGCACCAATAACTCCCACTGCTGCACAGGGTCCGTTTCCATTGACAGGAAATACCAATTGGGTAACCTATGCAATACAGCCTATTACCGGTAATATAGCCATACAATCTAATAAAGCGGTCACCGCCGGAATTAATGGAGGACACAGTACTTCTGGATATGGAGGATATTTCGCTGGATTCTCATCAATTCCGCTTATTGCTAAGCAGATTGGTGATTGTATTCCAGGATTGGTTTTGGAAGTAGATGACAGTTATGATACTTACCAATGGTTCAGAAATAGCATTGCAATTCCGGGAGCAAACAGCAACTCTTACACACCAACACAGTCAGGAAATTATACTGTAAGAATTACAGTGGGATCTTGTATTCCGGCAACAACTCCTGTTTATAAGGTATTTACATGTCTTCAACAAACTACAGCTGCAAAAACTGTTTGTGAAGGCTATCTTAATATTGCTCCAGCCTTTACTTCGTCTTCACAAACATTTGTTCCGAGTACTGTACAGATTATTACACCTCCAACAAATGGTACAGCAATCATCAATCCTACTACAGGAGTGATTGGATATGTTCCTAACTTTGGTTTTGCAGGAACAGACACCATTACATACAAATTCTGTGGAAACGATCCTGAATTTGTAGATTGTGAACAAATTACTTTAACCCTTACAATAGCAGAGAGCCCAGTGGTGAATAATGCACTATTGAGATCTTGCTACCTTGAAGAAAATATTGCTACAGGATTATTTAATTTAACTAATGCAAGCGTAACCACTCAGCTAGGAACAACAAAAAAATATTATCCTTCATTGACAGACGCTAACAACCAAACCAATGAAATTCTAAATCCTGCGAATTATGTAGCTCCAAACGGTATTGTATATGTAAGAGTAAGCAATGCAAACGGATGTTACAGAGTGGCAGAAATTACATTAGTTGTTATCCCGCCTACAAAATCAACTGTTTTAGTTGATAAAGAAATCTGTATCGAAAACAAAACAACATTAGATGCAGGCCCTGATTTTGACGGTTATCAATGGAGCACAGGAGCAACAACTCAGATCATCAGTGACGTTACCGTAGGAACATACTCAGTAATCCTTAAAAAAGGAGATTGTTTCACAAAACAAACAGTGACGGTTTATGCTACTCAGCAACCTGTAATTTCGAATATTGAAGTTACTACTAACGACATCACTGTATTTGCAATAGGAGGAACTGCTCCTTACAAATACTCAATCGATAATATCAACTGGCAGGATTCTAATGTTTTCACCGATATAAAAAGAGGTGACATTACGGTTTATGTAAGAGATTTCTTTAATTGCGAACCGTTAGAAGTGACCGTTACAGTTCCGAACATTGTCAATGTAATTACACCAAATGGTGACGGAGTAAACGATGTTCTTGATTATTCTGCTTTAGCAAAAAAACCTAATCTGCTCTTAGGAATTTATGACAGATACGGAGTTAAAATATTTGAAGGAAACAAAGACACCGGTTATAAATGGGATGGAACCATCAATAAAACCAAAAAAGTTTCTACCGGAAATTACTGGTTCAGCATCAGCTGGAATGAAAGTAAAAACAAAACTCCAATCAAATTCTCAGGCTGGATTCTAGTGAAAAATAGAGAATAATTATGAAAAAAATAAATATTATGAAAAAAATTCTATATACATTCTTAATTTTTTCGTCAGCAATACTATTTGGACAAAAAAACAGTAAAGTGAAATTTGCTATTTGCAATGGTGCTGTGGGAACTACTGAAATGTTTGAGCCGTACAAAAAAGATATAGAAAGTACCACTTTTTTAAGGCTACAACAAAACTACCGCAACATCTACAAAAGTTCAGTTATTTGGCTGAAGGCGGTTTGACGGAAATTAAATTTAAGAAAAATGTAGGCACACCAGATATTATGTCACTTGAAGCTCTTAATGAACAAAGCAATATACCTAAAGATACAAAAGTAATGATTGATGGTTATGTGTTTGATAATCCGACGACTAACATCTATAGTGTACTGGTTAAAAAGATAGAGGTAAAAGAAGATAATGGCGAAAAATATCTTTCTATCTTCACTTCTGATAATTAAAATAAAGTGAAAATTAATTTGGTCGGAGTAATTTCCGGCCATTTTTTTATATGGAAATTTAAATTTTAATCAAGTAATAATGAAATTAAGTGATTTCTTTAATTGCGAACCATTAGATTTACAATTCCAAATATTATCAATGTAATTGCACCAAATGGTGACGGAGTAAACGATGTTTTTGATTATTCTGCGTCTAGCGAACAAATCTGATCTTAGGAATCTATGACAGATACGGAGTTAAAATATTTGAAGAAAACAAAGACACTGGTTATAAATGGGATGGAAGCATCAATGAAACCAAAAAAGTTTCTACCGGAAATTACTGGTTCAGCATCAGTTGGAACGAAAGTAAAAACAAAACTTCAATCAAATTCTCAGGCTGGATCTTGGTTAAAAACAGAGAATAACATTATTTTTAATAATATTATTAAAACCACGACCTTGAGTCATGGTTTTTTTGTTCATTTTTAAATGATTCAACGTATTTTATTATTAAATTTGTGATAAAATCAAATACAGAATGAAGAAACTTCTATCTTTTTTTCTTATTTTTTACATATTCTCTATTTCTTTTGCACAATTAGATAGAGAACATTGGTTTGCGCCAATGGTGGATAGAACAGGAAACCCAAACCCATACCAGAAACTATACCTTTCTACAAATCGTACAACCCCCTTTCCTGTAACAATTTATAACAACAATGTTGTTATAGGAACCGTTACAATCAGTAAAAACAATCCTCAAAAATTTGATGTTTTAAGAAATTATATCATCACAACTTTGCAGACTGATCTGTTTACGCCAACTACAAAAGGCCTTTATGTAAAAGCTGATTTTCCTTTTTATGCCAACTTAAGATTTTCAGTATTAAATCATGCAGAAATCATTACATCTAAGGGCATACCATCAACAGGAAAAAACTTTTATGCTGCCAACGCCCCTATTACGGTGAGCAATGGTATTCTTAATTTCATGACTAGTATTTTGGCAACAGAAGACAATACAACGGTAACCATTTCAGGATATAAGCCCGCTGTACAATTTTCAAACGGAACAACAGGATTGACCAATCCTACGATGACTTTTATTTTAAATAAAGGACAATCTTACATCATCGATGGTATCGGGAATATTGCCGGCAATTTTGACGGATTTCTAGGTGCAAAGATAACAGCCGACAAAGCCGTTAATGTTACCAACGGAAATTTCAACGGTCAGTATTCAGGAAACGTTCCTCTGAGTTCAGATATCCTGATGGATCAGTCGGTACCGGTAGAACAGCTGGGGACTCAGTTTGCACTAGTAAAAGGCAACGGAAGTATTGGCACTAACATGGAAGGTGCTTTGGTTATTGCCACCCAAGACAACACCCAGATTTTTCTTAACAATGAAGGTTTACCGATAACAACCTTAAACACTGGTCAATATTATGTAGTACCAGATTCTAAGTACCAACTTCAGGGAACAAGCCATTATAATTTATACATAAGAACTACTAAAAACGCCTATGTTTATCAGCTTCTTGCTGGTGATGCTCTAGGGGGAAGTGAAGCAGCAACCGGTGGATTTAATTTTATCCCTGCACTAAGCTGTTATCTTCCTAAGCAAATTGATGAAATTGGTTTAATTAATGAAAATTTTGTTCACTCAAATGTCAACCCAGCAGGAATTCTGAATATTCCTACGAAATTAAATTTGGTGACCGAGCGTGGAGCTGTTGTTACTGTCAACGGAGCTTTTCCGCCAGCAAGCACAGGACCTTTTGATATTACAGGCCTCACCCAATGGGTCACCTACGGAATTCCGAATACAACGGGAACTATAACCGTAGTTTCAACCAAAGCTATTACAGCGGGAATTACAGCGGGAAGTGATGCAGTAGGTTATGGAGGTTTCTTTGCCGGATTCTCAACTCAGCCAGTCATTTTAAAATCTGGTGGAGACTGTGTTCCAGGAATTGTATTGACAGTTGACCCGATCATTTACGAGACTTATCAATGGTATAGAAACGGAATTCTCATTCCTGGTGCTACTTCAGCCTCTTACACTCCTACACAATCAGGAAATTACACGTGCTCTGTAACCATGGGAAGTTGTGCGCCCTTGGTAACGGCAGTTTATAAAGTTTTAAATTGTGTGAAGCTAACGAACGTAACTTATAATATTTGCGAAAACAAAGTAATTACACCTGCATTTACTACATCAACACAAACTCCCGTAGCATCAACAGTTGCAATTGTTACAGCTCCAACTCTTGGAACTGCAACCATCAATACTACTTCAGGGGTTATTACTTATACTCCAACCAATCCGGCAGTAGCAGGAACAGATACTTTCGTCTATACTTTCTGCGGTAACGATCTTATATTTACGGATTGTGAAACGGTAACGGTAACGATAAATATTCAACCAGTTACAGTAACAAATACAACTTTAACTTCTTGCAACATAAACGGTGTTGGAACATTTAATTTAACAACTGCAAATGTCACAAATAATACACCTGTCACAAAAAATTATTACACCAGCTTAGCAGCAGCACAAAACGGAACTACGGTCGGAGAAATTCTGGCTCCACTTACGTATACTGCTCCGGCAGGAACAATTGTTTATGTTTTAGTTAAAAATCCTACTGGCTGTAAAAATATTGCAGAAATTACACTTAATCTTTTTCCTTTAGCGGTAATCACACCGGCAAATTTTGGAAACCAGTGTGATGAAAATCTTGACGGAACAGTAAATGTCGTTTTATCAGATATTACTCCATTGATACTGAATAATCCAACCTATTTTACCAACGTCAGATATTACGCCTTATTAGCTGATGCCAATTTAGGAAACGCAAATACACTTCCCAATAACTGGAGTTATACCGTAAATACTACGATTTACATTCGGGTAGAATCTCCAGACGGATGTGCACCGGTAGTTCAACCAATTAATTTTACGGTCGGTTCAAGACTACCTTTAATAACAACAACTCTAGTTCTTGATTTTTGTGATGACGATTTAGATGGAATCAAACCTGTAAATCTTTCACAATTTATTTCACAGTTTACGTCTGACCCTTTGGTATCCGTAAGTTATCACATGACTCTACTCGATGCTCAAAACGACACCGCACCCATAAGCGGAGCTGTGAATCTAACGGGCACACAAACCTATTTTATTCGATTTGAAAAAACCGGATTTTGTCCCAATGTTGCAACTATTAGAATTAATTTAAAAATTCCGAAAAAATCAGATATTTTGTTTGATAAATTAATCTGCCCGAAAACTACAACGACTTTAGATGCCGGGCCAGGATTCACTGCCTATCTTTGGAGTACAGGAGCTACTACCCCTTCAATCTCTAACCTTCCTGCAGGAAATTATTGGGTAGAACTTACTTTTAATGGTTGTGTTTACAAACAGTTTGTGAATGTCTCAGAATCTGTATTGCCGGTTATTACTTCAATTGACATCAACGGAACCACAGTAACAATTGGGGTAACAGGAGGCGTTCCACCATACGAGTATTCATTAGATAATAACACTTGGCAAAGCTCAAATATTTTTTATAATGTGCAGCGTGGTAACCATAAAATTTACGTGAGAGACGCTCAAAAATGTGCCGTTGTAGAAAAAACTTTTGTGATTATTAATTTAATCAACACCATCACGCCAAACGGAGATGGGCATAATGACGTTATCGATTATTCATCTTTGATGAGCAAAGACAATCTTGAATTCAGAATATTTGATCGATATGGTGCAGAACTTTTCAGAGGTTCTCCTTCAAATAATTTTAGGTGGGACGGAAAAATGAAAGGCAGACCTGTATCAACTGCAACCTACTGGTATTTCATCAGCTGGACAGAGTTTGGAAATGCAACGACTGTAAAATATACGAGCTGGCTTTTGGTAAAAAACAGAAATGACAGCTTGTGGGACAAATAATTTTCACATTTAGAATCTTACCTTTCATTTATAACATTCATTAACAGTTTAAATAAAAGTTTAATATAATTTTAACCTGTTTTCGGAAAATTAAAGACATTAAATGATGCTTTTCTTGTGTAATTTTGCACATTATATGAAGAAAGCAATTACCCTTTTGCTATTAATTTTTATTATTAAAATTAATGCACAGATTTTTACGGGACAGGTATTTTTAAGAGACAATTCTGTATTGTATCTTAATCAGGTATATGTTACCAATCTTACCACATATAAAACCGTTCTTACAAATTACAATGGAGATTACACCATACAGGGAAATCCTGGTGATGTGATTCGCTTTACTTCAATCATTACCGAAAGAAAAGACGTTAAGTTATCTGAAAAAAGTTTTGGGATAAGAAATTTAATAGAATTGAAAGTTGCCTATCACGATATTCAGGAAGTTGTGATCAATAGATTCAGACCTACCGGGAATTTGAGATATGATGTTAATTCATTAAGAAAAGAAGACAAAGCCTACGCCCTGAAAAAAGTAATCGGGCTCCCAGAACCTAAAGGTGACGGCACGCCACCAGAACTTCCGGTGGCTGGTCTGAGAGATGGCGGACTTACCTTTAGCTTAGAAAGTATTTTTGATATTCTTTCTGGTGAACGAAAGAAAAAGCAACGTTATGTAGCTTATGAAAGAATGAATAAATCTGTCGTAAACATCAAAAATTATTTAGGCAAAGATTATTTTACAAGATTTAAAATTCCGGAAAATCTAATTGATAATTTCCTGCAGTTTGTATATACTTCTGAGAATATTGAAAGCTACGTACAGAGCGGTAACTTTGAAGCTATCAAGATTCCTATTGAAAAATATTTACCAATTTACCAGCGGAGATTAAGAAATTCTCACTTGCAGGATGTTTTGAAATAAATATCCTTTTATGGCACGTTCTTTTCTCTCATCAACATACTTGAAATTTTTAATATTAAAATTTAAAACTACTATTTAAGAATTAACCTAAATTTTTAGTTTTTTTAATGATTATTTCAAGAGAAACACAAATGATTCACCTCAGTTTTACATTAAATGAAAAAGTTATTTTTACTCTTTACCACACTTTTATTCGTCTGTCTTTCTGCTCAAAAACAAGGCAAAGATTATAGCAATATTTTGAAAAGTAAAAGCATTTACGAAATCAATGCTTTTCTAAGAGATGCGCATCCTGATGATCCCCGCAGATCTGTTTTGAAACCAAAAGTGATGGAATTGATGAAAGACTACATCAAAAATGCACCTCCGGGCGACCAAAAAGTGAGACAAATGCAAGATTGGCTGGCAATACTGAAAAGAAAAGCTTCTACAAAAATTACTTTTGACGAAATGAATGCCATCATCAAGAAAAAACAAATTGCAAAATATCAAAAAGAACTTCAGGTGGGGCAATCTGCTGTTGCTTATACACCTAGTTCCCCCCAAAATGTTTATGTGGCTACCTCTTCTACTTCGACGACAACTAAAAAAACTACAGCGGTTATCGCTAATACCGAAGCATCAGAATTTAATATGTTGATGGCAGATAATCCGGTGGAGCACAAAAATAAGACCGTGAAGATTCTTAATTCACTTTTTGACAACGATCCTAACGCTAAAGAATGCATTGTCATGATTGAGAATAAATCTGACTGCAATATCATTGTAAGAATAGAAGGTATAGGAAATACAAAGTATAGACTTCCGGTTCCTGCACATGGCGACAATTCTATGGTTATACAAAAAGGAGATTATCTATTGACAAGTATCGTTTGCGGTGCTCAGTACGCTTCACAAAAAACTATCCAAAAACCTTTGATGGTAGCTTTGGGGAGCTCATCTAAATAATTAGTTCAGAAACATATTTTCAAATCTATTTTTCTCTTTAAAAATCAAAGAGATTGTATCATATTTTTGCTAATTTTGCAGGTTCATATATATTACATGGGCAAGAACAAATTAGCAAGATTCGCAGAGAACAAAATATTACCAAACGTCATTCAGCCAACCAGAGACGAAGCCCTTAACAGCTTTGAACTGAGAGGAAATTGGAGAAAAGATTTCTTTAAAAATGACCAACCTATTGTTCTCGAATTAGGCTGTGGGAAAGGAGAATACACTGTAGGTCTTGCCAAAACATTTACAGATAAGAATTTCATCGGCATTGATATCAAAGGTGCCAGATTTTGGTTCGGAGCCAAAGAAGCGGTTGAAAATGATATGAAAAACGTGGCATTTATTCGTTCTCAAATCGAGCTGGTAGACCATTTTTTTGCTGAAAATGAAGTTGATGAAATCTGGATTACTTTCCCAGATCCACAAATCAAATACAGACGTACAAAACACAGACTAACACACCCCGATTTTCTTGAGAGGTATAAAAAGTTCCTAAAACCTGGCGGAATTGTTCATCTTAAAACAGATTCAGAGTTTTTGCACGGGTACACTTTAGGTTATCTACAAGGAGCAGGTTACGAAATCATTAGCGCTCACCACGACATCTATGGCGCTGCAGAGTACGATCCGGGAACACCCCATTTAAGAGATATCAAAACTTATTACGAAGAACTTTTTTCAGCAAAAGGAAAAACAATAACTTATATAAAATTTAGAATTAATTAAATGAAATAATAAACTGATGAAAAAAAATTACCTCATCATTTTATTCTTCACTCTCACTTCTTCATGTTCTACACAAACAAGCAATCATGAAGACATTTTAAAAAACACAAACATTACCGAGATTGAAGAATATTTGAAAACTGCACACCCGGAAGACCCGAAAAGGCGCATTTTAAAATCAAAACTAATTGCGCTTAAAAACAGTGAATGGACAAAAGGTTCTGCCACAGCAAAACCAATGGAAGTTCGCCCTATTATTACAGAAATCCCACAAAATTTCAAAACCAATCTTATTGCTAAAGACTCTGAAGAGTTTAAAAAATTAATGTCAGAAACTTCTTCTGAGCACAAAGAAAAGACCGTACAATTGCTCAACGCAATGTTTAGTGAAGACATTAACAGTAAAGAAGCAATTTTACTTTTCAGGAATAATTCTGATTGTAATTTGGTTTTAAAAATCAGTGGAAAGAAATTTTACAATTTAGCTGTTCCTGCTCACAACGAGAATTTTATTGTTGTAGATAAAGATCATTACTCTCTTTCATCTAACATATGCGATGTTGAATATGCATCAAAAAGACAAATCAATAAAAATATTCAAATAGCAATTAATAACCCTCAGTATAAATTTAATGAAAATGAAAGTTTGGCTTTAAATAATGAACTAGGTAGGGATGCAAACAATCAATCTTCAACAAAAAAAAATAATTTAGCCAAGCAAAAAAAGACTAAAAAGAAACGTTGATATGAAAAAACTGCTGATCGGATTTGTAATTTTTATGGTTTTAAATAGTTGCGGGACTACATACAATAACTACCCTGTCAAAAGTTCACCATCCAATACTGAAAGAGAGTATCATGAGGTGTTGAAAACTTACAAATCTGAAACCGCAGAAGTATTGACCTATTTGCTGAATGAAACATCACCAAATGACCCCAAAACAGCACTAACGGTTGAGAACACTTCCAGATGCAATATGGTTTTAACCGTTAGTTCAAATAATTATTACAAGAAGATTCCGATCGGTGCCGGAAAAATCGGTTCTGTGATGATTCCTAAGAACCAAACTTATAAATTATCGGGAATGGTTTGCCAGTCAGCATATCAGACTTCTAAATTTATTACATCTGCATATTCAATAAAACTTTCGAATTGATTTTAAACTTAGATTATATTTAGGTTAAAACCAATACTGATTTTAAAAATTCGAAAAACGGTATAAAGCCCGTTCCTATTGATTGTCATTGCAGTTTAAAACTCAAGTTTAAACTAAAATTTAACATAAAAACATAAAAAACCGCTAAACAAGTTTAGCGGTTTTTCTTTATTTCAAAGATAAATCTTCAATTATTCAGCAGCAGCGTCGAAATCTGCATCTTTATCAGCAGATACTACTTCTCCTTCTTCTTTAGATTTTTCTTTATCAGCTTTTCTCTGAGACTGACCTTCTTTGATAGAATCTGAAACTACGTTTAAGATCATATCGATAGATTTTGAAGCATCATCGTTTCCTGGGATAACGAAGTCTACTTTTCTTGGGTCAGAGTTTGTATCAACAATACCGAAAACTGGAATACCTAATTTCTTAGCTTCAGTTACAGCGATGTGTTCTCTCATGATATCTACAACGAAGATTGCAGAAGGAAGACGCACCATGTCAGAGATAGAACCTAAGTTTTTCTCTAAGTTAGCTCTTTGTCTGTCAACTTGTAATCTTTCTTTTTTAGATAAAGTTTCGAACGTACCGTCTTTTTTCATTTTGTCGATAGAGTTCATTTTCTTTACAGCTTTTCTGATTGTAACGAAATTCGTTAACATACCTCCCGGCCATCTTTCTGTAATATAAGGCATATTAAGTTCAGCAGCGTGCTTAGCAACTACTTCTTTCGCTTGCTTTTTGGTAGCTACGAAAAGAACTTTTTTACCTGCAGAAGTTAATTTTTCTAAAGCGCTGCACGCTTCATCCAATTTAACAGCTGTTTTATGTAAGTCTACAATGTGAATACCATTTTTCTCCATAAAAATGTATGGAGCCATATTTGGATTCCACTTTCTAGTCATGTGACCGAAGTGTACACCAGCCTCTAGAAGGTCTTTTACATTTGCTTTTGCCATGTTTTCTGTTTTTGTTAGTTTACTTTCCGTTTCTTAAACAATCAACGACTTCTTTAGATGGGAGAAGTGTTTGGATGCTAAACGTAACGGGCAATTTTTTTGTTTTGATAAATAGCTTTCAGATATAAGACAACAGACAGAAAAAATTCTGAAATCTGATATCCTGAATCTGAAGTCTGAAAATTAACGTTTTGAGAACTGGAATCTCTTTCTTGCTTTTTTCTGACCTGGTTTCTTTCTTTCTACCATTCTTGCATCTCTTGTAAGTAAACCTGCAGGCTTCAACAACAATCTGTATTCAGCATTGATTTCGCAAAGCGCTCTAGAAATACCTAATCTGATAGCTTCTGCCTGACCTGTATTACCACCACCGAAAACATTTACGGTAACGTCATACTGACCAACAGTCTCAGAAAGGATAAACGGCTGATTTAATTTATAAACCATTACGTCTGTAGAGAAATAAGTTGCAGCTTCTTTACCGTTTACTGTAATCACACCAGAACCTGGTTTTACATAAACTCTTGCTACAGAAGTCTTTCTTCTTCCGATTTTGTGAACTATAGACATATTAATTATTTAAATTCGTTAATATTAAGTGTTTTAGGCTGTTGAGCTTCGTGCTTGTGCTCAGTTCCTTCATATAAATAAAGGTTTTTGAACAAAGCAGATCCTAATTTAGTTTTTGGAAGCATACCTTTTACAGATTTTTCCAATACTTTTAAAGAATCTTTCTTTAGAAGTTCAGTAGCCGTCATAGACTTTTGACCTCCAGGATAACCTGTATGCCAAATGTAAGTCTTGTCTTCCCACTTGGTTCCGGAAAGGGTTACTTTCCCAGCATTCAAAACAATAACATTATCACCACAATCTACGTGAGGTGTAAAGTTTGCTTTGTGCTTACCTCTCAAAATCTTTGCAACCTTAGAAGCTAGTCTTCCTAACGGTTGTCCTTCAGCGTCTACTACAACCCATTCTTTATTTGCAGTAGCTTTGTTCGCTGAAACAGTTTTGTAACTTAATGTATTCACACGTTTTAGTTAAAGATTAAACATAATTTTCCCCATAAGGGTGTGCAAAGGTACAAATTATTTTTAGATTGTGAAAACATATTTAAACTTAATAAATCTGCATCTATATATATGATTGGATTTAAAGTTTTAAAAATAGTTTTAAAAGAAGAATTTTTGAAACAAATATTAATTACGCAAAGACTTATTAGCCCTGAAACTTGCAATTAAATAATACGCCACAAAAACCGTAGAGAATTTCAGAATGGCAGGAATTGCCAATTCAAGATTAAATATTAGATAGCCAATTAAAACCAATAGTCCCATTGCCGCAAAAGAACTCAATAACTTTTGAACTAAAGTAAATTTCGGAGTATCAAGATAGTAAGATAATCCCCAAGCTGAGCCGAAAGCAATCGCATAAAAAATATCTAACCCTATATTTTCACTGCTGATGAAAAAATAATTGATCACAAAACTGAGAACCGTTCCCAAAGCGAAATACATCAGTGCTTTCTGCATACTATTTTAATATGACGCAAAAATAACGAATTTTATTTTGAAAGAAAACTGTTGAAATTAAATCAGGTCTATTCCTTTATTTATTTTAACTCTTCGTATTTCGAAAATAAGTGAAACGCCTTTGTTTATCTTGAGTACAATAGCATCTTTAAGTTTCTTTGTCTGCCATTGCGTTTTAATCTCAATGATAGACTAAGTTTTTTAAAAAAACTTAAAACAGGAAATTTACATTTTAAAAAATTTATTTAAATATTTAAAAATCAATATCTTGAATAATTAAAATAAGTTTTTATTAAATTGTTATATTTGGAAACTTAGAAATTTTCTACAATCAATATGGAAACCCAAAAATATACTCCAACAAACAAAGTAAGAATTGTAACAGCAGCGTCGTTATTCGACGGTCATGATGCAGCTATTAATATTATGCGTCGTGTGATTCAGGGAACAGGATGCGAAGTCATTCACCTTGGTCATGATAAATCTGCCGAAGAAGTTGTAAACACAGCTATTCAGGAAGATGCAAACGCAATTGCTTTAACATCTTATCAAGGCGGTCACAACGAATATTTCAAATATATCTATGACCTTTTAAGAGAGAAAAACTCCCCACAAATCAAAATTTTCGGTGGTGGTGGCGGTGTAATTCTGCCCGAGGAAATCGAAGACATTATGTCTTACGGAATCGACAGAATTTATTCTCCGGACGACGGTCGTGAGCTTGGTTTGCAGGGAATGATCGATGATTTGGTGAAAAGATCAGATTTCGCAACAGGAAAAGATGTAACGGCTGAAGATTTAGATTCAATTAGTTTTGAAAATTCTACAAGTATTGCTAAAATCATTTCTGCGGTTGAAAACTTCTCAGAAGAAAAACCTGATTTGGTAAAAGCCATTGATGAAAAATCAAAAGATTTAAATATTCCAATTATCGGGATCACAGGTACAGGTGGAGCCGGAAAATCTTCATTAACAGACGAATTGGTAAGACGTTTCTTACGTTCCAATATAGATAAAAAAATTGCGATCATCTCGATTGACCCTTCGAAAAAGAAAACCGGAGGTGCACTTTTGGGAGACAGAATTCGTATGAACGCGATCAATGATCCGAGAGTTTATATGCGTTCGATGGCGACAAGAGAAAACAACGTTTCCGTTTCTCCGTTCATTCATTCAGCTTTGAATGTATTGAAATTAGCTCATCCTGATGTTATCATTTTAGAAACTTCAGGAATTGGACAATCAGGATCGGAAGTATCAGATTTTGCAGATGTTTCAATGTATGTGATGACGCCTGAATATGGAGCTTCAACACAGTTGGAAAAAATCGACATGTTGGATTATGCGGATTTGGTTGCCTTAAATAAATCTGACAAACGTGGTGCTTTAGATGCACTTCAAGCCGTAAGAAAACAGTTCCAGAGAAACCATTTATTGTGGGAAAGTCCGTTGGATGATATGCCGGTTTATGCGACAAAAGCATCTCAGTTCAACGATCACGGAACAACTGATTTATACAATAGATTAATTGAAAAAGTTAACGAGAAATATCCAGATTTAAACTTACAAGGATTTGTTGAACAGGAAGTTTCTGAAGACATTACCATTATTCCTCCAAAAAGAGTTCGTTATTTATCGGAAATTGTAGAAAATAATAGAATTTACGATGCTAATGTTGAAAAACAAGCCGAATTAGCAAGAAAAATGTACCACATTGAAGGGGTGAAAAAATTCCTTTCTAATGAAACTTTAGATGCAGAATATCAAAAAGCAGAAAAAGACCTTCAACAGGAAAATATTGACTTTCTGAACAATTGGGATGATACGAAACAGGCTTTCAAAGCTGAGTTTTATTCTTATTTCGTTCGTGGAAAAGAAATCAAGGTTGAAACCTCAACAGAATCTTTATCACATTTAAAAATTCCAAAAATTTCTTTACCAAAATATACCGATTGGGGTGATTTGATCAAATGGAAAGGTCAGGAAAACCTTCCGGGAGGATTCCCTTATACAGCAGGAATTTATCCTTTCAAAAGAACAGGTGAAGACCCGACAAGGATGTTCGCCGGAGAAGGAGGACCAGAAAGAACCAACAGAAGATTCCATTACGTTTCTGCGGAAATGGATGCAAAACGTCTTTCAACAGCATTTGACTCTGTAACTTTATACGGTCAGGATCCAGCTTTACCTCCGGATATTTATGGTAAAATCGGAAATGCGGGAGTTTCTATCGCAACTTTGGATGATGCGAAAAAATTGTATTCAGGATTTGATTTGGTGAATGCAATGACTTCGGTTTCAATGACGATCAACGGACCTGCACCGATGTTGCTGGCTTTCTTTATGAATGCGGCAATTGACCAAAACGTTGAAAAATATATTGCTGAACACAAGCTTGAAGCAAATGTTGAAAAAGCTTTAAAAGCAAAATTTGACGATAAAGGTTTAGAAAGACCAAAATATAATGGAGAATTACCGCCTTCCAATAATGGTTTAGGTTTAAAATTATTAGGCTTAACGGGAGATGAAGTGATTCCTGCTGAAGCGTATGCTGAAATTAAAGCTAAAACCATAGCAACCGTTCGTGGTACCGTTCAGGCTGATATTTTAAAAGAAGATCAGGCTCAGAACACTTGTATTTTCTCTACCGAATTTGCCTTGAGATTAATGGGTGACGTTCAGGAATATTTTATCACAGAAAAAGTAAGAAACTTCTACTCTGTTTCGATTTCTGGTTATCACATTGCAGAAGCGGGTGCGAATCCGGTTTCTCAGTTGGCATTTACTTTAGCAAATGGTTTTACTTATGTTGAATATTATTTGTCAAGAGGAATGGACATCAATGATTTTGCACCGAACTTATCGTTCTTCTTCTCCAACGGTATCGACCCTGAATATTCAGTAATCGGACGTGTGGCAAGAAGAATCTGGGCAAAAGCAATGAAACTGAAATACGGAGCAGACGAAAGAAGCCAAATGTTAAAATATCACATTCAGACTTCAGGACGTTCGCTTCACGCTCAGGAAATTGATTTCAACGATATAAGAACGACACTTCAAGCATTGTATGCTATTTATGATAACTGTAATTCACTTCACACGAATGCTTATGACGAGGCGATTACAACTCCGACTGAGCAATCTGTAAGAAGAGCAATGGCGATTCAGTTGATTATTAATAAAGAATTAGGATTGGCGAAAAACGAAAATCCGCTTCAAGGTTCATTTATTATTGAAGAACTGACAGATTTGGTGGAAGAAGCTGTTTACGCAGAATTCGACAGAATTACAGAAAGAGGTGGTGTTTTAGGTGCAATGGAAACAATGTATCAACGTTCAAAAATCCAGGAAGAATCAATGCATTACGAATGGTTGAAACATACCGGAGAATATCCAATCATCGGAGTTAATACCTTCCTTGGAAAAGATGGTTCGCCAACGGTTCGTCCGGGAGAAGTCATCCGTTCGACTGAGGAAGAAAAGCAGGTTCAGATTGAAACGCTTCATAATTTCCAACAAGCTAATGAAGATAAATCTGAAGCAGCCTTAAAAACTTTGCAACACGCTGCCATCAATCAGCAGAATTTATTTAATGTCATGATGGATGCCGTGAAATATTGTTCGCTTGGGCAGATTACCAACGCTTTGTTTGAAGTGGGCGGTAAATATCGTAGAAATATGTAGGCACGTGTCGGGCAGACTGTTTTAACTGCTAACTGTTTTAAATATAAATCAAACCTCAAGGAAGTTTCTTTGAGGTTTTTTGTACTTTTACTTTAAGAAAAATATTAAAAATGAAAAGTTTTATCAGAATAATTTCAGCAATTTACTTAATGGGATCTGCTGTCTCGTGTAAATCTTATCCGATGGAGACTCCTCAAAAAAGCGATGTCGACAGAAATTCTGAAGAACTGCAAAAAAGACAAGCTGCGGAACGCGAAAAAACAGAGATTAGTAATCTAAATAATTTTGGAAAACCACCAAGCAAATAGCTTAATTTAAACTTTGTCACTACAGAAAACCTTCAAGAAATTTCTTTGATGTTTTTTCTTACTTTTACTCTCATAAATTTTCAAATGACAAAATATATTTTATTAGTGATGGGAATAATTTCCAGTGCACTATTGAATGCACAAGAGGCTGACAACAATCTTCAAGGTTATTTTATGACCCAATCTAAAGAATCTTTGTATTCTTATTTTGCTTTTGATGGCAATGGAAAAGTGGATATCGCAGGCTACGGAAAGGGTGATTATTTTGTAAAAGGCGATTCTGTGGTTGTATTTCCGGATAAGGATATTTTTATATTTAAAATTTCTAAAAATCGTTTGAGCGGGAATTCAAGTTGGGTAAAAAACACAAAATGGGATTTGAAGAAAGACAGTATTGCCGAAAACAACAGAAAAGATGATGCTTCAGCTAAAAAAAATGCGCAGCTTCTTTACGAGTATTACCGAAAAACCAGAGCTAAAAGCAATGATTTAGAAAAACTGTTTGATGAAAGCGCAATGGCAAATTATACCAAAACCATTGATGATTTATGCAACAGAGGTCTTGCAAAAGCCTGTATGGAGAAATTTGGATTAATGGTAATGGAAGATATTGGCGGAATGGGCGCAGTCTTGGCAAGCAAAACAAAAAAGCCAAAACAGAATCCTGAAATCATCAAATTGGGACAGAAAATCATCAGTATGGGCGAAGTGGAAGGCCATACAGCTTTAGGGAGTTATTATTATAGTTTAGGCGATAAAATAAAAGCTGAAAGAGAATGGCAAAAGGGCACTGACAAAGGAAGTACGAAGGCTGGATTAGCACAGTTCGAGGCGGAAATGTCTGAAGTTAAGTAAGCGAATTTTAATTTTAAATAAATTGAAAACCTTGAAGAAAATTTCTTTGAGGTTTTTTTGTATTTTAGATTTAAATAAAACCTTATGATCCGAACAATTCTATTTGTCTCATTTTTTTTAATGACACTTTTTGCATGTCAACAAAAAAACACCACTGTTTCTATAGAAACAAAAGAAAATTTTAGTGAATATATTCCACCCGTGAAATTAGACAGTCTATTGGATGAAAAATATTTATTAAACAAGTATTATGCATTAGAAAACAGACAGAAAGAATTTTCTTTCTATACCCCAATATCATCAGCTAAAACATATGAAAATTTTATTGATGAAAAAGGAAATCTAACATATCCTGACTATCCGGAACATATTCTATCTGAAATCTATTTTACTAAGGCAGGAAAATTAAGCTCATTTGAAAATGTAAAAGATGATAAAAAACTAACTGTGATTTACAACGATAAAAATCTCGTTCATTATTATATCAAGTATGAAAAAGATTCCTATTCAAAAGAAGACATAGAAAATATTACAGAATATAAATATGATGATAAAGGAAATATAGTAAGTACTTTTAATTATAAGAAAACAAAAACTGCACTAGATTTCTGGCATTATACGGAGTATAAATACCTTGTAGAGAATGGAAATGTTGTTGTATGGAAAAATCGCTTGGAAAAATTTGCGAGATATTATTTCAATCAAGAGAAAATTACTTTTGACAATAAAAAAAGAATTATCAAAAAAGAATCACTTACTCAAAATGTATTAGCAGGAGGTCGGGAGATAAAATCTGAAGAAAATTATTTTTATGAAAATCCCAATTTTCCAGAAAAAATCACAAAACAAACATCGATTGCAAAAACAGATAATAGTAGTAATTTAGAAACTTATGAATATGACAAAGATGGCAATCTTACTAATTACTCATATTCAGATAATCCCGCAACTACAATAATTGTGAATAATAACAAGTACATCTCTAAAAATAAAATTGAAAAAACTTCAGAATTCAAAACTCTTAAAGATTATAAAATAGGAAATGTAACAATGACTTCAGACGATCGCAACGAACATATAATTATTACTTATGATAATTTTGGCAACATTCTACAGGAGGAAAACATCAAAAACATATCCGAAAAAAAGTACATTAGCAATATCTACAAATTTGACGCTAAAAATAATTGGATCGAAAAACTTGTAAAAGAACACACTTATATACCAAAAGAATATCTTAATGAAGATATAAAAGAGGATGGATACACTAAATACAGACGTGAAATAAATTATTCTGATTTCAAAGAAAAAACCATGAATAATATTAATTATAAAGAAGCAGAAGTATTTAAAAAGAAAATTCTTGAGCAAGAAAAATTCTACGAAAAGTTTAGAGGTTTAAATTAATCTACAAGTATATATTGAAGCAAAAACCCGCCGAAATCTTCAGCGGGTTTTGTTTTACATCAATTTGGCTTTTATTTCTTATTAAAATCTCCGGCAAAAACTGAAGTCATTTTATCTTCACTGATGTATTTTTTCAAGACATCATTTACCTGATTGACTTTTAATGCCTTCACTTTTGTTTCTAAAGCGTCATAATCTTCTAAAGGAACCCCGTATTGCAATTGTTGATTGACCAATCCCATCAAAGCTCCGTCAGTACCTAAGTTGGTTTTTCGGGAAGTCAGCCACGAGTTTAAATTAGACTTAAATTCGTCTTCTGTAAAACCATCTTTCACTGCTTTATTTACTTCTTCTTTCAAAGCTTTGTTGACGTCATTTTTCTTTGTAGGATTAAAAAATGCATACCAACCCCAAGATGCTACATCATTACTCACAGGCACACTCATGTAAGAACCGGCACCATAGCTGATTCCTTCTTTTTCACGAAGTCTTGTAGGAATTCTTGATGTTAAGAAACCACCGCTTCCCAACATTTCGTTGGCAATAAGAAGTGCAGGATAATCGGGGCTTTTTGTATCCATAGTAAAGCTGATTTTCCCTACTGCAGCGCCGTTTTCTTTATCCGGAGTGATAAAGTCTTTATCTTGTTTTTTTGTTGCAAAAAGTTCCGGTTTTACATATCCATACTTAGATTTTGAATTCCATTTACCGAAAGTCTGATCAAGCAATGTTGAAGCAGTTTTGGTATCTAGATCGCCAATCATACTTCCTACTCCGTTATTACTTCCTAAAATTTTGTTGTAGAAATCAATAAGATCTTCTCTTTTTATTTTTTTATTATTATCAATCTGCTCTTGCGTAGAAGATGTATAATATATGCTTTCTTTAGGATAAGCTTCCGTCATTTTTTCTATTTCGGTAAAGGCAATTGACTGTGGGTCGTTCAATGAACTTTCCAGATACGTATTGTATTCGTTAACCGTTTTTGCCAATTCAGCTTCTGGGAAATTAGATTCAGTCAGAATTTCTTTCACTAATCCCATTACTTTTGGTAAATTTTCTTTGTAAGTACTGATGTTGACATAAAAAGTCTGCCCGCCGAATCCGAAATTCACATTAGATTTCCACTGATCAAGCATATCCTGGATTTGCTCTTTGGTATGCGATTTTGTTCCGGTTTTCAGAACCTGCGCCATCAGCGAACCGATATGCGATTTACCGCTTAAATCTTTCGCATTACTCACCGGAAATCTAAAGCTTCCCAATACTTTCCCGCCTTTGATCTCTTTTTTAATGACGCCATATTTCATCCCGTTGCTTAATTTACCTTCGGTAAGATTAGCTTTAAGGTTTTTTACGCTCGCTTCAAATGGTGCGACTTCTTTCTCAAGAGCTTTACCTTTGTAATCTTTCGTCAGCGAAGCAATTTGCTCATCAGAATATTCCAGATTTTTGACTCTCACCTCATCTTTAGTCGGGATGAAAACCCCTATTGTTCTGTTGTTATCTTTAAAATATTTATCTGAAACTCTCTGAACATCAGCCAACGTTAATTTCTCGATGTTATCACGATAGAGCATTGATAATTTATAATTTCCTGCACCTACAATTTCAGTTAAACTAATCGCTAGATTGATTGTATTGTTTTTGGTATTTTCAATCTGTTTCAGGATTTTGGCTTTCGCTCTTTCAACATCCTGGGCAGTATATTTGATTGTAGTTATTTTACTAAGCTCTGTTCTGAAATCATTTTGTACAGCTTTTACATCTTTATCAGCAGGCACTTCCAATCCGAAATACATAAAAGAGGCATCTCTTACAGTTGGCTGATAAGAATGTACAGACGCAGCTTTACGAGAATCAATCATCGCTTTATACAAATATCCTGACGGATCTGAAGTAAGAATCTCAGACAAAGCATCCAAAGCCGCATAATCTTTATCTGCGTAAGGCGCCGTATGATACAATGCGCCAACAATTTTACTTTCACCAGAACGTTTCAACTCTACAAAACGTTCACCATCTTGTGCCGGCTCTACCGTATAAGGCTGATCGAGCACTCTGGAAGGTTTCGGAATAACCGAAAAGTATTGCGAAACGTAATTAAGAGCCTGCTTTTCATCAAATTTTCCGGCAACAATCAATGTAGCATTATCCGGCTGATAAAATTTCTCATAAAACTTCCTCAAAGTTGGCGCTTTTACTCTCTCAATATCTTCTTTGCTTCCGATGGTACTGTTTCCGTAGTTGTGCCACAAATAAGCTGTTGAAACAATACGCTCCATCAAAACACCACCCGGATTGTTTTCGCCAATTTCAAATTCATTTCTTACAACAGAAAATTCTTTGTCGAGGTCAGTCTGCAGAATAGTTGCATTGATCATTCTGTCCGCTTCCATATCCAAAGCCCATTTTAGATTTTCATCACTCGATGGGAAAATTTCATAATAATTGGTTCTGTCATACCATGTTGTTCCGTTCGCATCACCACCTTTATCAGAAAGCTGTTTCTTTATATCACCCAATCTTTTAGTGCTTTTGAAAAGCATGTGCTCAAGCAAATGCGCCATCCCTTTTTCGCCGTATCCTTCATGTTTGGAACCAACATTATACACAATATTGACAATCATATTGCTTTGTGAACCATCAGGAATTAAAAGAACTTTCATCCCGTTATTCAACGTATATTCTTTAATGCCTTCTGTGTTGCTTACAAATTTTGGAGTTTCAGCTTTTTGGGAAAATACAGGATTGATGCTTCCTGTAAAAAAGAGAACAGCCGTACCTAATAAAAAGTTTTTCATATTATTATTTTAAGATTTTAAATTTATAAAATTTTTCAACGCCATGATTAGATATTTTACCTTTATATTTGATTTTGTAATAGTTATAAAATGACTTTAAAATATTTTAAACATCATTTCTTTCAACTCATCTTTAAATCTTAATATTGCTGAATGAAACCCAAAGCCATCTTCAACTGGAGCAGCGGAAAAGATTCTGCTCTTGCATTGTATAAAATTTTAAAAGAGAATCAATTTGCAATCACATCTCTCTTAACAAGCATCAATCAGGAGTTCCAAAGAATCTCGATGCATGGCGTTCCTGTTTCACTATTAGAAAAACAAGCTGAAAGTTTGGGTTTTCCTTTAATTAAAATGGAAATTCCCAAAGAACCATCGATGGAAGATTACCAGAAGATTATGTCTGAAACGATGACAAAAATTAAATCTCAAGGAGTCACCTACTCTGTTTTTGGAGATATTTTTCTGGAAGATCTGCGAACGTATCGAGAAGAACAATTACAATCTATCGGAATGAAAGCTGTTTTCCCTTTATGGAAGCAAAACACGAGTGACCTCATTCAGGAATTTTTAGATTTAGGTTTTAAAACGATTGTTACCTGCGTGAATGAGACTTATCTCGATAAAAGTTTTGCTGGAAGAATAATTGATGAAGATTTCATTAAAGATTTGCCTGAAAATGTGGATACATGTGGAGAGAACGGAGAGTTTCATACTTTCACTTTTGACGGTCCTGTTTTTAAAAATCCTATTGCATTTGAAATTGGAGAAACGGTAAAAAAGACTTATCCGAAACCAAAGTCTGATGAAACCAGTGAGGAAGGAGAATATGTTTTTTGGTTTTGCGATTTGATTTCTAAATAATTTCTATTTTTATGTTAATCATATTTTTCATATTTTTAGGAAAACAATCTTAAATGCTGAAAAAATCACTCTTCCTCTCCTCTCTTTTTATCTTTTTAATTTCCTGTCAAAAACCAGAAACGCCAAAACCCGTTGATAAAAAAGCAATCGCAGATTCTGCGGTGGCAATTTTTCAGAACAAACTGTATCAAAATCAAATTGATTCCGTTTTTTCAAAATATAATTTTAATGGAAGTGTCGCAGTTTTTAAAGATTCAACCGAAATCTTTAGAAAAAATAATGGTTTTGCTGATTTTAAGAATAAAAAAGTTATCGACAATCAGACGATTTTTGCCATCGGATCTGTGAGCAAACAGTTTGCGGCCGTTTTAATTTTGTTGAAAATGGAAGAAGGAAAATTGAGTTTGGAGGATAAAGTTTCAAAATATCTAAAAGAATTTCACTCCAATGGATATGAGAACATTACCATTTCTCAACTTCTTAATCATACTTCTGGGCTGAATAATTTTGGCGAAAAATTAATGTTCAAAAGCGGAATCGGTTTTAATTATTCTAATGATGGCTTTAATGCTTTAGGAAAAATCATTGAAGAAGTTTCGGGAAAATCTTATGATGAAAATGCGATGGATTTATTTGAAAAAGTGGGTATGAAACATTCTTCTACCGGAAATCTATTTCAAGGTGAAAATTTTGCCTCTGCTTATTTGGGGAATGGAAAAAAATTTGAAATCATCGGGAATATGCCCAAAAGATTAGGCGGAAAAGAAATTGGTATTGCGGCAGGCGGAATTTTATCTACGATTGACGATTTGCATTTGTGGAATAATGCTCTCTACTCCGGAAAAATAATACAGCCGGAAACTTTAAAGAAATTTTTAAACAAAAGTGCCGAGAGACAACATGCCATTTTCGGGAAAATGGGTTACGGCTACGGAATTATGATGAACATCGGAAATCCAACTGCTTACTTTCACAGTGGTTATGTAAAAGGTTCGCCTTCACTCAACATTTATTATCCTGCAACAAAAACTTCGGTCATCATTCTTTCAAACATTGCCGATGAAGAAAAAGGGAAAAGCTCAACTTTCAAACCTCATCGTGAGATTAAAAACTTCACCGATATGATGGAAAGTATTTCTCACCAATAAAATTCATCACTAGCTTACGGAGTTTTGATAAAATTCTGAATTTTCAATAATGCTTTTTTGTGTTCAAGAAAATTGATAACTGAAAAAACTACTAATGTCTGCAATAAAATAGGAACAATCAACATAATGAGAAATGGAGCAATACTACTATTTCCTTCTTTTAAAAATAAATACGTGTACGCTTTGCCATTAGCGTTTACCGCCTGAATCATAGTTGAAACACTAACAATCATCAGTCCCAGATTCTGTTGATACATTGAATAAAATACTTTCCCTTTATACTTAAAATCTGCTTTTATATACTTCCAAATTTTGTAATTGCTTAGTATCAAGAAAACAGGTACAATAATGAAAAAAGCATTCTGAATTTTAAAAAACAACTTGAAAGTTTCTTCATTTGGAGAAATATAAATGAGTGCAAGGTTCAATAGAAAAGAAATAAAAGCTATTATCAAAGCCTTTCTGATGATTCTTCGATAATTCGCCTTTACAATTTTTTTGAAAATTGCAGGAATATGCTCAAGAGAAAAAGCAGAATATGTTGTCATTTTAAATTCGTCTTCCCAAGCTATTTTAGTCTTAAAAAACGCCTGTTCAAAACTCAGATTTTCATGAATCTGAATGTCCAAAATCTGCGAAATCATGTGATCACGAACTTCCAGTAAAATATCCAATGGAAGCTTGTTCAGAATCAGATAATCGTCTATTTGCTTTTCTTCTGCTGAGGTAATCATATATTGAAAATGGTATTTAGATTAAACAGATAAGTTTTCATTTCTGCTTCTTGGGCGGCTTGTTGTTTTTTTCCTTTCTCTGTTAAAAGATAGTATTTTCTGTCTCGTCCGTTAATTTTCTGAATCTCGGAAGTGATGAGACCATCGCCTTCCAATTTGTGTAACAATGGATATAAAGCACCTTCGGTCATCTCCAACTCGCCTTCTGTAAGCTCTTTCGCACGCTGCGTCATTTGGTAACCATACATTTTCACCTCTTTTGAAAGTAATTTCAAAATGATATTTTGTAAAGTTCCTTTGTAAAGACTGTTCTTTTTCAATTCTCAATTTTATACATAACAAATCTATATATAATTTTCTTATGTATTAAATTTTTATATCTAATTTTTAAAAAGTTTATTTTTATGGTATGAAAAAAATGTATTTCATAGCCATCTATCCACCACAGGAAATCATTGATGAGGTGAAGATTTTCAAGGAAGATTTAGCTTTAAATTATAATAATTCTAAAGCTTTGAAAAATGATGCACACATCACATTATTTCCACCTTTTGAGAGAGAATTAGCTTTGGAGAATGATATCCACGAAGCTTTTCAAAAGATTGACACCAATGTTTCCCCTTTCGAAATTACACTGAATGGTTTTGGCAGTTTTCCGAACCCTAAAAATCCGGTTTTGTACGTACAACCTGAAGAAAATGATGATTTGAAAGATTTGCATTTAAAAGTAAAAGAAAGATTTAGTTTTAAAAATTATTCATTCCATCCTCATGTAACAGTCGGATTTCGTGATTTAACATTCGAAAACTATCTTAAGGCTTGGGAAATTTATAAAGAAAAAGAATTTAAAACTAAATTCATCGTTGAAAAAATCATACTCCTTCGTCATGACGGAAAATGGATTTCGATTGCAGAAAAGAAACTTGAAAAACCATAAAAAACCGACCTGAAAAAGTCGGTTGAATTAAAAAATGTGTGATAATTTATTCTTTGATCATCTTCTGAGAAATGATCATATTTTTATTCTCTGTAGCCGTCACCGTATAGACGCCCGCAGGAACATTTTTGATATCAACATAAACAGTTGCGGCATCTTTCAATTCAAATTTTACAGAAACTAACTTTCCTGATGCATCAAAAAGATGGATGTTTACATCTTTCGAGAAATTTGATTTTCCTTTAATGAAAAATTCATCTTTTGCAGGATTAGGATAAATGCTGAATCTTCGCTCTTCCGCTTTAATTTCTGATGTTCCTAAAGTACTCTTATTTAAAGTCCACGAAACATTCGTAAAATGCACTGTACTGTGGTTATCTGTTTTCACCAACGCCGTATTATCAGTTACTGAAAACAGCAATGTATTATTTCCATTATTTAGCTGACCAGGAGTAACAGTCAGCGTGTTTGCTGTCGAGGCAAGTACAGTTCCGTTTAACGTCCATTTGTTGACCAAAGTATTCGGTATCGGAAGAATTTCGTTGACGGTGAAAGTGACATTAGCATTAGCATCTACAGAACTACTGTTTGCAGGAGTGTAAGAATCAACAGGAGATACCAATCCGTGAATTTTCTCAATAATTCCCTCTTTACAAACCGAGCAGAATTGCTGATTGAGAGATCTCATCTCACAACTTTGATGTGGTCTGTACCAATTCGGGCTTTCTGCATGTGAATAAACTCCAACATTATTAATACCTATCCAATTTTTCCATTTGATTGTTGTTGGACTGGAAGTTTGGGTTTTATTTGCTGCCTCACCAGAGCCAGAAAACCAATACTCGTCGGCTAATTTACCAAATGAATGACCTAACTCGTGCACAACAATTTCGTTTGCAGAAGCATTGAGCGAAGCAAAAGCATAAGTTCCTCCACAACCACCATATTCTGTAGTATTTCCTAAAATATAAGCTATATCAAAATCCGGAAGATTGGCAGCTAAAGTCTGTGTAACTTTTGTAGCATTTCCATAATAACATCTGTGTACTCCGTTATCAAAAGTAGAACTGAAATAATTATTCGGATTAGAAACCGGAAAAATAGGCTCAGTGACATCTGTAGCTGTTCCCGGATGTTTTACACCAGATTCTGCAGAAATTACATTAATTGCATAAGCATTAAAATAATTTTTGTATTCTGTGTAAGGACTTTTTGTGAATAAATAATTAATCGTTGCCTGAGCAGAACTGACAAAAGCAGTCTGCTGCGTCGCAGTAAAACCATCTCCTAATACTGCGATATTGATGCGTTTGTCATTGGTCCCATTTTGAAGTAACGGTGAAGTAGTAAATGTCTGAGATAAGCAAAAGGAGCTACCCATCAACAGGAAGAATATATATTTTTTCATGATTAAAAGTTTTGGGTGAAGAGTACTTGTTTTTTAGAATTATTAATTCTTTCAATTTTGACAGATTTAATTTCATCAGAATAAGGAAATCTAAAACTGAATTCACTTTCCTGCAACGACATTTTGTGTCTTTCTATCGTATCCCCATAACTTTCAAATTCAGGATTTAACGGATCTTCTACAGACTGTTTTATAAGCTCATTCCCTTGTGCATCAGATAAAGTAATTACAAAATCATTCTGCAAAGCCTCTCTATCACCAAAAGTCGGTATTGATTTTAATTTTCCTTTTACAATTTTCTTGTCATACAAAGAAATTTTTTCTACGCCTTTGGTGTCTTTATTAATCTTAAAAAAAGATAAGCAATCTGATTTTCGTTTTGCTGGTTTATATTTTGAGAGGGTTTAGACTGGCTTTTGAGAGTGCCTGCCCCACCACACAACAACATACTGATTGCCAATAAATTATTTACTATTTTCATGATAGTTTTTTTACTAAATTATAAAAAGAAACTTTAAGTTGAGTAAATTTTTAAATAAATTTAAGAATGCCTTATCTTTGGTGCGATGATTTCAACAGAGAAAATAATTTTAGGTATCGACCCGGGGACTGCCATTATGGGTTTTGGACTTATTTCGGTAAAAAAAGGGAAGATGGAAATGATTTCTATTCATGAACTGATTTTAAAAAAATATCCAAATCATGAAACCAAGCTTAAATATATTTTCGATAAAACGTTGGCATTGATTGACGAATTTCATCCTGATGAAGTCGCATTAGAAGCTCCATTTTTTGGTAAAAACGTACAGTCGATGCTGAAATTGGGACGTGCTCAAGGTGTTGCAATGGCCGCAAGTCTACACCGAGATATTCCTATTACAGAATATTCTCCAAAAAAAATAAAAATGGCCATCACCGGAAACGGAAACGCCAGCAAAGAGCAAGTTGCAGGAATGCTGAAAAACCTTTTAAACCTGAAAGAATTTCCTACAAAATATCTTGATGCTACTGATGGTTTGGCTGTTGCCGTCTGTCATCATTTTAATTCCGGAACGATTACTGACACGAAATCATACACAGGTTGGGAAAGTTTTTTGAAACAGAATCCTGATCGATTGAAGTGATCTTTTTGCTATAGGTATATTTTCTATTTCTGTGGTAAAAGTATGACACTAAACGATTTCTTCATCCTGCTTTATTTTAAGTAAAAAAAAGCCCTTATAAAAAGGGCTTCTTAGTTGTTAATTGTTAAGGAATTTTTTCGATCCTTGTTTATCGCCATCTGAATAATTGACGATATATGTGCCTTTTACTAATTCTTGATTGATCTGGATTTCATTTGTTTTTGAATTCCCTTTCTGAATCAGTTTTCCACTCATATCATAGATTTGATAGTCGCCAAATACAAGTTTGCTGGCTCCAAAAATCTGAAGTTTGTTGCTGGCTTTGGTATAAACAATTTTAGTTTCAGTATTATCTTTTTTAATATCAGAAGTACTTAATGTTTCCAAAATCCTAACTGCGTAGTCCTCCATTTGACCATATTGTAATTGCGAACATGCATCAAAGTCAGGGAAAGTTACTCCATTGAATGTAGCAGCATCTACCGCTATTCTCATTCTTAAGTACACATTCTTTACAGCACTTGCTGGAGGGGTGATGTTATTGGCTAGGGTAAGTCCTGAATTTGTTAAATTGGCTGATAAGTTATTTACTACCAATTCTGAGTTTTCAAAAATCCCATTGTTATTATAATCAATCCAAACTTTCGTTCTAAATTTATCAGGATGGTTAAATGCATAAGCATAAGTTACTTTCAACTCTGTTGCAGTATTTGAAGCAATGTCTGTAAAATAAGCAGGTCTTATGCAGCTTGCCGTAGCATAATTTGCATAATAAACGGGAGTTGCTTCGTCAGAATCATATCCGCTACTTATACTATTGATAGTTCCGAAAATTACTCGCGTCGGCCCCACAGCACTATTAGTTGGATTTACTATTCCAGAAGGACTACATTGTACGTTCACTACAGAAACGGGGGTAGTGACAACTGTTGCAGGATCGGTACCGGCAAGTGAATTGAGCAGATTTTTTCTATATTCCATCATCAGCAGAACAGCTCTGTTTCTCTGCCCTTCTGTAAATTTACGGTTAGAATTTGTGTAGTTCATTACATTATACTGCGTACCATCGTAATTTTGAGCTGTACATGGATCTATAGCATTATTGTTGGGAATTGCAACTCCATACATACTTCTAGATGGTGAAGTATCACAAACCCGGTCACCTTCTGTTGAGCAGTTGTTATTTACTGGACAGCTTGTTTGACTGCTTGCCGAAATTCCTTGAAAAGTATGATAAAGCCCAAAAGCATGACCCAGCTCGTGAGTAAGTGTTGTATCATTTTGATTCTTAATCGTTGCTACTTTCATAAAACTTTCATAATCGTAATCATATGAAGTTGGAAATGCAGCATAACCCATTAGCCCATAAGATAACTGCTGCTGTCCGTCAAAACCAATGACAACATAAATATTAAAGTATGAATTTTCAGGCCAATGTGGTGCAAGTTGGTTTTTAATTTGAGAATCTGTGGCTCCGGTATCAGTTACTCCATTTTGATCATAATCAGGAAGAGTACTTCCGTTATAGCGTATAATACCAGTCGTAGGCATACATGTTGGCGATCTTTTTGCCAAAACAAGTTTAAATGGCATTACATTTCCACCGGCAGGGCCAGCCCCTTCAGGATAAAAGCCATTACCATAAGTAGTGGCATACATACTGTTTGCTCTTCCAATCCAATTGATAATTTCTTGGTCAGTTACTGCTAAATTAGCATTTGCTGCATCCTGTGATTCGATTACATGTACAACAACAGGGATCTCATAAAGCTGTCCGGTATACAATGCATTCCACGAAGAAGTTGCCCCGACTTTATTTAGAAAAGCCTGTTGATTGATACCGTTGATCTTCTGCTCACCTTCTTCTCTCAATCTTTTTGATCTGGATGTCTGTCATCCAATCTTTGCATGATTTTATCAAAACCACATTCTTTATGTAAGTCCTGCGAAAATGAATTAACAAAAAACACAATCAACAAAACAGTACTGATTCTTTTCATTTTTACTTAAATTTTTAAATATTTGACCGCAAACTTACTATTTTTTTATCAATTCTTCAATTAATAAAACTTTTAATTTAACAATAAATTAACATCAAATAGTTTTTAATATTTAAACACATGGTAATCAACCATTTAAATATCAAAAAATAGATACTTGGTAAAACATATTACTGTTTGTAACATTGGTATGATTTTTAATACTAATTTTGTATAAATTTTCAATAATGAAAAACAGTCAACAAACTATAAATCAGACGAATCATCAAATTAATTGGTTTCAGAAATTTTTGATGGTCTGCTCAGGAGGAAATATTCATATTCTCAGAAAAACACCAAGCGAATGGAATAAATTTTCCGGAATTGGTGGCATTGTATTTTTTACAGCGATTTTTGCAACACTTTCTGCTGGTTACGCAATGTATACCGTATTTGATGATCTATTAATTTCCGTGGGATTTGGGATTTTGTGGGGATTGATGATTTTTAATTTAGACAGATATATTGTTTCATCTATAAAAAAAACCGGAACGTGGTGGAATCAGATTTTGATGTCGATTCCGAGATTGATTTTAGCAACATTTTTAGGAATTATTATTTCCAAACCTTTAGAACTTAAAATTTTTGAAAAGGAAGTCAACAAACAATTAAATACCATTATTCAAAGAAATAAAAAACAATTACAAGGCGAAATGAGCGGAAGAATACTTCAGCAAAGTGGGCCTTTTGATACCGAGAAAAAACAAATCTCTGATAAAATTGCTCAATACCAAAAGTCATATGATTCTGCAGCCGTTGAATTGGAAAAGGAAATTTTGGGAAAACAATCGGGATTAACAAGTGGTAAAGAAGGTTACGGGCCGAATGCAAAGCGTAAACAAGAATTAAAAGAGCAACGCAGAGTTGATCTTGAGAATTACCAAAAGCAGGCTGCTCCAAGATTAGAATATTTAGACAAAGAAATTTCAAAAGTTTATACCAGCTTGGAAACCGAAAGAAAATCAACCGAAACTATTGAAGATAAGTTCAATGGTTTTGCTGCGAGACTTCAGGCTTTGGATGAATTAGGAAAAAACTCAGCCATTATAGCAACTGCCGCTGCATTCATCATGGGACTTTTCATTTGTCTGGAAATTTCTCCGGTTTTGGTGAAGTTGATTTCCCAAGTCGGACCTTATGATTATCTATTAGAAAAAACTGAAAATGACTTTAGATTATATGCCAAAGAAAAGATTGAAAAAGGAAATGCACTAACCGATTTTCGAATTGATGATTTTAAGGATAATTTAAAAAATTAAAGTAAATACATCAACATAATGTTACCTTTCAGTTAATTTTGAAAGGTTTTTCTTTTTATGAGTAAAATAACTTTAATATTTCTTAATTTTGTTAAGAACTAAAATTAATCACCATGAAAAAATTAGCATTAGCATTAACGATGCTTGCAAGCATTGCGTTTACACCAACAGCAAAAGCTCAAGCATCAGATCCTTACATCGGGCAAATAATGTTCGGAGCCTTCCAAAACGCACCAAACGGATGGGCAGAATGTAATGGACAACTTCTTCCAATCTCTCAAAATTCAGCATTATTTGCACTTTTGGGCACCACTTATGGAGGCAACGGCCAAACAAATTTTGCCCTACCAGACATGAGAGGGCGATCAATTGTACATCCGGGAACAGGCCCAGGGCTAAGCCCGATAGTGAGCGGACAAACAGGTGGTACAGAAACCGTAACTTTGACACAGTCCCAGATGCCTCTTCACTCTCATACAGTAAATGCAGTAAGCACAGAAGGGAACCAAAATACCCCAACAAATACACTACCTGCAGATACAAAAGTACTTGATAAAGAATACTCTGACGCAAATGCAAATACAGTAATGAAAAGTACAATGATCAATCCGGCAGGAGGAAATCAACCACACGAAAACAGACCCCCATATATTGGGATCAAGTGTTATATAGCTTTACAAGGAGTTTGGCCATCATGGAATTAACAATATGAAAAGTATCTATCTTTTAGCACTGGCACTCGGAAGCTCAGCTTTTGGCCAGACAATAACTTTCAAGGGTTGTTATAATCTTTTTGAAAACCAAACCTATACTTTTACAAAAACAGGTTTAGATGCTAACAATAAAGGTATTTATATAACAACACCTGTAACCGGAGATCAGGATTGTGGGGGATTAGGAACATGTGAGTTTAAAATACAATGGAATAATACATTAACCAGATGGGAATTTTTAGCAGATTCGGGAAATGGAAACTTTGTTAACCCTTTTTTAATTTATTATAATTCGACAGGGAATAATGCAGTTTCAACTCCACCCGCAAACAATTTTGGAACATGGGTTGAAAACACGGCAGTAACTAACGGAGAATGTGGAGGAAATCTTACTGCTGCGAACTCTACAATGACAGGAAATGTTCATTCAAGCAATTTAGGAACTTCAACTTCAGAGCTTACGAGAACTAAGATTCAGATTTTCCCTAATCCGGTATCTGAAATCATTAGTATTTCTGGTATTGAAAATGCTCAAACAGTTGAAATTTATAATATGGCCGGGCAATTGGTAAGAACTGAAGATTTTGCAGAAAAATAAATGTCTCTTCTCTTAGCTCAGGAACATATGTACTTAGGATTAAAACAAAAGAATCTAAAGTTCTTGAGTTTAAATTTGTAAAAAATAAGTCCTCAATTTTACGAAAAATAAAGCTCTCAGGATATTCTGGGAGCTTTTTAAATATAAAAAAACCATACAAACTTATAAAGAATGCATGGTTTATAGTTATTTTGAATTTTTATAAAGAATAATTAGGAGCTTCCTGAGTAATAATCACATCGTGTGGATGAGATTCTTTCAATCCGCTTCCGGTAATCATAACCATTTTGGTGTCTTTTTGTAAAGCTTCAATATCTTTAGCTCCACAGTAACCCATTCCGGCTCTAAGACCTCCGGTCAATTGGAAAATCACATCTTCTAACTTCCCTTTATGAGGAACTCTACCTTCAATACCTTCCGGTACGAATTTTTAGCTTCACTCTGGAAATATCTTTCTTTACCGCCTCTCTTCATTGCAGAAAGACTTCCCATCCCTTGGTAAGCTTTGAATTTTCTTCCTTGATAAATGATTTCTTCACCCGGAGATTCATCGGTTCCTGCTAAAAGTGAGCCCACCATTACAGCTCCTGCTCCACTTGCGATTGCTTTTACGATATCACCTGAAAGTTTAACACCTCCATCGGCAATAACAGTTACATTTTTAGATTTAGCATATTCGTAAACGTTGTAAATAGCTGATAACTGAGGAACTCCAACTCCTGCAACAACTCTCGTTGTACAGATAGATCCCGGACCAACACCTACTTTAAGAACGTTTGCACCAGCTTTAATTAAATCTTTTGCACCTTCTGCGGTTACAATGTTTCCACCTACTAAATCTAAATCTGGATAAGCTTTTCTGATTTCAGAAATTCTGTCTAAAACTCCTTTTGAATGACCGTGTGCAGAATCAATAGCGATAATATCTACACCAGCTTTCACCAATGCAGCAATTCTATCCATTGTATCTTCTCCAACTCCAACTCCGGCTCCAACGATTAAACGACCGTTTTCGTCTTTGTTTGCGTTAGGATATTCTAACTGATTATCAATATCTTTAATAGTAATCAAACCAACAAGCTTATATTCTTTATCTACAATCGGAAGTTTTTCAACTCTGTTTTTAAGAAGAATTTCTTTTGCTTTTTCAAGGTTTGTGCTTTTATCAGAAGTAATCAGATGATCTTTTGTCATGATTTCTTCTACTTTCATATCAAGTTTCTCCTGATACTTCACATCTCTGTTGGTGATAATCCCAATTAAAACATTATCTGCGTCAACCACAGGAAGACCAGAGATTTTATATTTAGCCATCGTTTCTTTAGCCTGAGCCAAAGTGTGATCTTTAGAAAGCGTAACAGGATCTGAAATCATTCCGTTTTCTGAACGTTTTACACGGTTAACCTGTGCAGCCTGCTCAGCAATCGGCATATTTTTGTGAATGAAACCCAAACCACCAACTCTTGCCAAAGCAATTGCCAAATCAGCTTCTGTAACAGTATCCATCGCTGCGGAAACTATGGGAACATTAAGCGTAATTTTATCGGTAAGTCTTGATTTTAATGAAACCTGATTAGGTAAAACTTCAGAATAAGCAGGGACTAGAAGCACGTCATCGAAAGTGATGGCTGTCTCTACAATTTTGTTATGAATAGACATCTTTACTTTCTTGCAAAATTAAGGCTTTTTAGCGAGATACGAAAATCCTTTTTAATAGTTTAAATAAAACTTAACAATCAATTATATTTATTAAAAAAGTCGCAATCTAAATGACTGCGACTTTCTACAATATAAAAATAAGTTAATATGAATTCTATTTATCTGAAACATGACTGATCATCTGAGAGATATCATCCGGAGTGAAACTTCCTTTTACATCCACAAAGACCAATTCTTTATCTGAATTTACGGTGATGAGCATATTTTTGATAAATTCACCTTTCTGCTTTACTCTGATGTTGACGTTATTTCCGTCATGCTTTATAGTTGCCCAATCTTGGTAATTGTTGTTGTTTAAATAATTAGAATAATCATTCAGCATTGTTTTGTTTCCGTTTTCAACGGTCATTATTTTTATTTTCGAAACTTTTTTTACGAGATCATACACCGCTTCACTTTCACCATCTTCTTTCAATGCTCTCTTGATATAGGGCTTCGCCAAAAATAACGGAACATTAAAACTCACAAATCTTGCCCCTTGGTAATCATAATCTGCATTTGAGAAAAATTCCATATTTGGTTTTTTTGAAACCACGCAAGATTGCATGAAGGAAATTGTACAAATGGCAATAAAGATTGTTTTTAAAATTTTCATGGTTGGTGTTTTTAGTTGATTGATGAAAGACTTCCTCCGGACATTTTACTTACATCAGAATCAATCTTAGGATTCCCTTTGTATCTTACCGATCCACCTGAAGATGCTTTCACTCTCATTTTGTCTTTCACATTCACAGAAACACTGCTTCCTGATGTAGATTCTACTTCTGCATTGTTTATTCTAAGGTTATCTGCTTTTACCTCCGCTCCACTGCTTACATCAATCATTCCGATGTCTGAATTTCCTTCTAAGTTAACACTGGAACCACTTGAACATTTTACCAAAATTTTTCCTGAAGTGACACTTGCTTTCACATCAGAACCTGAGCTAGCACTAAAATCCGTTGTGTTATTTACTGTAAACTTACCGGCAACACTAGATCCTGAGGAAGCATCAATTCTAAGATTATTTTCTTTAATTGAATTCACAACCGTAAAAATAGAACCAGATGAAGTTTTAATATTATCCATTCTTGGAGAAGAAATATTGACACTTAAGTTTTTAAATTTCATCTTTTTTGCGCCTTTGTTATCGATATAGACTTTCAAAACACCGTTCTCAACTTTTGTGATGATATTATGAAGCTTATCCGAATCTGCATAAACCTTAACATTGGTTACATTTTCCTGCTTGAAAACCACATTTACGCCTGTACTCACTTCAATTCCTGAAAAATTGCCTACATTTCTGGTTTCACCATTTAAATAAGATGAGTCACTATTAGAATTAAAACTGTTTTTTACAGTCGTAGTGCTCGTAGAACTTGTTTTTGTCTCGCTGGAATTGATAATTTTATTCACATCATCCATTGAAAGTTTCCCATCAAGCATGACCAGAATATTCTCGCCGTTTCCGCTGTCTATTCTTAGCAAAATATCTTCAAGAAGTCCGTTTTTAGCTTCTGATGAAAGAAATTTAATCTTACTATCTCCATTTTTCACAGACATCATTTCGCTGTAATTCATGTTTTTCAGGTAAGAAGTAATTTCTTTATTCAGCTGATTGAGATTATTCGAAGATTTTCCGTTTTCAGGACTTTCTGTGATTAAAACTTTCAATCCGTTGATTTTGGCAAGTAAAGGTTTTATCTGATCCAATTCTGAATCTGCAATGTTAAGATTGCTGAGCATCCCAAACATGGGTTTTGCAATTTTGATGGAAGTTACTCCTTCAACTTCCTGATACTTGTCGAAAAGCTGGTCTAATTTTTCTCTCTGCCCGTACACATTGAAAAAATGTGAAAAAGCGAGTGCAAATATGATGAATATTTTTTTCATGACTTTAATTTAAATTTAGTTGACTACAAGCCGCCTGATCAGTTGCGTAATCTATATTGATTGTTCTATTAGTATTCTACGTTGTCCATTACTTTTGGCTGTGTCAATGCCTGATTCATGTTGTTGGCAACTACCTGAAATGAATATTTTGTAACATTAATGGCTTCTTCCATATTTTCGATTCTTTTACCGTTCACGATAACATAAGAATCTCTGTATCCTGTGGAATCTTTTATATTTTTAACTCCGGAATTGTTCACGTATCTCGGCTTTGTTTCTTTTTTAATTCTGCTTTTTTAGAAAGAATTTTATCTAGAACATCTACTTCCGCCAAAGAAACCTCCTGAAATATGGAATCTTTTTTCTCTCCTGAAATTGAGTCGTTGCTTAGTACTGCAACCTGAGTCTGATGCTCGTGATTTTCTTTAATAAAATCAGATTTTTGCTTTTGAATTGCGTTTTCAACCAATTGTGCCTGATTTTCTACGTCTCCATTTTGATTATCATTAAAAATCAATCCGACACTGAAAATCAAAACTACACCTGCTGCCATCCAAAACCATTTTGGGAATGAAGGTTTGCCTTTACCGATAGGAATAATTTCAGCTTCATCATTACCTTCTGCCTTTTGAAGAAAATCTTCAAAATCCCAATTCATTTTTTCATCTTTTAAGTCATTGAAGACTTCTGTATATTTATCCTGATATTGTTCGTTGCTCATAGCTCATCAGTTGTGAGATTTGTTCTTTTACTTTTTGTCTCGCCCGCATAAGATTCACTCTTACTGCATTTTCTTCCATTTCCAGCATTTCGGAAATTTCAGACACATCATACTCTTCTACATCTTTCAAATGGATGACCATTTTCTGTTTCTCAGGAAGCTGATTGATAAAACCAATGATATGCTCCTTGAGATTATTCACATCCATACTGTAGAATTCCGACCGGTGAAGCTGCAGATCTGCAAAGCCTAACTTCACGTCGTGGTGTTTCAATCTATTGAGGCATTCATTTTTTACAGATTTTAATGCGTAGGATTTTAAATTTCCAAATTTTTCAAGTTCTTCTTTTTTCTGCCAAAACTTGATCATTAAATCTTGTACCACATCTTCTGCCTCATCACTGCTCATGACAAACCTTTTCGCAAAACGATACATCTCATCTTTGAGAATGAAAACCGTGTTCTTGAAAATCTCTTGGGTCATAAGTTTGTTTCTATAAGTAAGACATCTAAAAACTGAAATATATTACATCTAAAACAAAAAACTTCAAAAAAGTTTGAAGTTTCATTATTATTTCGTTTAATATTCGTCAAAAATATGCTTTAAAATTGCCTTGTCATCGTCTGTTAAAGGCAGTTTTCTTCGTGCCATTACTTTCTCGGCGACTTCGTAGGCTTTGTCTAATTTAAATCTTTCATCATCTTTAAATCCGCCCCAAGAAAAACTTTCTATCAGATTTGGAGCAAAGCCTGCTCTGAAAATATTGGCAGCCACTCCAATGACTGTCCCTGTATTTAATTGGGTATTGATGGCAGTCTTAGAATGATCTCCCATGATTAAACCTGCAAACTGCAAACCTGTATCTTCAAAATGTTTGGTTCTGTAGCTCCAAAGTTTTACGCTTGCGTAATTGTTTTTAAGATTAGAAGAATTGGTATCTGCACCCAGATTGCACCATTCGCCAATCACAGAATTTCCAACAAAACCATCGTGACCTTTATTAGAATATCCGAAAATAATAATGTTATTCACCTCTCCACCCACTTTAGAATGCGGACCAATCGTAGTTGCGCCATAAATTTTTGCTCCTAAATTAAATTTAGAATCCTCGCACAATGCAATCGGGCCACGAAGATTACACCCTTCCATCACTTCAGCATTTTTTCCGATGTAGATTTTTCCGGTTTTAGTATTAATAGTGGAAAATTCGATTTGTGCACCTTCTTCGATGAACAAATCTTTCTTATCGCCTAAAAATCCATTAGTTGAAGATAATTCCTGAGAAACTTTTCCTTGGGTTAATAATTCAAAATCAAAATCGATGGCTTTATCATTATAAGTAAAGAGATCTGTCGGTTTTTTAAAGAAAATCAATTCTTCTTTGATGTCGGTCATTTTCTCAATCTGGTTCAGAGAAAAACCTTTCATATTGATTCTTGCAGCGATTAATTCATCTTCATAAACCAAAGCTTCACCTAGTTTCAAATCTTTTATCTGCCGAATAATTGTTTCTGTCGGTAAAAAATTGGTTACCAAAAAAAGACTTTCCACATCTTCCGGATTTTTAAATTTTCCTTGAAGATAGTTTTCGGTAAAAAAAGAAACTTCAGTGTTTTCTAAAATTTTCTGCCATCGTTCGGAGAAGGTCAGAATTCCGCATCGCATTTCTGCAACAGGACGGGTAAAAGTAAGCGGAAGAAAATCTTCCCAATATTGTGCATCTGAAAATACTAGCTGCATTGTGTTTTATGTTTAAAATTCTAAGTTTGATCTTCTCACAAAAATACAAATAAAAAAGTCTTCCAAAATTTTGGAAGACTTTAAATATTTTTAAAACAAAAAATTACTTAGAGAATTTCTTGTATTTATTCATGAACTTGTCTACTCTACCTGCAGTATCAACTAATTTAGTCTTTCCTGTGTAGAAAGGGTGAGAGCTAGAAGAGATTTCCATTTTGATCAATGGGTACTCTACACCTTCGTGCTCGATAGTGTCTTTTGTTTCAGCAGTAGATTTTCCTACAAATACCTCGTCGTTACTCATATCTTTGAAAACAACAAGTCTATAATTTTCTGGGTGAATTCCTTTTTTCATAATACAATTTTTTAAAAAAATTAAAGTTTTGCTTTCGAAATAGTAATGGTATTTCTCTGCTAAATTTTAGGTTGCAAAAATACAATATTTTTTATAATATACAAATAGTTGTACAATAATTTTTTAGAGATAAGAAAATTAAAGTATTTTCGTTAAATTTGGAATCTATATAAAACTTCATTATCAATGAAATTCAAATTACTACTGTTTTGCTCTTTCTGGATGCTTCTATTCGCAATTTCTTGTAATAAAGACGAAATTTCTTTTGACGCACCGTCTCAGGAATTGAGTTTTTCAAAAGACACTGTATTTTGTGACACCGTTTATCATCAGGTACGTTCAGAAACTTATGCTGTGAAAATATACAATAATGAAGATAAAGATGTTATGATCCCGAGAATCAACCTTGAAAAAGGTGCTGCTTCTTTATATAAAATCAATGTAGACGGAAAATCTGGTCATGACTTTACCAATGTACCTTTAAGAAAAAAAGACAGTCTGTTTATTTTTGTTGAAATTGCTCCTCAGGCAACAGGTCCGGAGGCTATTGCTGAAGACCGTATCCTTTTCAATAGCGGGACTGGTCAACAGCATGTAACATTATTTTCTGTCATTCAGGACGCTGAATTTTTTATTCAAACCCCTTCTAATCCTAATATTTTAAGCAGCAACACAACGTGGACGAACAATAAAGCTAAAATCATCTATGGTAATCTTACCGTTGATCAGGATGTTATTTTAAATATTCAGGCAGGAACGAAAGTTTATTTTCATAAAAACAGCGGAATGAAAGTTGCCAGCGGTGCAACATTAAATATGAACGGAACTCAAGCCGACCAAATTATCGTCCGTGGTGACAGAAACGACTCTTATTACGACACCATCCCAAGAAACTGGAATTCTATTAAAATGGAACCAGCTTCTATTCTGAACATGAATCACACTAGACTTTTTGGAGGAACGAAAGGTTTAGACATGAAACAGGCAAATGCCACCATAAAAAATTCGTTCATCCACACTTTCCAAGAATTTGGAATTTATGCTGTAGCTTCTACGGTGAATGCAAGTAATTTAGTTATGAATAATTGCGGAGAATCTGCAATCGGGATTTTCAAAGGTGGAAATCACACCTATACCCATGCAACAATTGCGAATTATTCTTCAACGATGGGTTCTCTTAACCGTATGGGAATTTTTGCCACCAATGAATGGAAAAACGAAAACGGACAAACCGAACAGGGAGCGTTGCAGAACTTAAACATCCTCAACAGCATCGTTTACTCAGACAGAGATGATTCAGTGAATTTTGAACAGACACCTGGACAGCAGTTTCAGTATTTGATTCAAAATTCATCGATAAAATATGCAGGTGCTAGCGGAGCAGGATTTACATTTGATAATAATCCTATGAATGTTATTCAAAGTTTTAAAAATGAAGATCCGAAATTTATCAATTACTTCGCAGCGCAAATGAATCTTCGTGTAAAAGCAGATTCACCGGCAAGAAATAAAGGTGCAGTCTCAATTGCAGCAACAGTCCCTACAGATATTGTAGGAACTACAAGAACGACAAGCCCAACTTTAGGAGCATATCAATAATGGAAATCACAAATCTGCAGCAGCAAGTCGATGAATGGATCAAAACCATTGGCGTTCGTTATTTTAATGAATTGACCAATATGGCAATGCTGACCGAAGAAGTAGGAGAAGTTGCAAGAATCATCGCAAGACGATACGGCGAACAAAGCGAAAAAGAAAGCGATAAAATCAAAGATTTGGGTGAAGAGTTGGCTGATGTATTATTTGTAACATTATGTCTTGCCAACCAAACCGGAACCAATCTGCAGGAAGCTTTCGACAAAAAATGAAAGTGAAAACTGATCGCGATAAAGATCGTCATCAGAATAATGAGAAACTTAAATAGTTATGAATGATGAGTTATTAGTTATAAATACTTGACTGATCTTTTTATATAAAGAAGAAATAATGAAGCTAGAAAAATCAAAATTAATCGGAAATAAAACCATACAAATCAGCGGTTCGAAAAGTATTTCGAATCGTTTGTTGATTTTGGAAAGTTTATTTTCAAACATAAAAATCGGGAATTTATCTAATTCTCAGGATACACAATTATTAAAAAAAGCACTTTCGGAAAACACTGAAACTGTTGACATTCATCATGCAGGAACGGCGATGCGTTTTCTGACATCCTATTATTCTATTCAGGAAGGAAAAACTACCATTCTCACCGGTTCAGGAAGAATGAAAGAACGACCGATTAAAAATCTGGTGACCGCTTTACAGAATCTCGGCGTTCAAATTGAATACTTAGAAAATGAAGGTTTTCCGCCATTGAAAATTACGGGAAGAAAAATCACTGAGAAAAAAGTGGATGTTCCGGCAAATATTTCAAGTCAGTTTATTACTTCTCTCCTACTGATTGGAGGAAGATTGGAAAACGGTCTGGAAATTAATTTGGTTGGTGAAGTTACTTCAAGGTCATACATCGAAATGACTTTGGATATTCTGACCAAATTCGGGATTAAAAATACCTTTGAAGGAAATACTATAAAAGTTGAATCATTCATCAATAATCATTCATCAATTATAAATTACGAAGTAGAAAGCGATTGGAGTTCGGCGTCGTACTTCTATTCATTCGCAGCAATTGGAAGAGAAACAATCCATCTGAAAAGTTTTTACAAAGAATCTACACAGGGAGATTCTACGATTGCAGATATTTATGAACGGTTTTTGGGGATTAAAACTATTTTCACAGAAGACGAACACAAATTGACTCTTCAACCTATTGAGAATTTCCAATTCCCGGGAAAAATTGTTTTGGATATGAATAATTGTCCGGATATTGCACAAACGCTTTGTGTGACAGCAGCAGCTTTGAAAATTCCGTTTGAAATTTCTGGATTGGGAACTTTAAAAGTAAAAGAAACCGATCGACTTTCAGCTTTACACAACGAGTTGAAAAAATTAGGAGCGGAAACGGAAATTACAGATTTAACCATACAATCTTTAGCATTTAAAGATGCGGAAGAAAATATTTCTATTAAAACATATCAGGATCACAGAATGGCAATGAGCTTTGCTCCGTTTTGTCTGATTAAAGAATTGAATATTGAGGACGAAAATGTAGTGGAAAAATCTTATCCGATGTTTTGGGAAGATTTGACACATATTTTGCTAAAATAAACTCATATGAAAAAGTACATCTTCATCTTAACGTTTTTAATTCCGGCTACATTTTGGGCGCAATATCTTCTACCAAATGAAGAAGTTGTTTATTCTTTTGAAACCAAAAACGGTAAGAAAATGTCTTTGGTAAAAGATAAAACGAATCAATACATTCAATATCGTTTTGGAACTAAAAACAAAGTTGAAATGGAATTTCCTGCCGAAAGAACGAAAGAAAGCTGGAAAAAATTTCATTATAACTCGTACATGAGAGGCGGCGGAAAAGACAATGCCGGAATGGAAATCGACAATCTTTTATTTAAAAATAATGGATATGAATATGTGATATTCAGAGCGTATCATTCTGAAGGAAACGATTACTCTGCGGGAATAATCATCAAAGACAGCAAAGGAAAAGAAAGCAGAATTTCAGGAAATTACAAAACTGTAAAAGGATGTATCTGTAATCTAGAAGAAACGGGAATGATTGAAAGAGAAGATATCGGCTTAACATTTTAAATTAGAAAAAATTGAATAAAACAATCATCATCACCGGAACTTCCTCAGGAATTGGTTTCGTGTTAGCAGAATATTTCGGGAAGAAAGGTCATAAAGTCTACGGTCTGAGCCGAAAATTTACCGAAAGCCAATATTTCAAATCAATTCCGACTGACATTACTGATAACGATGCCGTTCAAAATGCCATTGCGGAAGTTTTAAAAACAGAAACCAGAATCGATGTTCTCATCAACAATGCGGGAATGGGAATGGTAGGTTCTGTGGAAGACTCTACGAAAGAAAATATTCTTAAATTATTTAATCTGAATCTGGTTGGAGCCGTGCAAATGATGACTGCTGTAATGCCAAAAATGCGTGAAAACAAATTTGGAAAAATCATCAATGTTTCCAGTATTGGAAGCGAGATGGGATTGCCGTTTCGTGGGTTTTATTCGGCTTCAAAATCTGCTTTAGACAAAGTGACAGAAGCCATCAGATATGAAGTTTATCCTTGGAATATCGATGTTTGTTCGCTTCATTTAGGTGACATCAAAACCAATATTGCAGAAAACAGAGTCAAGACGAAAGTTTCTGAGCCTTACAAAAGCGTTTTTGATAAAGTGTATGCTTTGATGAATTCTCACGTTGGCGACGGAACTGAACCTTTGGAAGTTGCAGAATATATTGATCAACTTTTAACTAAAAAGAAGTGGAAAGCTCATTATTATTTCGGTAAATTCGGGCAGAAAATCGGAGTTCCTTTGAAATGGATTTTACCGCAGGGAACGTATGAGAATTTAATGAAGAAGTATAATAAACTGGCTTAGATTCAGTTATTAAAACAAATTTTAAATACAATTAAAATATTTTGGACCATTAAGGAGATTTAAAAAAGTTAAGTTTTATTAAGAAAAATCAATAGATTTTTTAATCAGCACAATGCTTACGGCGAAGCTCAACTTAATATTCTTAATTCTTAACAGAATCTTAATGGTTTAAATTCCGAGAAAAGTTGAAGTTATTTCTAAACATATTTTTTATCCTGTTCTGCGTTTTTACACAAGCGCAGAAGAAGCATTATTTTCTGATTGATTCTGAAACGAAAGTCAAGAAAAAGGTAAAAGATTCTGTTTCTGCCGTGAAATTTCTAGATTCTTTGGCACAGAGTAATTACTTTTTCACTGAATTAAAAGATGTCAAAATAAAAGGTGACAGCACAGAAATTATCTACGATAAAGGAAAAAACTTCAACGAAACTTTTGTTACACTTTCTGATTCTATTATCAAAAAACATAAAATCGAAAGGGATTTTTTTACTAAAAATTTAGATTCCACAAAAAAGGTCATCAACAAAAAATATATTGATGACGGTTTTGCTTTCAGCAGAATAAAATCGAAATATAAAGGTCAAAAAAACGGTTATCCGATTGTAGAGCTCGACATCAACAAAAATGATAAACGGACGATTGATGGTTTTGTAGTGAAAGGTTATTCCAGAGTTCCTAAAAGATTTATGAAAAATCTTGAAAAAGAATTTAAAGGAAAGACCTACGATGATAAAAACCTAATTTCCATTAACAAAAATTTTCAAAGTCACGCTTTCGTTAGTCTTGAACGGCCCCCGCAAACCCTTTTCACAAAAGATTCTACGCAGATTTATCTTTTTATGGAAAAGAAAAAGACCAACAGCTTCGATGGGGTCATCGGTTTTGGAAATGATAAAACAGATAAATTCACGTTAAACGGAACGCTGAATGTCAATTTCAGAAACATGTTCAACGGATTTGAAACCGTCAATCTATATTGGCAGCGAAACCCAGATAAAGGGCAAAATTTTGATCTTCAAGCAGATATCCCTTATCTTTTTAAATCGAATGTTGGTTTGAATATGAAAGTGAATATTTTCAGACAAGATTCTACTTTTGCTAATGTAAAAGCGCTTCCTGCTTTATATTATCACATGAACAGCCGAAATAAAATCGGTTTGAGAGGAACTTTTGAAAACTCTACAATCATCGACTCTCTCTACGTTCAGGGAAAAGATTACAACAAAAAGGAATCGGAATCTGGTTTGAAATGGTAGAACCTACAGACATCGATTTATTTCTTTATAAAACAAAAATCAATGCAGGATATGATTATCTGACGACAATTTACACCAAAGACAATATTACGGCTCCGCAAAATCAGTTTTACTTTTTTGGGGAACACAATTATAATATCAACGGCAATCACTTCCTCAACATCAAAGCTGAAGGTGCAATGATGGATTCTAAAGTCGATTTCTCTGCCAATGAACTCTACCGTTTTGGAGGCTGGAATTCCCTGCGGGGGTTTAATGAAAATTCTCTTGCCGCCGATTTTTATTATTACGGAAGTTTAGAATATCGATATCTAATAGGTAATCAGGCATTTTTTGATGTCTTTGGCCAATATGGGCAGCTCAATAACAAATCGCTCAATGTAAAGCCTAAATTGTACAGCGTCGGGCTTGGTTTCAATTTCTTTATTCCGATTGGCTTGATGAGTTTCCAGCTGTCGAATGGTAACGAATTTGGAAATCCCTTCAAGTTTAACGATATAAAAATTCACTGGGGAATTTTGAGCAGATTCTAAACAGAAAACTCAATGTTTTCCGATGTTATATATATTTATAAAAAAACAAAAATTCTTTTACATACCACAAATTTCATCTTTATCATTACATTAATTTTATCATTGTCTCTTATTGAAAAAATGTTTTTTTCGTAACAAAGTGTTAAAACCTAAGTAACAGTACCCATCTAAATTTGCAGTCAAATTTAGAAAATGAAAAAAACTTTAGCCACGTTTACGGTATTGTTGCTTCCACTCTACCTGAGTGCACAAGAAATCAACATTACCGGAACTGTAAAATCAGAAGAGGGAACTGCAGTTTCTGGAGTAAATATTACCGACAAAAACACGGGAACAACAGTTACATCAGATGAAAATGGAAATTTTACTATTTCAGCCAATCCGAAAGATATTTTAGAGTTTTATTCTGATCATTATTCACTTTACACTGTAGAAGTTTCTTCGAGAAGAAATTACACCATCATGCTGAAAAAAGTAAATGAAAAACAGATTGAGGGTGTTGTAATTACTGCTTTAGGAATTGAAAAAAAGAAAGAAAAATTAGGATATTCTACCCAGGAAGTTAATACTAAACAGTTTGAAACCATCACCACACCAAGTTTAGGAAACTTATTTTCAGGACAGGTTGCTGGTTTAAATGTTTCAAACCCAACAGGAATGCAGCAGAAACCTGTTTTTTCTCTTCGAGGAAATACCAACTTAGTGTATGTCATCGACGGTGTAATTGTAGAACCAGAAGTTTTTCAGAATTTAGATCCAAACAATATTTCGAATATTAACGTGCTGAAAGGAGCAACTGCTTCTGCTTTATACGGATCAAGAGGTCGGTACGGAGCTGTTTTAATCACTACAAAAAACGCTAAGAAGCAAGGGTTTTCTGTTGAGTTTTCTCAGAATACAATGGTTACTGCAGGATTTACCAATCTTCCGGAAACTCAGACTGAATACGGAAACGGTTCTCAGGGAAAATATGAATTTTGGGACGGAGCCGACGGTGGGGTAAATGACGGAGATATGATTTGGGGACCAAAATTTGTTCCCGGTTTAAAAATTGCTCAATGGAACAGCCCAATCAGAGACAAGCAAACTGGGCAGGTCATTGAATGGTATGGAACTGTTGCCGGAAGTCCTTATGATGATAAGTCAAGATATGAAAGAGTGCCTATCGACTGGAAATATCATGATAACTTAAAGACTTTCATGAAACCTGCCGTCATCAACAATAATAATTTCTCAATCAGTTACAAACACAATAAAGATTCTTACCGACTTTCAGGGAATTTCATGAATTATGATGATAGAATTCCAGAGGCTTATCTGCAGCGTTACGGAATCAACTTTGCGTCTCAAAATTATTTCGGAGAGAAATTTATTCTTGATACTAAGTTTAATTTCAACCAGACTTTCACGCCGAATGTTCCCAATTATGACTACAACCCCAGCGGTCACATGTACACGATTTTGATTTGGATGGGAGGTGATGTAGACGGAAATGCTTTAAAAAATCATCTCTGGGTTCCGGGGCAGGAAGGAAAAACACAAGCCAACTGGAACTACGCTTGGTACAATAATCCTTGGTTTGGAGCTGAAAAATATAAAAATCAAAACCGCACGAATATCATCAATGCTCAAACGAGTTTAGAATATAAAGCAACAGAAGATATTTCCATCAAAGGAAGAGCTTCAATTGTTGAAAACCACAACAAACAGGAGATTTCAAGTCCGTATTCTTATTTTAATTACAGTGCTCCAAGAAACGGAGGTTATATTTTAAATGACATCAAAACATGGAATATGAACTCAGACCTCTTGGCAACATACAAGAAAAAGATTTCAGACAATTTTGATTTCAGTGTGAATACAGGAGCCTCTACTTTTTACTATAAAAATGATATTGGTAATGCTTCAACAGACGGATTAAATATTCCCGAAGAATATACCTTAGAAAATTCTACAGGTGCTGTAAAATATTATAATTATCTAAAAGAAAAACTTATCTACTCTACTTACGGAACGATAGATATTGGTTTGTACAACGCATTTTTCATCAACGTTTCGGGAAGAAATGACTGGTCTTCAACTTTACCGAAAGCCAACAGATCCTATTTCTATCCGTCTGCTTCATTGAGTACAATTGTTTCTAATTTGGTTAAAATGCCTGAAGCGATTAATCTGTTAAAGATTTCAGCTTCATGGGCAAAAGTAGCGTATGACTTTCAGCCTTATGCTATTAGAAATTACTATTTAAATAACAACGGAGTTAGTTTTAACGGAAATCCTACGTTCTATTATCCGACGACTTTGAATTATGAAAATTCACTAAAACCTGAACAGACCAAATCTTACGAAATCGGTTTAACGGCTGGTATGTTTAATAATAGAGTGACTTTAGACGCAACGTATTTCCGAACTTTAGATTATGACAATATCCTTCAGTTCCCAAGTACACCTTCTTCAGGATTTACTTCCCAGAACGTGAACGGAAACGAATATACAACCAAAGGTCTGGAAATATCCTTAGGCTTAGTTCCCGTTAAAACTACCAATTTCACCTGGAGGTCATTAATCAACTGGAGTACCTATGAGAAAACATTAACGGAAATCTACGCCGGAATGCCAAACTATAACAACATCAAGTTGGGCGAAAGAATGGACACCTACTACGATGTAACATGGCAAAAATCTCCGGATGGAAAAGTAATTTTGAACGCTACAACCGGAATGCCGACAAGAGCAACCACACCAACTAATCTCGGACATTTCAACCCAGACTGGACTTTTGGATTTAACAACACCTTTAAATACAAAAAATTAAGCTTAAACATCGGAATCGACGGTAGCATCGGCGGTGTGATGAGATCTCAGGTTGTAGAAAAAATGTGGTGGGGTGGTAAACACCCAAACTCTACCGCATACAGAGATATTGAATATGCAAATCCGGGAACGTATTATTTTGTTCCGGACGGTGTAAATTACAATGCTTCTACAGGAGCTTATACACCTCATACAACACCTATCAGTTTCCAAAGTTGGGCGCAGAATTATCCTTATCAGGCTAGAGTTACAGAAGATGAAAGCGAATTGTTTGCGAATGTTTTCGATAGAACTTTTGTAAAACTGCGATCAGTAGTTTTAGAATATGATTTCTCTCACTTATTAAACCCGAATGGTTTTGTAAAGAGCTTTACCGCAAATATTTCAGGATATAATTTAGCCATGTGGAAAAAATCTAAAAATCTTTACTCAGACCCTGATTTCCAGATTGGAAGTCAGACTTCAGGTTCAGGAAACGATATTCAGGATCCTTCGAGCAGATGGTTCGGGGTCGGATTTAATCTTAAATTTTAATGAAAAACAAATGAAAAACAATATCTTCAAAATAGTAGTTTTAGCCGTTGGATTATTTTCACTTTCATCGTGCGAAACCGATTTGGATAAAATCAACGAAAACCCAAATGATCAGGCTAATATCGACCCGAAATATCTTTTAACATACGTTTCAAAATCTGCATTTGCCGTTCAGGGAGATCCGATGTATGCTTCCAGAATGCTGATTGGTACCGATGGTGAAAATATTTACCAATACATGAAATGGAATGATGCTTCATTTGGTACGTACAGCACAGATTTGCTGAACACGATGAAAATGATGCAGGAAGCCGAAAGAATTAACAATAAAAATTATCAGGCAATTGGTAAGTTTTACAGAGCTTTCCATTTCTATAATTTAAGTTTAAAATTCGGAAGCATTCCTTATTCTGAGGCGATAAAAGGAGAATCGGGAATTACACAGCCAAAATATGACAGTCAGGAAACGGTAATGGCCGGAGTTTTAAATGAACTGAAACAAGCCAATGATTTAATTAATTCTTCAGATGCGATTGCCGGGGACATCATTTTCAACGGTGACGCTACAAAATGGAAAAAATTGATTAACTCTTTCCGATTGAAAGTTTTAATGACTTTATCTAAAAAAACAACCATTGGCGGAATTAACATTGCCACTGAATTTGCTTCAATTGCAGGAAGCCAAAGTTTAATGACTTCCATTCAGGATAATGGTGAACTGAAATTTGCAGATGCTGCAGACAGCCGATACACAACTTTTAACAGTAGTGGTTATGGTTCTAGTTTGTATATGGCGAATTACTTTATCAACATGTTCAAAGACAGACAAGATCCAAGAATTTTTACGTTTGCAGAACAGACGACCTCGGCTAAAGAAAATGGTTTGGCAATTACCAACTTTAACGGTTACAACGGAGGCAATCCTACTTCACCTTACGCTGATAATGCCGCATTGATTATCGCTAAAAACATCTCAAAAGTCAACGAAAGATTTTATAAAGATGCTACCAATGAACCTTCATCTATTCTTTCTTATGCTGAACTTGAATTTATTTTGGCCGAAGCCACAGCAAGAGGCTGGATTTCAGGATCTGCAAAAATGCATTACGATAACGCAATCAAAGCAAGTTTTCAGTTTTACCAGACATATGTAAAAAATTCGAATCAGTATTTTGCAGGATTTAATGTTGATAATTATTTGGCGAGCTCATTAGTGCTTTATAATAATTCAGCTCCGCTTCAGAATCAGCTTGAAAAAATTATTACACAAAAATACATGACCATGTTCCATCAAGGGCAATGGACATCTTATCAGGATTACTTGAGAACTGGTTACCCAAATCTGCCTTTGCAAACAGGCGTTACCGCACCTTCAAGATTCAGATATCCACAGGTGGAATACAATTATAATAATATCAATCTGCAAGCAGCATTGACTGCACAGTACAACGGACAGGATAATATTACTTTAAAACCTTGGTGGTTGCAGTAACAGAAAGCTAACAATTTTGTAATTTTCAATTTAAGAAACCGTAAGCTGATGATGATACTTGCGGTTTCTTTCTTACTTAGTATTTTTCGATATGAACAGAAGAGAATTTTTAGAAAAATCGGGAATTTTAATGGCCGGTTTGGGAACTTCAAGTATGTTGCATCCTGCAATTTTAAAAGCTTTAACAATAGAAGCTGCAGCCGGATCTACATTTTATGATGCAGAACACGTTGTGATTTTAATGCAGGAAAACCGTTCTTTTGATCACGCTTTCGGAGCTTTGAAAGGGGTTCGGGGATTTTTAGATCAAACTGCATTCGCTAAAGAAGATGGCCACTCGGTATTTTTTCAGAAAAATAATGATGGAAAATATGCTGCTCCGGGAAGATTAGATTTAAAAATACCAAATCTACATGGATGAGCTCATTGCCGCATTCATGGTCTGATCAGCAACATGCCTTAAACGGAATGAAGTACGACCAATGGCTTCAGGCAAAAGCTTCCGGAAATAAGGACTATAAAGAAATGCCTTTGACTTTGGGGTATTATAACCGTGAAGATTTACCTTTTTATTATCAGCTGGCAGATTCATTTACAATTTTTGATCAATATTTTTGTTCGTCATTGACAGGAACTACACCTAACAGATTATTTCTTTGGTCTGGAACGATTCGTGAACAGCAAAATGGCAAAGTAAAAGCCAATGTTTACAATGACAACATCGATTATGATAAAAACAGACAGGCAAGATGGAAAAGTTTTCCTGAAATACTGGAAGAACAAGACGTTTCGTGGCGAATTTATCAGAATGAAATCAGTCTTCCGAAAGGGATGCCTGGTGAAGAAGAATCTTGGTTGAGCAATTTTACCGATAATCCCATTGAATGGTTTTCTAATTTTAATGTCAAATTTTCTAAAGGTTACCATCAAAATATTCCCAATCTCATTAATCACTTAAAAACTGAAATCGAGAAGAACCCGAAAAACAAAGAACGTTTTGAAAATTTAATTAAAGAGCTTGAAGAAGATTTAATAAAATATCATCCTGATAATTTTGCAAAGCTTTCTCAAAAAGAAAAAAATCTTCACGAAAAAGCATTCACCATCAATTCGGATGATCCTGATTACTGGAATTTAGAAGTGGGAAAAGATGAAAACGGAGAAAGGCTGGTTGTTCCAAAAGGAGATGTTTTGCATCAGTTCAGAAAAGATGTACAAGACAAAAAACTTCCATTAGTTTCCTGGTTGGTTGCACCGGAAAGATTTTCTGACCATCCTGGTTCACCGTGGTATGGTGCATGGTATATTTCTGAAGTTTTGAATATTCTTACACAAGATCCTGAAACCTGGAAGAAAACAATTTTCATTATTAATTATGATGAAAATGATGGTTATTTTGATCATGTGATTCCTTTCGCACCGCCGTTAAATCCGAATCAACCCGTTGATATGAACGGAAAAGAGGGTGTAGAATATGTGAATAAGAATCAGGAATATATGTCAAATTCTGACCTTCATGATAATGAACGAGTTGAAGGAACGGTTGGTTTAGGATTTCGTGTTCCGATGATTATAGCTTCACCTTGGACGAAAGGTGGTTTCGTCAACTCTCAGGTTTCTGATCATACTTCGGTTTTACAATTTCTTGAAAAATTTATACAGAAAAATATAACAAGGATGTAACGGTGGACAACATCAGCGATTGGCGAAGAGCAATCTGTGGTGACTTGACATCAGCTTTCAACAAATCTGAAAGCAAAATTCCTACAATGAATTATTTGAATCAAAAAGAGTATGCAAAGATCATTAATTCAGCAAAAAACAAACCCACACCCAATCTCAAATGGTATTCTGAAAAGGATCTCAATCATCAATTATTACAAATTCAGGAAAGAGGTATAAAACCATCAAATCCATTACCTTACGATTATGAGGTCAACCTTAAAAATCATAAAATTGTGATGACCAACCTTAAAGATGCTGCAGTACCTTTAATTATTTATGATAAAAATAAATTTGATACACCAGATTATTATTTTTCTTATGCGCTCTATGCAAAAGAGGAGATTTCTCACGAAGCTGATATTGATTCTTATAATTTTGAAGTAACAGGACCCAACGGTTTTGTAAGAAAATTTAAAGGAAATAAAAAAGCAGAGGTAGAAATAACATTATCAAATAATATTTCGAAAAATGAAGTTGAAATAAAACTGAATAAGATCTCTGCTAACAAAACAACTATTATCTTAGAAAATCTTTATGATGGGAAAAAGCAAGAAATTCCTCTCGAATCATCAGGAAAAAAATAATTTTTAATCTTGATAAAACAAAAGGCTGGTACGATTTCAAAATAAAAACTGAAAATAACAGTTGGCATTTTGCGGGAAGAATAGAATCAGGAAAACCTACAGTGACGGATCTTCATTGGTCTTAAAATAATTTAAAATTTAGATAAAATCTTACACAAAACAATGTGTAAGATTTTTTTTGATGTTGACTTTAGTCATAATATTTACTGCTTTTTTTTATAACCATGAAAAACAAATTATTTAATTATTATTAGATATTGTAAATGAATAGATAACAATAAAAAATTCTTATTAAATATTTCATATTGTAATGAATTTTATTAACTTTAGAAACTAAAACTTAATTCCATGAGAAAAACAACATTAACCTTAGCTATGTCTTTAGCAGCTTTTACTTTCTCAGCAAATCTAAAGGCGCAAGACATTAACACAGACAATCACACCATCGGGATTACTATTCCTGAAGTAGCACTCGTAGACATTGAGCCTGCTGCCAACAAAAACATAACTTTAGGATTTACAGCTCCTGATGAAGCTGGTCTTCCTATCGTTCCAAGTGGTACAAACAACACACTTTGGCTGAATTATTCATCGATTAAATCTGTTGCAGATGCTACCCGTAATGTTTCGGTAAAAGTAGATGAGATAATCCCTGGTATTGACATCAGAGTAACTGCTGCTACAGCAACTGGTTCAGGAGGAGGAACTCTGGGAACTCCATCTGCGCAGTTGACGCTAACTGCCGCAGATCAAACAATCATTTCCGGAATTGGAAGTGCTTACACAGGAGATGGCGCAAATAACGGTCACAATCTTACGTATGCTTTAGCTGCAGGAAGCGGATCTGGTACCATCGCTGCTTATGCAGATCTTGAAGCAACTACGACTGCTGTTGCAACTGTGACCTACACTATTTCGGATAACTAAATTCTGAAAAACATCTTTTAAACACGGAGAAATTTAAGATTTAAGTTTCTCCAAGTTTTTCTTGTCTTTATTTTAAACTCAAACTTTACATTCAAATGCTAAAGCGTACCATCTTTTTCATTATCCTGATGTTTTCATCTTATTTTATAAAAGCTAACATTGTCATACTAAACGGGCTTTCACACAATTATAAAGTAGAAAACGGACATATTTATAAAGGAAAAATAAGTCTAGAAAATACAAGCAATCAGCCACAAAGTATAAAATTATTTCTGCAGGATTTCAACTATCAGTCAGACGGGTCAATACAGTACACAGTTCCAAACACAAATCCTAAAACTAATGCTCATTGGATTAAGTTAAATACAAATCTGATTAATCTAAAAGCGAAACAAAAAACTGAAGTTTTATACGAAATTACAATTCCAAAGCAAGTTGCTGATATAGGAAGCTATTGGAGCGTAATCATTGTAGAGCCAGTAGACAACATTAGACCAAGCAACGAAAAAGAAGGCGTAAACATAACATCCATCGTTCGATACGCTGTTCAAATTATTACTGATATAGATTCTGAAAAAGCAAAACCCAATCTAAAATTTGAAGGAGTAAAAATTGAAAAAGAAGATAAACTACAAATTTTAAAAATTGCAGTCGCCAACGAGGGAAACCTTTATTGCAAACCCAGCATAGCAATTGAAATTTATAACAAAAAAAACGGAGACAAAGTCGCAACTTTTTCAAGTCTGCCAATGGGATTGCTACCGCAGACTTCAAAATCATTTTATATCGATATCAGTAAAATGCCTCCAGAAAAATACAATGCGGTTCTCATTGCCATCGATGAGGACGAAAATGCATTCGCACTCAATATTGAACTAGAAATAAAAATGAATAAAACGTGGTTACTATATATTACCATTCTATTCCCCGCGCTACTTTTTTCTCAAAAAAAGACAGTTTAAAGCCGGGAACTTCATCTTCTATTTCATTCATCATAGAAAACAAAACTTCCGAGAATAAAATATTTGACATTGCGATTGAAACGTCTCACCAATCAATCACTCCGATTTTAAAAAATGATCAGATAAAAATTTTTTCTAACGAGAGCACAATTCACATTGTTCCGTTAAAAATTGCTACAGAAACTCCACAAGGTCAACATAGAATTACAATAAAAGGAATCGAAAAAAATACAAAAGAAGAATTTATCCAAACTTCAGATTTTATCGTTTCCGGAAACAGAAAACTTACATTAACCGCAATTAATTCTCCTGAATTTGTAAAAGCTGGGGAAACTATTAAATCAACTTTCCTTTTAAAAAACAACGGCAATGTTTCGGAAAATTTAATTCTAGAAAGTAAGAATGCTGTCGTTGATGAAGATATTTATCTAAACTTACCTGCAGGAGAAGAAAAATTAATTACCATCAGTAAAATCACCAACCCAGAATTAGGGAAAAATGAATTTGTAAATCTAAATCTTACAATTTATCCGGTAGGAAATCCCAAAGAGAATCAAACTATTTATACAAGCATTAAAATAATTTCAACAAAGCCTATTGAAGATGATATTTTTCATAGAATTCCCATCTCTGCATCAATGTCTTTTGTCGGAATGCAAAACCGAGGTGAATATAATGATGGATTTCAGAGCGAAATTTATGGAAAAGGAAGTTTAGATCAGGAAAACAAAAATCTATTGGAATTTCGTGCAATTACAAAAAATCCTGTAGAATTCAATTCTTTTACCCAATATGAAGAATATTTTGTGAATTACAAACGAGACAATTTATACATACATCTCGGAGATAAAAATTACTCTTCTTCATTTTTAACGGAATATGCGAGATACGGGCGTGGCGCAGAAATCAGATTTGATTTTAAAAAAATAAGTTTTGGCGGTTTTTATAATCACCCAAGATTTTTCAGAGATATAAAAGGTGAATTTAATTTTTACACAAAATTTAAAATTGCCAAAGAATCAGAAATTACTACCGGATATCTGTATAAAATCTCGAGAAAGGAAAACGTAAACTTTAGTTTTAGTAATCTAAGATTAGATTCTAATGCGCATTTACCATACATCGAAGGAAAATTTAAGCTCAATAATAACCTTGAAATTGCTGGAGAAACATCTTACAGTAAAACAGATAATGCAGAAGGAACGGCTTACATGTTGCAAACTCATGCAAATTTTAAACAAGTCAGCGGAAACCTCATGTACATGAGATCAAGCCCAGAATATGCAGGATATTTTAACAATACCAATACGTTTAATGGCAATCTACAGTTCAGGATTTCAAAAAAAATAAATTTAATTTCGACCTATACTCAGGATGCAAGAAATTTTCAGAGAGACACTCTATTTCTTGCAGCACCTTATAGAAAATATCTGCAGTACGGAATTCAGTATAAATATTTACCCAGCGGTTCAATCATGCTTTATAACGGGTTTCAAAGATATGAAGATCGCTTGATGCCGAAAGAATTTGATTATAAAGAACATTTTTTCAAAGTAAGCCTTGACCAGCAAATTGGAATTTTTCAATTGAATTTTGAAGGACAATTCGGTAAAACTAATAATTTCTTGTCGGGATTTTCGGGTAATTCAAGTTTCTATACTGCGAATGTAGGTTTCGAAAAGTTTAAAACTTCATTTAATCTATATGGAAGTTATGCGGTCACTTCACGCTATCAGCTGCAAAATCAGAAACAGTTTTATTACGGTGTGAGAATGATGAGCCGGTTTTCTGATAAAACCAGCTTCAGTTTATTTTATCAGAATAATTATATGCCCGAAGATTATTATACGGATAGAAATCTTTTTGAACTTCTTTTTCATCAACAAATTTTTCGAGGTCATGAATTTGATTTATCTGCACGATACAATTTGCAAAGAGGAGAAATTGGAAATAAAGATTTTATTTTCTCACTTCGCTATACTTTAAGAATGAATATTCCGATTCAAAAAACTGCTGAATACACTACACTTTCTGGAACGATCAATAATCTTGCAGTAAAAAAAGTAGACGGCATCCGTTTGATTTTAGGAAATCATCTTTCTGTAATAGACAAAAACGGAAATTATGTATTTAAAAATGTAAAACCTGGAGACTATGTTTTGGAAATCGACAGATCAACAACAGAAATCAATGATATTCCAGATCTTAGTTTACCTATTTCTTTAGTTTTAAATCAAAAAGAAAATATTTTTAATTTCGGGTTGACAAGTGCAGCGAGTATTCAGGGAAAAATTGATTACTCTGAGCCAGAAAGTAAATTAAGTTTTGCACAACTTCCACTCAAAAAAGATAGGAAGAAAAAAGAAAATTTAATTATTGAAGTTTCAAACGGAGAACTGATCCTTAGAAAGCTTGCGATAATCGGGCAAAATTTTGATTTTACTTATCTGCGTCCCGGAGATTGGAAAATTAAAGTATATCGGAATGGTTTAGATAAAAAATATAAAATTCCGATTGATCAGTTTGATATAAATCTAAAACCATCAGAATCAAAAAATATTATTATCAATGTTATAAAACAGCAATCTGAAATAAAATATCAGCAAGAGAGTGTAAAAGTAAGTTACAACGAAAATAAAAAACAAGAATGAATTATTTTAAAATATTGATTGTAGCTGTTAACTTATTTTCTTGTATTGCATTTTCACAAACAACAGGAAACAGAACGATCGGCATCACATTACCAGTTGTAACATTAATGGATATTGAACCTGCAGGAAATATTACAATGAATTTTACGGCACCTACTGACGCAGGAAGACAATTGATTGCGCCTGCTCCCAACACCACAAAGTGGATTAATTATACATCTGCAATCGTATCAGGTGGAGTCACAAGGAGAATTACTGCCTCAATAAATCAGGTGATACCGGGAGTTGATATTAGACTACAAGCTGCGACATCATCAGGAGGAGCCGGCGTTTTCGGAATCCCAACTGCAACAGTAACTTTATCTACAACTTCACAAACAATTATCAGCGGAATTGGTGGCGCATTTACCGGCAATGGCGCAAATAACGGGCATCGCATCACCATCACATTATCTGCGAACACCTATGCAAACCTATCTGCGAGAACAAATACACCGGTCGTAATCACCTATACCATCACCGAATAACTTAAGATTATGAAGATTAAGACAAAATTGTTAAAATATTTATGTAGTATCATCCTATTAGGATTTGCAACAAGTATAAAATCTCAGACTTTAACTGTAGGTGGAACAAATTGGACTGTACCTATAACTACCATTACAGAAGCAGGAAATAATTATTCTGGGACTTATGAAAGTGTTGCCAACCAAATTCTTTTAGCGGCATCAGTTCCCTTACTTTTAGGAAATGCAAAAGTATCTGTGCATTATGAACCCAACCCGACTTGGCATAATTCATTGCTCTTGGCAGCCAAGAGAACAGGAAATGGTACAACGCTCTGCGTACTTTGTACCATAACAGGTGGAACGACCTATTTGCCGTTCACGCAGACTGCTGTTGAATTATTCAGAATTCAAGCAGTTTTAGCATTAGCTTCATACTCCAATATTCCTATTCAAATACAACTGAGTGGAGTTTCAGTAACTACTCCAGTTGCCAGTTACAACAGCAGAATAGTTTTTACAATTAGTGGCCTTTAAAACTTCTCTCTTTTATTGGAAGCTTCATCCAGCTCTTCACTGTATCTTTTTTGTGCCTGTGCTTTTTCCAAATAACAAAAAAGGATGCCGTTTCGATCTGGGCTAGGGGGGTGACTGCATTCTTTGATTATTTGTCAAAAAAACAATGATTTTTTTTATTTTCAAAGCTTGCTTTTGATGAATGATGAATGATGAATGATGAATGATGAATGATGAATGATGAATGATGAATGATGAATATTCAAAATTACATTTGTGTGGGTATTTTAAGATGAATAAAAATCATCTTGTATTCATCATTAAAATGAAGCTTATGAATCATCTTAAAACAATTACAATATATAACTTTCCAAGATGTGTAGTTGTTTCCAAAAGCCGCAGAGCGGCGGACTGTTAGTAGAATATGAACAAAAGCTCATGGAAGGAGAAACTCCTCCAGAGCGACCTGTAAATTCTGTGCAGCATTTACAAATGAGGAATAGATAGCGTTCCTACGGAACGCGCTTGTGACCGCTTCAGCTTTTTTCTACACAGATATTGCTCCTACGGAGCAACAGTATGGATTATTGGATTAAATTATCTTGATTTTCATTAACTTCTTTACCCTAAACTAGATCTCGAATCATGTAAACACTTAAGTTCTTTTATTTTTAACTTAATTTCTAAAATTTAGAACAAGAAAAGTCTCCTACAAATCCATGCCTGAGGCTTCTAAGGGTTAGTTAGTTAGATTTTAAGGTTTACTTAAGGTTTAGGACAAAAAAAAGTCTCATACAACTGAATGTATGAGACTTTTAAATAAAAACTGGCGGCGACCTACTCTCCCGCTTTCGCAGTACCATCGGCGCTGGTGGGCTTAACTTCTGTGTTCGGAATGGGAACAGGTGAGCCCCACCGCTAAAACCACCCTAAAGGTTGTATATTGTTGTCAGTTTTTGGTTGATTGTTGATGGTATAATACTATCAACTGTCAACTCTTTACTGTCAACTGTTTTATCGATAAAAATGTTCACAAAGAGAGAACCTTGATTGCGCAATTAAGCGTTGCCAATTAGGCTATAAATCTACGGGTAATTAGTACTACTCGGCTATGCTGTTACCAACTTTACACCTGTAGCCTATCAACGTCGTCATCTCCAACGACCCTTAAAAGATGTCTCATCTTGAGGCGAGTTTCGCACTTATATGCTTTCAGTGCTTATCTCTTCCAAACGTAGCTACTCAGCGGTGCTCCTGGCGGAACAACTGATACACCAGAGGTTTGTTCAATTCGGTCCTCTCGTACTAGAATCAAGCCCTCTCAAACATCTAACGCCCGCAATAGATAGAGACCGAACTGTCTCACGACGTTCTGAACCCAGCTCGCGTGCCACTTTAATGGGCGAACAGCCCAACCCTTGGGACCTTCTCCAGCCCCAGGATGTGACGAGCCGACATCGAGGTGCCGAACCTCCCCGTCGATGTGAGCTCTTGGGGGAGACTAGCCTGTTATCCCCGGAGTACCTTTTATCCTATGAGCGATGGCCCTTCCATACGGAACCACCGGATCACTATGTCCTGCTTTCGCACCTGATCGACTTGTAGGTCTCACAGTCAAGCACCCTTATGCCATTACACTCTACGCACGGTTACCAAGCGTGCTGAGGGTACCTTTGAAAGCCTCCGTTACTCTTTTGGAGGCGACCACCCCAGTCAAACTACCCACCACGCAGTGTCCTTCTAAAAGAAGTTAGGCTCCAAGTAAGTAAAGGGTGGTATTTCAACGTTGACTCCACAAACACTAGCGTGCCTGCTTCAAAGTCTCCCACCTATCCTACACATTACTTACTCAAAGTCAATACGAAGTTATAGTAAAGGTTCACAGGGTCTTTTCGTCCCATTGCGGGTAAACGGCATCTTCACCGTTACTACAATTTCACAGAGCTCATGGTTGAGACAGTGCCCAGATCGTTACACCATTCGTGCAGGTCGGAACTTACCCGACAAGGAATTTCGCTACCTTAGGACCGTTATAGTTACGGCCGCCGTTTACTGGGGCTTCAGTCAAACGCTTCGCATTGCTGCTAACGCCCTTCCTTAACCTTCCAGCACCGGGCAGGTGTCAGACCCTATACAGCATCTTTCGATTTAGCAGAGTCCTGTGTTTTTGATAAACAGTCGCCTGGGCCTCTTCACTGCGGCCAGCATTGCTGCTGGCGTCTCTTCTTCCGAAGTTACGAGACTATTTTGCCTAGTTCCTTAACCATGATTCACTCTAGCACCTTAGGATTCTCTCCTCGACTACCTGTGTCGGTTTTGGTACGGGTTGCTTCACTTCGGCTTTTCTTGGAAGCACTTTCCTTACAGCAACTTCGCCCGAAGGCTAGGTCTTGACTATTCCGTCAGTCTCCAGTAAGTACGGCACTCCGTCCCCTTTTTAGTGTGAGCAAGTATGGGAATATTAACCCATTGTCCATCCACTACCCCTTTCGGGTTCGCGTTAGGTCCCGACTAACCCTCAGCTGATTAGCATGGCTGAGGAAACCTTAGTCTTTCGGTGAGCGGGTTTCTCGCCCGCTTTATCGTTACTTATGCCTACATTTTCTTTTCTGTCCGCTCCACCAAGCCTCACGACTCAGCTTCTGTGCAAACAGAATGCTCCCCTACCAGATACAACCCTAAGTTGTAAATCCATAGCTTCGGTACTCTATTTATGCCCGATTATTATCCATGCCGGACCGCTCGACTAGTGAGCTGTTACGCACTCTTTAAATGAATGGCTGCTTCCAAGCCAACATCCTAGCTGTCAATGCAGTCCAACCGCGTTGCTTCAACTTAATAGAGATTTGGGGACCTTAGCTGTTGGTCTGGGTTCTTTCCCTCTCGGACACGGACCTTAGCACCCGCGCCCTCACTGCCGTGGAACATTTATTAGCATTCGGAGTTTGTCAGGAATTGGTAGGATTTGACTCCCCCGCATCCAATCAGTAGCTCTACCTCTAATAAACTTATACACGACGCTGCACCTAAATGCATTTCGGGGAGTACGAGCTATCTCCCAGTTTGATTGGCCTTTCACCCCTACCCACAGGTCATCCGAAGACTTTTCAACGTCAACCGGTTCGGTCCTCCACTTTGTGTTACCAAAGCTTCAACCTGCCCATGGGTAGATCACAAGGTTTCGCGTCTAATACTACTAACTAAGCGCCCTATTCAGACTCGCTTTCGCTCCGGCTCCGGACCTGAAGTCCTTAACCTCGCTAGTAACATTAACTCGTAGGCTCATTATGCAAAAGGCACGCCGTCACCCAACTTGTGGGCTCCGACCGCTTGTAGGCGTACGGTTTCAGGTTCTATTTCACCCTTCTATTCGAAGTGCTTTTCACCTTTCCTTCACAGTACTTGTTCACTATCGGTCTTTCAGGAGTATTTAGCCTTGGAGGATGGTCCCCCCATATTCAGACAGGATTTCACGTGTCCCGCCCTACTCATTTATCATCTAAATATACCTTTCATGTACGGGGCTATCACCCTCTATGGCTGTTCTTTCCAGAACATTCTATTAAATATATAAAGACTTTTGGGCTAATCCGCGTTCGCTCGCCACTACTTACGGAATCTCTTCGATTTCTTTTCCTCAGGGTACTTAGATGTTTCAGTTCTCCTGGTTTGCTCCTCTTACGAGGTGACATGTCTTCAACATGCCGGGTTGCCCCATTCGGACATCTGCGGATCAATTCGTGTGTGCCGATCCCCGCAGCTTTTCGCAGCTTACCGCGTCCTTCTTCGCCTCTGAAAGCCTAGGCATCCGCCATACGCCCTTAACGATTTCTTTCCTAATTATTAATTAGTTCAGTATTTTTTGCTTAGTATTGCTACCAAGCTATTTTTGTAAACTCAAACGCTTAATTGCGCTCGGTTTTCTCTTTGTGATATTTTTACCGTTAATGTCAATGATCTTAATTCTTTCTGCTTGTCTGATAAATGGATATTTGTTTTGGCTCTATCCATCGTACTTTTAAATCAAACGCACAAAACTGTGGAGAATAAGGGAGTCGAACCCTTGACCTCCTGCGTGCAAGGCAGGCGCTCTAGCCAGCTGAGCTAATTCCCCCTCTAGTAGTTGTCAGTTGTCGGTTTTTAGTGGTCAGTTGAAAACTAACTTCTAATTACTAACTTCTAACCTCTAATTCAATTAGTAGTCTCGGGCAGGCTCGAACTGCCGACCTCTACATTATCAGTGTAGCGCTCTAACCAGCTGAGCTACGAGACTTCATGTTTTTAGTTGTCGGTTGTCGGTTTTTAGTTGTTAGCTTTAAAACTAACTTCTAATTATCTAACCTCTAACTTCTGTAACTAAAATCTCTCTTTCCCTGATACTAATTTCTAGTGGGTTTTGTATTTTTATAATATAAGCAACCGAGTAAAAAACTAAAACGTTTTCTTTTAAGTAAGTACATGATACATTTAAGTATCTTTATTTGTTTAACGTCTAATGACGCTCTAAAATGAGATGTTCCAGCCGCACCTTCCGGTACGGCTACCTTGTTACGACTTAGCCCTAGTTACCTGTTTTACCCTAGGCAGCTCCTGTTACGGTCACCGACTTCAGGTACCCCAGACTTCCATGGCTTGACGGGCGGTGTGTACAAGGCCCGGGAACGTATTCACCGCGCCATGGCTGATGCGCGATTACTAGCGATTCCAGCTTCATAGAGTCGAGTTGCAGACTCCAATCCGAACTGAGACCGGCTTTCGAGATTTGCATCACATCGCTGTGTAGCTGCCCTCTGTACCGGCCATTGTATTACGTGTGTGGCCCAAGGCGTAAGGGCCGTGATGATTTGACGTCATCCCCACCTTCCTCTCTACTTGCGTAGGCAGTCTCACTAGAGTCCTCAACTAAATGTTAGCAACTAGTGACAGGGGTTGCGCTCGTTGCAGGACTTAACCTAACACCTCACGGCACGAGCTGACGACAACCATGCAGCACCTTGAAAATTGCCCGAAGGAAGGTCTATTTCTAAACCGATCAATTCCCATTTAAGCCTTGGTAAGGTTCCTCGCGTATCATCGAATTAAACCACATAATCCACCGCTTGTGCGGGCCCCCGTCAATTCCTTTGAGTTTCAAACTTGCGTTCGTACTCCCCAGGTGGCTAACTTATCACTTTCGCTTAGTCTCTGAAGCTTAAAGCCCCAAAAACGAGTTAGCATCGTTTACGGCGTGGACTACCAGGGTATCTAATCCTGTTCGCTCCCCACGCTTTCGTCCATCAGCGTCAGTTAAGACATGGTAACCTGCCTTCGCAATTGGTGTTCTAAGTAATATCTATGCATTTCACCGCTACACTACTTATTCCAGCTACCTCTACCTTACTCAAGACCCGCAGTATCAATGGCAGTTTCATAGTTAAGCTATGAGATTTCACCACTGACTTACGAGTCCGCCTACGGACCCTTTAAACCCAATAAATCCGGATAACGCTTGCACCCTCCGTATTACCGCGGCTGCTGGCACGGAGTTAGCCGGTGCTTATTCGTATAGTACCTTCAGCTTTCCACACGTGGAAAGGTTTATCCCTATACAAAAGAAGTTTACAACCCATAGGGCCGTCGTCCTTCACGCGGGATGGCTGGATCAGGCTCTCACCCATTGTCCAATATTCCTCACTGCTGCCTCCCGTAGGAGTCTGGTCCGTGTCTCAGTACCAGTGTGGGGGATCACCCTCTCAGGCCCCCTAAAGATCATTGACTTGGTGAGCCGTTACCTCACCAACTATCTAATCTTGCGCGTGCCCATCTCTATCCACCGGAGTTTTCAATATTAAATGATGCCATTCAATATATTATGGGGTATTAATCTTCCTTTCGAAAGGCTATCCCCCTGATAAAGGTAGGTTGCACACGTGTTCCGCACCCGTGCGCCGCTCTCAAGATTCCGAAGAATCTCTACCGCTCGGCTTGCATGTGTTAGGCCTCCCGCTAGCGTTCATCCTGAGCCAGGATCAAACTCTCCATTGTATGTTTGTCTGACTCACTCAAAGTTTTGACGCTTTAGTTTTTCCTTACTTGGTTGTTATATCTATTTTTCAATGATCTCTTCTCTTCCGCTTCCTCAGCTACCCTTTTCTGTCGTTGGGCGTTGCCGTATTTGCGTGTGCAAAAGTAATAACTTATTTCTAATTGACCAAATGTTTTTTGAAGAAATTTTAAAGTTTTTTAAGTAACCCTAAACCCTTTTCCTAAACATTCAATCTGCTACTCCTGCGCTTCCCGTATTGGGATTGCAAAGATACAAATCTTTTTTATTCTCACAACTTTTATTGCTAAAAATTTTCAGTGAATCTTTTTTTGATTTACATCCTATAAAGTAACTTAAATTATATGCCCGAAGGCCCTCCTGCGCTACTGATATACTCTCGTTTTCAGTGGGGCAAAAGTACCAACTTTACCCCCACACTTCCAAATCTATTTAACATAAAATTCAAATTAAATTCATATTTGACGGTAAAACCTTGAAAGCGTGGGAGAAAAATTTTCATTAGGTTGAATGATGAATCTCAGAGGATGGAGGTTTGTGTTAAGGGAGTTGATCGGTTGGAACGTGGGAGAGCTTTGAGAGGTAAGTGTGAATGGGCGTTAACTTGAATGTGCGGGAAACACCAATGTCATGTGGCGCCCCTACGGAGCTCATCCTCTTTATTGTAAATTAAACTAAAAACATCACGCTCCTACAGAGCTCAAGTTTTAATATTACAGATGGAGGTTATAAACATGACGCTCGATTGAGCTTATAAGTCATTCGGTTTTTTTTTACTTTTTCGGTCTTATTCATAAATCGTATTCGGAAGTTTTTTTCGAGAGGTTTGTTTGGCTTTAATATATTAATTTAGAAAGTCAACTTTTACTTTGACAAATATTGATATATGACCACTACCCTAGCCCCGATAGAAACGGTTACCCCACAGCAAGCGTTGGGAAAAGCATTGGCGCGAGGAGTATGAGTGGATAGCGGGAGAAAGCTAATAATAAAATGATGTGTAAGAGAATTAATTTCAAACAAAAGAAATGCCCCAGAAATTCTCTGAGGCAATATTTTAAAATCGTTTAAATTCAATATTATTTTGTTTCCTGATAAATGACTGACAGAAATTCGGCGAAAGATTTTTCTAAACCAACGATGTCACCAGATTTTAGATGAAGAGTTCCGTCGTTTTGAGTACTGTTTCCTAATCGTGCTGAGGAAATCTGATAATATTGATCAGAATTTTTTGTGCCTTTCTGAATTTTTATTGTGGAACCCAAAAGTTTCTTCGTTGAAATGGTGTACACTTCGCCAGAAACTAAGGGAATCTTTAAATAAGTACGTGGAGAAAGATTGTAGTCTTTTCTGTTGATGCTTATCTTTTGATCTTTTGATGATGACGCAAAGAGATATAAATCACCTTGTTCCTGTGCCAATTTTTCGGAAGAAATATAATAGAGCTTAAGCCTATAATTCGAAGCATTAAATTTCTGGAAATTACCATCGACATTTTCGAATGGTTTTACAGTATAAGAGTTGGCTCCAACTTCTTTTGCTTTCTTATAGATTTGAGAAAATACGGCCGCATCGTCATTTGAAAATCCCTGAACTTCGATTTCACCCAAATATTCTGCGTCGTTGGTTTCTATAATATGATATAGGAATTTATCCTGATTCTCGTTGGTTTTTTCGACTTTAGTCAAGAACACGTTTTGCGCATTGATTATTTGAGCAAAGAAAACCAATAAAACAATGATAATATTTTTCATATGAAAATTATTTAGAAAGAATTTCTATGCATTCTTCCAAGCTGTTTTCCCAATGCTTGGGTTCTATCTTATAAATTTCTTCAATTTTATCTAAACACATCGTACTTCTCTTTGGTCTTTTTGCCGGAGTTGGATATTGCTCCGTGGTTAAAGAATTTAATTTCACAGATGATTTTGAAAAGTCTGCGATTTTTTTAGCAAATTCAAACCATGTGGTTTCTGGATAATTGGAAAAATGGAAAATTCCAAAAGTTTTTTTCGGGTTTTCGATGATTTCCATGATTGCTTCTGCCAAATCGTTTGCGTTAGTAGGTTGCCCAAACTGATCACCTACGATTCCTAACTCGTCTTTTTGAGAGAATAAATTCAGCATCGTTTTAACAAAATTCTTATTAAACTCCGAATACAACCAAGATGTTCTTAAAATAATGGTTTGAGGATTGGCTTCTAAAGCGAGTTCTTCACCAATTCTTTTAGACTCACCATACACTCCGATGGGATTTGTAAAATCATCTTCTGAATAATCTAAGTTGGTTTCGCCATCAAAAACATAGTCTGTAGAAACGTGAATGAAAACCGCTTGGTGCTCCGAACAAGCTTTTGCCAAATTCTCTACTCCATACGCATTCACAGCAAATGCTTTTTCTTTTTCCTGCTCGGCAAGATCTACTGCAGTATATGCTGAAGCATTGATGCAGAATTCCGGTTTTTGTTCTGAAAAGAAATCATTGATTTGCCCTTCATTGGTGATATCTAAAGTTTTTGAATCTGTAAAAACGAATTCATAATCTAATTCAAAATTGGGAGCTATCTTTCTGATGCAGTTTCCTAACTGTCCGTTGCTGCCTATTACTACTATTTTCTTCATTATTATGAATTTTTTGCGTTTTGCGATCTTAAAAATTTAACTCTTGGCTGGAAATCTTTCTGTTCTAAATTTACAAAGAATTTGTGGAAAGTATCTTTTATGTCTTCAGGATGAACTTCTGATTTTCTTGTTTTGATATTGAAATAAATAACAGTGACCCAAAGAACCGCATGAACGGTTTTTTCATCGAGACTTTTCATTAAAATTTCAACCTTTGCCGTTCTGTCTTGTATTTCTATGGTTTTGCTGCTGATGATAACTTGGGTATTATATCTTACTTCCCGTAAGTATGCAATTTCATTTTGAATAGCAATCCAGGTACAGCCTGTTTTTTTTGTGTATTCTTCGTAAGTGAAACCATAAAATTCTTCTACGTGGTCTTCTCTGGCGTTGAACATGTAATCTAAATATTTCACATTATTCAGATGCCCAATAGGATCACAATCGCTGAATCTTATTTTTACCGTAGTTGATACTTCTTTTTCCATAGCGCAAAAATAAAAAAACCACCTCTAATAGAAGTGGTAGTTTTTATAAATCTTTGTTAATATCTCTATTAAGGCTGACCTAATTCTTTTTTTACAGCTGCAGTTGCATCAGGACCATTCTTGTAAACAAGACCAGTAGAGTTTGCATCCATGATATAATCGTAACTGTTTGCTTTAGCAACTTTGTTTACAACTTCCATCAATTTTTTCTCGATAGGCTCAAAAAGGGCATCCTGCTTAGCAGTAGCGTCTTTTCTCATTTTGTCTTCCATCTGAGCCATTTCTTCCTGAAGTTTCTGCATTTCCTCACCTCTTGCTTTGTTTTCAGCTTCGGTTTTCGTAGGAGCTTCTTTTGATAAAGCGCATACTTCGCTTGTGCAGCTTCTCCTTTTTTCTTTATTTCAGCTTGTTTAGCATTTACAAAAGCTGTTAAATCTGCATCAGCTTTTTTCTTTTCTGGCATTGCATTAAGAATACCTGCGACATCTAACGTAGCCAATTTTTGGGCTTTTGCCATACCTACAGATACAACCATCATCGCTGCTGCAAATAATACACTTAATTTTTTCATAACGGGGTAATAAATAATTAATTTTGTTTTTAGATTTTAAATTTAAGCAAAAGTTAATTCTGAGAAACTAATTTTACTTTTTTTACTTGATTTTTTTTCTTTATCTGTTGTTCCTTTTAATAAAATATCTAATACTTTGTCTGTATAATCATATCTTTTTTCAAGAGAAATCACATTAATGTCGTTACTTTTATCAAGAACTATGCCCAAACCATTCTTTTGTACCATCGTTCTGATGGCTGTAAAGATTTGATCCTGGAATGGCTCTACCAAGTTGGCTCTTAATTGGTGAATCTCACCTGTTTTTCCGAATCTTAAACTTGTAGTGGTTTTGATGTTTTTATCTAAATCTGCTACTTCCTTTTCTCTCAACTTCAACTGATCACCTATCAATAAAACTTTTTCGTTTTCGAAGGCTGATTTTTTCTTGTCGTACTCAGCCTGCATACTTTGAAGTTCTTGTTCCCAAGTATCAATCTGAGAATTTAATCTTGCTTCTGCCTCTTTATATTGCGGCATCATATTCAAAATATAATTGGTGTCAACAACGCCTATTTTCTGAGCATTGCTGAAGCCGAAAAGCAAGAGCGCTAAAGATGTGAAAAGTATTTTAAAATTCTTCATTTTTATTATAAAGATTGGTTCATTAGGAAGTGGGTCTGGTTTCCATGAGGTTCTGTACTTAAAATTGTCTTATCAAAACCATAAGCAAAATCAAATCCGATCAAACCAAATGCCCCCATGTAAACTCTTACACCAACACCAATCGATCTTTTCAACTGGAAAGGGTTGTACTTGCTCCAAGTGTTCCAAACATTACCACCTTCAGCAAAAGTCAATGCGTAAATTTTGGCGGTTTGACTCATTGATATCGGATATCTTAGTTCTAACGTAAATCTATTGTAAATAGTACCTCCACCTCGTGGGGTAATATCATCGTATTCTCCTCCGTAAGTAGAAGCATTTTCGTAACCTCTCAAAGGAATTAATTCTCTACCGTCAAATCTACCTCCAAAAAGTCCTGTACCACCTACATAGAATCTTTCAAATGGCGGAGCTCCCAATTGCTTGTTATACCCATCCATGAATCCCATTTCAGCAGAAGATCTTAAAACCAATTTACCGGCAACTTCGTTGTAAACGTCTGCTTTAAATTTGATTTTATAGAATTCCATCCACTTATATTTGTCTGTAGGAGACATTGTAGAGTAGTCTTTATTGCTAAACAATGAATATGGTGGAGTAAATTTACCTGACAATTCAATATTAGAACCCGTTGTTGGGAAAATAGGATCGATACCCGCAGAGTTTCTGCTTAATCCAATATTTAAACTTAAGTTATTGGCGTTACCGTACAATTCTGTAGTATCCCCAAACTCAAACGGATAGTTACTGAAGTTATATTTTTGGAACTGAATACCAGTGTATAATGAGAAATAATCATCCGGCCATTTCAACAACCTGTTCAGACCTACCGTTGCTGAGAAAATATTTAATCTCTGATCCGGACCGCTTACCTGACTATAATTTACTCTTGAGTTGTTTAAACTTACAGAAAGCGCAGTTGGCTTCGTACCAAATAACCATGGCTCTACAAAAGAAACACCATAGTTTTGGAAATACTGACCAGCTTGTGCTGTGATAGACAATGTTTGCCCGTCACCCTGAGGAACCGGTCTGAAGTCTTTGAATTTCAAGAAATTTTTAAGAGAGAAGTTGTTGAACGTCAATCCTAAAGTCCCGATAAAGCTGTTACCACCGTAACCTGCCTGCAACTGAACCTGAGAAGATCCTTTTTCAACCAATTTCCAATTAATATCTACCGTATTGTCCTGCTGATTAGGCTGAATATCCTGACCGATCTGTTGAGGATCGAAGAAAGACATCCCTGCTAAATCAAAATATGTTCTTTTAATTTCTGTTTTCTTGAACAATTCTCCCGGTTTTGTTCTTAAAGCTCTTAAAATAACGTGGTCATGGGTCGTTGTATTTCCTTCCCAAGTTACTCTGTTCCAAGTTGCCTGCTCTCCTTCATTGATTCTAATTTCCAGATTGATGTTATCTCCTGAAATAGATTTTTCTACCGGTGTAATGTTTGAGAAAAGGTAACCGTTATTCATGTACATCGATTTGATATCAGAATCGTCTTCCTTACCACCGTCTTCCCCAACTTTTTTGTTGAATCCTACCGCATCATAGATATCACCTTTTTTATATCCTAACTTTCTTTGAAGATATTCTGTAGCGTAAACTGTATTTCCGGTGAAAGTAATATCACCGATGTAGTATTTTTTACCTTCTTTCAGTTTTACGTTAATTTCGTAGTTATTTTTCTTATTTCTCCAAACAGAATCAGAAACAATTTGAGCATCTCTGTATCCTAAAGAGTTATAATAATTAACTAAACTCTGTTTGTCTTCCTGATATTTTTCTTCGATAAATTTTGAAGATTTTAAAATACCACCAATACCAAATCTTTTTTGTTTAGTTTCTTTGAATGCTTTCTTTCTTAGTTTAGCATCAGTAATACTTTCGTTACCTTCAAACTCGATATGGCTGATTTTTACTCTTCTGCCCTTATCTACATTAATCGTCCAGTCAACCAAATTAGGATCACCCGCATTTACCTTATCTTCGATGCTGATTTTAGCATCTGCAAAACCTTTTTTCACATAATCCTTAGGGATATTTGTTTTAAGGCTGGAGATAAGATTCTGGGTAATCTTTGTACCTGGCTTCAGGTTATTATCTTTGGCTAATTTTTCGTTTTTAGATTTACCAATCCCTTTCCCAGTGAATTTTACTTCACCAAGGTCTTTTAAATCCTGAAGATAAAACTTCAAAACGACAGTTTTTCCTTCAATACTCTCGATGTAAACTTCTACTTCAGAGAAAGATTGAGAGTCCCAAAGCTTCTTGATACCGTTGCTGATTTTCTGCCCCGGAATATCAACTTCTTCACCTTTGGTAAGACCTGTAAATCTTAAGATTTGTGCAGGTGTATATTTTTTTACCCCATCAACAACAATGTCTTTCAGAGTGTAAGTTCCTGTTTGATTTTCCGCAAGAACAGAGGTAGTGTTTACCTTTGTGCTGTCTTGTGGCGTCACCTGTCCATAAAAATGTGCAGAAGCAGCAAACATAATGATGGGTAATAGTCTAAACTTCATTTTATCGTAATCTTTCTTTTCTTAATTTACTGGATTTGTATTTGTTCGCCCGTAAGGCCATATCGTCTTTCCTTGTTTTGATAATCAACAATACATTGGAAGAAGATATCTTTTGTGAAATCCGGCCACAAAACATTTAGAAACTGCAATTCTGCGTAGGCAATCTGCCAAAGTAGAAAATTGCTTATCCTTATTTCGCCACTGGTTCTGATCAACAAATCTACAGGTGGAAAATCTTTGGTATAAAGATAGTTTTCAAATAATTTTTCATCAATATTTTCAATATCAACTTTCCCTTCTTTTACGTCGGAGCTGATGTTTTTAACGGCATTAAGGATTTCGTTTTGCGAGCCGTAGCTTATCGCCAAAACCAAATTGCCTTTCGTGTTTTCTTTAGTTAAATCAACAACCTTTAAAAGTTGTTCTTTCACCAAAGGTGGTAATTTTTCCAGATTCCCGATTACGTGCATACGCAGACCTTTACTGAAGATTTCATCGGCTTCCAAAAGCAAGGTTTCTGTAAGCAGAGACATCAGCGTATTTACTTCATCAGTAGGACGCTTCCAGTTTTCTGAGGAAAATGTATAGAGTGTAAGATAGGGTATGCTGATTTCATTACATGCATTAATAGCATTTCTTACTGCATCAATGGCATTTTTGTGACCATACGTTCTTTCTTCACCTCGAGATTTTGCCCATCTTCCATTACCATCCATAATGATGGCTACATGCTGCGGTAAACTCTCGGAATCTATTTTATCTTTAATCAACGACATAATTAATTAATCACAATAACATGGTGGTCTTCCGAAAGAATAGGTCAATCCTAAACTAAAGGTATTCATCCAATCTTTTGACTCGGGATCACCGACTGTTCTTTTATTTAAGAAAGCGGCTTCTCTCTCTTTTGAAACTGCAAAATAATCTCCTGTCTGCAAAAGCGATCCGCCAGTAGAAGGATTTATGATATCAGCATTATAATTTGAAATCAAATCTTTAGATAATATTTTGCTGTGATCTAACTGATCTGTCAAAGTATATCTGAATGTAGCTTCAGCAAATATTGCCCAGCCATGATTGAATTTATATTTTAAACCAACTCCAAAAGGGATATGAGCAACAGTTTTTCTTCCCATCGTATATTCTGTAGTTGTAACGAAATCTAGTTCATCAACCGGCGCTTGCGCTACCCCATCAGCATTTCTTCTGTAGTCATGATTTAATGTTGCTTTTGGAGCATCATACATCAAACCTCCAACACCAGCAAAAATATAAGGACTCAACATGCTTAACTGCTCATTATTTACCGGGAAGAAATTGTATTCGAATACAACGCTTGCTTCATACACATTGTTCTTACCAAATGAATTTCTATTTCTTCTATACTCTTCTTTAGCAGCTTTATCACTAAACTGCACTTGATTGTAACCTAAATCCACTCTCACAGTCTGGTGAGGGTTAAAATTGAATCTATATAACAAACCACCATAAAAAGGAACTCCCCAATCTGAAACCCTGTCAAAATCCAATGGTTGTTGCAGAATGTAATTGGTTTTTCCTATATCACCTACTAAATTACTCATCCCAAGACGAATTCCCAATTCATTTCTTTGTGCCTTTATACTTACCATTGTGCCTAAGAGGGTAAGGAAGCTAAACAATAATTTTTTATTCATAGAAGAATATGGATTTATGGTTATTTTAAAAATTAATTTTTGCAAATATAAAACATTTTTATATTAATGATAACCTTAATGTTTCGTTAAAAATAAACAAAAAACATAATTTGTTATAAAGTAAACGACAAACAAGCAAAATTATTCTTTTTTTAACAGATTCTGTTTTCTCAGATAACAACAAACCCCCATTTATTGAGGGCTTGATATTATTTATTTTTAGTAAAAATTGCTTTAACTATGTTTCGTATTTTTATAAGCATTGGCTCTTTGTAATTTTTGTCTTCATCAAAATAACCATAACCATAGCCATAGCCGTAACCGTAGCCATAACCGTAGCCGTACCCCTGTTTCACTACGTAATCATTATACACGAATCCTAGATGTTTGATCTCATCGTTGTGATATTTTTCTGTAATCATTTTCAGCATATACTTTTCTGTGTACTCATGACGCACTACGTATAAATTGGCATCCGAATGCTTCATCAAATCATAAGAGTCTGCAACCAAACCTACTGGCGGAGAGTCGATAATGATAAAATCATATCTGGTTTTAAGCTCCTCAATCAGCTGAAGGTTTCTGGCACTCATCAGAAGCTCAGATGGGTTTGGCGGAATAGGCCCCGATGTAGCAACATCCAAATTAGGAATTTTGGTTTTATTAATGATTTGCTCAATCGTCACCTCACCTGTAAGGTAATTTGAAATACCATTTTTATTATCTATATTAAAATCGCCGAAAATTTTAGGCTTTCTAAGATCCATTCCTAATAAGATTGTTTTTTTATCACTTAATCCTAATACAGAAGCTAAGTTGATAGAAACATAGGTTTTCCCTTCACCTCCTACAGAAGAAGTTATTAAAATCACCTTACTATTGCCGTCTTCATTTGAAAGAAATCTCATATTTGCTCTAATTCCCCTGAACGCCTCAGAAACAGATGATTTAGGTGAATCTAAGACGGTCAGCATGTTTTCATTGTTATTGTTTCCAATAACACCCAATAATGGAATTTTTGTTGCGCTTAGTAATTCTTTGATATTTCTGATTTTGCTGTCTAAGAGCCCACCTATCAGAATAAGTACAAACGGCACAGCTAATAAGCCTCCGATGATGGCCATCTGAGTGCCTTTCACATTCGGACCGATTGGGCCTTGTCCCAGATTCTTTGCCGGGTCAATGACCGTAATATCAGATTGATTGGTTGCCAATCTCATCTGGCTCTCGTTTTGTCTGCTCAACAAGCTATTATAAGTAGCTTCAATCATATTGTACCCCCTTTCAGCATCTAAATATTTTCTTTGCTTCTCAGGATAAGTTGATAGATCAGAATTTGCTTCACCAACTTGCTGATCAATCTTACTCAGTTGTTCGGTATATACATTATAAACATTTCTTAATGACCCTGAAGAATTCTGTTTTGCTTCGCTGATAAGCCTGTTCACTTCTTTAATGGGTTCAGAATTCGGAGTATAGATCGTAGATAATTCTCTTTTCTTAAGGTATAAAGCTTTCAACTCAGATACAGAGGCAGTAAACAAGCCGTCATCAAAACCTGCGGCTGAAGAGCTGATCATTTTATCAAAATTTTGAGTTTCTACAGAATTTCTGATATTACTCAAAGAAGACATTTTGCTAAGAATTTCAGCTTTTTTTGCTTCAAGCTCTTTGATTCTCGTCAGAGACTTTTCGTCACGATTCGAAATATCATATAGTTTTTCTGTAACTTTCAAGTAATTGAGAACAGCACCACTGGAATCTAACTTCTTTCGTATGCTGCCTAAACTTTCTTTAAGATAAAGTTCTGTATTTTTATCTACTTTTATTTTATCATTAAATCTTTTCTTCTGCAATTCTGTAACCGATTTATTTAAGAAATTAACGGTACTATTAAGATTAAAACCTGTTTTGGTGATAATCATAATTGTATTAATCTCTTTATCAAAATCAACCCCTACAGTACCAATAATCCCGTTTACAGCATCATTTACCGTAGTTAAATTAACAATAATATTTTCTAATTTGATTTTAGCAGCCACAGGATTGGACAATAATCTAAATCTTAAGTTTGGAGAAGTATACCACTCGTTGACCTTTATTGTCTTATTGGCAGGTCTTTCAAAAGCATTAATATTCTGAAACCCTTCAAAATCATATGAGTATAGATTAGTAGATTCACCTTCCTCCGGCAAAACTACTTCATAGGAATCATTCCCTTTTGGAATGAATGTAATAGGATAATTAACTTGCTGAAGGTGTTTTCTGTCAACCTCTAGGAACACTGGTGAATCATCTTTATCCAAATAAGTAGACTTAATAAGGCCTTTTGTCTGATAATTGACAAAGTAATTGAGCTCCTTCACCAAAAACTCGTTATGAGATCTTGACAAAAGCATCTTTTTAAGATAAATTCCATCCTGATTTCCATTTTGCCCCCAAATGAAATTGATTGATTGGCTGGGTGTGAAGTAACTCGCAGTATTGCTTGAGACACTTAGAGATAAGCTTGATGCATAAATACTTTGTGCATAATACTTCCCATAAAACCATGAAAAGCCATAGCCTAACAAAAGCATAAAAACAAACCAATACCAATTTTTCAGAAGTCGTCTTAAGAAATGTTCAACATCAAAAAGCGCAAATGATCCAAATTTTTCTTTCTGAGCTGCATTTTTATCTACAGTAGCATCTTTTCCTGGAATCATAATTAAAGGTTTTTAAGAAGTAGATAAATTGATAATGCGGTAGTAATCACAGAAACCCCACTTATAAGAGTCTGTATAGGATCTTTCCCGAAACCATTAAGTGCTCTTCTCTGTGTGGTAAGGAATATTTCGTCACCATTTTGCACATAATAATATGGAGAATTCATTACATCTTCTCTAGTAAGATCTATTTTCGCTTTTTTAATTCCCTCTGGATATTTTCTATGAATAACAATATTTTTTCTATCAATCGTTCTGTTTAATCCTCCATTAATGGCAATCGCTTCAGAAAGCGTCAAAGTATTTTTGTGTGCAACCCTTTCTCCTGTCATACCAGTTGTTTCAACATCACCTAAAATATAATAAGTAATACCATTGGTATCTAGCCTAACCTCAGATTTTCCTTCTTGAAAGTTTTCGTTGACTTTTTCCTGAATTTCTAACCTGATATCTTCAGTAGTTCTGCCTTCTGCTTTGATATAACCAATACCAAAAACATTGATGTCTCCTTTTGAATCAACTCTCAGACCATTAAAATAAATGATAGCATTACCTCCTGATCCTGAACCACCTGTTACGCTTATAGTACTTTGTCCCGTCGATGAGTTCAATGAAGAATAAAATTGTGCAGCATCACCTTTAGGGGTAGTTACAATATTAAGAATCAACATGTCATTTTTAGTAATTCTATACACAGGAATGTTGTAAGGAATCAGACCTTCTTCATTAATTACCAAACTTTCGCTTGGCTGCATATATTTCACATCTTTTGAAGTGATGCAAGATGATAAAAGGAACGGTAGAATTAAAAATAAAATATACTTAAAGATTTTCATCATAATTAAATGTAGTTTGCAAAAATAGAAATTTAATTATTATTTTTTAAATTATTGTTATTTCTCATCAAATAAAAGACATCTGGAAGATAAGCTCCCAAGAAACCCAATGCTAAAACTATAATAAGCAGAAGATTCACATTACTGTGTCTCATAAAATAAGCTACTGCAATAATAAAAAGATAATAAGTTATGATATAAAAGCTGGATCTTCTATGCGTTAAATCAAGCTTTAATAGTTTATGGTGAATATGATTTTTATCTGCCTCAAAAGGAGATTTTTTATTCCAAAGTCTGACTAAAATAACGTTGAGAGTATCAACAATAGGTAAAATCAAGATGGCAACAGCAATTACCGGAGCTGATTGTAAATAATATCTCGGGACATTCGGAAGTTTTTTATCAATAAAAATATCAATAAAACAAATACAAGTAAATGCCAGTAAAAATCCTAAAAGCATAGATCCGGTGTCTCCCATAAATATTTTGGTTGCTCTATAATTTGATAAATTATAGTACAGAAATGCGAGCACCGAGCCAATAACCACTACAGATAGCACAACCAGAGGATAATTATATTCCCCTAAACGATAATAGCTAATGCCAAAAAGCGCACAGCATATTACTGAGTAACCGCCTGCCAAACCGTCAATTCCATCAATTAAGTTAAAAGCATTAATCAATATAACAAAAGTAATAATGGTAACAATTATACTTATCAGGTAATTAATTTGATAAATTCCGCAGATCCCGAAAAGATTTCTGATTCTGATATCTGAACCTATGACGATAAATGCAGAAACAATAATTTGAGCCACTAACTTTTTGTATGCTCTCATCACCACAATATCATCCATCACGCCCACATAAAGCAGAACAATGAGCGAGGCAAAGAGAAATTTATATAAATCAAAAAGTTCGTAAGCAAAAACCGAAGTACAGATACCGATTGAATAAAACATCGCAATGCCACCAAGATTAGGGATTTTTCTAAGGTGCGAACTTCTAACGCCTGGTTCATCCATCAGATTTTTTCTTCTGGAAATTTTAATAATGGTGGGAATTGAGAAAAATGTGATTAAAAAAGAGAATAGAAAGCCCAGACCTATTTTTACATAAAAATAGAAATTCCAGAGCTATATAAGAACAATTCAAAATTCTTCATTTTTTTTCTGTTAAGTACCTTTCGGGCTTAGTTGACCGAAATGTCTTAGTGAAATATTTGCCAGTCATTTGTTATTCTGACAAATTTCTTATCACTTGTGTTTACATTAATTTTCTTATCAGTTTTTTTTGTCCAGCAAAAAAGAGCAGATAAAATATCTTTTTTTTCAGGGGCAAAGATAAAATATAATTCGTATCAAAACGATTGTAATTCAATATATCTTTAAAATTAATATTCCGTTCTTGTATGAAAACGTCTAATTGATGCGCCATTTCATAGAAAACACTTTCATCTTTCACAAATGCTAAATACGCCAAAAAGGTATAAATACCTTCCAAAATTTGGAAATTCTTCAGCTCTTTTAGTTTGGTAGAATACTGTGATTTTTGGAAAAAAACCTCCACATCTTTCACTGCATTTAAGATATCAAGACCTTTTTCTGTATGTGTTTTTGAAATAGAATCAGTTCGTTCCAAATATTGATAATGAAAATTCTGCGTTTGTGCCAAAGTTTTACACTCCAGCAATAACTGCGGAATCAACTGAATATCTTCATAATGAATTCCTTTTTTAAACCTTTTATCTTTAAAAAGATCTTTTTTAAACAGTTTATTACAAGCAAAATAGCTTAAATCTGAAAAGACAGAAAAATGACTTTCCAAATCAATTTTCTCGGGCATATTAGGAATTTGCGTAAGCTTTTGAGTTACATTTCCATGCTCATCAACTTTCTGGATGTTGCAGATGACCATTTCAGCCTGATGTTTTAATGCTAAATTCAGCATTTCTTCAAACATCGTTTCCGTAACGTAATCATCGCTGTCGACAAATCCTACATAATCTCCAGCTACATGGTCTAGCCCAAAATTTCTGGCATCACTTAAACCTCCGTTTTCTTTAGTAAAAGCTTTGATTTTTTCAGGGAATTTCTGAGCGTAATCTTGAATTATTCTCTCAGAAGAATCTTTACTTCCGTCATTTACTACCAGAATTTCCATATTCTGATACGTCTGATTCACCAAAGAATCAAGACATTTTGCCAAATAATTTTCGACATTATAAACCGGAACGATGATAGAAATTAAAGAGGGAACGTTTATCATCGTTTAGCTTTTTGTAAATCTTGCACTCAGCCAGCCTTTTTTGGCTTCATCAAAATCTTTTCTCGAACACGGAATACAGTTTTCTATATTTTCATCATCTCCGAAATACCAAAGATTGCTGAACGTATCACGCTTGAAAGCATATTGTCTGTCCTCAATCAAAACATAAAACATTTCGTACTGTCTTTCTTTCGGATGCGACTGCTGAATATTGATTCCTTCGATCAGATACCAAATCATTTGTGCCAAAAGCTGATGATTGAGCTGATTTTCAGTGTAAATATTATAATTAAATATTCCTACAGACTTTAGATTTTCACTCAGTCCGATTTCTTTCATGTAAGCACAGATTTCTCTTCGGTTCAAACCATTCACCTGCGGATTCATCGAAAAAGCATCACTGAAACTTTCAATCGCGTCACAATTTACCGTCACCAAATCTGCTTTTCTGAAAAAAGGTTCCGTTTTCTCAGTAGAATTCATCATTTCAGCCAAACGAACAATGTCAAATTCAACCTCTTTGATGAGTTTTACCGAATCTGATTCGTTCAGATGCTTTTGATAACCAAGATGATGATAATTTTTGATAGAGAAATTTTTTGAGCCTAAAATTTTGCTTAAAAAAGTATGTTCGTCAATACTTTCACCTTGTTTCAATGAAATAATATTGCTGATCTGCGTATAGTTGATGTTTTGCTGATGAAAATTTAATCCTGAAAATAACGAAAAAGCAAAGTCATTAGAACCCCCAATAATCACCGGAATGGCTCTTTTAGAATGACAAGCCGACAAAACTTCCTGCAAAATATAATGCGAGTCTTCCACCGATTTCCCTGAAACCAAATCTCCCAGATCAACCACCGGAATTTCAAAATCAAGCTGTGAAAGTTTGTAAAACTCTCTTCTGATTGCCGTAAAATCCTGCACTTCTGCATCGCCATTTGCACCACGGTAATCGGAAACAAAGAGCAAAACAATACTATCTTCTTTTATTTCTTTGGTAATCTTACTGCCAATCTGCCAGTTTTCTGTCCTGAAATTTCTTGGTGAAATTATAAAATCTTCAAAATCCATTATATAATTACTCTTAATTACTTTACTTCAATATATTTGGGTTCAACTTTCCAAATTCTATATTCTATATCCATATTTTTTGGAATATAGAAAGTATACGGTAATACTGACCTATATTCTTCTATCTTTGGATAGTTATATACTTTTTTATCAATCTTCTTATTAGAACAATTACCATTTTTAAAAGTTATTATTTCTATATTGGGATTGCTTAGTTCATAGTAAGCATATCTTGCTGGTGGAACTAAGAATTTCGTTTCAAGTTTTGCATTTAAGCTAGCATTCTCACAATCATCTAATTTCATATTTGAAACTAGAAATATTTCTATTTTAAAATCTTTATTATCAATTTTTGAAGGCAATTTAAGCTCTACTTTTTTATATCCATCTTTTGCTTCAGGATATTCAACTTTTTGAGAAAAACAAAAAGAAACAAATAATAATAATAAAAATAAGGTGTAGTATTCTTTCATCAAATATATTTCAGCAAACATACAAAAAAACCCTATAAACTTAGACTTGTTGTAATATTCATTATAGCAAAAAACCGTCAATTAATAGTTGACGGCTTGTACAAGTATTTTAGAATTACTGTTTTTAACCCCTCAAAATCTCAAACACAAAAGTCGTAGAAGTCTCAAACTTTCCACCCTGCGTTGCCCCAAATAAAAATTGAGGTCTTTTTCCGTCTTTACTCATCAAAATCATAGGACGCTCAAGTCTTCCAAATCTTTTTAAATGTTTCGGTGGAGCTGCTTCCTGTATATAATGTTGCATATTGAGATAGGCAATTTCAGGTTTTGTCCATTTGATGCCATCTTTTGTGGTTAAATGCAAACCGTATTCATGATTAAAAAATCCCATATCCCGGGCAACCATGTGAAATTTTCCGTTTTGTTTCCAGATAAAAGCGTCTTCTAACTGAGCATTGTTGGGCAAAGAAGAAAAATCAATCACCGGATTTTGAGATTTTTTTTATAAGGTCCCATTGGAGAATCTGCTTTTGCCAATCCGTATTTTCGGTTTCCTCGGACTGCTCCTTTTTGGGTTTCATATTCTTCGGTGTTCCAGGATTTGTAAAACAGCCAGTATTTTCCGTCGTTTCCTTTTACAAAAGCAGGATTTGTGGTACAATGATCGTCCCACGCACCTTTTTCTCCGGGAAGAAGCAATGGTTTTTCAGGTCTTGTCCAATCTCCATCCAAACTTTTTGAAGTTGCCAATCCTATCCTTTTAGTATTCGTCTTTCCATTGGAAGTTCCCATGAAGAACAGATAATATTGATCTTCCACTTTTTTGATCAAAGGATTGTGGCAGGTTGTTGCATCCCAAAACTCGCCGCCTCTTGGAGCAAGTACAATCTGCTTGTGCTGAAATTCTTCAAATGGTGAGTTGGCTTCTGCACGACAGATCTCAGAACCGTTGAGCCAGCCGCCCATTCCTTTTTCTTTTTTCCAGCGGGAGTAGAAAAGATGCACTTTCCCATCTTCACCCCAAATTGGAGATGAACACCAGATATAATAGCCATCCAGTTCTAATGATCTTCCGATGGGTTTTAAATTAAAATAAGGTTTGTCTGAAAAATCAAATGCGCGAGTAAATGATGAACTGAAGAATACTGCTGCAATTCCCAATGCTGAAGTTTGCAAAAAATCTCTGCGGGTGTATTTTGACTGGCTCATTGTATTTGATTTTCAGCTAATGTAGAAGAAAGCTATACAAATAGTGTCCTGCGGTTTAGGGTTTACGTTTTTAAATAATATTGTTTATAATGTTTTTAAAATTATTCAATTTTTAAATCTAAGCTATTCGGTCTAAACGGATGGAAATTGAGGTAAGAAGATTGGCTAGTAAAATTTTTGGAGTGGGAAAATCGTTATATTTGACTGATTAATAATAGAAAAAAATCGCTAACACCACCGCAAGACTTCATTACTAATAGAGACCGACTAAACTGAAAATGAAAACTATAAATAAACCGACTGTTTTTAAAAAGATCGTAAACAGAAAACAATTTTGCAAAAATCTTCTTTTGGTATTATTTCTTTTGGTTACTGTTACTCCTTTGATGGCAATTCCGCCAGGCTTTACAACCAAGAATATAAAATTTATAAGTGAAGGAGACTCGCTTGCAGGAACTATTTATAAGCCTGATCATATTTCTGCAGCTGTTGTACTTATTCACGGATCCGGACAAGAAAAAAGGATGACAAAGTTTGCAACACTGCTGGCTAAAAATGGAATTGCTGTTTTAACTTACGACAAACGTGGTGTCGGAGAATCTGGCGGGATCTATGCCGGACCCGAAGTAGGAACCAATAATGTAGACGCTGCCAATCTTAATCTTCTGTCTATGGATGCGAGCATTGCAGTAGATGTATTATCTAAATATTTATCAAACAAGCAAATATCAATAGGTTTAATTGGGGCAAGCCAAGCCGGATGGATTATTCCGTTGACTGCAGAGAAGAATAAGAAAGTCAAATTTATGGCGATTTTCAGTGGTGCACTGATAACGGTGAAAGAGCAACTTAGGTTTCAGTTTTACACCAACGGAAATTCAAAATTCTGGGATACGCACACAGAAGAAGATGCAAGAAAACATACCATGACTGACCCTGATAAATACGAATTTACAGATACTGATCCGCAAGATGTTCTTTCCAAATTATCAATTCCGGGACTATGGATTTTTGGAGGAAAAGACATTCAGGTACCCGTGAATTTATCCATTGAACATCTGAATACATTAAAAGCAAAAGGTAAACGCTATGAGTATAGATTATTTCCCAAATTAGGGCATAACACTGCGTTCTCAGACGATGAAAAGCCGATGAAAAATGTTATTGAGTGGATGAAGAACGTAAAACCAAAATAGACACGAGATGCTAGATTTTTACATTATAGGAGATGCTCAAGCAAAACCAAGTTATCCCGAGCAATTAGGACTTGAGTTTATCGGTGAACTTGATTGTAAAACATTTGACAATTTGCAGAATAAAGGAATAATTGACAGGCGATTTGACTTTTACTCAGATTTTAGATTAGAGAGTTTGTTAATTAAACAAATCAGACAAACAATTTTAGAAAAGCAATTACAGTCTGATATTGACGTTAAAAAGTTAATTCAATTATTTGATATTGCTGACAAAAAACAAAGTGGATTAGTTGCCTACGGAGACTAAGGAACCAACACAAAACTCTATTTTGCGGATTTGCAATCCGTGACTTCAGTTATAGTAAAAAAAATAAACAGCACGGTTGCAAATCCGCGCTATCGGAAATTTCCTTCCTAACGTGGATGCGAGCGTCTCGCTCGTCATCGAAAATCATTTAATATTTTTCATATATTCGTTAAGCATATTTATGTATGTTGTAATGAGCTCTGAGCTTATCTGATACGGATAATCTTCATACTTTGAATTTCCCTCATTAAAAGTATATCCCATTTTGTAATCATGTTCACACTCTTTGAATAATTTCAAAGCTTCTTCAAAATCGCTAATATTTGCAAGACATTTGGCTTTATAAAATTTTGCATCTGAAAAAGATTGATATTCTGATAATGATTTATCAAAATAATTTATGGCTATTTCATAATTCTCTAATTCATATTCTATAACACCTAAATAAAATATCTCGTAAAAATTGACAGTATTATTAAATTCTCTTTTTTGATTATCTATTGATTTTTGAATATAGCTTTTTGCAAGTTCAAAATTATTTAGTTGCAAATAACATAAACCTAACCAAAAATTATATGAATGATCCATTACATAAAAATCTTTTCCTTGTATCTTCTGAAGTTTCTCAAAATCACCTATTGATTCTTTGTAGCTTCTTTGAAATATGCACTTAATAAAAGCTCTATATTCCAGATAGTGGTTGGTATTATCCAAATTCACTGCTTTATCTAAATAGATCATCCCTAATTCATATTTCTTTTGTTTAAAAAACGGCATTGCCTTTTGTTCCCATAAATAAGGATCATTTGGTAAAATTGCAAGTGCTTTATCTATATTAATTTGCCACTGTTTTGAGAACATAGGATATTGCCAAGCGCCATTTTTTAAGTACTGCTCAATAATAGAATCTCGATTTATAGGTTGTTGCTTTTTCAAATCGTGATTCTGAGCAAAAAAACAATTACAAAATAGAAAAAGCAGTATCACAGAGCAAAAACCAATATATTTCATTGCTAATTTTTTTAAAAAAATTGTATTTATTGAATTGATATTCTTGATTGGAAAAATCAAATATATGCAAATAGATTTTTAACATCACTCAGGTACGAGCGTCCCGCTCGTACCTGACCAAACCCTTACCGCAGACAAGAACCAAAAAGCACAGACCAAAAATCTGTGCTTTTCTATTTTATTAAAAACTAATTATTTCTTAGCGGCTGGCTTCTTAGCAGGAGCTTTCTTCGCTGTAGTCGCTTTTTTAGCAGCTGGCTTTTTAGCTGCAGGTTTCTTTTTCTCGGCAAAAGCTTTAGGATCCTGTGCGGTAATCCATTTTTTAACCTCATCAAGAGAAACTTCTTTCAACTCGTCAGATTCATACTTGGTATCATCTTTTTTCTTTGGAATTTTGAACATTGCTTTTCCAAATTTGATGAATGGTCCCCATCTTCCGTTTTCAAGAGAAATTTTCTCTTTTTCCCACTGCTGGATGTATCTGTTGGCTTCTTTCTCAAGTTTAGCTTCCACCAATTCGTTGATGTCGCTTTGAGAAAGATTATCAAAATCATATCTTTTAGGAACGTTGATAAAGATGCTCTGATATTTAATGAAAGGTCCGAATCTACCCGTTCCTTTAGTAATTGGTTCACCTTTGAAGTTGGCGATCGGTGCGTCAGCTAATTTCTTCTCGGCAATAATTTCCTCTGCACGCTTTTGATCTACAGAAAGTGGATCTTCACCTTTCGGGATGCTAATGTACGTTTCGCCCCATTTCACATAAGGCCCGAATCTTCCAACACCGATTGTCACTGATTGGTCTTCGAAATTATTGAGTTCAAAAGGTAATTTAAACAATTCTAAAGCATCCTCTAAAGCGATGGTTGCAATATTTTGTCCGGCCATTAATGATGCGAAAATTGGCTTTTCTTCATCGTCCTGTTCACCAATCTGAATCATCGGCCCGAACCTTCCGATCCTTGCATAGATATTCTTCCCTGATTTTGGATCAACTCCTAAAAGACGTTCTCCATTGGCACGGTCTGCATTTTCTTCTACATCTTCAATTCTCGGATGGAATTTTGAGTAGAAATCGGTCATCATTTCTTTCCATTTCTGCGCTCCGTTGGCAATTTCGTCAAAGCTTTCTTCCACTCTTGCTGTAAAACCGTAATCAAGGATTTCAGCGAAATTGTTGGTTAAGAAATCATTCACCACTTCACCAATATCGGTAGGAATAAATTTATTTTTATCGCCCCCGAATTTATCTTCAAGAACTTCTTTTTTGATTTTATCTTTAGCTAAAGAGATTTTCACCACTTCACGAGTTTGCGGTTCAAGCTCTCTTTTGTCTACATATTCACGATTCTGAATCGTCTGAATGGTTGGAGCGTACGTTGACGGACGGCCAATTCCCAATTCTTCCAGCTTTTTAACCAACATGGCTTCGGTAAATCTTGCAGCAGGTCTTGTAAATTTTTCTGTAGCAGTGATTTTTTTATAGTCTAAAACTTCACCTACTGTAACTTTCGGCAATAATTTTTCGTTGCTTTCTTCGTCTTCGTCTTCAGTTTTTACGATTCCGTAAGCTTTTAGGAAACCGTCGAATATAATGACTTCACCCTGCGCTTCAAAATGTTGTGAAAGTTTTGCATTTCCTATTTCGATGACGGTTTTCTCAATTTTAGCATTTGCCATTTGAGAAGCTAACGTTCTTCTGTAAATTAACTGATATAATTTACTCAACTGAACATCACCAATCGATTTCACAGAAAAATCTGTCGGACGGATTGCCTCGTGAGCTTCCTGCGCTGAAGCAGATTTGGTGGTATATTTTCTAGGTGCAGAATATTCTGCCCCATATTCTGAAGTAATTTGATTTTTAGCACCTTCAATAGCTTCCTGAGAAAGATTTACAGAGTCAGTTCTCATATAAGTAATGAAACCTTCTTCGTATAATCTCTGAGCCAAACGCATCGTGTTGGTTACATTATAACCTAATCTTGACGAAGCTTCCTGCTGAAGCGTAGACGTTGTAAACGGTGCAGAAGCAGAACGTGTTCCCGGTTTGGTTTCCACATTCAGAACTTTGAATTCTGTGGTTCTTGCTAATTCTAAGAATTTCTCTGCGTCTTCTTCTTTATCGAAATCTTTTTTAAGCTTTGCAGCGATTTCCTGCTCTGCTTTATTTAAGAAAACTCCGTCAAGCTTGAAACTTGCCTTAGGAGTAAACTGACGAATTTCTTTTTCTCTTTCAACCACCAATCTTACGGCTACCGACTGCACTCTTCCTGCAGACAATCCCGGTTTTACTTTTTTCCAAAGTACAGGAGACATTTCGAAACCTACAATTCTGTCTAAAACTCTTCTTGCCTGTTGAGCATTTACTAGGTTCTGATCAATATCTCTCGGATTTTCTATTGCTTTAAGAATAGCATTTTTGGTGATCTCGTGAAAGACGATTCTTTTTCTGTTTTCAGGTTTCAGTTTTAATTCATCTGCCAAATGCCAGGCGATTGCTTCACCCTCGCGGTCCTCATCGGAAGCGAGCCAAACCATTTCGGCTTTCTTTACGGCAGACTTTAATTCTGTTACCAGTTTCTTTTTATCGGCGGAAACTTCGTAATCCGGACTGAAGGTGGCAAGGTCAATTCCCATTCCTTTTTTTGGAAGGTCACGGATGTGCCCGAAGCTCGATTTGACCTCGAAATCCTTCCCTAAATATTTCTGAATAGTTTTTGCTTTTGCCGGAGACTCGACGATTACTAAATTTTTCGACATCCTCTAAATTTTTGCAAAAGTAAAGCTTTTTTATTATATCATTTTTCCGTCAGACCATTTTATGCAATAATTCTATCGGTGCAATGAAGATTCTATAGAAAAAACCTTCAAAAGTAAAGCCTCTTCCCGACATTTCCACACGATAGGTCAACGATAAAATAATAATGAATAAGGTAACGTAGAATTTCAGATTAAATTTTAAAACTTCAGAACTTGTAGAATCCGTGCTATCCTTCAACTGCATGGCAAAAAGCACAATCATAAACATCATGTGAATATACATCCACCTTCCCCAATCGATGGCCAAGTAAAACAGCGGTAATGAGAAGAGAAATGCACCTATTAATAAAATAGATGTTGCCTTTCGATGAGTTTGATATTTTAAATAAAACCCAATGTGGAAAAGTGATATCAGAAAGCTAATGACATACAGTCGGTATTCTTTAATATGTTCAATGATGTATTGTCTTTCATTGATATCCCAAAAGAAAATACCTTTCGTTAAAATTACCCCACGTTCCTGAAGGATTTGTAAAGATTGTCCTTCATTGATATTTTCCCCTAACAAAGCGATGAAGATTGCCGGAACAAAAACCACGAAGATGTATTTTAAATATCTTTTTAATTCGACTTTTTCAGTCTTTAAATACAACGCAATCAAGAAATAGGGAATGAAAAACAAGGTGATTTCATGGAAAAACATGGCAATGAAAAGTCCAAGGCAAACCCAATATTCTTTTGATTTTGTGAGTGAATTTTTATTTAAATGATAAACGAAATACGCAAATAAAAAGAACACAATAAATTCTTTTTTGCCTACATAATCAACGCAGTTAAAAAGCCCTATAAAGCCGATGGAAGATAATAAAAGTGAGAGATACAGAAATGTCGCTTCTTTGTACTGTATCAATTTAAAATAAAAATAAAAAAAACCTGAAATGATCAGTACCTGAAAAAAGTAGACTAATAAATTCAATTTTAAACCTGAAATGTCCTGCAGAAGAAAAAAGAAACTTCCGGAAAGCCCTCTTCTTTTGAAACCACCATCCTGATAATTAATGAGCCAGTCGCCTAGGATATATCCATCTGATTTTGCATTATGAAGATAGGTAAAAACAAGCGCAAACAAGGCTGTTGCGGCAATCAGAATATAAATAAAGACCTTAATATTTAAAAAAGATAAAATTTTCTCGCGTATCATCATAAGTTTCACGGGACTATTTCAAACAAAAAAAGAGAAGCAAAACAGCTCTTAAAATATTATATAAATCCGTTGATTTTGTGAAATCAAAAATAGGGATTTACAAATAGCTAAGCACTATTTTGTTTCTCTTTACTATAGATTTAAAGAAAAATTCTTTCGGGGTTTTATTTTTTCACAATCTTCACTACAGTTTCAGAATTATTGATTCTCACTAAATAAACTCCCTGCACAAGCGAAGAAACATCGGTCTTGGTATCTTCAAACTTACCAGATTTCACCATCTGACCCGAAGCATTATAAATTTGATAGTGATAATCTTTATTATCCGTAGCTTTTATATACAATACATCTTTCACAGGATTCGGAAACAATGTGATTTTGTTTTCTTTGGTAATCTCAGCAATTTCATTTTTAGTGAAAACATTAGAAGCTTTTACCGAAGCTCCTGCAGTAACCGGAATTGCAGGAATAGGTCCGGATTCGTTTCCGTTTTGATCATACTTAACTTTTACACAACGGCAATTCATTCCGAAATACGGATCGTTATTGTCATGAAAGGCAATCAAACGGTTTGCGGATGAAGCAGCATCAAAAAGTATATTGATTGGTCTTCCGATGTAATTTGAATTCAAAGCAGCCGTCCATACTCCCGGATATTGGAAATTATTTACCGTAAATGTTCCTGATGCAGTCTGATTAGCCGTCACACTTCTGAAACCACGCGATCCTGAATTAGGATAATTCCCCACAGAATAACTTGCATCATTAAACATATAACCAATTGTAGTTGTGGTAGTATTTCTCACTCTTACCCCTGCATAATCATTAATTACACTGTATGGCGTTGCTACTTTTTTATCTATTTTATACCAAGGTGAAATTCCATAATCGCGATTTGCAAGGATTGCTACAGCTGTAAGATCAGGAATCCTCCAGCCTTCCGGACAAGGATCAAAAGGAGATTTTTCGCCACCTCTTCCCCATCGGTCTGCGGCGACATTTGGTTCATTTAAAAGCCAATCTGTTCCGTTTGTATAATTTGGAACTGCACTGTTGTAAGGAGCAAAAGCACTCGGAATCATATACACCAAAGGATTTTTAACTGAATAGGACAGCACTTTTGCTATTTTGTCTGAAGTTTTATCAGTCGCTAAAACATTCGCATTTGAAGTATTTGTATAGGTGTCGTAAGGAACAATATAATTACCTGGAAGACTATTGTAAGTACCTAAAGTAAGCGTCGTGTAAGCAACACCGCCATTCGCATTTACATTTCCTAAAAATACATTGTAAGAAGCTCTTGTATCTGCATGTTGAAATGATGGAATAGGATCTTTTCTTCCCCACTGATACTGCAAACCTGTAGAAGCTCTTATTTTTGCATATTCCGCCGCAGTTGGCGTTAACGGATTAGCCACAATCGGGAATGCATCTGTTGCGCCAAGGTTTCTATCCATAAATTCTGTTTTTAAAACATCTCCTTTGGGAACATAATTCACATAATTAGTTGCTACTGCATTAGGTGTTTCTGTGGTGTAATTGTAAGAACCAATTGCCGTATCTGTAACCCAAATATGCCAAGACCAGTAAATAGGATTCGTGATGTTTCCATTATGCAAAGTAACCACAGCATTTCCGCTCTGATTGGGATTTAAAGTCACTAAAATTTTAGAATTAGCAAGACCTAAAGTTGAGCTTGGTGAAGGATTACTAATCGTAACCGCATTAATTAAACCTGTATTGGTTGTCCATAAAACATTTGCTTTTAAATTATTAAAACTTGCAGGATTAAGAATCGCAGGGTTATTTAACAATTGACTCTGAGCAGAAAATGCCTTAGAAACTGGAATTTCAATTGTTGACAAAGCAGTGTTTTTTACAACCTGATACGTATTCGGATTATTTAAACCTTCTGTATATTCTACATTGGCATTCAAATATTGTGTAGGGAAATCATATCCATTCACCACATACAAAGGATCTTTCACACATCTACAGCCATTGGCATCGGATGTTTTACTGCTTGATGTGGGAATGTAAAAATATCTACCTTTCACGCTGGGGTTAGCAGGATCCGGAATATCATTCTGATATTTATCGGGAAGCATAAATAGTGCTCTTGCTCCTACCGCCGGAGTCGTGTCAAAAAATCTTGTCATCGTTGCTGTCCATAACGAAACATGATGCTGATCGGTGTACTGACCTGCCTGAGAGTTAATGGCTAATTGCCCTGTCCCAGGAAAAATTCCCATGTTATTTCCGTCGATGTTGGATAAATCGAAACCGACATTAGAATATAATTTGAATCCAGTCATAAATGAAGGCGTATTGGCATCGTTTGGCTTTACAATATGATAACCATTAGCTTCAAAAGCATTTTTACCTAAATTGGTTCTCACCCCAAAAGGCGAATAATCTATCCTGATATCATCTACGGAAGCATCTGATGCTAAATTAGCAACAAGCATTGAAGGAATTCTCCAGCCATTCGGGCATGGATCAAATGGAGATTTATCTCTATAAGGCGCGGCACTATTATCATTGTTATAGTCTGTTGCTAAAATACCTTTTGAATTGTCTGACCATAAATTAAGTTCTGGTAATCTGCTGTCATTAACGCCCGCAGCTCTACCAAACCAATTGACCATCAAATTTGCATTATTGTTGTAATAAGCAGGTCCCGAATTGTCATCTTTATTGACATAAATTAAGCTTAAAGGATTTTTAACAGAAAGCTGAAGATTATTGCTTAAAGTAGCATTAGAAAACAATACAAATTTTCTGAGAGCATCAAAATTTATCGCATTTGTGAAATTTTTTGCACCTCTGTGTCTTACCCTTCCGATAGTACCCGAAACCTCATAAAAATCTTCTCCTTTCATTACCAAAGGCGGAATAGGATCTTTCCTCCCCCATTGGTAAAGAAGTCCTCCGCTGCGATTCCAATCACCGCTGGTATTGCTGTTGGTCATGGCTCCTAAATTCCTGTCCATCCATTTCCATTCGGCATCGGGAATATCTTCTATTATTCCGTTTTTTCTTTCTCTTTTTACACCAGCAAAACTTTTGTAAGTAGAGCCGTTGGTAGGATCATCTGTGACCCAGATATGCCAAGACCAGAAAATCTCGCCATTTACTCTAAAAGCCACAACAGCATTTCCTTTTTTTGCTTTGTTGATCATGACTTTTATTTTCCCGTTTTCACCAGAGTCTACAATTTCTAAATTATAGTTTGTTCCCGATTTTACAAGACCATGAACGTCTTCCCAGAGTACTTCAGCACTAATTTTACCTTTTATAGCTCCTGCACTTGCCAAATATTTGTAGCTACGCCACATTTCATAGGCTTTTTTGACAGGAATATACAATCCTTCACCGTTTTGAGCGGGGTCAAAAATATAACTATTAGGAGCTTTCGTCCAGTCCGGAGCTACCGCAACACGCGATTGACTAAGCAACTCGTCATTTACATTCCCTGAGATTTTATCTAAAGTATCCTTTTCAATAAAGCTATACGGTTTAGATGTACCAAAATCTCTGTCTTTTTCTAAACTATTTTTAGAATAACCATTTAAAGAAGCTAAGCAAAATATTGCTATTAGGTTCTTACTTACTTTACCTTTCATACTTAAAGAATTGCGCTTGCCAAACCATTTTTAAATCTTAAACCAAAATAAACGATAATCGATTTGTTTTAAATATAAGTAATATATATAACATTTATATTATCAAATAATCAAAATTAAATTGATTTTAACGAAAACTTCATTTAATGATTTTGAACAAAAATACAATAATCTGCGAATAAACGAACATGCGCAGAGTCAATTTTTCTTAATATTAAAAAAGCTTAAATTTTGTAGTAAAAGATGTGAAGAAATGTAAAAAAAATTTACGGCAATAAGTAGTTGTGGTAGCGGTCGATGGTAAAGTTACCGTTCACAATATTTCTGAAACTTGCAAAGACAATAAAGTTAAACACAAACAAAGCAATAATGAATGTATGAATTATTTTTTTCTGTCCCAAAGAAACCACGTACATGGCATTAGGTATAATGATATAAGAAAATCCGATAAATGCACCCGCCAATCTCGAAGAAAAAACAGGGTTGTTTCTGAAAATAAAGTAAAAACAAATTCCGATTACTGCATAATTCCTATGATACTCGTAGTAAGGATACTTCTCCTTCATTGGAGTATCAAAAAAGAACAGGAAAAACGTCAGAATCGCCATCAATCCTTCGGGAATACCAATTCCTCCATTCAAACGCTCAGATGTCTCATCAACATATCCGTTAAAACCTTCTACAAGCATATTATCGCTGGCGATGCCACTGATGAAATCTCCAAAAATCCTATACACTTCAAACGGAGACGCAAAAATGGAGGCGATAATAAAAATTAACATCCAAAATTTATTCAGAGGAATACGTGCCACCCAATACATCGGTAAAAACACATAACAAACATTATGGATACCCGCACCCAGATAAATACATAGCAAGTACATGAAAAGCCTTTCCTGTTTGATATATCTTATTCCGTAATACACAATAAAAGACCCCAAACATTGTCTGATCTGCCCACTTTCCCCAATAAAAAATCCGGGAATAAACATGAACAGAATAAAGGTAAAGGGATAAAAGGTGTTATCATCAATATACTCTATTTTGAGAATGATAGTAATCATCGCAATCACCAACGTCAACATATAAAACGGAGCATTGAAGACATTGAGCAAGACCTTATTAATCAAAACAAATAACCACTCGAGCTCTACCGGCTGCGGACCATCGAGATAGAGGGCTTTTAGAATAATACTTACATAATCTTTTGTATCAGAATAATTGTAAATCCCGATATAACTTCCATAATCTGGGCCTACCTGATTACGCAAACCTGCAAGAACAATTAAATACCCTCCTAAAAACCACAGCCATTTTTTTTCAACTTTCTGCCCGTAAACCTCCTGGAAACTGAAAATAACCAAGAAGATAAGAGCTATGATATAATATGGATGCAGTAAACTCATTGTTGCGGTATGGATATTTTAAACTGATGAAAAGCCACAATAATTCCCGAAAGAATAAGCGGCAAAAAAAGTCTGGTTTCCCAAAAAAGCCCGACAAAAGTAATCATTCCCAAATAGGGTAATGAAAAAATAAGATATTTCTTTAAAATTAATTTTCCGTAATCATCACAAAGCCTGAACGTAAAGTAAAAACCAAGCAATCCAAAAAACAATCCTGCAAGATTAAAAGGGCTGGTGAAATTTTTAACGAAATAAACCCCTTCAAAAAACGATGTATTTTGGGGAATCATCAATTTCAGTCCGATGTATGGGAAAACAAAAGACAAAACCAAAAAGGCAGTTTCTCTTATATATTTAAAATTTCCAGCTTTAAGTTTTTCGAAATCAATAAAAATTGCAGCGAAAAAAGCAATATTCAAACAAGAGGTTTCTCTCACAAAAGTTGAAATAAAAATTGTAAGACACAAAAAAATAAAATCTGAAGTCTTCTTCTCATGGTAATATTTTAAGCTAAACAAAACTCCTAGAAGATAAAAGAAAATTGCAATACAATCGCAGTTGGTGGGCACATACTGAACAATGACAATAAAGAAAACTGCCAAAAGATGAACCAGCCATTTTATATTTGAATTGAAAAGAGTACTGACGGGCTTATATTTTAAAATTAAATTTAAAATATAAGATGAAAGCACAAAAAAGAAACTGTTGATTAGAAAAATACTGTGATAAAAAACAGTTCCGTTCTTCAGAAGCATTGATTTTGCAGATGGTAGAAAAAGATTGATAAAAGAATTGAGCAAATCTGTTACGTGTACCATCAGAAAATTAGGAATCACACGATAGGCATACACCGATGTAAACATAAAATCCGGAGCCTTCTCCATAGATTTGAGCTTTACATACGACGATTCAAAGCCATAATAAGACATGAAAAACAGCAGAAATGGGAAAATTACTACAAATAGAAATCCGTTTAATTTTTCATCAAAAATTTTCAACATACAAGATGTCCCTCAATTTAAAAATAATTTCGTGTTTTATAAATAAGTAGCAAAAAAGGGAACTTGTGCAAAAGTAAAAGATTTTTTCATTTTAAATGGAATATTTTATTGATTTTCAGCGAAAACTTCTCTCACAAATGTTTTAAACTACTCTATAAAAATTTAAATTTGCAAACTTGATTTGAGAATCTCATGCATCGCTTTTTTATTTTTTATATTATCTGATTGCCAAAAACAGAATTCTTTCCATCGCAACGGCGCTGGGAGTTGCTGTTTTGTGTTTATTTTTTGCTTCAAAAATCAACTTTGAAGAAGACATTAATCAAATCATTCCCAAAAGCGAAAAGTCTGATTTGACGGCGAAAGTTCTGAAACAACTTAATTTTTCAGACAAAATCATCGTCATTATCGAAAAAAAATCGAAAGACGACAACTTTCAGTTATCCGAAACAGCTGATCAATTTTTAGAAAAAACTCAGCCTTTACAGAAATACATCGGCTCGATTCAGGGAAAGGTGAATGATAATGAGATTTCAGAAACCTTTGATTTTGTCAATCAGAATCTCCCTTTATTTTTAGACAAAAACGATTACAAAGAAATTGAAAGGAAGCTCAACAAAGACAGCATTGCAAAACAAGTTGAGAACAATTATGTTTCATTAGTTTCTCCGACGAGTTTGGTGACGAAAGAATTCATTAAAAAAGACCCACTCGGAATTACCTTTTTAGGAATCAAAAAACTGAACGCTTTAAACATCAGTAAAGATTTTAAACTTGAAGACAATTACGTTGTAACCAAAGATGGAAAAAACCTTCTGCTTTTTATCGAACCAAAAAATAAAAGCAACGACACCAAAAACAATGAGGCTTTTGTCAATCAGCTGAACGAAATCAAAGACAACCTCAACAAAGAATTCAAAGGAAAAACAGAGATCAGCTATTTTGGCTCACCGGTAATTGCTGTTGCGAATGCCCAACAAATCAAGAAAGACATTCAGAATACGGTTATTATTTCGATGACTGTGCTAATGATTTTATTGATTTATTATTTTAGAAGTTTTTTCACACCCATCGTTATTTTTCTTCCGACTTTATTTTCGGTATTGCTCGCGTTGATGGTTTTGTATTTTATTAAAGATAAAATTTCAGCCATTTCATTAAGCGTCGGAGCCATTTTAATTGGAATTACGATTGATTACGCACTCCATATTCTGACGCATTACAAGCACAACAATAATATTGAAGAACTTTACAAAGAAATTACCCAACCGATTATTCTGAGCAGCGCAACGACGGCAGTTTCATTTTTATGCTTGGTTTTTGTACGTTCTGAAGCGTTGAAAGATTTAGGACTTTTTGCTTCGATTACAGTTTTGTTTTCGTCAGTTTTAGCTTTAATAATTGTCCCGCAATTGTATCATCCGAAGGAAAAATCAAATCAACTAAACACAAACTTTATAGACAAAATCGGGCATTATCCTTACGAGAAAAACAAACCTTTGATTATTGGCTGTTCGCTTGTGATTATTGCATGTTTGTTTGGTTTTAGGCACGTTGGTTTCAATGAAGATATCGGCGACCTTAATTACATTCCGAAAGATTTAAAAATAAGTGAGGCAAAACTTGAAAAATTGTCTGACATCACTTCAAAATCTATTTACACCATTTCTTACGGAAATTCTGAGGAAGAAGCTTTAGCAAGAAATTCAGATTTGAGTCAGTTTTTAGAGAAAGAAAAAAAAGAAGGGAAAATTTTAAGCTACAATTCCCTTGGGAATATTGTTTTCTCTGAAAAGGATCAACAGAAAAAAGTAGCAATCTGGCAAAAATTCTGGAACGAAAACAAGAAAAACCAAACCGTTTCTGAATTGGTCAATAACGGAAATAAATTTGGTTTTAACAGTTCTGCTTTTGACCAGTTTAATGAAAATTTAAATAAAAACTACTCTACTGTAAGTTTAAAAGATTACGAAAAAATAAAAGCACTTCAAATCTCAGAATTTCTCAGTCAGGAAAATGGTTTTTACACCGTATCGAATGTGGTGAAAGTGGATGAAAAGAAACGTGATGCTTTCATCAAAGACGTCGAAAAGAAACATGATGCCATCGCCATCGACCGCCAGCAAATGAATGAGAACTTTTTAGGCTTGCTGAAGAGAGATTTCAACACCTTAATCAATTACTCATTGTTGGCAATTCTTCTTACGATTATTGTTTTCTTCAGAAATTTTGAATTGACGCTTCTCACCATGTTTCCGATTGTTTTGACGGGAGTTGTGACCGCGGGAATTCTCTATTTTTTAGGATTAGAACTCAACATTTTCAGCACCGTTGTCTGCACTTTGGTTTTCGGGGTTGGTGATGATTTCAGTATTTTCCTTACGAAAGCGATGCAGAAAGAACATACGACAGGGAAAAATGAACTCCCTACGTATAGAATTTCAATTATTCTGGCAGTTTTCACAACAATTCTTTCTATTGGTTCTTTGATCTTTGCAAAACATCCGGCTTTACATTCTTTAGCTTTGGTTGCATTGATTGGAATGCTCTCTGTGATTATCATTACTTCAACTTTGTATCCGTTTTGGTTTAGGTTTTTAATTATCAATAGAACTAAAAAAGGACTTTCACCGATAACTTTGAGATTGTTGGCACGTTCCGTTCTGTCATTTATTTATTATGGTCTGGGTGGACTTTTCTTCTCATTTTTCGGACATTTTTTTGTGAGAAAAGCCAAAGGAAAAACTTTAAATTTCATAAAAAAATCAATTGCTTTATTCTTAAAATCAGTGTTACATCTTTCACCTTTCGTAAAGAAAAAAGTAATTACAAACCCGAAAGAAGATTTCAGCAAACCTGCAATCATCATCGCCAATCATACATCATTCTTAGATACTTTGGCTATTGCGATGGCAACACATAAAATTGTTTATCTGGTCAATGATTGGGTCTATGATTCTCCGGTTTTTGGCAAACTTGTAAAGGCTTTAGGATTTTATCCGGTTTCTCAAGGCATCGAAAATGGAAAGGAAAAATTAAAGGAAAAAATTGACCAGGGTTATTCATTAGTCGTTTTCCCAGAAGCAGAAAGATCTTATACGAATGATGTAAAACGCTTCCATAAAGGTGCTTTTTATCTTGCAGAAGAATTTGGTTTAGATATTTTACCACTTTACATACATGGGAATTCTGAAGTTTTACCAAAAGGTGATTTTATTATTTACGATGGCGATATTATTGTGAAAGTTGGTGACAGAATCAGCAAAAACGACTTATCATTTGGAACGACTTATAAAGAAAGAGCTAAAAAAATCAATTTTTATTTCAGAAATGAATTTGCCAAGCTAAGAAATGAAATTGAAGACGAAAATTATTTTAAAAAGAAATTATTTTTGAGCTTTCTCTATAAAGAAACCGAAGTTGTAAAAGAAGTCAAACAGGATTTCAAAAGAAATAAATCTGTTTATTTTGAACTGAACAAACATATTGCAAAAGATGCAAACATCTTACACATCGCAGATGATTTTGGTCAAAAGGATGCTTTGATAACGCTTCAGCAAGCCGGAAGAAGAGTTTTCAGTTTAATTGAAAATGAAGAAAAAAGACAAATTGCAGAAAACAATTATGTCGTTAAAACAAGAAAAATAAATTACATCAAAAACACTTCTGAAATCGTCAAAGACATTGATGTTCTTTTGATTTCAGATCCCAAATTTAATGTAACCGAAATCACTCAGCTTCCAGAAACCGTTATTTTTGTAAACACTGAAAATATTATTTTTGAAAACCCTTCATTTAACTTAGTGTTCACTTCGGAATCAATAAGAGTATTCCGACACGAATAATAAATTTTAAAAGCATATTTTTGTAATCCATAAAGAATATTAATGCAGAAAAACGTACTTGTTCTCTATTATACACAGACGGGTCAGCTGGAGGATATTATGAAAAATATTGCCCAGCCGTTTGAGGATAAGAAAGACGAATATCTTGTCACCTATTACAACATTCAGCTCAAAGAAGACTTCCCCTTTCCCTGGCCGAGTGATGTTTTTTTTAATACTTTTCCGGAATCTTATTTGCAGATTCCAAGCGACATCCTTCCGCCACCGGAAAATGTGCTGAATAAAAAATATGACCTTATTCTTTTCGGATATCAGGTTTGGTACCTGACGCCTTCTATTCCTATTATTTCATTTTTGAAAAGTAGTTATGCAGAAGGTTTATTAAAAGACACTCCCATCGTTACCGTTTCTGCAACCAGAAATATGTGGATGCTTTCTCAAGAAAAATTAAAAGTTTATTTAAAAAATCTAAATGCCAAACTGATCGGAAATATCGCTTTGGTAGACAGACACGACAATTACACCAGTGTTTTGACTATTCTTCGCTGGCTGACAACGGGACAAAAAGAAAAATCGGGAATGCTTCCGGCAGCCGGAGTTTCAGATGAAGAAATCAACGGAGCCGGAAAATATGGGAAGATCATCGAAAATCACTTTGAGAACAATGATTTCACCAATCTACAGCCCGACTTAGTAAAAAACGGAGCTGTTGAAATAAGACCCTTCCTGGTGCGTGTAGAGAAAGTAGGAAACAAAATCTTTACCATATGGAGTAATCTGATTATCAAGAAAAAAGAAAAACGACCTTTGCTGATAAAATTCTTTAAGGTATATTTGATGGCAGCAATTTGGATAATTTCACCAATTGTTTTGATTTTTCATTTATTATTAGCGCCTGTTTTATGGTCTAAAAGACAAAAGCAGAAAAAATATTTACAAGGAATTAATTTAAAATAGAAATGTACGACGTATTTATAACAAAAGCTTCAACATACTTGCCGAATGAGCCGGTTTCGAATGACGAAATGGAAAGCTATCTTGGCTTGGTAAATAATACACCCTCTAAAGCGAGAGCTTTAATTCTAAGGAACAATAAAATCACTACGAGATATTACGCTTTAGATAAAAACGGAGAATCTACTCACTCTAATGCTCAGATTACCGCAAAGGCAGTGGAAGGACTCTTTGATGAGAACTTCAAAAAAGAAGATCTGAAACTCTTGTCCGTGGGAACTACTTCGCCGGATCAGATTCAGCCTTCACATGCATCTATGGTACACGGTGAGCTTAATATTGGGAGATCTATCGAAATAAATACCGCAACAGGACTTTGTAACTCTGGGATGAATGCCTTGAACTACGGTTTTCTTTCCATAAAAGCGGGAGTGCAGGAAACTGCCGTGTGTGCTGGTTCTGAAAAAATGTCTTCTTGGATGACTGCCGATAAATTTGATCATGAAGCAGAAAATCTAAAACTTTTAGAAGAAAGACCAATTATTGCTTTCAAAAGAGAATTCCTTAGATGGATGCTTTCGGACGGTGCCGGTGCATTTTTATTGCAAAACAAGCCAAGAGAAAACGAAATTTCGTTAAAAATCGATTGGATAGACTTCTATTCTTACGCTCACGAAATCGAAGCTTGTATGTATTCCGGTTGTGAAAAGCAGGAAGACGGAAGCTTGAAATCTTGGGCAGATTACCCATCAGACGAATGGCTGAAGCAATCTATTTTTGCTTTAAAACAAGATACTAAAATTCTTGATAAATATATTTTGGTGAAAGGTGCAGAAAGTTTAAGAGCATCTTTTGACAAACACCAGCTTGATCCGGAATCTGTAGATCACGTTTTGGCGCATATTTCTTCAGGTTATTTCAAAGAAGGTTTAAAAGAAGAATTTGCAAACGTAGGATTAGATTTCCCTTGGGAAAAATGGTTCTATAATCTTTCAGAAATTGGAAATATTGGTGCAGGATCTATTTTCGTTGCCGTAGAACAATTGATGAATTCAGGGAAATTGAAAAAAGGTGAAAAAATCCTTTTATGTGTACCTGAAAGCGGAAGATTTGCCTATTCTTGTTCGTTACTAACTGTTGTATAATGGAAATTACTTTACCAAATTCTGATCAAAGTTTTGTAGGAAGTCTTATTCCGCAGAAAGCACCTTTCGTGATGGTAGGCGAGGTTTCAGAATATTCAGAAAACCACGTGATCTCAGGATTCACTATCAAAGAAGACAACCTTTTTGTACATGAAGGAATTTTTCAGGCTTCAGGCTTAATCGAGCATCAGGCTCAGACTGTGGCCTTACATACCGGTTACAAATATTTTCTTTTAGGGAAAGAATCTCCGACGGGCTACATCGGTGCCATCAAATCTTTTGAAGCAGACGCTTTACCAAAATTGGGTGACCAATTGGTAACCGAAGCTACCATTCTGAATGAAATGCTGGGTGTAACTTTAGTAGAAATTATCACTAAAATAAATGATACCGTAATTGCAAAATCACAGATGAAAACGGTTGTAAAATAGATTTAAAAACAATTCGTCAGTTCGAGTAAAATTCTGGAAGAATTTGTATCGAGAACTTTAGCACATCAACTTCTCGATACGATTTTTTCAAGATCTAATCGAAGTGACGAAATGATATAATTAAAGTTTTTTAGAAGGAAAATTTACATGGAGTTAAAAGAAGAAAACATCATTAATATTCACCATTTTTTACCACATCGCGAACCGATGCTGATGGCTGATTATATTCTGGAGCTTACTCCGGAAAAGGTGATTACTTCTTTTGAAATTACTTCTGACAACATTTTCGTTCACAATAATCATTTTGTAGAAGCGGGTCTTATAGAACATTCGGCACAAACTTGTTCTTCAATTCTCGGACAGAGTTTTTTTAAAGGTTCTGATGACGGAACTAAAGTAATCGGTTTCATTACCAATATCAAAAAGATTGAGATTTTTGCCTTGCCCAAAATCGGTGACAAAATTATTTCAAAAGCTTCTTTAATTTCTCAATATGAAAACATCTGCCAGATTTTCTGTGAAACATTTCTGGACGATGAATTGTTGATTCGTACGGAGATTAGCTTGTTTATTCAGGAACTGAAATCTTAGAATATTGTTTTAAAATATACAAGGCTTACTTTTTTGATGAACCTGCTTTAACAACATTTCTTTCCGGCTATACAATTGACGCAGCTTATTGGCATTTTCACTCGAAGGATTCCACATCCTCAATTCGTACTTTTCAGCATATTCTACAATCGTTTGAACGTCTTTCTTATCCGTTTTGCGCAATACAGATTAGTTTGGGGAAATTGCTTTATTACCAAAGGATTCACTACGCAGATCTGCATTCCCATCTTGTTAACAACTCCGTCAAAGGAAGATAGAGCTTCCTGATGCTTCCTTCGCAACCCAATCTTCCGGATCTATAAGTTGTAATAATTTTTTGAATCCGTAAGCCTTGTTCTCAAAAACATGATGCTTCCAAATTTTATCCTCTGAAAAACTAACATCAAATGTTTGCTTACTAATGTCAATTCCTATAAATTTACACATACAATATTTTTTACCGAGAAGAAGTACTACACTAGCTTATCTATCCTAAATGCAGGCTTTATAACCTAATGATCTGTTCAAGCTTTTGTAGTAAAGGGTAAAGGAACTTACATTCCGTGCTGTCTCCAAGACTAATGACAATTTGTAGCTTTTTCTTTACCTTAACTTCTCTATTATTCCTTAAATTTATTGTTTTGCAAACATAGGATGACAAAAACTAAATTTAATCTTTCGTAAATAATGTTGTTTTAAAATAAGAATTTCCTTGAAAAAAACATACGACATATTGATTATCGGCAGCGGAATAGGAGGTCTTGTTTCGGCTCTTATTTTGGCGAAAGAAGGCTTAAAAGTCTGTGTATTGGAGAAAAACAATCAATATGGAGGAAACTTGCAGACCTTTTCAAGAGATAAATTAATTTTCGACACTGGAGTTCACTATTTGGGTGGACTTTCAAAAGGGCAAAACCTGCATCAGTTTTTTTCTTATCTGGGAATAATGGATAATTTGGAACTCCAGAAAATGGATGAAAATGGCTATGATAAAATCACTTTCGGAGATGATGAAATTGAATATCCACACGCTCAAGGATATAACAATTTTGTTGAGCAATTATCCAACTATTTTCCTGAAGAAAGAGAAAAATTAGAAAATTATTGTGAAGAAATCCAGCGTGTCTGCAATCATTTTCCGAGATATAATATTGTCGGAAAAGATAGTTACAGTGAAGAAATTCTCCATTTAAATACCAAAAGATTCATCGAATCGATTACTCAGAACAAAAAACTGCAATCCGTTTTATTAGGCTCTAATTTTTTATACGCAGGAGATTCTGAAAACATTCCGTTTTATGTTCATGCCTTGACAGTAAATTCTTACATTCAAAGTGCGTACAAATGCGTGAAAGGAGGAAGCCAGATTTCTAAACTTTTAATTCGTAAATTGAGAGAATACGGAGCAGATGTTCATAAACATTCGGAAGTGGCTGAGATTATCTTTAATGAAAATAACGTTCTAAGTTCTGTAAAAACGAAATCAGGGAAAGAATATTTCTCTAAACAGTTTATTTCAAATATTGAAATCCGGTCTTTAACTAGATTAATCGGTGAAGAAAGACTGAAGAAATCTTTTTTAAACAGAGTGTTAAGCTGGGAGCCTGTTTCGTCGTGTTTCAGTGTTTATTTGGTTTTAAAACCGAATTCAATTCTCAATTTCAATCATAATATTTACCATTATTCATCCGAAGAAATGGTATGGAATGCTTTTAAATATAAAAAAGAAAACTGGCCGGAAACTTATATGCTTTCGTCTGCTCCTTCAAAGCAGCATCCTGAATTTGCAGAAAGTCTGACCGCAATTTCTTACATGGATTTTGAAGAAGTGAAAGAATGGGAAAATACCTTCAACACGATTGCAAACCAGCACGAAAGACACCAACTCTACGAAAAATTTAAACTTGAAAAAGCTGAAAAAATGATTCAGGCTTTAGAAAAGAAAATCCCGGACTTAAGAGAATCGATTAAAATATTTATACTTCATCACCGTTGTCATATCGTGATTATATCGGTAGTTTTGAGGGAAATATGTACGGTTACAAAAAAACTTCAGAAAACCCCTTAAAAACGATGGTTTCGCCACGCACGAAGATTGAAAACCTTTTCCTCACAGGTCAATCTGTGAATATGCACGGGATTTTAGGCTGTACAATTGGAGCTTTCAATACCTGTGCTGAAATCTTAGGGAAAGAATTGATCGATGAGCGGTTATCAAAAATTTTAAATCAAGCCGATGAAAAGTAAATCTTTATTTTTTCTTTTGCTGGTTTTAAATCTCATTTCGTGTGGAACAAGAAAGTCTGTTAAACACACTCCCGAAGTACAACAGTATGCGCTGGAAATTCCAAAAGTTGAGAAGATCAACGATTCCACTTTTAGTTTTAATCAAAATTATTTAACCAAGAACAAACAACAGCTTTGGGAATTGTACATTAAAGGAAATCCTTTGCAGTTAGGCTATAACAACGGAGCTTTAACTGAAAATTTAACGCAAAAGCAGGAAGAAATTTTCTTTTCTAAAGTGGAAGGTTTTGTTCCGTCAAAGTTCAAGCAAAAACTGTTGAGAGGTTTCCTGAAATGGTACAACCGCAAAATGTATCTCAATGTAAGAGAAGATTTTCAGGCTGAATTGTTTGGTTTGTCTCAATATTCATCAGACAAATATGATTTTATTGCTCCAAAATTCAGAAGAGCAATGTATCTGCACGGAGCGCACGATATTGGTCACGCAATGCAGGATTTAATGGTAGTAGGTTGTACATCTTTGGCTGTTTGGAACGAAAATACAGAAGACGGAGATTTATTGATCGGTAGAAATTTCGATTTTTCTGTAGGTGAAGATTTTTCTAAAAATAAATTAATTGAATTTGTAGAACCCGAAAACGGAATTCCATACATGTCTGTAAGTTGGCCAGGAATGATTGGCGTGGTTTCCGGAATGAATAAAGAAGGAATTACGGTGACCATCAATGCCGGAAAATCGAAAATCCCGTTGATGGCAAAAACACCGATTTCTCTTGTTACGAGAGAGATTTTGCAATATGCCAAAAACATTGATGAAGCGATTGCGATTGCAAAAAAGAGAAAGGTTTTTGTCTCAGAATCTATTTTGGTTGGGAGCGCAAATGATAAAAAAGCCGTGATTATTGAAGTTTCACCTAAGAATTTCGGTGTTTATGATGCGGCTAATTCAAGCAGGGTATTTTGTACCAATCATTTTCAATCTGAAGCTTATAAAAATGATAAAAAAAATAAAAAGCATATCATCGAAAGTCATTCAGAATACCGCTATGAAAAACTCCAAGAGCTTTTGCAGGAAAACCCAAAACTGAATCCTGAGAAAATGGCTTCGATTTTAAGAGACAAATCTGGTTTAAAAGATAAAAGTATTGGTTACGGAAATGAAAAGGCTATAAATCAACTTTTAGCTCATCATGCGGTAATTTTTTCGCCTCAGAAAAGATTAGTTTGGGTATCGTCAAATCCTTATCAGTTGGGAGAGTTTGTCTGCTATGATTTGAATGAAATTTTCTCTGATCAAAAATTGAAAGATGGTGACTTTGCAAAATCGGAATTCAATATTGCTAAAGATCCATTTGTTGAATCTAAAGAGTTTGAAGATTATGAAGAATTTAAGTTTGCGAATGGAGAAGTTCAAAGTGCAATTGATGGTAATGATGTTCTTTTAACTGATGATTTTATTCCTCATTATCAATTGTTGAATCCAGATTTTTGGTTGGTTTATTATCAGGCTGGGAAATATTATTTTAAGCAAAAAGAATATTCTAAGGCAAAAACTGAATTTGAAAAAGCTTTGAAGAAAGAAATCACAACAGTTCCGGATCGTGAGAATGTTGAGAAATATCTGAATAAAACTGTGAAGAAATTGAGGTAATCTGTTGAATCACTTCGTGGCTGTACAGAATGTTGAAAATAGAGTAAATCTGCAGCCCGACTTGAGCGGAAATCCTTTTTTGCTTGGTTTTTCAGTTCTATTCAAGCTCAATCGTCTTGCAAAAAAGATTGGGAGCGGAAGACGGAAAAGCTGCCCAAAAAAAATTAATTATTCTCCGGACTCACTTTATTCAAAAAAAGAAAAGCAACAATTCCCGAAACCGTAGACGTTGTTGACGCCAAAATAAGGCTTCCGATAATGTATTGCAGAAGATTGTTTTTTACCAAATCAAAATTCAGATCTTGGCTCAAAATATTAGAGTTTCCCGAAACGAAAGGCGCTCCCAAAAAGAGTGAAGCGGCAATAATGAACGGAATAAACGGTGGCAAACTTACATTGGAAGCCACAAATGCCAAAACTTTATTGAGTTTGAAAAGTACGGCAAGAGAAATCACCAGCAACGTCTGAAATCCCCAAAACGGAGAAAGTCCGATGAACACGCCTAAAGCAATTGAGAAAGCTTTTACACGATTGGTACCCTCGCTTTCTAAAACATCTTCTTTGATGAAACGTTTGAAACTTTTCTTTCTGAAATTCCGAATAAAATTTCTTGGGATGATGTAAAATAAAGTGATGGTAACCAACACCGTATTTAAAATACTGATTCTAGTAAAATCTTTAAACGGTCTGAAGTGAGAAACCCTTTCTGCGGGGTCATACAGAACTTTTATCGGAACATTTTTTACAGGAATATGTCTCCAGGCTGTCCGTACAATGATTTCAATTTCAAATTCAAATTTCGGAGTGAAGTATTTTTTGGAATTTTATGTAAAGGATATAAGCGGTAACCAGATTGGGTGTCTTCCAGTTTAATTCCGGTTTCGAACCAGAACCAAAAATTTGAAAAACGATTTCCGAAACTGCTTTTCTTGGGAATTCCGTTTTGCGACATATTTCGGTTTCCAATCAAAAGAACATCCTGATTTTCATTCAATAAGGCTTCTACAAAAACGGGAATATCGTTTGGGTAATGCTGTCCGTCAGAATCAATCGTGATTGCATGATGGTAACCTAATTCTTTTGCTTTTCTGAAACCGACTTTTAAAGCATTTCCTTTCCCTTTATTTTCAGATAAATTGAGGATGGTAAGTTGAGAATAAGTTTTTAGAATTTCTGAAGTAGAATCTATAGAACCGTCGTTGACAACAATAATGTTTTGAGTGTATTCCAAAACGCCATCAATCACTCTTCGCAGTGTCTTTTCGTTGTTATAAGTCGGAATTAAAACGCAGATTTCTCTCTTGTCAATTGCATTCTGTACTTCAGAAAGTGTCATTTATTTCAACGAATTTTTTTCCGTTGCGGTCATTGTTTTAGACTGCATGGCAAATTTTTTAATGTAAACCTTCAGCGCAGCGTTTTGCTTTGAATAGTTACTTAAGATATAAGTTTTGTCTTCTTTTAAATTTTTAGAATACCCTACGATTTTCGGAATATTTTCCTGAACGCTCATTCTGATCAATCTCAGTTCTACGTTATTGGGGTTAGATTTTATCACACTTTCTAATTCTGTAGCACCAGATTTAACGAAAGATTTTCTTTTATTCTTTTCTGTAGTTACTTTGGCTTCAAGAATTTCTGCAGCAGCTTTGTATCCTTTAGTCAACGGATCGGAAGATGAATTTTTCTCCGCAATTTCAATGAAATTTTTCGCACCTTCATTAGAAAGATTTGCCTTAGAATAAGCGCTTCTCAAAGCATCTAAATCGGATGTCTGGAAAAATAAAAACAAACCCGTGAAAAGAGATAATATCAGTTTCATGTTATATTTTTGTGTAATTAACTGACATTTTCAATGCAATAGTCTCGCCAAACGAAGTTAAGTTTTTTACCTTCACTTCATTTTCGCCTTCGTTGATATCAAGTTGTATCTTAAGATCAGGCGTTTCGAAAGGATTGATAATCGCCATAAATTTCACGTTAGAAGCAGATTTTAGAAATAGTTTTCTACCTGTAAACTCTTCAGTCAGCTCTTTCACAATTTGCATCATACAGACTCCCGGAGTTACCGGATTTCCCGGAAAATGACCGTTAAAAATATCGTGAGCCTGATTTAATTTAATATTTGCGATAAAACTTCCGCTCTCTGTTTTTTCCTGAGTTTCTAACGTATAAAAGTCAGTAAGAATCGTTTGCATATTTATTCAGTTTCGGTAATTTGAAATAGTTTAATATTGATTTTGAAATCTTTATGTTCAAGATTAATCATCTCTGCAAAAGTAGGTTTTTTAGCTTCAAAACTAAAATTGATTTTCTCCTTATTATTCTTTGTGTAAACAATATTTGTGAGAAGAGAATTTTCTTTGTTGAAAGACAGATAGTATTTTTTTTTGTCTCGTTCTGATCGAAAAATACTGAAGTTTTCATTTTCAAAGCTTTCAGCGACAGGATATTTTTGTCTTAATAATTCCTGAAAGTCATTTTTCAGAAAATTAATGACCATTTTTTTGTCTAAATCTGCCAAAACATAGTTGAGTTTAAAATCGTTTTCAGAGATTTCAAAATCAATCATTTTATTCCCAAAATCAGAGGTCATTACAACTCTGTGCGTGGTTTCGGAGATTTTTTTAATGATAAGAATTCCGCTGATATCGTTGCCGTAAACTTCCATTTGGCATTTGTAAACATAATCCTCGTTCGAAGAGAAGTACAAATTTTCAACTTCTTTTTTAGAGTTTGAAATTGGTTTTACATCTGTCAATTCAAATGTTTTACACGAAATAAAACTAAGAAAAATGAGACTATAAAGAAAACTCAGAAGCAGGAATCGGCGCATTGATTTTGGTGTTTTTGAAAACAATATTGGTTGTATCTCCAGAAGCTTCTGTCATATTCACCTGCGAAACTGTCGTCTGATTTTTAGGAAAATGAAGTTCAATTTGCTTAATGTATTTCAACAATTGAGCAGATTTCGGAGTGAATTTAGCGATATTTGAAGTTCCATTTTTAAAATAAGCAACCACAAATTCAGGGTCTAGAAACATTTTCCCATTTGAACTTCCGACTATTAATTTGTTGATTTTTTCAAAGGTTTTGCTTTTGGCATCCACCGAAGATTTTTTCCCTTGGTCGTTGATGAAGATTTTATTTTCCTTAAAAATAATGCTGTATTGATAAGGTTTTGTGTATTTCCAACTTAAAGTATTTGGAGATTTTAAAGACATCCTGCCTTGTGTGACAATATTTTTATCTAAAAATCCATTTTTTTGGTTTGAACGAAGTCGCTTTGTAATGTTTTGATTTCTTTCGTTTCAGAAGAAATTTTGGTCACGAAGGCTTTTGTTTCTGCGCTCGTCATTGCCGTATTTTGAGCCAAAACAAAACTTGAAATTAATAAATAGGCGATGAAGACTATATTTTTAAACATTATTTTTAGATTTAAATATTGAATCAATTGTAAAAGTTGAGTACTTTTCACGCTCCAAAAATAACAATAATTCGAGCAAAACATTGTACGTTTTTTCCGAAGTATCGTGAAGCAGAATAATGCTTCCTATTTTCAAACCTTTTGTTACTTTCCTTAAAATTTTCTTCTCGTCCGTAATTACAGTGTCCAACGAACGTACATTCCAGCCGATGCTTTTTTTCTTTGTTTTCTTGATCGCTTTGGCAATATTCGGATTGGTTACTCCAAAAGGTGGTCGATACAAATCAGTTTTAAAATTTTCAATTTTCAACATTATTTCATCACATTTCTGTATTTCTTCTATCATTTTTGAAGTAGATAAAAATCCTGTATTGTTAGAATGTGAATAGGTATGATTTCCAATGGTGTGACCTTCCGCAATGATTCTCTGAAAAGTTTCGGGATATTTCTCAATCTGCTTTCCGATGCAGAAAAATGTGGCTTTGATTTTATTCTCTTTCAAAATATCTAAAAACTTCGGTGTGAACTCGGTTGGGCCGTCATCGAAAGTTAAAGCAACTTCTTTATTTTTTGTTCGTTTATGGGTAAAACTGTTGACAAAATAGCCTAATTGAATATCAAAAGAACCCCAAACTACAACTGCTGAAAATAGTATAAAACAAAATATGTAAACCCAAATCGTTCCTTGAAAGGTATAAATAAAAAGGTTTAAGAAAAGATAAAAGATAATAAATGGGTAATGTTTCATCTTTATTATTTTGGAATTTGATTTGAAATATTCTCTTTGTCATTCTGAATGAAACGAAGTGGAGTGAAGAATCTAAAATGAAAATGTAGAGATTTTTCCTTCGTCAGAATGACAAACACACTATCTTAATTATGTAAAATCAAACTTTCTCTAACAAAACCAAGCTATGGTCATTTCCACCCAAATGATTATACAAAAGAATATTTTTAATGCTATCTTTTTTACAGAATTAATCAACATCACTTCCGGAATCTCCTGGTTTTTAATAATTTGACAAGCTATAAAGGTTGAAAATCCACTCGCTGTATTGAATTCTCCACTCAAATGTTTGTAATAAAGTAACGAAGAATTTGGAAATAATTCCGATGTATTTTGATAATAAGCGTCCGATTTTGAATCTCCGCTGAAACCTAAAATCACAGCATCAATATCTTCGTTCTTCAAATTATTCTTCGCTAAAAAATCATCAATGAATTTCTGAGTTTCGTTTAATTCTAACGAATTAACAATCTGAATATCTTTTAATTGCGCATAAGAAGTTTCAGTTTTCTCTTTTCCTAAAACGAAAAAACTAGAACCTTCGCCCCAAATCACACCTTCAGTAGTTGAATTTAAATAATCAATCGGAAAATTTTCTTCTTTTTAATAGAATTATTGAGTTTGTACAATTCCATTGTTCTGTCGGTTTGTTCGTCTGTTGAACCCACCAAAACATTATCAGCTTCGCCGTCCAAAATCTGAAGTTTTGCATCCAACATTGAAAATTCGAGCGATGAAGAACAGTTGACGTAAGTGAAATTATAGCCGTGACATTGCAATCCCAAAGCAATTTGCCCGGCAACCGTATTGTGAGTTGACTGAATGAAAAAAGTTGGCGTTAGAAATTCCTCATTGTTTTCCAGAACATTTTTCAGAAACTTTTCAGAATCTTGAGAACAGCCCATTCCGGTTCCAACGATGATGGCGTCGGGTTTTTCAATTCCAGCTTCCTGCAAAGCTTTTGTGGAAGCTACGGAACTCATTTTTACCGTTTTAGACATTCTTCGGCTCATTGCTGGAGGAATGAATTCTTTATAATTCGGCTCAATAGCTTTTAAAATCTGAACTGAATTTTCAGGTTTTAAAGTGTCAAAGAAATTTTCGTTTAAAGTGTCCTGAACCGAGATGCAGGCGGCACTGTTGATGTAAACTGCACTCATTATTTAGAAAAAATTAAAGTTGAACAGTTTCCTCCAAATCCAAACGAATTGGAAAGTACGTGATTGATGTTTTTCTCTTTCAGTTTGGTAACCGGCGTCAAATCAAATTCTTCCATTTTCGTTTTAAAATTTAAATTTGGAAAAATCACATTATTCTGCATCGCCAAAATCGAGTAAACCGCTTCAATTCCCGCAGCCGCAGCCAAAGTATGACCGGTAAACGCTTTTGTAGAACTGAATTCAGGAACCTGATTTTCGCCAAAAATCCGAATCATTGCAACGCCTTCTGACAAATCATTATTCGGAGTCGCCGTTCCGTGAACGTTGATGTAATCAATGTTTTCTTTATCTAGACCAGAAACTTTTAACGCTTTTTCCATTGCTAAAAACGCACCTTGTCCGTTTTCCGAAGAAGCGGTTTGGTGATGCGCATCGTTGGCATTTCCGTAACCGGAAAGATAAGCGAGGACTTTTTTGTTTTCTTTTTTCACCACTTCATCAGATTCCAAAACAAGGAAAGCGGCTGCTTCGCCCAGATTCAGACCTTTTCTGTCGTTGTCAAAAGGCGTATTGTAAGAATCCGTCAAAATCATCAGCGTATTAAATCCATTCAAAGTAAATTTTGAAAGAGAATCTGTTCCGCCAACAATCACACGGTCAAGAACGCCGTTTTTAATGAGTTTTGCGCCCATCATAATCGCATTGGCGGCTGACGAACAGGCTGTGCTGATGGTAGAAACCATTCCTTTCAAGCCTAATAATTCTGCAATCGCCAGAGATGAATTTCCGGCATCGTGCGAGTCAATATATTTTTGCTTTTCAGGAAAATCTTCGTAGGTGTAGAAATATTTTTCGGTAATATCCATTCCGCCCACGCTGGTGGAGGAAATAAGTCCGGTTTTGTATTCATTAATATCGGAAATTCCGGCACTTTCTACAGCTTCCTTAGCGGCGACCATTCCCAACAAAGCAGTTCTTGTAACGTTGTTGTCCTCATTAAGCTGAAGTTTCTGAACAAGTTCTTCATTAGACAGTTTTATCTCGCCTGTTTTGATGCTTCCGGCGTGGCGTGTTTCAAACAGTTCAATGTCTGAAATACCGTGTTTACCGGTGGTCAGCGAAATAAAATTTTCCTCGACATTGTTACCAATGGAGGAAATAATGCCCATTCCTGTAATGGCAATTTTTTGACTCATCTTTTAATAATGTAGCAATGTATCAGTTTAACAGTGTAACAATATTGGTACATTGCTAGATTGATACATTGTTAGATTGAATTATTTTGTTCTGTTTTCTTCGATGTATTTCGCCATCACCTCGATAGACTGGAAGATTTCTTTTCCTTTTTTTGGGTCAGATAATTTGATTCCATAGTCTTTGTCAAGAAGGACGATTAATTCCAAAGCGTCAATAGAGTCCAATCCAAGACCACCACCAAATAATGGATCTGTGTCTTTGATTTCTTCTATTGCAACGTCTTCAAGATTAAGAACTTCTATGATTTTGTTTTTTAATTCTAATTTTAAATCTTCCATAAATAAATTTCATTTATAATGTACCAATGTATCAGTTTAGCAATTTACCAATTATTTCAAGGTATTTAATTATTGGTAAACTTTTACATTGTTAAATTGTTATATTACAAAGTCAGCAAATATACAAAAGCTTTATAACTTTCCTGATATAGTTCGACCCAGCCGCACAAGACTTTTTCAGCTTTCCCTGATTGCAGAATCTGTGCCGCGTATGAGTTTAAAAACTCTTCATCAAATTCATCCAAGACGAAAAAGGCATTTTCAGTCTGCATTTTATGTTTAATGCTGATTTCGCCAACGCAAATGTTAGGTAAAGTGTATACAAAAACGGCAGGACTCGGGAAATAATTTTCCTGAGAATTGATGCTTTCCTGATATTTAAAATCGGTGTCGAGGCTTGATGATTTGTTGGCGAAAACCAAGGCAGTTTTACTGTGGTCGTCGTTTTTCAGAATCATTTCCGAAGCGAGAAAGGCCAGTTTACTGAGATTATCCATTTTGTGAAATTTTGGATAATTCAGTTCTAAAGTTTTATAAGCTTCTTTTGCAAAGTCTGAGAAATTTTCGGTTTGGCTTTCAAAAACAATTTGTTCATTGACAATTATTTTTGAGCTTTTTATAGTGCAGGATTGTATTGTTGTCATTAATGAATTTTGTAATTAAGGTTTTCGCTGTGGATTTTGATGAGTATTAAAAACAGAGAAGACCACAATTTCATTTTCTATCAATTCAAAAATGATAACGTAAGGGAATTTTTGGATGTAAGCCTCACGCAAATTTCCTTTTTTCAAAGGAAAATGTAGCGGATTATTTTGAATTCTAGAAAAATAAGATTCAACCTTTTGTGTGAATTTTTCTCCAAGTCCAATTTGGCGGCTTTCGTACCATAATGCAGATTCAAGCAAATCAGCCTCAGCATTTGGAGATAAGGAAAGATGATAAATCATAATTTCTCCAGCAATCTTGCTTTCACTTCTTCCCAAGAAGATGTTTTTAATTCACCTTTTAAATATTTTTGACGTTCTTCTTCAATCTTGTCATAAATATAATCCGGAACTTGATGATAATCAGAAGGTTCTATGTCAAAATCTTCCTCTTCAGCATCAATGATTGCATTGAAAATACGAAGTATACGTTCATCTGCATCATCAATGTAATCGTGAATTCTTTTTCTGATTTCTAAAGTAGATTCCATTTTTTAAACTTTAATTCTATCAAAATTACAAAAATTTTCTTACGCTTTCTCTAAAACAATGGCCGCATTACATCCACCAAAACCAGAAGCTGTTTTCAGAATGTATTTAATTTCTGCCGATTGATTTTCTTTAATAATATTCAAATCCTGAGAAACGCCCATTTCTTCGAAGTTTTTAGACGGAATCAAAATATTGTTCAAAGCAGATTCCATTGAAATGATGCTTTCCAATAAACCTGATGCGCCCAAACAATGTCCATAATAGCCTTTCATACTGTTTAAGGGAACATTTTGCAAATCCATTCGGTTGAAAGCAATGGCTTCCATCTCGTCATTGTAAAGGGTTGCCGTTCCATGAGCGGAAATATAATCGATTTGTTCTGCGGAAACATTTGCTTCTTTTATCGCATTTTGAACGCTGGCAAATAACCCGTCGCCAGTTCTCGATGGTCCGGAAATATGATTAGCATCATTAATCGATGAATCGCCTAAAACTTTAAACTTAAATTTTTCGTTTTGTGAGGTTGCTTCGTCATTTTGTTCTTCGCAATGACCCGTGATATAAACTACTGCCGTCGCTTCGCCCAAATTAATTCCGTTTCGATTTTTATCGTAAGGTTTGCAAGGTTCACTTGCAATCGCTTGAAACGAATTAAAACCCGAAATCACAAACTCAGAAATCTCGTCTCCTGCGACTACAAATGCATTTTTGTATTTTCCTGCCTGAATCATATTCTTTGCCACAGAAATCGCCATTACACCAGAAACACAAGCATTGGAAACGACAATTGGTTTGGTTTTAAATCCAAAAAAATCAGCTAGTTTTTGAGCTAAATTTGAAAGGTAAACGCTTTCCGGTAAAGTGGTTTCGTTTTTTAATAAACTGATATTTCCTTTTGTTGTTGAAAGAATAAAAGCTGTTTCATCTGAAATTTCATGTCTTTCTACCAAAGGTCTCAGGCTCAGCAAAAACATTTTTTCAAGTCTCGTGAAATTTTCATTGTCATTCTGGGCGGAGTCAAAGAATCTATTAAATTCCTCTTCCAATTTTTCAGAATCAATTTTAGAAACAAAAAAAGCGTCGTGATTGTCTATGATTTTATGCAAAGCGACACCGGATTTCCCTTCCAAAAGTGCCTTCCAATTTGATTCAACATCAAAACCTAAAGGTGTGACGCAATTGTAATCCGTAATGTAAATTTCCTTCATCATAATCCCATTTTATCTTTCCAGGTTTGAAAAAACTCAGGATTGTACAGGCATAAGTTATTGTCAGAATCTAAAAAACCTGAATGGTCTCGCCGCTACAAACCAATTGATTTTGTTGGTTAAAAATCTCGTATTTATAAATCAATTTCGCAGAAACAGAATTCATGAAAGTCGTCACGATATTGAATGTTTCTCCATATTTCAAAGGAAGAAAGTGTTCGCAGGTACTTTTCACAATCGGTGTTACAAATCCTGCTTTTTGGATGTCGAGATAGGTCAAGCCGTGCTGTCTTCCGAAAGCCTCTCTTCCGTCTTCAAAATACACTATGTAATGCCCATGCCACACGATGCCCAGCGGATCTGTCTCATTGAATCGTACGCGTATTTCTTCGGTACAAGTTAAGTTTTCTTTAGACTGCATTTTGTTTCCGTTCATATAGTAAAGAGATGGTTACCATCGCAATATAAAATAAAAATAAGAAAATCAGTTCCTTAGCAATTTCGCCAATGCCGCTGTTTCTTAAAATAATATCGTAATACGCATTCAGTCCCCAATTCATCGGGGAAAACTGCGCAATTTTCTGCATAAATTCAGGCATCAGGAAAACTGGAACCCAGATTCCGCCAATCGCTGCCAAAACTACCACCGAAGTTGCTCCAAATGGTGCTGATTGTTCCTGAGTGTTTGACATTGTTCCTATTAAAACCCCAAATCCAATCGCTGCCAATCCTGCAAAAAGAGTGACAATGAGAAGGTGGAACATTTTTCCGGAAACATCAAACTGAGGTAAGTCCATCAGCGGGAAAAGCCAGATTCCTACCGCAACCATCAGTAAAAACTGGATGACGCAGATGATAAGATATGTGAATGTTTTTCCTAAAATATGAATGTAATACGGCGTCGGGCTCACACGAACTCTCACGCTCGTTCCTTGACTTTTTTCTTTGACTAAATTAATCGACAAAGGCACCACAATAAAGAAAATAGCAAACAATGCCCACGCCGGAACGTTGTGCTGAACGGAATTCGGCATCAGTTCTTCTTTGCCTTTGTTAGGTGTGATTTCTTTGAAGGTAATAAGACTTTTATTTTCTAGGTCTTCCGTGGTCCCGAGTTGGTCTTGGAAGGCTTTGTATATTTTTTTATTCTCGATTTCGAAAACCATTTTGTTGATGGCATTCATCACAGAATTTTTGAAACCGGCGTTGGTTGCAGGGTCGAAATAGAGATGAATGTCTTTCGTTTTTGAAGCCACAGCTTTTGTCGCAGTCGAATCGGCTTCCAAACCAAACGAGCTTACGACGGTCTGAACTTTAGAATCGATATTTGAATTTAAATCTTTCGTTAAATTTTCAGGAATGACAATAGCCATCTGATAATCTCCCGTAAAGACAGCTTTTTCAGCTGATTTTTCATTGTAATCCGTGACTAACTCAAATGTTTTGCTGGTTTCCAGTTCTTTTTTAATGACTTTGGAAACTTCAGATTTATCATTGTCAATAAAAATAATCGGGATTTTTGAACCTTCCAGATTTTTGAATGTTGAATCCTGAATTAAAGTAATCGTAATAATCAGCAACAACGGCATCAAAAAAATGATGACAATTCCACCCGAATCTCTTTTCAACAACTGAATTTCCTTGATGAAACTTCTCCACAATTTATACAACATCTCTCAATTCTTTTCCGGTTAATGAAATAAAAACATCCTCCAAGTTTTCCGCATTGGCAACTTTTTCCACCAATTCTTCCGGCGTTCCTGTCGCATGGATTTTTCCGTGGTCGATGATGGCAATTTTTGTACAGAATTCCTCAGCTTCCGATAAGTGATGAGAAGTGTAAATAATGCACGTTCCTTTTTTATTTAAATCTAAAAGATAATCGATGATGGCTTTTTTTGACTGAACATCTACGCCAACGGTCGGCTCGTCCAGAAACAAAACTTTTGGGTTGTGAAGTGTTCCGGCAATCAGATTGCAACGGCGTTTCATTCCGCCTGAGAACTGGTCGACTTTTTTATGGGCAAATTTCGTTAAGCCCATCAATTCCAATGCTTCGTCAATTTCTTTGTGAAGGTTTTTAGATTTTAAACCATACAGACTTCCGAAGAACAAAAGGTTTTCTTTTGCTGTCAAAGTCGGGTAGAGCGCATATTCCTGAGGAACAACGCCGATGATTTGTTTAATTTTGGAACCGTCTTTTTTAGGAGACAATCCGTTGATGGTAAAACTTCCTGAGGTTGGTTTGATTAAACCTGAAAGCATAGAAATCAGCGTGGTTTTTCCCGCTCCGTTGGGACCGAGAATTCCATAGATTTCGTTTTTATCGATGTTCAAAGAAATATCATTAACCGAAAAGTCTTCCGAATTTTTGTATTTCTTGTAAAGATTTTTTATTTCGATGATATTCTCCAAACTATATTGCTTTTCTCAATTTCTTATAAAAAGCTTCCTCCAAATCAGCAATATGAAGCATTGATTTTGAAAGCTGATTGTAAATGTCGCTTTTCGAATTTCTGTTTTTGTAAACTCTTGCAATATCCACAGCAAAATCTCTCCAAAGGTCACCGATGGCAGTGATTTCTTTGGATAATTCCTTTAACTCGTCATTTTTAAGAATTACAGCGGATTCCTGTAAAAAAGCACCATAAATAAACCTGAATCCGCCACCGCCGGTTCCGATTTCCTCCTGCATTCTGATGAGTTGTCCGAGATAATGATTGGTCACTTTCGTGCCTTTTTTCTCTGCCCATCTCGGGATGCTTTTCGCCACCCAACGCATTGCTTTTACTCCAATGATCGGAACAGGAGCCAACATATTTTTACAAGTGTCTTTGATTCCTTTTTTGATAGCTTCTTCCAAGTTTACATTTTCCGGAATGTGCGTAGGGAAATACATATGACCTTTCGGAGCGAGTGCGCCTTTCGCATAACGTACTTTTTCCAATTCAGCTTCCGTCAAAGTTGTTGCGAAATCCATTACAGGGTCACTGATGAGGAATTTTCCGTCTTCTTTTCCGTAAACCACTAAGTTGTGAGCATTAAAATGGAATTTATATTCTTCAGGAAAATAAGTAAGGTTGAAAACGCCTACTTGCAAACCTGTCGGGATATTTTGTTCTAAATTTTTCTCTAAAGCAGCCTGAGCTTCTTTCGGGTTTGAAAATTTAACTCTTTTGATTTTGATACCCAATCTTTTTGCCGCTTTGCTGAAAATAGCTCCCGGCATCGGACGGTAACTGAAACCGGGCGCAAAATTTACTTTCAAAAAAGGCAAATACACGAAAAATAATCCCGAACCGATTCCGAAAATCATGGGTTCGCTAAGTTTTAAACCTCTGTTGAGAAGTAAATTGGAGGCAACACCGTTTTCGCAGTGGGCTGTCTGATGGTGTTCAAAATTGATCTTCATTTATTTACCGTCGAAGTTTTTTAATTCATCTACTGAAATTCCGAACGTGTCGGCGTATTTTTTCAAAGTAAAATCGCTGAGTTTTTTAAATATTTTCGGTTTTGCGTGTCTTTTGACCGTCCATTGCCACTTTCCAACGTACGCTGCGAGAACCTGTAAATCCATTTTATTTAATTCCATAAAATAGATGATTGGACTCACGATATTGTTGGCCACATTTTGTTTTGCTTCTTCGATTCTCTCGTTGATGAGCGCCATCGACTCGTCAAGGGCTGCCTTTTTTGCTTCCCAGCCGATGCTTTGAGCGGTGGTATAATTGTTATTTTCATCAGTCACATATAACATTTCAGTCATATTTGCTGATTGAAGATTACTTTCGTCTTGTGGAATATCTTGTTTTTTCACCCGAAAAGATTGATGTTTTAATAATCAGATGATATTATATGCATCTGTTTCTTACTGATTTTTCAATGCGCTAAAATAATAAAAATGCAGGACATAGGATAATGGAATATATCGAGACAAATTGCTCAGATTTAAAGCAAATTCTTTGTAATTCGTCGTGATTTGATATTTAATTACATCATAAATACATTGAACTTGTGTCCATCGGGATCTGAGAAAGTAAATCCGTAATACTTGTCACCAAATTTTTTCGGTTCAGATTCTATTTTTCCGCCAGCGTTTTTCACAGAGTCTGCCCAATCATCAACTTCTTCTTTTGTTTCTGCTGATAAAGTGAAAATAATTTCATTGGAATTCGGATTGTTCAGAAATTTGAGATCTGTATTTTTCTCTAAAATATCTTTTAGGAAAAAATGAATCACAAAGTTATTGTCGCCAAAGAAAAAACTTGTCAATTCGTCAGCACGACCATTTGATTTAAATCCTAATGCATTGTAAAACTTAGTAGTGCGGTCAAGATCTTCCACGGCAAAGTTTGCCCAAATCATTTTGGTTTTCATAAGATATTATTGATTAGTAAGTTACTGAGTGCAAAATCTATTCCTTGTGAGCGTGTATTCGTTAAAATATATTCCAATCTTAGATTTACAGATAATTTAAAGCTGAGAAAATTTTAATTAAAATAATAATTGCTCTATCGGAGCAAAACGTTTGTAGAAAAAATTAAACGTAATTAAAGGAGAGCTCCGTAGGAGCGGCATTTCGATATAGCGAGATGTAAATTTCATAGTCTGTAACAAACACTTTCATTTTAAGACTAATCATTTTATATTAAAATGATTTAATAAATTCTACTATGAAGAAAGTTTTTATTTCTCTTTCATTCTTTTCATGATCAATGCAATGGCGCAGAAATTTGATACGCAGACAGTGACCGACGGTCAGGGTTATACGTACGAAACTGTGAAAAATGATCAGGCTGGAGTGAGAGTCTATACTTTAAAAAACGGATTGAAAGTTTATCTCGCAAAGAACGACGATGCTCCGAGAATTCAGACGTATGTGCCTGTAAGAACGGGTTCAAACAATGACCCGAGTGATAATACCGGATTGGCTCATTATCTTGAGCACATGGTTTTCAAAGGAACTTCTCATTTGGGAACTCAGGATTGGGCAAAAGAAAAAGTTTTGCTTCAGCAGATTTCTAACCTTTATGAACAACACAAAGCAGAAAAAGATCCTGAAAAGAAAAAAGCACTTTATAAAAAGATCGATGAGGTTTCTAACGAAGCTTCAAAATTTGCAATTGCTAACGAATATGACAAAGCAATTTCATCTTTGGGGGCGACGGGAACCAATGCTCACACTTGGTTAGACGAAACAGTTTACAAAAACAACATTCCGGCTAACGAATTGGAGAAATGGCTGAAAGTTGAAAAAGAACGTTTCTCAGAATTGGTTTTAAGACTTTTCCATACAGAATTGGAAGCAGTATATGAAGAATTCAACAGAGCTCAGGATAACGACAGCCGCTTGGTAAATTATGCTTTAATGGAAGCGCTTTTTCCTAAACATCCGAACGGACAACAGACTACGATTGGTACTTCAGAACATTTGAAAAGCCCGTCAATGGTGGCGATTCATAAATATTTTGATACGTATTATGTGCCTAATAATATGGCGGTTGTTTTGGTTGGAGATTTAGATTTCGACAAAACGATAAAATTAGTTGACCAATATTTCGGGTCGTTCAAATACAAAGAACTCCCGATGAAGAAAATGGTTTCTGAAGAGCCAATGACTCAGGTGGTAACAAGAACTGTAAAAAGTCCTTCTACACCAAGAATGACGATGGCTTGGAGATCTGATTCTTACGGAACAAAAGATGCAAGATTGGCAAGTATGATTGGTGAAATCTTAAGCAACAGCGGTGACGCAGGTTTGATAGATTTAAATATCAGCCAAAAGCAAAAAGTTCTAAGCGCAGGAGCTTATGAATCTCCTTACAAAACTTATGGTGCGTTTACAATGTATGTTGTGCCGAAAGAAGGACAAAGTTTTGATGAGGCTAAAAAATTGTTGCTTGGACAATTAGATTTGGTTAAAAAAGGACAGTTCCCGGATTGGATGCTGAAAGCCATCGTGAACGATATGAAAGTACAGCGTATGAAAGGTTGGGAAACTGCAGACGGTTTGGCAACAACTTTATACAATGCTTACATAAACGAAAGAACCTGGCAACAGGAATTAGACGAAATTAATGATTACGAAAAAATCACCAAAGCAGATATCGTGAAATTTGCGAATGAGTTTTTCAAAGACAATTATGTTGTCGTTTATAAAGAAAAAGGAGTGAATGACAAATTGGTTCGTGTACAGAATCCTGCCATCACGCCAATTAAACTCAACAGAGAAGCGCAGTCGCCTTTCCTTAAAGATATTTTAGGAACAAAAGCGGGAGATATCAAACCTCAGTTTATTGATTACAAAACGGCAATTGCTACTTCTGAAATTAAAGACAAAAAAGTAAGCTTCGTTGAAAACAAATACAACAAAGTAGCTCAGGTAAATTATATTTTCCCTTTTGGGACAGATAATGACAAAGAATTGAGCCTTGGAGTAAGTGTTCTACAATATTTAGGAACTGATAAATACACTCCTGAACAATTAAAAGAAGAATTCTACAAATTAGGAATTTCAAACAGCTTCAGAACTTCAAATGACCAAACGATCATCTCTCTGAGCGGATTGGAAAGCAACATGAAAAAAGGGGTAGAATTGCTGAACCACTGGATGACCAACGTAAAAGCCGACAAAGCAATCTACGACCAAACCGTAAAAACAATCTTAGAATCAAGAGAAGTTGGTAAAAAAGATAAGGGAAGAATTATGGCAGCACTTTCTAATTACGCTAAGTATGGAAAGGACTCCAGAATGACTGATATTATTTCTAAGCAGCGTTTGGAAAGCATCAACGTGAATGAATTGATGTCAAAAATCAAAACATTAAACCAATATCCTTACGAGGTTTTCTTGTACGGAGAAGATCAGAAAGGTCTTGAAAAAGCGGTGAAACCTTTTATTGACAACACCAAACTACAGCCTGCAACTGCAAAAGTATATGCGGAGCCTGCAACTGAAGGTAAAATATATTTCACCAACTATGACATGGTGCAGATGGAAATGGCGAAAGTTGCTAAAGGAGGCAACGTAAACTTAGCAGACTTCGGAAAGTCTAATGTATTCAACGAATACTTCGGACGTGGTTTATCTTCTATCGTTTTCCAGGAAATAAGAGAGAGTAAGTCATTGGCTTATTCAGCATATGTTTCTTTTGGTACAGCTTCTGAGAAGAATCACCCGAATTATGTAACCAACTACATCGGAACTCAGGCCAATAAATTGCCTCTTGCTGTAAATGCAATGAATGATTTGATGGCCGATTTCCCACAAATTCCGGCACAGTTTGAGAACTCTAAAGGTTCAGCGTTGAAGCAGATTGCCTCAAACAGAATCAACAGAACCAATATTTTCTACAATCAATTGGCGTTGAAAAAACTAGGTGTTGATTATGACATCAGAAAAGATATCTATGCAGAAATTCAGACATTAAGCCTGCCACAACTGACAAGCTTCTACAATACTGAAATCAAACCGTTGAAATATAATACCGCCATCATCGGGAAAAAAGAAAACCTGAATATGGAATCAATCAACAAAATGGGAGAATTCAAAGAAGTTACCCTAGAAGAAATCTTCGGATATTAATTTTTCATTAATATAAATTGTTTGAAGTGAGGCAGAAATGTCTCACTTTTTTGTTTAATTTAGAAGCTGTTTTAAGTACTGATGAAAGATAATTTACTAATACAATCACTTACAATTCTTTCAAAAGATGCATCTGAGCAAGAAGAATATATTCACAATTTATTTAAAGATGAAAAATATACTAATGCTGAAGAACTTCTTTTGGAATTTGAAGATGCTACATTTATGATTGAAAGTTATTTAAATGATCAAGAGATAAGCAGTTTATTTTTTGAGCTAAAAAAATTAATAGACGAAATTGATATTAAAAAATTATTCTATACTCACCAATTAAGGCATGGCTTATGGGAAAGAGTACGTCTTACAAGTAAAGAGCTTTTGATTATCTTAAAAGATCAAATTTAATAGACAGAATAAAAGCTGCTCAGTTTTGGGCAGCTTTGTTTGTAAATACCGAAATTTTAGATTTAATCTATGAGGTCAAGTTTTCTCAATTCATACTCTACATCATGGTCTTCAAGTTGAGTATTATTGATTTTTTTAAAGTTAAGTCTTTCCAAAAGCTGAACGGCCCGATGATTGTCTCTATTGGTTACTGCCCAAATACGGTCAAGGCCAATTTCTTGTAATCCATAATCTATCGCTAATGAGAGAGCCTGCGTCATGTAACCTTTTCCTTGTGATTCTGAGAGCAAAATGCAACCCAGTTCACCACCGTTGTTTTCGAAGCCTCGATAGTAGCCACAAGTACCTACAATATTATTTGTAGAATTCTCTGCAATCCCCCAATGAATAGAATTTCCAGTAATATAATCCTGGTTGATTTTATTCTGCATTTCTTCTGCTATTTCTACAGTTGTTGCTTTTACGGCATCGTAAAAAGAGATTTCAATAAGAGCCGGCATATCAGCGGATGTAATATTTCTCAGCGTGATGTTTTCATTTGAAACTATAGGAAAACTAGAATAGGGCGGTGTTCTCATTTGATTTCTTAAAGATTGTGTAAAAAATAAATAGAAATACTAAGTACGAATTATTTTCTCCTTTTATACTTTAAATGAATCAATAAATATACCTCATCTTTCTCTATGTCTTTGCACCAAGTACGTTCGGTAACCAACGCATTTTCATACAGATAAAGATCTTCCACATTATTGACATATTCTAATCTTTCGGAAGTTTTATATTTAAAAAATGAAATCAGGTTCACCTCATCACCTACTGCAGGCGCAACAGGAAACTCCACAGAGTTCTCAAACTCAAATTCTATATCGTAGGAATAAAACCTTACTTTAACGCTCATACTTTTATTTTTATCAAATATATCGAAAATAAAGGGGTTTTTAAGAACATAATTTATACTCGTAGCTTATGAAATTTCTTTTTTTTGATGTGTGTTTTAATTTTAGAGACAACTTATACGCAAAGTTTGTCATTCCATAGGAATTCAAACGAGATTCCTTAGATTCCAGAATAAATCGTAAGCTTTAAATTGAGTTTTAATTCTATGTTTACTCTGTTGCAGCCCGACTTGAGCGGAAATCCTTTTTTCGCTTTGGGAAAAGCTTTGGCAAAAAAGATTGGGAGCGGAAGGCGGAAAAGCTGCCCTAAAAAATATTGAAAATTAATCAATATCATCCCAAAAATCGAAATAGTTGAACCATTGAAGCGGATATTTTTGAATCATTGATTCAAGGTTTTGAGTATAAGAATTTAAAAGCCCCTGTGCATCGCGTTTTTTCACGTTTTCCGCAACTCTAGCATACAAATGATAATGAAGATTTTTTTCTTTCATCACATAGACATAAACAACCGGAACGCCCAATCTGGAAGCAATAAGGAACGGACCTGCAGGAAATTTTGCACTTTTCCCTAATAAATCTCCCTCAAGAAATTTTGAACCTTCAAAATAACGGTCACCTGTAAAGCAAATCAATTCGTTTTTTGACAAAGCTTCATTGATGTCGAAAATATGCGACATGTCATCTTTTACATAAATGAATTTGATGTTGCTTTTCTTTACAGAAACACTTTCAAGATATTCTTTAATGACTGTAACTTCCTGATCTGTAGTAACTAAATTAATCTGACAATCGAAATCAATTTCGGCAAAAAAATGTTCTGCAATTTCGAAATTTCCGATGTGCGCGCTAATAAGAACACCACCCTTTTTTTCGGCTAAAAGGCTTCTGAGATTTTCTATTCCGTCGAATTCGTAGGTGTATTTATCTCTTAAACCTGCAGAAATAGCAGTCTTATCAATCAAAACCGTCCCAAATGTAAAATAGCTTTTGAATACTGAAAATTTTGATTTCCAATATCCATAGTTTAATCTTTTTTGAAAGTAATAAGAAATGTAATGATTGCTTTTCTTCTCGAAAAGGGAATAGTAAGTTGCAACGAAATAAAGAACAAAATAAGAACTGCGGATTCCCATATTTCTAATGCACCAAACAAAGATTCTGTATCCTAAAATTGAGCCTTTAGACTTGCCTTTCCACTTGTTCATAAATACAATTCACCAATTTATCAATTCAGTAATGTAACAAATTTATTCTCATTGGTACATTGCTAAACTGTTATATTGCTACATTTTTAAAGTAAATATTAGTCGATAATTAAGCTTTTTTCTCAGTGATTTTGTTTTCAATTGTCGAGTAGAAATCATCGAAAGTAACGATGTTTTTGAAATCGGCTTCTCCTAATTTCACACCAAAACTGGACTCGATGACCACCACCAAATCAATATAATCTAAACTGTCTAAGCCCAAAGTTTTCTTGAAATGGGCATCATTGCTGATCTCATCACCATCTACCTCAAACTCATTGATTAAAAAATCATTAGCAATGGCAACAATTTTTTCTCTTTCCATGTTTTTTTTATTCAAATTTTTTAACGATTAATGCAGAATTTGTTCCTCCGAATCCGAAAGAATTCGACAAAAATACGTCAATTTTTTGATTTTTAGTTTCGGAGATTAAATTAATCTTTTTGGCGTCTTCATCGGGGTTTTCCAGATTGATATTAGGAGCTACAAAATCGTTCTGCATCATCAGAATGGAGTAAATCACTTCACTTGCACCCGCCATCCAGCATTCATGACCGGTCATCGATTTTGTAGAACTCACCGGCACTTCACTTCCAAAAATTTCGTGAATTGCTTTCGCTTCATTCCCATCACCAATTGGCGTTGAAGTCGCATGAGCATTGATGTAATCAATATCTTTCACATCTAAACCTGATTGTTTTAAAGCTCGGTTCATGGCCAAAGATGGCCCCTCAACATTGGGTGTAGAAATATGAGCTCCGTTTGAAGAAAAACCATAACCTACGATTTCTCCTAAAATAGTTGCGCCTCTTTTTTGTGCAGATTCTAAACTTTCAACAATTAAAGAAGCCGCTCCACCACTTGGAATTAAGCCGTCTCTTTCAGAATCAAAAGGTCTTGATGCCTTGGTCGGTTCATCTTCTCTTACCGAAAAAACGCCCAAACCATCAAAACTCGCCATCGAATATTTATTGGTTTCCTGAGCACCACCGCAAACGATGATGTCCTGAAAACCGTTTTTAATCATCATATAAGCCAACCCTAAAGAATGAGAACCGCTTGCACACGCTGCGCTGATGGTTAAATTGATTCCTCTTAATTTAAAAATCGTAGAAAGATTCATCGTCACAGTGGAATTCATCGATTTGAAAATCGCTCCTGAACCCATTAAAGTCGTATCTTTTTTTTCCCTCGCAATGTCGATAGATTCTACAACTGCTTTTGAAACACTATCGTTTCCATATAAAATTCCGACCTCATTTTGGTCTAAAAAATCCTGGTCGATATTGGCTTGCTTTAAAGCATCAAGGGTTGCGACATAAGCATATTCGCTTTCCTCGCCCATGCTTACACGCTGGCGTCTGTTAAGATGATTCTTCAAATCAGGTTTCGGAACAACTCCGGATAAACCAGATCTGAAACCAAATTCCTTTCTTTCATCAACTAAAACAATTCCAGATTTACCTTGATACAGGGATTCTTTCACTTCTTCCAAAGAAGTTCCGATGCAAGAATAAATTCCCATTCCGGTAATGACTACCCTATTTTCCATCTTTTTAAATTTAACAATGTATCAGTCTAGCAATGTAACAATTTTAAACATTGATAAACTGATACATTGTTATATTGGCACATTATTTTACGAATAAATTCCTCCGTTAATATTAATAATTTCTCCTGTGATGTAGGAAGATTTTTTTGATGCTAAAAATGCGACTAAATCTGCCACTTCTTCCGCTTCACCAAATCGGTTGGCGGGAATCATAGCTTTCAGTTCGTCTTCGTTGAAATCCTGCGTCATATCTGTTTTAATGAAACCGGGAGCAACAGCGTTTACTGTAATATTTCTTTTAGCAACTTCCTGAGCCAAAGCTTTTGTAACTCCGACTAAAGCACCTTTTGCGGCTGAATAATTGGTTTGTCCCGCAGTTCCTTTCACTCCGGAAACAGAAACCATATTGATAATTCTGCCGTATTTGTTTCTCAATAATTTCTGAATGAAGAAATTGGTCACGTTATAAAATCCATTTAAACTCGTGTTAATCACAGAATTCCAATCTTCGCTTGGCATCCACATGAATAATCCGTCTCTTGTAATTCCGGCATTATTGACGATAACCTCAACGATAGCTTTTGGATTGTTTTCTTGCCATTCATTTAAAACTTTCTGGGTTTCTTCGGCATTACCTACATCGAATTTAAGAATTTCTCCTGTAGAACCCAGCTCTTCCACTTTAGCTAAAGTTTCCTTGGCTGCAGCTTCGTTTGAAGTATAATTAATTAAAATATGATAATTTTTCTCCTCAGCTAGTTTTATACAGATTGCTCTTCCGATTCCGCGGGAACCACCTGTTATGATTGCACATTTCATATGTGTTATATTTTTTTTATCTGATCGGTATCCAATTGTTGAACACTTTTGTAATTTGATTCATTGTCATAGGTTTCACCTGCGGCTATTCATATTGAACCCTTCGGGTTTTCATTTTCAAACCACTTATTTCTTCAAATAATCCTTCACTTTTTGAAGATACGGGTACATTACCATGTCATCCGAAAAAGCCGGGATTAATTGTCTGATATCATCATACAATTCTTTTGTTTTAGATGAAACTTTATCCTGATACCCGCAATATTCAATTGCCTGAACGACTGTAATGGCTTCGATTGCCAAAACTTCAAACGCATTTTCAATTACTTTTCTGCAAATCACCGCAGCATTCGTTCCCATGCTTACAATGTCCTGATTATCATTATTATTAGGTATACTATGAACGTACATCGGGTTCGATAACATCTGGCTTTCCGCCGTTGTAGAAGTTGCTGTAAACTGAACGCCCTGCATCCCGAAATTAAAACCTAATTTACCTAAATTTACGAAAGGAGGCAAGATTTCGTTGATTTTTGAATTTAAAAGGTAATTCAATTGTCTTTCTGCCAACATTGTGAGTTTCGTCACCACAATTTTTAGCTTATCCATTTCCAAAGAAATATAATCTCCGTGGAAATTTCCGCCATGGTAAACGTGCTGGTCTGCCACGTTGATGATCGGGTTATCGTTTGCCGAGTTGATTTCGTTTTCTAAAACTTTCTCGGTATATTCTAACGTATCTAAGACGGGTCCTAAAATTTGAGGAATACATCTTAACGAGTAATATTCCTGTACTTTTTCTTTGAAAACCTTTTCTTGCTCCTCAAAATGAGTATATAAATGATCGGCTCTTTTTCTGATCAACTTACTATCTGACAGATGAACACGCATTTTTTCTGCGATTTTTTGCTGACCTACGTGAAGTTTTGTTCCGTTCAGTACTTCCGAAAAATGATCATCGTAAGCCTGAACAATTTCGTTGATAGCGCAAGATAATTTAATTGAAATTTCAGTTAACTGATTGGCTTTGTATGCATTTACAATTCCAATTCCAGACATAACCGAAGTTCCGTTCATTAAAGCTAAGCCTTCGCGGATCTCCACCTGAATCGGCTCTAAGCCTTCAATTTCAAAAACTTTTTTGGTCGATTTTCTTTCGCCTTTATAAAAAACTTCGCCTTCGCCAATTAATACTAAAGCTAAATGGGCTAACTGTACTAAATCACCACTTGCTCCTACTCCGCCATGTTCGAAAATCAGTGGCGTAACATCTCTGTTTATTAATTCTTTAAGTAAATTCACAACAGATTCATGAACTCCTGAATTCCCTAATGACAAAGTGTTTAATCTTGCCAACATACAAGCTTTCACTTCATCTGCCGGAAGCGGATTTCCGATACCCGAAGAGTGACTTCTGATCAGATTATATTGAAGCTGGTGTGTATCTTCATCACTGATTTTGAACTGAGCCATCGGTCCGAAACCTGTATTCACACCATAAATTACTTTATTTTTTGAAAATTCTTTCAGAAAAGAAAAACTCTCATTCACTCTTTGGAGAAGTGATGGATCTAATTCTATGCTTTCGTTTTCAATAATAATTCTCTGAAAATCTTTCAGTTCTAAAAATTTATTTATTTTCATTAATTAAAGTAATAAGAGATAATTTTGTAAAATATAATTAATTGTCACTAATTTTGCGCAAAGATAAAAAGTTTTATTAAACAAATGGACAAAGAAATTGTTGATGTTTTAGTAATTGGAGCTGGACCTTCCGGATGCGTATCTTCTGCTTATCTGAAGAAGAATGGGATCAATGTAAAGGTAGTCGAAAAGACAAAATTCCCTCGACTTGTAGTTGGCGAAAGCCTTATACCGCGAGTGATGGATCATTTTGACGAGGCCGGATTGTTTCCTGCGTTAGATAAAATGGGCTTCGAAAAGAAACTCGGAGCACGTTTTATGCGTGGAAACGAAGTCTGCATTTTTGATTTCAGCAACAAATTCGGGAAAGGCTGGGACTGGACGTGGCAGGTTCCGAGAGCTGATTTCGACAATACTTTGGCTCAGGAAGTGATTAATAAAGGAGTTGATCTTGAATTTGAAACTGAAGTGATTGGCATTGAATTTAATGGAACCGATTCTATCACAACCGTAAAAAACAAAGACGGAAAAACTAAAGAAATCCATGCAAAATTCGTGATTGACTCGAGCGGTTACGGAAGAGTTTTGCCGAAACTTTTAGATTTAGAAAAACCTTCGAAACTGTCTCCGCATTCTGCTATTTTTGCACATGTTGAGGATATTAACAGAGAAGATGGTGAAGAGGGAACTTTAATTTCATTTGATATTATTGAAACCGAAGTTTGGCTTTGGGTAATCCCTTTTTCTAATGGAAATACAAGCATAGGAATAGTTGGCCCGACTGATTATATTGAAAAATTATCTGAAAACGGCGATACGACTGAAGCTTTGAGAAAAGCAATTTCACTTTCCGATTATTACGTAAAACGTTTCGGAGATGTGGAATTTTTATTTGAACCGAGACATCTGAAAGATTATTCCTGTTCAGTGAAAAAATTATTCGGAGACGGATTTGCATTGACTGGAAATGCTTCAGAATTCCTTGATCCTGTTTTCTCCTCAGGAATGGCATTTGCCACCGAAGGCGGAATGACTGCAGCAAAATTGGCAATTCGACAATTAAACGGTGAAAAAGTAGACTGGCAAACAGAATTTGCAGATTATATATTGTACGGCGTCAACGTTTTCACAACTTATGTGAAGGAATGGTACACCGGGAATCTTCAAGAATTATTTTTCCATCAGCCGGAAAACCCTGATGTGAAAAGAAAAATCTGTGCTGTTTTGGCAGGTTACGTTTGGGACAAAAAGAATACGTTTGTAAGAATACACGACACTGCAATCGTAAACCTTGCGAATTTCATTAAAGCAGAAAAACAACAAGCATAAAAAAACGGTCTGAAAATTTTCAGACCGTTTTTATTTTATTTCAAAGCTTTCTTGATTTCGGCCCCAAGTTTTTTACCTGTAATCTCATACGCTGCAGCGATTCTTCCGTATTCCCAAGAAAAATCTTTATTCATTTTTTTGCCCTGAATTTTATCTGCTTGTAATTTCATGATAACATTAGAAGGATTATCTGTTTCTACAAATAGTAGATCCGCAGTAAGTTTTGCTTCTTGCGAACCAATCATTCCACCGTACCAACCGGCATAAACCCATTTTGCATCGACAATTAAGGTATATTTTGCTTTGATGCCATTCCCAAAAGTTATATTTTTTGATTTAGCATTAATTCCTTTAAAAAAATAATCTAAATATTCTGAAGTTTTAAATCTATCCCATTGGTAAGTCCAATTTTTCCAGACTTTTTCACCTTTTCTTTCAGAAATATCAGCTTTTCTATTTTCAACATATTGAGTTTCGGTTACATTTTTCTCCTGATAAGTTGCATTATCAAATTTCAACTGAACATTTACATCTGTTTGGTCTTTCAAAAAATCAAAATTATCTCCGGAAACAAAATTAATTTGATTCTGAGCAAAAGTTGTCGATGCAATAGCAAAAAACAACATCAGGAATAGTTTCTTCATAGCTTATTTAAAATTTCCCGCAAAGATAAGCGTTCACTATCAATAAAATTTAAGTGATTAAAATATTTCCTATTTATTTGAATTTATCTTAAGTCTAAAAAATGAATTGGCTTTCTGCTATTTGGATTCAGAACCGTTTTAGATAAAATATCAAAATCAACGAATTCAATTTTCGGGCTTACCCTTAGTTTTGCCCTGAAATGATCACGAACTTCGCCTTCAAAACTTTCATCTTCTCTTTCTGTACTCAATTTAATGATAATTTCATCCAAACCTATTTCATTGGATTGAATTACAATCTGGTAACATAAAATTCCGTCAAAATCATTCAAAATATCATTCATCGCAGGCGGATATAATGTTGTTCCTTTATATTTGATCATCTGCTGTTTCCTACCAACAACCGGACCTAGACGCATCGTGTTTCTTCCACACTGACAAGGCTCGTAATGGGCTTTAACTAAATCTCCCGTTTTAAATCTTAATAAAGGAAGTGCTTCAACACCTAAAGTTGTAATTGTCAGTTCACCGCTTTCTCCATTTTCCACAGGATTCTCTTCATCATTAAGAATTTCTGTAATAATTAATTCCGGATGCTGATGTCCGCCAATTTGCAATTCACATTCTGTAAAAGCCGTGCTCATTTCCGTTGAAGCGTAAGTAGAATATAATTGAATATTCCATTTTTCTTTAATCTTCTGCGAAAGAATATTATCGGTAAAATCCTGATTTTTGATACTTTCACCAATACAAACAGCTCCGAGAACACTAGAGTTTTTATAATCAATTCCATTTTTCTCAGCGTAGTCGATCATTTTTAAAAGAAATGAGGGAACCGTAATTAAATATTTAGGTTTGTATCTAAAAATTGAATCCCATTGCAATTCAGGAATTCCCGGTCCCATTCTGATGACGCTTGCACCCATTTTTCTTAAACCTAAAAGATAGGCGAGCCCAGCAATAAATCTTTTGTCAATGGTCGTGATCATTTGTACAACGTCGCCTTTTTGAATTCCTGCACAAGAAAGAGATATCGCTTCATTGTAAGCAATTCTTTCCATATCATTTTCAGAAAGTCCAAAAGTCACCGGATCACCCAATGTTCCTGAAGTTGTACTGTAATCAACAATTTGATTTTGTGGAACACAGAAAAAGTCTTCATTATTCTGCTGAATATCATTCTTCGATGTCGTCGGGATTTTCTGCAAATCTTCCAAAGTCTGAATATCAGAAATCTGAATATTATTTTCTTTGAATAGCTTCTGATAAAAAGGTGAATTCGCCTCAAGATATTGTAAAAGCTCCTGAAGTTTTTCTTCCTGAAACTTTTTGATGTCCTGAATGCTTGATTTCTCGATGAGTGGGAAGAGTTCCAATAGTTTAAATTTAGAAGACAAATTTATTTAAATTAAAATTAAAAGAGGAATGCTAAATTTTGTTTCCACGTATCACATAGATTTTCACAGATTATTGTTTTAAAATTTAATCTAATAAATCTGCGCTATCTGCAAAATCTGCGAGAGAAATGTAAGTTTTGGCTAAAGCCCGCTTCTATTGATGAAAATCACAGATTTTATTAGTAAAACAATTTAAAATTCACTTTCAAAAACGCTTCAATTTTCACAAACTTTTCAATAATTCGACTCAAAATAAAACATATATTATAAACCGACAAAAATCACTAAATTTGCCAACTTGATTAATCAACGAAATTGAGAAATTACAATGAGCCAATTTAAAGAATATAAAAACCTTAACCTGATAGACGTAGCCGAGAATGTTGCGGAATTCTGGAAAGCCAATAAAACCTTTGAAAAAAGTGTTGAAACTCGTGAAGGAAATCCTGAATTTGTGTTTTATGAAGGTCCACCTTCAGCAAACGGAATGCCCGGAATTCACCACGTTATGGCAAGAGCGTTGAAAGATATTTTCTGTCGTTACCAAACTCAGAACGGGAAACAGGTTTTCCGTAAAGCGGGTTGGGACACGCACGGACTTCCGGTAGAATTAGGAGTTGAAAAAGAACTAGGGATTACAAAAGAAGATATTGGCAAAAAAATTTCGATTGAAGATTACAACAAAGCTTGTCGTGAAGCGGTAATGCGCTATACTGATGTCTGGAATCACCTGACCGAAAAAATCGGATATTGGGTAGATCTTGAAGATCCGTACATCACGTACAAATCAAAATACATGGAAACCGTTTGGTGGTTGTTGAAGCAATTGTACAGCAAAGATTTGTTGTATAAAGGGTACACGATTCAGCCGTATTCTCCGAAAGCAGGAACGGGACTTTCTTCTCACGAAGTTAATCAACCCGGAGCTTACCGTGATGTGACCGACACAACGATTGTAGCACAATTCAAGACACTTCCTGAAACATTACCTTCGTTTTTACAAGGTTTTGGAGATGTACATTTCTTAGCATGGACGACAACTCCTTGGACTTTACCTTCGAACACTGCTTTGACGGTAGGTCCAAAAATCGATTACGTTTTAGTAAAAACATTTAACCAATATACTTTTGATCCGATTAATATTGTTTTGGCTAAAGCTTTGGTTGGAAAACAGTTCGGGAAAAAATTCATCGAAGGAACTGACGAAGATTTCGCTAATTATACTTCATCAAGCAAAACCATTCCTTTCCAAATTCTTGGGGAGTTCAAAGGTTTTGATTTGGTTGGAATTAAATATGAGCAGTTATTACCCTACACTTTACCGTACCAAAACCCAGAAAATGCTTTCAGAGTAATTTCAGGAGACTTCGTTACGACTGAAGACGGTACAGGAATCGTTCATACAGCGCCAACTTTCGGTGCTGATGATGCGAAAGTTGCCAAAGAAGCGACACCTGAAGTTCCGCCAATGTTGGTTTTAAATGAATTCGGAAACCCTGTTCCGTTGGTAGATTTACAAGGAAAGTTTACTTCGCAGATGGGAGATTTCGCAGGTAAATATGTGAAAAACGAATATTATGATGCAGGAAAAGCACCAGAAAAATCTGTTGATGTAGAAATTGCAATTCGTTTAAAAGAAGAAAACAAAGCTTTTAAAGTTGAAAAATACGTTCACAGTTACCCACACAGCTGGAGAACAGATGAGCCACTTTTATATTATCCGTTAGATTCTTGGTTTGTAAAAATGACAGCGGTAAAAGACCGTTTGGTAGATTTAAACAAAGAAATCAACTGGAAGCCGAAAGCTACAGGAGAAGGGCGTTTCGGGAATTGGCTGGAAAATGTGAACGACTGGAACCTTTCCCGTTCAAGATATTGGGGAATTCCTTTGCCAATCTGGAGAACAGACCCTTCAACAGGCTCAGCACAGGAAGAAATCATCATCGGTTCTGTTGAGGAATTATACAATGAGATTGAGAAATCTATCGCAGCAGGATTGATGAAAGAAAATCCGTTCAAAGGATTTGAAATCGGAAATATGTCTGAAGAAAACTATTCTTTGGTTGATTTACACAAAAATATCGTTGACAAAATAGTTTTGGTTTCAGAATCAGGAAAAGCAATGAACCGTGAGAGCGACTTGATCGACGTTTGGTTCGATTCAGGTTCTATGCCTTATGCGCAGTTGCATTATCCTTTTGAGAATAAAGAATTAATTGACAATAATAAAGCTTTCCCGGCAGACTTCATCGCTGAAGGCGTTGACCAGACTCGTGGCTGGTTCTACACACTTCATGCAATCGGAACTGCGGTTTTTGATTCAGTTGCTTATAAAAATGTAATGAGTAACGGACTTGTTTTGGATAAAAATGGTCTGAAAATGTCAAAATCAAAAGGAAATGCAGTTGACCCATTCGAGACTTTAGCAGTTTACGGACCTGATGCAACACGTTGGTACATGGTTTCGAATGCAAACCCTTGGGAAAACCTGAAATTTGACATCGAAGGAATTGACGAAGTGAGAAGGAAATTCTTCGGAACTCTTTACAACACCTATTCATTCTTCACTCTATATGCGAATGTAGATGGATTTAAGTATTCTGAAAAAGATATTGAAAACAGACCAGAAATCGACCGTTGGATTTTATCTGAATTGAATCTTTTAATTAAAGAAGTAAAAGCATTCTACGAAGATTATGAGCCTACAAGAGTAGCAAGATCCATCAGTAATTTCGTAAACGATAACTTGAGTAACTGGTATGTAAGATTGTGCAGAAGACGTTTCTGGAAAGGAGACTATTCTGATGACAAAATCTCTGCTTACCAAACTTTATATACGTGTCTTGAAACTGTTGCCAAATTATCCGCACCCATCGCTCCGTTCTTTATGGATCAGTTGTATCAGGATTTAAATGCAGCGACAGGAAAAGAAACATTTGAATCCGTTCACTTAACAGATTTCCCGGTTGCCGATGAAAGTTTAATCGATCAGGATTTGGTTGAAAAAACACATTTAGCACAGAATATTACGAGTATGGTTTTCTCTTTGAGAAAGAAAGAAAATATAAAAGTGCGACAGCCGTTACAAAAAGTTTTGATTCCTGTTTTGGATAAGAAAACTGAAGAGCAGATTTTAGCGGTTTCAGAATTAATTAAACAAGAAGTTAACGTTAAAGAATTGCAGTTAATCAATGCTGAAGAAGCATCTCATTTAATTGTAAAACAGATCAAACCGAACTTCAAAACTTTAGGTTCAAGACTCGGGAAAGACATGAAAGTTGTTGGTAGTGAGATTTCTAATTTCACACCAGAGCAAATTTCATCTTTAGAGAAAGAAGGAAAAACAGACATTCAAGGGTATGAAATTACAACAGCCGATGTAGAAATTTCAACGAAAGACATTCCGGGATGGACCGTAACTTCTGACGGGAAAACAACTGTGGCATTAGATTTGACGCTAACAGAAGAATTAAAATCTGAAGGTATCGCAAGAGAGTTTATCAACAGGATCCAAAATCTTAGAAAAGAGAAAGATTTTGAATTAACAGACAGAATAAACATCATTTTGGAAGAAAATACACCATTTTTGGAACAAATTAAGCAAAATGAGGAATATATTTCATCTGAGGTCTTGTCAAATAAAATAGAAATTGTATCTTCACTTTCAAATTTTAACGAAATCGACATCGATGACCTTAATTTTAAAGTAAATGTTGAAAAAAATTAATATTTAATTATTGTTTTTTCAAAATCCATTTCATAAATTTATTAAAAAAGAAAAAGACAATGCAAGACGAAAGGGTAAGATATAATGACTCTGATTTACAGGAATTTAAAAAGTTAATCAAAGATAAAATAGAAAAAGCAGAGAAAGATCTGCAGTTGATTAGAGAAAGTTTCATCAACGATCAAAACAACGGAACTGACGACACATCACCAACTTTCAAAGCTTTTGAAGAAGGTGCTGAAACGCTGAGCAAAGAGCAAAACTCTATTTTGGCAGGAAGACAGGAGAAGTTTGTGAGAGATCTGAAAAATGCTTTAATCAGAATTGAAAACAAAACGTACGGTGTATGCCGAGTAACTGGAAAACTGATCCCGAAAGAGAGGCTTTTGGCAGTTCCACACGCTACTTTGAGCATTGAAGCTAAAAATATGCAGAGATAATTATTTTTATCTTATTTTTGTAAATAATTAATTGGGTTTATATGATGTTATTCAACATTGTATAAACCTAATTTTTAATTATATCTATGAGTGAATATTTGATTTTAGGAATTATCCTTGTGGCAGTTTTATGGTATTTTAATCGAGATCTGATCAAAAATAGATTCTATCCCGACAAACCTAAAAATCTGACCATCGATCAACAGTTCAATTCAGATAAGCGAGAAAGGGAAAAGGAAATCGACAGACTTCTCAGTAAAATGGGCAAGAACGGAATCAACGACCTGTCTGCAAAAGACAGAAAAAGATTAGACGAACTTTCTAAGCATTAACATTAAACATAAAGCGTTGGTGAAGCTTTAGGCTTCACCAACGTTTCAAATAAATTAAAATGGAAGCATTAATTGTACACCCCAAAAACCAAATGGAGCTGAATGCGCTGAAAAGCGTGATGAAAGATATGGGAATTCGTTACGAAAAATTTCACACAAGAGGCGCAAAAACTCAAACTTTTGAACCTCGTACTCCTGCAGTGAAAAAAGATAAGCCTGTAAGAAACTTTAAAGACAAACCAAAGCCGAATTTGTAATGAAGAAGATTGCACTTATCACTTTTCTTATTTTATTGATCGATCAGGCATCAAAAATTTATATTAAAACTAATTTTAGCCTTAATGACAGTGTTTCTGTTTTTCCAGGTTTTAAATTAACTTTTGTCGAAAATCCAGGAATGGCTTATGGCTTTCATTTTGGAGGAATGCTTGGCAAATATTTTCTGGTCATCGTTCGTATTTTCTTGATAGGCGGAATGGTTTATCTGTTTAAAAAATGGTTGGCAAGAGGTGAATCTAATTATCTGATTATTCCAATGTCCATTATTTTTGCCGGAGCTATTGGAAATCTTATAGACGGAATGTTTTACGGATTAATTTTCGACAGCGGGATGGTTTATGATGAAAGCGTTAATCAATGGATTGGTTACGGCGGAGTTTCTAAATTAGTTCCTTTCGGTGAGGGTTACTCTACATTTATGAAAGGTTGCGTGGTTGATATGCTTCATTTTCCTTTGGTAGACTGGACTGCTCCCGAAAGCTGGCCGTTAATTGGAGGTAAGCACTTCGAATTCTTCAAATACATTTTCAATGTTGCCGATTCTGCAATAACTGTGGGTGCCGCATTTTTATTGATTTTCAGAAAGAAAGCTTTCCCGAATGGATTAGAATTTTAAAATATTTCATACTTTTATGAAACCTTTTAGGGTTTAAAATGTATGAAAAGAATTATAAAAAATACACTCAAAATCTTCCTGCTACTTTTTGTGGCAGGAATTATTTTTGTCATCTGGTCAAACTTCACCATTAAAGATCAGGCGGAAAATTTCGTTACTTCAGATCTTTCAAAACTACCTACCGAGAAAACAGGACTTCTCCTTGGAACGAGCAAAACGCTTTCAAACGGAAATCCGAATGCATACTTTTTTAACAGAATAAAAGCCGCCGCAGACTTATATAAATCCGGGAAGATTCAAAACATTATTGTAAGCGGAGATAATTCTCAAAAGGATTATAATGAACCTGAAGAAATGAAAAACGAGCTGATCAAAGCCGGAGTTCCTGCAGAAAGAGTCTTTGAAGATTTTGCAGGCTTCAGAACTTTAGACTCAGTCGTTCGGGCGAAAGAAATTTTCGGGCAAAATTCTTACATCATTATTTCACAGAAGTTTCACAATGAGAGAGCCGTTTTTCTTGCCAGAAAAAATGGAATTGAAGCATTCGGTTACAATGCTGCAGATGTGAATAAATATGCCGGCTTTAAAACCAATGCGAGAGAAAAACTGGCGCGAGCAAAGGTTTTCTGGGATTTCATTTTTGGAGTTGAACCGAAGTTTGGTGGAGATAAAATTTTAATTCCTTAGTTTTTTTAAATTTAATATAAAAACTAATAAATACTCTTGAGAAAAATGAGCGTCTTCACTTATCATTTAGTAAAAACAAACTACTTTTCTGCGCTTAGAATTCTTTTGTTTTCACCAAAGCCAAAAAACACTCCGGGTTTGATTCATGCAGAATGTATGACCGCAATGACGCTTGGTTCTGCTATATTTTCACCTTCACGAATGCTGATAAGACAAATCGCAGTGTTTGCTCAATGGGAAAATGAAAGTGATGTTGATAATTTTTTAGCTAAAAATAATTTTGGAAAAATCTTATCTAAAGGTTGGCATACGAGATTAACTTTTATGAGAAAATGGGGGAAATTCAATAAGTTTGAAATTCCGGATGAAACTTTAGAATTTGAAAATCCTGATTCTCCAGTTGTCGCTGTCACTATTGCACGAATGAAATTTCTGCAAATCCCAAGATTTATTCATTGGGGAAGACCGGTTGAGAAATTGGTTAGAGATAATCCTGCAACTACCTTGTCTTTAGCTTCCATTAAATTTCCAAATACCGTTTCTACTTTTTCAATTTGGAAAACGCAGAAAGAAATGACCGATATGGTTCATGGACACAGCAAAGTTCCAAAGCCAGAAAGACACGCTGATGCAATGAAAGAAAGAAATCGAAAAGATTTTCATTTTGAATTTACAACGTTGCGCTTCAAACCCATCTCGGAATTTGGTGAATGGAACGGACGACGCAACATTATTCCAAATCTCAAAAGTAATTAAATGAGATTCGCTTATCCGATGCAGAAGTTTCAGGATTGGATGACTCAGCAATGGGTGATTCTGCGTGGAAGAAAAATAAAGCCAGAAGATTTTCCTTGGCTGATGGGACCGTTTGGAAATCTGGATGCAATTGGTGAAGATTTCATTCACAAATTTGCGGAAAAAGAAAATTTAATTATTCAAAAAGATTCTAAAGCAAAAGGCATTATCCCCGCAATGCAGAAATTGAATTTATCTGAAGCTGAATTTTCTAATTTATCTAAAAGTGTGATTGAGTTTTATGAAAAAACAGACAATTACAACTTGCAATTTTCTGTACATTGGAATCCGTTTTTCAAACTTTTCGGGATTTTGATTAATAAATTATTCAGCAACAGAATCAATCAATTAAATATTCCGACTAAAAACATTGATGACTCAGAATTTTTAAAAAGTGAGATTATCAACCTTATTGATGTAAATACCAATGAAATCAAATATACATTTTGGTTTCGCTCTATTAAATCCAGCGGACAAGTGATCTATTCTGGCGTTTATGGAATTAGCAATTTACCTTCAGGAAAAACCTGTGTAAAAGCCGTTTTCCCCCTTCCCAATGGGAATGCAACAGTGTTGATGAATCCAAGTATTGGAGAAAATGGGGAATTGATTTTAGATTCTTCAGGAAAAAAATTTGGTGATGCCGGGTTTTATTTTTTACTAAAAGATTCTAAGGGTGATTATTGGTCGCAATTCATCAGTTCATTCCGTGACCGTTTGATTATTGGTTCACAAAACGATATCATCTCAGCAGAACAGACCTTAACACTCTGGCATTTAAAGGTTTTAACTTTTAAATACACAATTGAGTTGAAGAAATAATTCTTCTAAATTTGAACAGAACTAACTTTTTTAATAGAGATAATTTTATATTACTCTACGGTAGTTTTGAACAAGATAAATTCTAAATTTTCCCTATTTTTGCACAAACAATTTTAAACAAATGTCAAGAATTCTTACCGGCATACAAGCCACCGGAACTCCGCACCTTGGAAACCTTTTGGGTGCTATTATTCCTGCGATTGAGCTATCAAAGCAAGCAGGAAACGAATCATTTTTATTTATTGCGAATCTGCACTCACTTACGCAGATCAAAGACGCAAAAGAACTTAAAAACAATACCTACGAAATTGCTGCAGCTTGGCTTGCCTGCGGATTGGATACTGAAAAAACATTCTTTTACAGACAGAGCGACATCCCTGAAACCTGTGAACTATCTTGGCATTTATCATGTTTTTTTCCTTATCAGAGACTGACCTTAGCGCATTCTTTTAAAGATAAAGCAGATCGTTTACAAGATGTTAATGCTGGATTATTTACCTATCCGATTTTGATGGCGGCAGATATCTTATTGTACGACGCAGAGATCGTTCCTGTAGGAAAAGACCAGCTTCAACACCTTGAAATTGCCCGTGACGTTGCCTCAAGATTTAATAATCAAATGGGAGAAGTTTTGGTTTTACCTCAAGCTGAATTGCAGGAAGACACCAAATATGTTCCAGGACTTGATGGACACAAAATGTCTAAATCCAGAGGAAACATCATCAATATTTTCTTGCCTGAAAAGGAATTGAAAAAACAGGTAATGAGTATAGAAAGTGATTCTAAATCTTTAGAAGAGCCAAAAGATCCGTCTACAGATAAGACTTTTGCTATTTTTGAATTAATTGCTACACCTGAACAAACTGAAGAATTGAGAGCCAAATATCTAGCCGGAAATTTTGGTTACGGTCATGCTAAAAAAGAACTTTTCGATTTAATTCTAACAAGATTTGAAAAAGAAAGAGAATTGTTTTCTTACTACATGAACAATCTTGATGAACTAGAAGCAAAACTTCAGGAAGGAGCAGAAAAAACGAGAGCAATCGCCACACAGACCATTCAGAGAGTAAGAGAAAGTTTGGGAATTTAATTTAAACTTTTTAAATATAGGAAAGCCTTTCACGTTGAAAGGCTTTTGTTTTTTAATTGTGTATTAATTTTTCGAAAGAATAAAATAATGCATACCATCATCAAATTCATATGTAACATCCCATTGCGGATATTGTTTTATAATAGTCTTAATGATAGACAGTCCCAATCCTGTAGATCCCTGATCTGAACCTTGTTTATAAAAACGATTAAAAATCTGAGATTTATCTAAAGGAATTTCTGAGCCTGTATTTTGAAATATTAGTCTTTCTTTTTCTGTGATAATATTAATAATTCCGTTTTGGTTGTTATATTTTACTGCATTTTTAAGTAAATTTGAAAGAAGAATATTGACAAGATCAGGATCAAAAGCTGCTTCAAAAACCTCTTTTTCAACCACATTGAGATCGATCTTTTTATATTCAATAAAATCTTCATAGCTTTTCACCAAATCGTTGATCAATACATTAAAATTGACATTGGATATTTTATTAAACTGATTATTTTCAATCTTGGAAAGCATTAACAAAGATTTATTCAATCCAGCCATTCTTCTGAGATCATTTTTTACATCATTCAAAAAGTTGAGATTTTTCTTATCGAGCTCACCATTTTGAATTGATAAGTCAATTTTATTAATCACAATTGCCAATGGAGTCTGCAGTTCGTGAGAGGCATTTTCTATAAACTGTTTCTGCTGATGAAAAACGAGTTCATTGCGCTCGATCATTTCATTAATTTCAATATTTAACTCCTCAAATTCTTTTATGGAATAATTTTGAGGTTCATTAAAAGAAGAAGCACCAAACTGGTATTTTTTAAGCTTATCTAAAATTAAATAAAACGGTTGCATAGCTTTATGAAGCAGAAATCCATTAACGGCAACAATACTTACTACCAAGAGAAGATACAGAACAATCAATGCTGTTGTAAGGTCGTATACCAACTCATCTTCCTCTACAGTAGACGTTCTGATGATAAGCTGCTGATGTTTTCCAAACTGGTCTATAAAATCAGTTTTAAGAACCCGGTATGGCTGTTCTTCATCATCATATTCCATATAATACATTTTATTATACAGACTGTTTTTATCTTTATATTCTGACGCAGAAATAGGATTTATCTTAAACTCATTAAAGCCAAATTCATTATTTCGCAACAAATTTTCGTCAAGATATACCGCCTTAATAATTTGTATTTTCCTGTTTTTTAAGCCATCATCTACATTATCATACACTTCATCTAAAATATAAGCGTAAAACAACGCAGCCCAAACAGCAATGATCAATAATAAGATCGTGATGAGGTACTTTATTGTATAATATTTTAGAGAAACTTTCATTAAATAAATTTATAACCAATCCCATAAACAGCCTGAAAATCAGCTTCAGATTTGAATTCTTTCAATTTTTTACGAAGATTTTTTATTTGAGAATAAATAAAGTCCAGACTGTCTGCCTGATCAATATAATCTCCCCAAATTGCTTCTGCAAGCATTGTTTTCTGCAATGTTTTTTCAGGATTTATAACAAAATAATAGAGAAGATCATATTCTTTACGATTAAGGATCAATTCATTATTATTGATCTTCACTATTCTGCTTTCCGGGTCGATGTGAATATTTTTATAGCTAATTGTATTTTCTCCATCCTGATTTTTTCGTCTGATGACAGATTTAATTCTAGCCATCAATTCCGCCAGATGAAAAGGTTTAGCGAGATAGTCGTCTGCTCCGATTTCCAATCCGTTCACTTTATCATCTACAGAATCTTTCGCAGATAAAATGATTACAGGATCTTTTTTGTGCATGCTTTTAATTTCCTTCAGAAGATCCATCCCGTTTCCGTCCGGGAGCATTATATCCAGAAGAATACAGTCATATTCATAAGAAATGATCTTTTCTAATCCCGATTGATAATCATCAGCATATTCTACGATAAAATGTTCTGTTTCAAGAAAACTTTTCACCACATTTCTTAATTCCGGCTCATCTTCTATAATTAAAATCTTCATATCTGCATTTATAATTAAGCTCTATCAAATATATAAAATTACAACCTCCTGACTACAGGAGGCTGTTTATCCTTTAAGAATTTGTCTTTATTTGTTGGTGTATAATTTTCGTTATTAATCATCAATTCGTTTAAAATTTCCGTTTTTATCGAATTCAAGATCTATTCCGTTAGAAAGTTCGGCTTTATATGACCAGCTTTTTCTTTCTATTTTAGTAATCTGGGTATTGGGAAAACTTTTGGCCACGTAGTTTCTTATATTGACAGGAATAAATCCGTAAGGGACTTTCTGATGCTCACCGTCCACCTCTTTCCAGTTTCCTTTGCTGTCAAATTCAACTTTTATTCCGTTGCCCAAACGTACTTTATATTCGTCAACACCATAAATTTCACGGTCTTCAATTACAGAACCTGCGGCAACTCCTTTAAAATTGACAGCTAGAAAGTTTTTGGCAGTTTTTGGCAGTTGGTTTGCGCTTATTACTTTCTCCTGTGCAAAAACAAAGCCCGCCATTAATAGGAAAATAAGAGTAAATGCTCCTGTGATTTTTTTTAATTTTCTCATAATATAAATTTTTTTGTTCGTTATTATGAAGCAAAATTCTATATTAATTTAGGAAAGAATTAGGAATGAACCACAAAAGCAATTTTTTATAAATATTCTTTGATCTGTAAAAGATGCTTAATCACTTTTAAATTTTCCTGCTCCGGATTTTCATTTAAAACATCAAAGAAAATAACATCTATTCCGAAATTCTGCGCTCCTACAACATCTGCAATCCAATCGTCACCAATCAGAATACTTTCTTCTTTCTGAGCCTTAGCAAGACCTAAAGAATACTCAAAAATCGTTGGATTTGGTTTTCTTACACCAACAGAATCTGCACTGGTAATCGTATTAAAATAATGATCAATACCAGACAAAATACATTTTCTCTCGGTCACTTCCTGAAAACCGTTTGAAATAATATGAAGTTTGTAATTTTTAGCTTTTAAATAATCTAAAATATATTCTGCGCCTTCAACCAGGTGGTTGTAATTTAGAATTTTATCTAAAAAATGTTCTTCAAAAAACATAGACAATTCCAAATCATCAATCCCAAAACGTTTAAATGTATCGTAAAATCTATGTTTTCTCAGATACTCTTTATCAATTTCACCATCTCTTATTTGTTCCCACAGTTTTTCGTTAATCTTGTGATACACAGAATGAAACTCTTCAAAATCTATATTGTATTTTAAGGTAATTTCTTCTTTTCCGAAAAGGTCTTTAATGGTAAGATATGCGTTCTTGCGGTGATCCCAAAGGGTATTGTCGAGGTCAAAAAAAATGTGCTGAATTTCCATACAGCACAAAATTAATGATTAATTTTTTGAAACGTGATAATGATTATTCTTAATCTTTACAACGTCAAGACTTTTTGAGAAACTAAGTAAAAAATCAATGGTTTGTTTTTTGGGTTTCAAACTTTTAATTTTTAAAGAATCGTTATTTTTCATAGGCAAAAAATGTTTTTTCTTTAAAACGTGAAACATTGTGAATTATTATCTCGTTAAGACAATATTATTTTCTTCCATGATTTTTCGTAGGTTAATCAAAGCATAGCGAACACGCCCCAAAGTCGTATTAATGCTCATATCTGTATGATCTGCAATCTCTTTAAAACTTAGTCCGTCAAAAAACCTGAGTTTTATCACCTCTTGTTGATTCTGTGGTAAAAACTGCAGCATTTTCAGCAAATCTTCCTGAATCTGCATACTGACCAACTGATCTTCAATATTTTCTGAAGGCTCTCTGATTAAATCAAAAATAGAAAACTCATCATTATCAAAAGTGGTCTCCGAAACTTTTACGTTTTTGGATTTTGCTCTGAAATGATCGATAATTAAATTTTGTGCAATTCTTTTTGCCCAAAGAATAAATTTTCCTTCCTCATTATAGCGCCCTTCTTTCAGCATAATAATGATTTTGATAAAAGTATCTTGGAAAACATCATTTGCCAAATCTTCATCGTTTATCTTATAGAGAATAAACGAAAAGAGGTCTTTCTGATGACGATGTATAAGGGTTGACAATGCTTCTTCGTCTCCTTTCTGGTAAAGAGATATTAATAGGCTATCTGTTGATTTCATGACTTTGTTCTCAGTATATACCCGTAGCCAAACTGTCTCCCGTCATTCTGACTGGTTTATTTTCCGCTACAAAGTTTGTTAGAGTAAAGTCTTATCAATAAGCATTAAATTATGCTGTAAATATAAATAAAATTTTAATAACTGTTAAGTAATTATTAAATATTTAGAATAAATATTTAATAAAACCTACTTAAACATGTCATGTAAGAACGTCGTAGGAATATTTAGTGTGAAATTAATATTTAAACCTTTCAATTCTTTTCCATTTAATCTTGAATCTGCTATAGAAAAGGCATATCCTCCGGTTAAATCCAGAAGCCCAAATAATGAAACACCAATTTTTGGAGCTACATATTTGTTGGTCCCTTCAATACCGGCAAGAAAATAATAGGAATGTTTGAAATCTACATTTTTTTCAAAATTCAATAAAATATCAGCATTCACTTTTGGCATGATGGCAAATTCAGAATTGGCAGAGCCCATCAATGCAGAAGCACCTAATCGGTAGATGACATCATCAGTTTTCAAGAAAAGCAATTTCCCTCCTACTTCGCCAAAGCTTTGATTTTGATATACATATCCTACATTCAACATTTTATGTATTGTAACCTGAGCATTTGCAAAAGCGCTTAGAAAACATATAAATATTATTGCCACTACCCAACGAAAGTTCTTCATCTTATTTTATTTAAAACGTAAAATTAAAAAAAACTGCTTTATCTCATGAAGATAAAGCAGTTTAAATATCTAAAAGAAAAGATTAAATTCCAAAAGCAGATTTAATTTCTTCTACTTTGTCTAATTTTTCCCAAGTAAAAAATTCAAGACCTGTAAGAGTCAATTCATTTTTATGACCTTTGTTGAAAGTTTTATCTGCAACGAAATGCTCTCTTCCCATGTGACCGTAAGAAGCAGTCTCTTGGTAGATAGGATTTCTCAACTTCAGATTTTGCTCAATTGCGTAAGGTCTAAGATCGAAAATTGTAGAAACTTTTTTAGCGATTTCTCCATCATTCAAACCAGTTTTAGAAGTTCCGTATGTGTTGATGTATAAACCACAAGGTTCAGCAACACCGATAGCATAAGAAACTTGTACTAAAACCTCGTCTGCAACACCTGCAGCTACCAAGTTTTTCGCAATGTGTCTTGTAGCGTACGCTGCACTTCTGTCTACTTTTGAAGGGTCTTTTCCTGAAAATGCGCCACCACCATGAGCACCTTTCCCACCGTACGTATCAACGATAATCTTTCTTCCTGTAAGACCTGTATCTCCGTGAGGACCTCCGATTACGAATTTCCCAGTTGGGTTGATGTGATACTTGATTTGATCATTGAATAAAGCCTTGATTTCCTCAGTCTGCAAAGCCACAACTCTAGGAATCAAAATAGTTTTGATGTCTTCTCTGATTTTATTCAGCATTTCTTCTTCAGCAGCAAAATCGTCGTGCTGGGTAGAAACTACGATAGAATCAATTCTTACCGGTTTGTGATCATCAGAATACTCAATAGTTACCTGAGACTTTGCATCCGGACGTAGATATTTGATTTCAGAATCTTCTCTTCTGATTGCAGAAAGTTCTTTAAGAATCGTATGTGCAAGATCTAAAGCCAAAGGCATATAGTTAGACGTTTCATTCGTTGCATACCCAAACATCATCCCTTGATCACCCGCACCTTGAGCGTTTGCTTTAGCTTCGAAAGATTCGTCATTTACAGCTCTGTCAACCCCTTGATTGATATCCGGAGATTGTTCGTGAATTGCAGAGATTACACCGCAAGAATCACCGTTGAACATATACTCACCTTTAGTATAACCGATTCCGTTGATAACTTCTCTTGCGATCGTCTGAACGTCAAGATACGCATCAGATTTTACCTCACCAGCCAAAACAACCTGACCCGTAGTAACCAAAGTTTCACAAGCTACCTTTGAAGTTTTGTCGTATGCTAAAAAGTTATCGATTAACGCATCGGAAATCTGGTCGGCAATTTTATCAGGATGCCCTTCTGAAACTGATTCAGACGTAAATAAATAAGACATATTATTCTTGTATTTTTAAAATTAAATGTAGAAGAAAAAAATGAATAATTGCCCAGAAAAGCTAAAAAGAATATACTGTTTTAGCATTTTTTTAGAGAGGTTGCAATCAGGTCAAATTTTTCCTCGTTATAAACGTCAGCAAATTTAAGTACTATTTTCCTAATACTCAAAACTTTTGCGTGGTATTTATACTTTTCTTGAAATTACTAGGTTACGTAAGCTTGAATAAGACTATTGAGGCTTGATGCTCACGTAATCTTTAGGATTTTCATTAAAATTCAGCTTTGTAGTCAACGAATCTTTAATGAAAATTTTCAATTCATCGATGATTTTTTGTTTGAAAGTTGGCTTGTAATAAATAATACTGATTTCTCTGTAAGGAAAAGGTTTTTTAAATCTGAAAACTTTATTTTTTTGTTCTTCAGATAACTGATTAAGAGCCAATTCAGGTAAAATACTGATTCCGCCAACTTTATCAACCATGTGAACCAAAGTCTGAATATTCGAAGCTAAAAACTCAAGATTTTTAGGCTTTAATCTGTTTTCCTTTAAATGGCAGATATTTTCAAATTGATTTCTCAAGCAGTTTCCTTCTTCCAAGAGCCAAACTTTTTCTACATTCAATTCGTCAGGAACGATAAATGTATTTTTCTTATTTACCTCAGTATCCGAACTGTAAATCATCAGTTCTTCATTAAATAAGAAATCCTGATAAAATTCGTTGGCATTATCGTAAGGTGTAGAAATAATTCCTGCATCTAATTCACCAGCTTTTAAAGCTTTGATAATATTATCAGTAGTCATTTCTTTCACATTCATCAGAATCTTAGGATTTTCTTCCAAAAAATGGAAAATTTCTGTTGGTAAGATAAATGATGAAACCGTTGGAATAATTCCCAAATTAATTGTTCCTCCTAAAATATTGTTTAATAAATTCGCTTTATTTCTAAGTTCATTTACCCCTTCAATAATAACTTTAGCCTGATCAATAATCTGTAATCCCACATCAGTAGTACGGATCGGGTGGGTCGTCCTGTCAAAAACCTTCACATCCAGCTCATCTTCAAACTTCTGTATCATTGCACTCAAAGTCGGTTGGGTTATAAAACAAGCCTGAGCAGCTTTACCAAAATGTTTATACTTATCGACAGCGATAAGATATTCCAATTGCTGAATGTTCATTTGATTAATATTATCTATGACAAAGATATGACGTTTTTAGCATAACCAATAAAAATTTCTACTAAATTTGATAATTATTAAGCTGAATACAGCTCTTAAAAAATGAAAAAATCAATCAAATTATAACTCTATGGATTCGAAAAAATTAACGTCAAGCAGCGGTGCTCCGTACTTTGAGCATCAGGATTCTCAAACTGTAGGCTCAAGAGGCCCAGTTTTGTTACAGGACTTTATTTTACAGGAAAATCTTGCTCACTTTGTAAGAGAAAGAATTCCTGAAAGGATTGTTCATGCGAAAGGTAGCGGCGCTTATGGAAAACTCACCGTTACTCATGACATTTCACAATACACAAAAGCAAAACTTTTCTCAAAAGTAGGAAATTCTTGTAAAATGTTTGCCCGCTTTTCAACCGTTGGTGGTGAAAAAGGAAGCGCAGACACCGCAAGAGATCCTCGTGGATTTGCTTTAAAATTCTACACAGAAGACGGAAATTGGGATTTAGTTGGAAACAACACTCCGGTTTTCTTTATTAAAGACGCTAAAAAATTTCCCGATTTTATTCACACTCAAAAGAGAGTTCCTAAAACGAACTTGAAAAGTGCAACAATGATGTGGGATTTTTGGAGCTTAAATCCGGAATCGCTTCATCAGGTTCTTATTTTAATGTCTGAAAGAGGTACGCCTTATGGCTATCGTCACATGCATGGTTTTGGATCTCACACTTTCTCAATGATTAATGAAAGCAATCAGAGAACTTGGGTGAAATTTCATTTTAAAACAAAACAAGGAATTAAAAACTTCACCAACGAAGAAGCTACAAAAATGGCAGGAGAAAATCCTGATTTTGCTCAGGAAGACCTTTGCAACGCAATCGATAACGGTGATTTCCCAAAATGGACGATGTACATCCAAGTAATGACTGAAGAGCAGGCAAAAGAATTCAGATGGAATCCTTTTGATGTTACAAAAGTATGGTCTCAGGCAGATTTCCCGTTAATTGAAGTGGGCGAAATGGAATTGAACGAAGTTCCTGTCAATTATTTTGCACATGTAGAGCAATCTACGTTCTCTCCTAGTAACTTAATAAACGGAATTAGTTTTTCACCAGACAAGATGCTTCAGGGAAGATTATTCTCATATCCCGATGCTCACAGATACAGAGTGGGGGTAAATGCACATCAATTGGAAGTAAACAGATGCCCTTTCGCAGTCAATAATTATCAAAGAGACGGATTTATGGCAGACTCCAGCGAATATCAGGATAAACCCAATTACCATCCTAACAGCTTTGACGATATTCAACCCGATGCATCATACAAGAATTTCGAATATGAGTTAGACAATAATCATGTTGCAAACTATAACCGTAACGAAAATGATGATGATCACTACACTCAACCCGGATTATTGTATACAAAAGCAATGAATCAGGAAGACAGAGATCGTTTGGTTCATAATATTATTGACAATATGAGCGGTATCGACGGACCGAAAAGAGATGAAATTATCAACCGCCAATTGTGTCATTTTTTCCGTGCAAACATTGAGCTTGGCATGAAAGTGGCTTCCGGTTTACACATCAATATTGATTCAAACATGATGAATCATTTAAAATAAACTATTATAAATAAAAGAAAAAGGGAAAAAATTAAACTTTTTCCCTTTTTTCTGCAAAATAATTTTTAATTTGCAGGTTATTAAAGATATAGACCGCTAATGAGCTACGAAAATATAATTTTGAGCAGAGAAGACAAGACTGCTATCATCACAATCAACAGACCTGAAAGCCTAAATGCATTGAATGCAAAGACAATAAAAGAAATCAGTTCTGCGCTAGATGAGTTAGCGTCTGACCATGAGGTAAGGGTTATTATATTGACAGGAAGCGGAGAAAAATCTTTCGTAGCAGGAGCAGATATTAAAGAATTCAGTGATTTTAATCAAGAAAAAGCTGAAGAGCTGGCAAGAAATGGGCAAAATATTCTTTTCAACAAAATTGAAAATTTATCAAAACCAGTAATTGCTGCTGTAAACGGATTCGCTTTGGGCGGAGGTTTAGAACTAGCGATGTCTTGCCACATTAGATATGCATCTGAAAATGCAAAATTGGGTCTTCCTGAAGTAACTTTAGGGTTGATTCCTGGATACGGAGGTACACAGAGACTTCCCAAACTAGTAGGAAAAGGGATAGCCAACGAGATGATTTTCTCAGCTAAAATGATTCCTGCGCAAAAAGCAAAAGAAATTGGACTTGTAAACGAAGTCTTCCCTATCGAAGAATTGTTGACCAAGACAAAAGAATTAGCAAAAACAATTGCGAATAATTCTCCAATGGCAATTTCTAGAGCAATACAAGCCACCAATCTGTCTGACACGGATAAAGGTTTTGAAACTGAAATTAAATATTTCGGAGAACTTTTTGAACTAGAAGACAAAAAAGAAGGAGTTTCTGCTTTCCTTGAAAAAAGAAAGCCAAACTTCTAATATACTTTATCACAAATTATTTCGAAAAAACCGATGCAGATGTATAATAAGTTTGACAAAGCTTATCTAAAAATGGCTCTTGAATGGGCAAAACTTTCCTACTGTGAAAGGAAACAAGTAGGAGCTCTTATCGTAAAAGATAGGATGATTATTTCAGATGGTTACAATGGTACCCCTTCTGGATCTGAGAACTGCTGTGAAGACGAAAACGGTAAAACACACTGGTACGTGCTGCACGCAGAAGCAAATGCGATTTTAAAACTAGCCGGTTCTAACCAATCAGCCAAGGGAGCAACTTTATACCTCACGCTATCCCCATGCAAAGATTGCAGCAAACTGATACTACAGGCTGGCATAGAAAAACTCGTATATATTAATGCGTATTCAGATAACGAAGGAATATCATTTTTACAAAGCCATGGTATTGAAATAATACAAGTTTCCGAAAATGAATTAAAAACTTAAAAAAAAAACACAACACAATGACTTGGGATGAAAAAATTAAAGATTTCGAAATTTTTCTAAGATTTGAAAGAAACTTTTCAGAAAACACACTAGACGCTTACGTTCGCGACATCAAAAAACTTAAAGATTACGCAGAAGAAGACCTTCAAAATGTTGGTCCTGACGTGATTGCGTATGAAAATCTTCAGGAGTACATTTTCACACTTTCTAAACAGAAATTCAGTGAAAGATCACAGGCAAGATGGATCTCTTCCATCAAAGCATTTTTCAGATTTCTTTTGGAAGACGAAATTCGTGAAGACAACCCTTCAGCATTGCTGGAAGGCCCAAAATTAGGTTTATATTTACCTGATACATTGAGTCTTTCAGATATCAACAAAATTATTGATGCTATTGAAATTCACACTGATCTTGGAAAAAGAAATCATTGCATCATCGAAGTTTTGTACGGCTGCGGAATTCGTGTTTCTGAATTGATCGATCTTAAAATATCCAATATCAATTTTAAAGAAAATTACATTAAAGTTGTAGGTAAAGGTAACAAAACGCGTTTTGTTCCTCTAGCAAGTTACACCGCAGACTTACTACAAAACTATATTAGTGAGGTACGTTCTGCCATTAAGATTAACAAGAAACATGAAGACACTTTGTTTTTAAATAGCAGAGGAACTTCTATGTCTCGTGTGATTGTATTTATTATCATTAAAGAACTTACTGACAAAGCTGGAATAAGCAAGAAAATATCACCGCATACTTTCAGACATTCATTTGCTACACATTTACTGCAAAACGGCGTAGACTTGCGCTACATACAGGAAATGCTAGGTCATTCGAGTATTACAACAACTGCAGTTTATACGCATCTGAAAACTGAAGAACTTCGTGATGTTATCTTAAACTTTCATCCGCGAAATAAGGCTAAACTTACTGAATGAAAATATTGAAATTTTGCCCAAACTGTGGCAAAGAATCATTGAATTGGGACCGCGAAAAAAAATGGAGCTGTCCCAATTGCAATTTCAATTTATACAATAACGTTGCAGGAGCTGTTGCCGTCGTAATAAGATGTGGCGACGAAATTTATCTTACCCGACGTAATCAGGAACCTAAAAAGGGAAAACTTGACCTCGCAGGTGGTTTTGTAGATCCAAAAGAAAGCGCAGAAAACACTTGCAAAAGAGAACTTTTTGAAGAACTTCAGTTAGAAATTGACATTACAAATCTAAAATATCTAACAAGCCTTCCAAATGTTTATCAGTATAAAGAAATTGATTACAACACCATTGATTTGTTTTATGAATACAATGTTTCAGAAAAATTTGAAGTTAATTTAGAACTCTCTGAAATTTCAGAAACTCAATGGATTCCTGTTTCGGAAATTAATCTTGATGATATTGCTTTTGATTCTCAGAAAATATTTTTTGAAGAATACTTAAAGAATTTTTAAGCTTAAAAATATTTCCCACACATTTTAAAACAACCAAAATTTTGGTAACCTTTTAAAATGTGTGGGATTTTTGTTTTTGGTCTAATAAGATTTAGACTTCAAAATTTCCTCGAAATAATTGATCAAAACAGTTCTTTCTGCTTCAGATAAATTAGCTTCGTCGTGATAGACAATATATGCGGGCATTGGCATTGATTTATTCTGAAGAGTCTGTACAGCATTTTTAAGCATATTTTCTTTCAAATCTTTGTTGTAAGTATTCCAGACTGAAAAATTGAGATGTTCTCTTCCTTCATTCACATGATCTTTCACTGACCACGAGAAAGGTGCTATGTAAGCATATTTAGGGTAAACTGTTTCGTTAGAATGACAATCATAACAAGCGTTTTTCAGTAATCCGACAACTTTTGAAGGTGATTTTTTAACTTCGATAAAGTTGACAGTACTATTTACAGGCTGATTGATCTTATCGGTGGGTATAAACTGAATCAGCGCAAAAGCCACCAGACTCCAGAACACTATTTTTTGAATGTTTCCATTATCTCGTAAGTTGTGGCGTTCTAGTTCTTGTACCTGACTGTGTAGGATTATTTAAAGTACCATTGTTATTATTAAAACTTGGCTGCAGTTGTTCCGTATCTTCATTATTCTTTTTAGGAGCTTCTTTTATGCCTTCAAAAGTTCTTTTATCATTGAGATCCCACTCTTCTTTAGACTCCCACAAAGGCCTTGCTACAACCATTTTATAATAGAGATATGAATCTTCTGCAAAAACTTGATTTACAAAATCGGCTTCATCCCAACGCTTATTGCCATTATTGTCAACCAAAATTCTTACGATGTAGTCGCCCGGTTTTACAATATCAAATTTAACAGCATTTCCGCTGGTGTATTTTTGGTAAACTGCCTTTTCTGATGTATCTAACAGCTGAATCCAATATTTTGTAGTGGGCGCATTGGTAAGTATAAAATTAAAACTTCCATAATTTTCAGCTTTATCTGCTTCAAAATCGAATCTTTTAGACTCAGCATTCTTTTCATAATAAGAAGAAACGGTGGTTTTAGGAATTGTCAACTGATATTTTTTCCCGGCAATAAAATCAGACTGAACTAAAATCTCGTAAGGATTTGACTCGGAAATTTTAGCTGTGAAATTCTGGGTGGTAAGACTGTCTACTTTTAAAGTCCATTTTTCTGGGCTTATCTTATCTACTACATAATTTGAAACTAACCTGAAATCGCTTTTGGGAGGAAGTATAGAACCGCCGATATTATTATCGACTGTCATTGTATTTTTTGCATTATACTTATAAAAAACCGATGTAGAATCTTTTCTCTCGTCTGCTTCATAAGCAAATTTGAGATTCTCAGTAACCGTTTGTCCGATATTACTTTTCACTGCATCAAACCAAATTCGTACAGAATCTGATTTTGGAATATGCGTTACTTTATAATCCTGAAGTTTTTCGTTTTTAGAAACAACTTTCACTTCACCCGGATTTCCTTCAAATGACATCAAAATACCACCCTGAATTTCTTTCAGTTCAGGTTTTTTGAATAGCTTTTTAGATGGATATAGTTTTAAATTTAAACCTGAAATCGACTTTTCTATGTTTATAGTATCTTTCTGGAAACCTATTTTTTCTTTCCCCGGATCGTAGATAGAATTACCGTTTTCATCGTCAAATGCTATGATTTTAAATTTACCCGGAGCTAGATAATTAAGCTCGTAATATCCGTCGTCATCTACCTTTGTGATATAGTAAGGTTTCTTTTTATAATCAATAGTGTCTTTCAACTGATATAAGCCGACAACCATTTTATTTTCGCTGCTGTTCTGTTTTTTGATGGTGAAAGCATCCTTCACTTCACCACTTATGTAAAGATCATCGAGTTTTTCGCCTGTAGAAAAAGCGAAATTAAAATATCTTAAAATATTAGATTCACTGTTATCTGCAATTGAATTTCCGAAATTAAAATTATACGTTGTGTTTGCCTGAAGCGTATCTGACCACTGAATGATTAAATATTTATTGGCAATATTTGAAGGCAAAATTCTTGTGATATTTTCGATAGGCGGAGAAATATTTAGATTTTTGCTCACATCTTTCAACGTAATGTATTCATTAAAATCTATTCTCAATTCTTTAATATCTCTTCTCACATTGACTCTGGTCGTGTCAATATTCGAACTTAAAAACTGTGGAGCCAAAGTATCTTTCGGCCCACCAACCGGCGAACCGACTCTTGCGCAAGAATGCACAAGAAAACTGACAATCAGTAAGAGAAGAATTCTTTTCATGAATATATTTGAGCAAAAATAAACATTATTCTCCAAAAACCTCAGTTCCGGTTTTCAAAGTATCCTGATTATCATTCATAATGTGATTCAGCTTATCTTTCTGAGGTGGAAAATCTTCGAATAACCCTGAAAGTGCCAAAGCAGAATACACCTTCCCTGAATATTTATTACCAATGGCAACGATGGTTACTTTAGACTTTAAAAGATGGGCAAACACCGAGTTAGTTCCGTGCCACCAGCCGTTGTGATACGTCAATTTTTCACCATTATCAAAAATTTTCATTCTGAATCCTAAGCCGTAATTATTTTGTCCTGCCTTTTCATTACTATAAGGTGCAAAAATCATCTCTTTCAATTCAGGTTTTAAAAAATCTTTTGAAAACATTGCTTTTGAAAAACTATACAGATCTCTTGGCGTGGTGTAAACATTTTTATCCCCATAAATTAGATCTAAACGATCCAAAGGATACAATCTGTTTCCTCCGTAATAAAATGATTGAGCCGCAGTCGGAATGTCTTTTTCCTGGAAAATATAACTGTTCGTCATTTTCAAAGGGGTAAAAACCATCTCCTGCATTGCTTGTGGAAAAGGTGTTTTCGTTACTTTCTCAATCAACAATGCAAGAAGTGCAAAGTTGGTATTACAATACATAAAACCAGTGTCGGTGTCTCTTGCCAATTCCGGTTTGTATTTGATGATCATATTCAGAACATCCTGATTGGTAATGTATTTTTTTGAAAGTTCCGCTGGAGCCGGCTGAATTTTTGTGATGAAATATTCGTATTTCGGAAGCCCGCTTCTTTGATCTAGTAAAGTCTGAACCGTCACGTTCGGATAAGGAAATCCGGGAAAATATTGCGTTAAATGATCTGATAATTTTATTTTTCCTGCCTCTATCAATTTCAGCATTGCCATTGCAGTCAAAGTTTTTGAAACTGAAGCTACATGCAGAGGAGTATTTTTATCAATAGGCATTTGATTACCTTCTCTCGCAAAACCTCTGTAGTTTTCAAAGAGAATATCATTTCCTTTTGCAATCAGAATTCCGCCGCTTAGGTCGCTTCCTTCCCAAACTTTTTTATAATATTGATCGATATAATTAACAATAAAGTCTTTGTTTGAAAGAATAGCATCTTCCGGAGAAAATACTTTCCCCAAATCTACATTTCCGTAATTGGGCAGATTTGTGGTGTTTTCTGAGACAGACTCTTGGTTTTCGGATTTGTTTTTACAGGAAAAAAGGAATAAAAATAAGGTTGTAACAAGTACAAAAGTAAGCTTCTTCATGAGTTTCAAAAATGAGTGGCAATTTAATAAAACTCAAAATGAATCGTGAAAAATCATTGTAAATTGTGAATTATTTAACATAATCCGAATTGCTTAATTCGAATAAGAAGCTAAAATTTTATCAACAATTACCTGAGCTAATTTTTGTTTGCTCTGATGCGTCCAGCCAGCAATATGAGGCGTCACAATGGCTTTTTCAGAGTTTAAAAGGTATTTTAAATCTTCATTTTCTGTTTCCAGATTTTCGAATGAAGCCTTTTCATATTCCAAAACATCAAGGCAAGCTCCTTTTACCTTTCCTGATTTTAAAGCTTTAACTAAACTTTCCGTTTCTACATTCTTTCCTCTTGCTGTATTGACAATGTAGAAATCATTTTTCATCTCAGAAATAAATTCAGCATCCACTAAATAATTTGTTGAATCTGTCAAAGGAATATGCAGGCTCAAAACCTCAGCATTTTCTTTCAATTCTTCTAAAGAAACCTGCGTCGCAAATTCATCTGAAAGACTAGGAAGAATATCATGAAAAATTACTTTGCACCCGAAACCCGAAAGTCTTTTGGCAGTTGCTTTCCCCATATTTCCATAACCAATCAACCCGACAGTTTTCCCGAGTAATTCGTCACCACGGTTTTCTTCACGCAGCCAGATTCCGTTTTTCACTTCGTTTGAGGCAATGAAAAGTCGGTTCATTAAAATCAATAACATTCCGACAACATGTTCGGCAACAGAATCTCTGTTTCCTTCAGGAGAATTGATCAGTTGAATTCCTAATTTTTCAGCAACAGGAATATCAATATTTTCCATTCCCGCTCCTACTCTGGCGATGAATTTAAGGTTTTTTGCTTTCTCTAAAAAGTTTTGGTCTAAAGGAATTCTGCTTCTGATGATGATCCCTTCATAATTTTCAATTTTATAGCAAACCTCATTGTAAGAAGACGTAAAATCTTCTTCCAAAATAAAGTTTTTTCTAAAAGTTGTTCGGTGATGAGCGGGTGATTTTTATCTAAAAGGAGAATCTTCATTTTTTTTAAAATTAACTATTGATATTTTACCTTAAAATTCTACGACTCTGCTCAGAATGATTTTTTATATTTTATCAAGCTAAGCAGAGTCGTAGATTTACTATTAATTTATTTATTTTAAGAAGGATCTTGAAATAATTTCTTAAGTTCCACAGATTCTGATGGCTTCATTCTTCCTGAAAGAATTAGAGAAAGCTCTTTTCTTCTTAACGCGGCATCGAATCTTTCCACTTCAAGCTCCGTCTCAGGTTCCATTGCAGGAATCGGAATGGGTCTATTAAACTCATCCACCGCCACGAAAGTGTAAATTCCTTTATTGGTCTGAATTTTTTTGTGATTAATTGGATCATCCAACCAAACATCAACATAAATTTCCATTGATGTTGAGAATGCACGCGAAACTTTAGATTCCATCACAACGATTCCTCCTTCCGGAATCGGATGGTCAAATGAAACGTGGTTTACAGAAGCTGTTACTACTCTTCTTTCGCAATGTCTGGTTGCTGAGATGGAAGCACAACGATCCATTCTTGCCAATAATTCGCCTCCGAAAAGATTTCTCAACTGATTGGTATCATTGGGAAGTACGATATTGGTCATCACCGTCAGAGATTCTGACGCTTTTTTTATTTTTGCCATCTTGATTTTCTTTTTTGGGAGCTTGGTTTCCAAGTTTTTGCAGCTTGTTTTATTGAATCTTTTCTTAAAGAATCTGCCTTAAAAACTTTTAAAGAATCTGCTTTTTTTATCTGAACTGAATCAATTTTTACCGAAATTTTCTTTTCAATCCTTTTCGTTTTGGTCTGTACCGAAACATTATCAAAAGATTTTTTTCCGAAAATCAATTCCTGCTGGGTGTATGCTAAATACAACATTCCTAAAACCGGAACGATGAACAAGAAAATCCAAAGGATTGATTTATTGAATTTGTAATCTTTCTCTATATTTTTAGGCGTTTCAAAAGTCTCACCTTTGTTAATATCTGAAAAGTGGATTTCTTCTAAACCATAAAAATCGGGATGATCAGATTCTAAACGGTTTCCTTTAAAATGAAGCTGTCCGTCTTCGATGAAAATAGTTCCAAGATCTTGAATCTCCAAAACCTGTTCTGCCTGCAATTTCTTTTTCCAAAAATCAGTTTGAATCTGCAATTCGTTTTCTGCTGCTTCTTTTGAAACCGCTTTCTGACTGCTGATAAACTGCACCAAATCATCAGATAAAACCTGATAATCAGAATGAAACGCAATTTTGGTGGAGGGCGGAAGGATGCTTCCGTTTTCTGAGTTGAGGACTGCTTTAGAATTTTCCAGAGAAAATACACCAAACTTCGGAATGGTGGCCGTTCCAAATTGTTTCAAATAGTCTAAAATGTAAGCTGAAATATTCATTTGACGGCAAATTTATAACTTTTCCGTGACTTTTTCAGAGATTTCTTTGCAATATAAACGATCGAATGCTTCCCACGGATCACACAGATCTACACAGATTTTTTTCAAATAAGCTTAAAATTTATCATACCTCAACCGTTTGATCTGTGAAAATCTGTGAAATCTGTGGGAATAGCTTTTGTTATTTAGTTTAAAACAAAAAGACTGCCGAAGCAGTCTTCAAAAATTTAATCTGAACTTTACTGAAAATATAATGACATGAAATGGTGTTTAATTTTATTACTGAATTTTCCAGCTGATCCCAAACATGAAATTGGCTCCTGCCTGAGAATAATAATATGGTTCACCATACCAAACAGCTCCGTTGTTAACATATTTTTTATCGAATAAATTATTGACTAATAACTTTAAAGCGATATCATTTTTAGCTATTTTAAAATGATATTGTGCATTAAAATCGGTTAGAAAATAATCTTTTAGCTGTAGATTTTTATCTTCTGTATTGTCTAAATACTGCTTTCCAACATATTGATTCATCAAAGCAAACTCGAAGTTTTTATTGGGCGTAAATCTCAATCCTAAATTCGCAATGACATTGGGTGAAAAAGAAATTTCCGTGTTGCCCAATTCTCTTACGACATCGTCGTTTTCTATATTAAAATCAAGGTTTCTGTTTTGGCTTAAACTTACATTTCCTGAGATTTCCCATTGTTTAGAAAGTTTCGCCAAAGCACCCAACTCAACTCCTCTTCTGTAACTTTCACCGGAATTGGTTCTGATAAAAGCACCGACATTATTCAACTCGCCGTTTAAAACCAACTGATTCACATAATACATATAATATAAATTGGCAGTCAATGACACAATTCCGAACTGTTTTTCTAAACCTGCTTCAAAATCATGCAACTTTTCAGATTTTACATCAGGATTTGCAAAAATGTCGTCACGGTTGGGCTCGCGTTGTGCGTGAGCATAAGAAAGGAAAACTTTGCCATTCCCTATTCTGTAATTAACACCGGCTTTCGGATTAAAGAACAACCAATTACGCTTAACATCTGCACCCTCTCCGTCTCCTGCAGCTAAAATTTTTGTGTCGTAATCGATATTTCTTAATTGTAAATCTCCAAAAAATTCGAAATCATTTACTTTAATCAAAGCTTTAGCAAAACCTGCAATTTCGTTTTTCACAGAGCGGTTTCTGTAATACTCATGTTCATCAATTTGTGGAAAGTAAACTCCTGTTACATTTCCGAAATGCCTTCCGTAATATTGATTGGCAACTACTCCTACATTTACATCTAACTTCTCGAACTTTCCATATAAAGTAGAAACTACTCCGTAAAAATCATTATCTAACCATTTTTTTCTGATAAAATCTGTGATTTCTACTGGAGAACCGCCTACAATAGGTATTGGCAGATTATAATTTGAGTAATGAGTACCCTTTGCATCAGTTTCGTCAACTCTTTTATAGTTTTCGTAATATCCTTTTCCTCTGGTATAATGAAGAGTCGTTTCTAAATTCCATTTGTCATTGAATCTTTGTTCCCATAAAAGTTGATAATGATTTTGTCTGTAGTTGTCGGTTTCATTATCGTAGAATTTATCTTCACCCGTAAACAAATCTGTGTACATTCCCGAATAATTAAATCTAGGATTGGTTTCCCAAGTTTGTCTGTCGATTCCGTTCCAGGCTTGGTAGGTTTTTTCTTTTCCACCAAATGCCATCAGACGAAGTTTCGTTTTTCCTTCTTCAAACAAAGCCATGAAATTGTATGAATGCAAATCTGAGGAAGCCCTGTCGATATATCCGTCAGAATGAATATTAGTATATCTTCCCATCACAGAAAGACGGTCTTTCCAGAATTTACCTGAACCTACCTCAGCAGAATATTTGTATGTATTAAATGAACCGTAGCTGTCATCTGTTTTAAAATAAAACTTTTCTTCAGGCTCTTTAGAAATCACATTGATACTTGCCCCAAAAGCCGAAACTCCGTTGTTGGAAGTTCCCACACCTCTTTGTATTACAATCTGAGACGCTGAACTCGTTAAATCCGGAACGTTGACAAAGAAAGTTCCCTGACTTTCAGAATCGTTGAACGGAACACCATTCATCATCACGTTAATTCCTCTTCCTGCAACCCCACGAATTCTAAAACCCGTGTATCCAACGCCATTTCCAGCATCAGAAGTAGAGATAATTGAGGTTTGGTTTTTTAAGAGAATCGGTAAATCCTGCCCAAGGTTTCTGCCGTCTAAATCCTTCTGTACATTGATGATTTCCTTGGCAACCGGCAACCTTTTGGTAAAGTTGACAGCTTCGATTTCTCTGACTTTCAGAGAATCTGTATTCTGAGTTTGTGCAAAACCCATAGAACTTGCGGTAAGTCCTAAAAAATAAATCCTTTCATTCTTATAAATTTTTAAAATTTAATGGAATAAAAGGGGATCGATAAGATATTATGATACAACATCCCTAAACAGCATTACCCGTTCCAGGTTCATTGGGTATAATCTCAGCCCCCATTGGAGCACCCCTTTAATTTCAGCGCAAAATTACAAAAATTTGATGATGTTGCAAATTTAATAGGCTTTGTTATTAGAATCAATATAATAATAGGTTTTATCGTCTTTGGTTACTTCAAACATTTTCCCCAATTTCCAGCTGTAGTTTCGTTTGATATCAGCATATTCAAATGGAATAATAATATTATTGTTGACATCGATGATGCCAAATTTGTCCTTATGAGAAGCCACAATCATAGGATTTGACAAATCATCTCCTTCTAAAATATGTAAATATTCATATTTGGGATAAATTTTAAAATGTGAGCGGTCAGAGGGGTTACTGAACTTCGAATCTTCTATAATTCCATAAGAACCATTTAAAATATAAGCATGGAAAAGTTGTTTTTTAAATTCAGTCTGACATTTTCCCAAATCTGCATTTTTAAATTGGTATAATCTCTTTCCAGCCTGATTGATTCTGTATGAAATACCGTTCTTTTCAACTGTGGCAAAATGAGCTGTACCAAATTTCTTGGCTTTGGGGTTGGGTGAATTTAAAAGATTGCAATCTTCAGCAAAAAACATGGCGATGTGGTATTCAGGAGCGATAACTAATTTCCCTTTTTGATTGACATATCCAAAATTACCATTTAATCTTTGCGGAATTAACAACGGAACATTTTCATTAATAACAACCAAATTACTCTCAGGTTTTTTCTTAACAATCTGTTTTACCGGATTCTTCTTAGTAACTAACTTATTATTTTTCAAAACCTTAGACTGAGCAACGAAACTCATCGATAAAAGAATAAAAATAACATTGAAAATTTTCTTCATGACTGTTTGTGTTCAAAATATCTGCCAAAAATAGAAAATATAAAACACATATTTATACAGAATCTAAATAATTTAGACCAAAAAAATATTAAAATTCCGTATTTTTGGGAACATTTTTAAATGTTTGATAATTTTAAAACGTTTTTAAGCCACAACATTTGATTGCAACACATCAAAAGCCACCAAACGTTTTATCCGAAAAGAGTTTTTGCGGCGAGACAGATTGCAGGTAAACCACTTACATTTTCAGAGGAAGTCCTTTTACTATTTATCCATCGGGACAGATTATTATCTCACATTTTTAGAAATGGTGTAGATCATACAGCTTGCTTCTGTACTTTCAGATGACAACTATTCAATATCTACCTTTAATTTTTTAAAAAGAACTTCTATTTATGAATATTTATCAGGATTACATCCAAGAGATTGAAGAAAGAAAAATTCAGGGTCTTCACCCAAAACCAATTGATGGTGCAGAACTTTTAAGCGCAATCATTGCACAAATTAAAGATACTAATAACGAATACAGAGCAGATTCTCTGAAATTCTTTATCTACAACAGTTTACCGGGTACAACACCTGCTGCAGTTGTGAAAGCTCAGTTTTTAAAAGAAATCATTTTAGGTGAATCCGTATTAGAAGAAATAACTCCTGCTTTTGCATTCGAGTTATTATCTCACATGAAAGGAGGTCCTTCAATCAAAGTATTGTTGGATTTAGCTTTAGGTAACGATGCTAATATTGCTAAAGAAGCTGCAAACGTTCTAAAAACTCAGGTTTTCCTTTACGAAGCTGACACGGATCGTTTAAAAGAAGCATTCCACAACGGTAACGAAATTGCAAAAGAACTTATTGAAAGTTATGCACAGGCTGAATTCTTCACAAAACTTCCTGAAGCTCCTGAAGAAATCAAAGTAGTTACCTATATTGCTGGTGAAGGTGATATCTCGACAGATTTATTATCTCCTGGAAATCAGGCGCACTCAAGATCAGACCGTGAACTTCACGGAAAGTGCATGATGACTCCGGAAGCTCAAGAGGAAATTAAAGCTTTGCAGGCACAACATCCTGACAAAAGCGTGATGTTGATCGCTGAAAAAGGAACGATGGGAGTTGGCTCATCAAGAATGTCTGGTGTAAACAACGTGGCACTTTGGACAGGTAAACAAGCGAGTCCTTATATTCCATTTGTGAATTTCGCACCAATTGTTGGTGGAACAAACGGGATTTCTCCGATTTTCTTAACGACTGTTGACGTAACTGGTGGAATCGGTATCGACCTTCAAAACTGGGTGAAAAAACTGGATGCAGAAGGTAATGTTATCCGTAATGAGAACAATGAACCCATTCTTGAAGAAGTTTATTCTGTAGCTACAGGAACTGTTCTTACCATTAACACAAAGACTAAAAAATTATACAACGGCGATCAGGAATTGAAAGATATTTCTAAGTCATTCACGCCGCAAAAGATGGAATTCATCAAAGCTGGCGGATCTTACGCAATTGTCTTTGGTAAAAAATTACAAACTTGGGCTTCAGGAATTTTAGGAATTGAAATCCCTACCGTTTATGCACCATCTAAAGAAATCACTAAAGAAGGTGTAGGCCTTTCTGCTGTTGAAAAAATATTTAACAAAAACGCAGTTGGTTTAGCTCCAGGAAAAGTATTGCACGCTGGTTCAGACGTAAGAGTTGAAGTTAATATCGTTGGCTCACAAGATACAACTGGTTTGATGACTGCACAGGAATTGGAATCAATGGCTGCAACAGTTATTTCTCCAATCGTTGACGGTGCTTACCAATCAGGTTGTCACACTGCTTCGGTTTGGGACAAAAAAGCGCAGGCAAACATTCCTAGATTGATGAAATTTATGAATGATTTCGGTTTGATCACTGCTCGTGACCCGAAAGGCGAATATCACGCTATGACAGACGTGATTCATAAAGTACTTAATGATATTACGATTGACGAATGGGCAATCATCATTGGTGGAGATTCTCACACAAGAATGTCCAAAGGTGTTGCTTTTGGAGCCGACTCTGGAACTGTAGCTTTAGCTTTGGCAACTGGAGAAGCATCTATGCCGATTCCGGAATCTGTTAAAGTAACTTTCAAAGGTGATATGAAACATCATATGGATTTCCGTGATGTGGTTCATGCAACTCAATTGCAAATGTTGCAGCAGTTTGGAGGAGAGAATGTTTTCCAGGGTAGAATCATTGAAGTTCACATCGGAACACTTCCTGCTGATCAGGCATTTACATTTACTGACTGGACTGCAGAAATGAAAGCAAAAGCTTCGATCTGTATTTCTGAAGACGATACTTTGATTGAATCATTGGAAATTGCAAAAAGCAGAATCCAGATCATGATCGATAAAGGAATGGATAACCACAATCAGGTTCTTCAGGGATTAATCAACAAAGCAAACAAGAGAATCACAGAAATTAAATCTGGTGAAAAACCAGCGTTAACTCCGGATTCAAATGCTAGTTATTATGCAGAAGTAGTTGTTGATCTTGACATTATTGTTGAGCCAATGATTGCTGACCCAGATGTAAACAACGAAGATGTTTCTAAAAGATATACTCACGACACCATCAGAGATTTGACTTATTATGGAGGTGACAAAAAAGTAGACCTTGGTTTTGTAGGATCTTGTATGGTTCACAAAGGCGATTTGAAAATCGTTTCTCAAATGCTAAGAAATATCGAAAAAAGAGACGGTAAAGTTGAGTTCCTTGCACCACTTGTTGTTGCAGCCCCGACTTATAACATCATCGATGAATTAAAAGCTGAAGGTGATTGGGAATTATTGGAGAAATATTCAGGTTTTGAATTTGACGATAATGCTCCAAAAGGCGCTGCACGTGTTGAGTACAAAAACATGATGTATCTTGAGCGTCCAGGTTGTAACCTTTGTATGGGTAACCAAGAAAAAGCTGAAAAAGGAGATACTGTTTTAGCAACTTCTACGAGACTTTTCCAAGGAAGAGTGGTTGAAGATTCTGAACGTAAAAAAGGAGAATCTTTATTGGCTTCAACACCAGTTGTCGTACTTTCTGCCATTATGGGAAGAATTCCAAGCATTAAAGAATACAAAGCAGCAGTTGAAGGTATTGACTTGACTACTTTTGTACCATCTATCAAGGAATTGGTTACCGTTGGTCACTAATAGATTTTAAGTTTTAGTCGAAAGACTTTTTTAAATATAAAATGGAAGATTTCTTTTTGAAGTCTTCCATTTTTTTGTTTAGAACGTTTCCATTTAAGCCTCATCTTATTTATTTTATCTTAAATCAATAACCGAAATTTTATTTTTCCTTAACTTGATAGTTAGAAATAATCTCAGTCATTCATCACATTTATCCCTTTTCTAGATTGGAGGAACAGTATTTGATGAATAATACACGATTATAATTTTCTGCTTTATATTTTATTTAAAGAACAGAAGATTTATTGAAAACAGAAAAATTAAATTAAGATATGACTTTCGACATTGACATGATCAAAAAAGTGTACGAACGTTATCCTGAACGTATTGCAGCAGCAAGACAGATTACAGGAAAACCATTAACACTTTCAGAAAAAATTCTTTACACACACTTGTGGGAAGGAAACGCAACAAAAGAACATGAAAGAGGAAATTCTTACGTAGATTTCGCTCCAGACAGAGTTGCCATGCAGGATGCAACAGCTCAGATGGCTCTTTTACAATTTATGCAGGCAGGAAAACCTAAAGTGGCCGTTCCTTCAACTGCTCACGCCGATCACCTGATTCAGGCAAGAGTAGGTGCAGAATCAGATTTACAGGAAGGAATCAATAAGAACTCTGAGGTTTTCAACTTCTTGGGTTCTGTTTGTGATAAATACGGAATCGGTTTCTGGAAACCGGGAGCCGGAATTATCCATCAAGTTGTTTTAGAAAATTACGCATTTCCCGGAGGAATGATGATCGGAACTGACTCTCATACGGTTAACGCAGGAGGTTTAGGAATGGTTGCCATCGGAGTTGGTGGTGCAGATGCTGTAGACGTAATGGCAGGAATGGCTTGGGAGCTTAAAATGCCAAAATTAATCGGTGTAAAATTAACCGGTAAAATGTCTGGCTGGACTTCAGCAAAAGACGTTATCCTAAAAGTTGCCGGAATTCTTACCGTAAAAGGTGGAACCGGATGCATCGTAGAATACTTCGGGGACGGTGCTATTTCTTTATCCGCAACAGGAAAAGGAACTATCTGTAACATGGGAGCCGAAATTGGTGCGACCACTTCTACTTTCGGATACGACGATTCTATGAGAAGATATTTGGCTTCTACCGGAAGACAGGATGTTGTAGACGCTGCCGATAAAGTAGCTGAACACTTAACAGGTGATGCAGAAGTGTATGCAAACCCGGAACAATATTTCGATCAGGTCATTGAAATTAATCTTTCAGAATTAGCTCCTCACTTGAACGGACCATTTACTCCAGATTTGGCAACTCCCGTTTCTGAATTTAAAGCGAAAGCTGAAGCAAACGGATGGCCAATTGAAGTTGAATGGGCATTGATCGGATCTTGTACCAATTCTTCTTATGAAGATTTATCGAGAGCCGCTTCCATTGTTGAAGATGCCGTAGCAAAAGGTGTTAAACCTAAAGCGATTTTAGGAATTAATCCAGGTTCTGAGCAGGTGAAATTTACTGCAGAAAGAGACGGATTTTTAGATTCTTTCAGAAAATTTGAAAACGCAAGAATCTTTACCAATGCTTGCGGACCTTGTATCGGACAATGGGACAGAGAAGGTGCTGATAAAGGCGAGAAAAACTCGATCATTCACTCTTTCAACAGAAACTTCGCAAAAAGAGCAGACGGAAACCCGAACACTCATGCTTTCGTAGCTTCACCAGAAATGGTAGCAGCAATTGCAATTTCAGGAAGATTAGATTTTAACCCAATTACAGATACATTAACCGCTGAAAACGGAGAACAGATCAAATTAAACGAGCCTCAAGGTTTTGAATTACCTGAAAAAGGATTTGCTGTTGATGACAATGGTTATCAAGCACCTTCGGCAGATGGTTCTAGCGTAGAAGTAAAGGTAAGTCCTACTTCTGACAGACTTCAGTTATTGGAAGAATTCCCGGCTTGGGATGGTAAAAACATTACAGGAGCGAGAGTTTTAATTAAAGCTTTTGGAAAATGTACTACGGATCATATTTCTATGGCAGGACCATGGTTGAAATACAGAGGACATTTAGATAATATCTCAAACAACATGTTGATTGGTGCTGTAAATGCGTATAACATGGAAACCAACAAAGTAAAAAACCAGTTAGATGGTGCTTATGGTGAAGTTCCTGCCGTACAAAGAGCTTACAAAGCTGCGGGAATTCCTTCAATTGTTGTGGGAGATCAGAACTACGGTGAAGGTTCTTCAAGAGAGCACGCTGCTATGGAGCCGAGACATCTTGGTGTAAAAGCTGTTTTGGTAAAATCATTTGCAAGAATCCACGAAACGAACCTTAAAAAACAAGGAATGTTGGGATTAACGTTTGCTGATGAAGCAGATTATGATAAAATTCAGGAAGATGACGTGGTTAATTTCTTAGATTTAGATCAGTTTGCTCCGGGAAAACAATTGACTTTAGAATTCATTCATACAGATTCGACGAAAGATATTATTTTGGCAAATCATACGTATAATGATCAACAGATTGATTGGTTTAAGGCAGGTTCTGCTTTGAACTTAATCAAACAACAGGAAAACTAAAATTTCTGTTACATATAATGAAAGCAACTTCAAATTTGGAGTTGCTTTTTTATTTCAGTTTTTCCAAAAGATTTGATTTGTACATATCTCCGATTGGAACTTCGTGCCCTGAATTGAGAATGATCTTTTTTGAACCTAAACTTTTTATTTCATTTAAATTTAAAATAAAAGATTTGTGCACTCTTATAAAATTTTCAGGAAGCTGATTTTCTAGAGATTTTAAAGTTTCTAAAACAATGTATTCCTGAGCTTCGGTTTTGATGTTGACATAATCTTTGATACTTTCTACATATAGAATTTCATTAAAATTAATACGATGCTGTTGACCTGAAGATTTTACGAAAAAATGATTCACTTCTTTTGTTTCTTCTAAAGGAAAACGTTCCTGAGCTTTCAGGACACTTTTATTGAATCGGTCGAAAGAAATCGGTTTTAAAAGATAATCAACCACATTGTGCTCATAGCCTTCCAAAGCATATTCTGAATACGCAGTTGTGAGAATGTATTTCATTTTATCGCCTACAATTTTCATGAAATTAATTCCCGTCAGCTCCGGCATCTGAATATCTAAAAACACAAGATCAGCTTCATTTTTCTGAATAAATTCTAAAGCTTCAATAGGATTTTCTGAAGAGAAAACAAGTTCAAGAAATGGAATTTTCTCTACATAATTTCCGAGAAGGGAAACAGCAAGCGGCTCGTCGTCTACAATAATGCATTTAATTTTCTTCATTCTTCAAATCAATCTTTAAATCTACTGTAAAATCTGTTTCTGTTTCTGTAATTTTCAGTTCATATTTTTTAGGATACAAAATTTCAAGTCTTTTTTTGACATTCTGAATTCCGATTCCGGAAACTATGTCTTTCATTTTCTCTTTTTTAAAATTTAAAAGATAAAAATGCAGAATTTTATTCTCATCGGAAATTTTCATTTCAAAACCTTTATTTCTAAAATCACCATGCTTAAAAGCATTTTCAACAAACGGAATTAAAATCATAGGCGAAATATTCAGCATTGGATGATTTAGTTTTTTTTCAACATTCAATAATTCAGGATTTTTGATTCTTAGTTTTTCTAAAGCTATTAAACTGTCGAGATAGCCGATTTCTTTATCTAAAGTAATAAAATCTTTCTCAAGATCTTTTGTGCTGTATCTTAATAATTGCCCTAATTCTTCAATTGCAGGCAACGCTTTATCTGAATTCTGGTAAACTAGAGAATAAATATTATTTAAAGTATTAAAGATAAAATGCGGATTGATTTGAGTTTTCAAAGCCTGCAATTCAGCATTTTTCTTAGCCTTCACCAATTCCGTTTTTTCTACTTCTGTTTTTATAAAATATCTGAAAAACCAAAACGTAGTACTTATAAAAATTGTTGTGCTGCTGTAAAAAATATTATCAAAATAATAATAAATAAACTGTGTTTCTTCTGCGTAATTTCTAACCCCGAAAAAGGTTGGTAAAAGCCATTCTTCCATAAAATATCGGACACCGACAAAACAACTTGCACTTAGGAAAAACACAATCACCGATTTATAAATTTTATTTCCGTCAAAAAACTTAGGAACGACCACAAAATAATTTACATAGAAACAAATGATGCTTGTGATAAAGAAAGTAATATTAAAGACAGTAGCCCTGGAATCAAAAACAAAATAAGGAATAAGAACTGAGCCGATGATATAAATCGTCCAAAAGAAAATATGCAGATAAAGAAGTTTATTGATTTTCATAGAACAAAAATAGATTTTCTCTGAAATTTCTTATCCATTTTTCGATAAACAATTCATTTTTCCCGATGAAAAATATTTCATACCATTCTATTTTCGGTTCGTCGAAACGCTATTACTTCAAATTACATTAGACAGTAATTTTGTCAAAAAAATAGCCTTATGAAAACATTATTGTATACTTTTTTACTTTGTTTGTCAACAGTCATTTCTGCACAGAAAAAACCTTCGGAATATTTTACAAATCAAAAAACTAAAGTTTTGGTTGTTGGTTCATTCCATTTTGATTATCCTAATCTTGATGCTCATAAAACCGAAAAAAGCGATCAGGTAGATGTTTTATCGCCAAAAACAGCAAAAGAAGTCACTGAACTTATTAATTATATTAAAAAATTTAAACCTACAAAAATCGCGATCGAAGCATGGCCAAACTGGAATGCCAATCAAAAATTAAAAGAATACAAAGAAGGCAAACACACGAATCAAAGAGATGAACGTTTTCAAATTGCAATGCGAATTGCAAAAGAGCTTAATTTGAATGAATTATATAGCATTGATGCCAATTCTGTTTTAGATGATCTTGGAGAAAAATTTGGAAAGAAAGACTCTCTATATTTTAAAAATTTAGGTGCGGATTATGATTTTTTAAGCGATGATATTATTTCAAAACAGTATAACAATTTTTTTAAAAATACGGAACGAAAAAACTTCCAATCAATTCTAGATCTTTTCAAATTCATGAACAGCAAAGAATATCATCAGTATGAATACGGTGCTTATCTAAGTGGAGATTTTAAACTAAGAGAACATGATGGTGCAGATATGTTAGCTTTATATTGGTACGACAGAAACCTGAGAATGTTCCGAAATATTCAGAATATTCCACATACTTCAGAAGACAGAATATTGGTGGTTGCAGGAAATGGTCACGCTTCAGTTTTAAGACAGCTATTTACCTCATCTCCAGAGTTTGATTATATAGAATTTGATTCATTAAAATAAAGTGTAGAGTAAGTTTTGTAACAAATCAGATTTTTCTTCGTCTAACAGAATAGATTTACTCACATTATGAAGAAAACATTACTTACTCTCTCAATTTTAGGTTCAGTTTTAGGTTTCGCTCAGGAAACGAAAGATAACAAAGAAACCAAGGAAAAAGAAATCAAAGGCGTTGTCATTACCAAAACTAAAAAAGCCGTTGAGCAAAAAGCCGACCGTACTATTTTTGATTTTTCAGAACAGCCAAGCTTAAACTCTGGCTCTTTAATGGAAGGTGTAAAAAAACTTCCAGGTTTGGTGGTATCCGACATGGTAGGAATGATGTATCAAGGGAAACCATTGGATGTTTACATGGATGGAAGACCTTTGAACATTTCAAGTAATGAACTGAATGCTTTTCTGGAAGGAATGCCCGCAAATTCGGTTGACAGAATTGAAATCATCACCCAACCCGGCGCAGAGTTTCCTGCAACTTCTGGAGGTGCTATTTTAAACATTATCACAAGTAAATCTGCTAAAAACTACCTGACTGCAGTTTATAACGGAGGCTACCGTTTTTCGAGCTATGATAAATACAGAAGTAGGTTTAATAATTCAATCGCATTAAATTCAAGAAATAAATGGTTCGGATGGCAGGTCAATCTGGGTCAGTATTACAGAGAAAGTTTATCTCTTTCTGAGTTTGATGCGCTTACCAGAAATCACTCTAATTCTTTGGGAAGAACCTATTATATGAATTCTGCTTTTACTTTTGAGCTTGGAAAAGACAGATTGCTATTGAACTATGACATCAATCACAACAACGGAGGCGCAGATATTACGACTGATTACTTTTTAAATGGTACTTCAACATCTAATTTTGGAAGTGATTCTAAAGGGTTAAGACAAGAAGTTGCTGCTACGTATCAGAAAAAATTTGAGGATAAAAATAAAAAGCTTGATTTTAAAGCAATTTATACCAACAGCGATTCAGAGTTTAATCAATTTGGAGATAAATCATTAAACAACTCTTCTTTATTCAATCTATATAATTTCCGAGTTGATTATTCTCAACCTTTGAAAATTTTAGATGAAGGAAAGGTAAGTTTCGGAGGTTTATTTGACCAGCAAAATTTTGAAACGAAAGATGGAAATTTGGTGAATCTCGATTACACAAGACAGACTACTTCTGCGTACTTAGAATTTCAGGCAACTTTAAAGAAGTTTGATTTCATTGCCGGAGCAAGAGCCGAAAATTATGATATCACAGGAATTACACGCTTCTATGATAATAAAGGTATTTTAAATGAAAGTAATTTAAATCCATTCAAAAAATTTAAAGTTTTTCCAAATGCAAGTGTGCAGTATAATTTAATGAAACAACTTTTCATTAATTTAAACTATAACAAAAAAATCAGCCTGCCAAGTGTTTCGCTCTTAAACCCTAATAACAATACACTCACAACAGAAACACTTACATCAACTGGTAACCCCAATCTACAGCCAACAATTTTTGACAATGCGGAAATCAAAATCAGTGCATTTGATTATGCCTACATTGGCTATAACACAAGTTGGGTGAAAAATCAGATTGTTCAGAAAGTTTCGAGGGAAGGTAATTTAATCAGAAACGAACAGGTACAGGTTAACAGCATCAGAACACACAATTTCAATTTCGGAATGCCGATTCCGTTTATGCTTTTCACAACGCCTTTCAGCGAGCTGATGAAATTTAATGTAAATCCTGATAAAATGAACTTATTATATGTTTATGCAGGTTATCAGATTCAGGAAATGCCGGATATTAAATCAAAAGGTTTCTGGGTTTTCAGTTTAATGGGACAGTTTATTCTCCCAAAAGACATCAGACTTCAGGCAAATTATAACGTGATACCCAAGGGAGGAAATTTCTATTATTTTCAAATTGAGAAACCTTTGAATAATGCTTTTGATTTAACTGTATCAAAAAAGTTCATGGCGGATCGTCTTAATCTTTCGCTCTACGCTAGAGATATTTTTAATCAGAATAAAAGTGTCATTGTAGCAAATTCTTCAGGAGGGAAAGTCTTTACATCAAACAAATTCGACAGCCGAAGTTTCGGAATCACCGTAAATTATAAAATTCCAACCAAAAACAAATTGGCGAAAGAAGATCCGAACATGATCAAACAAACCACCCAAAGTGAAAACACAGGTGGAATCTTGCAACAATAAGATAGATAAAAAGAAATCGGCTCTAAAAATATTTAGAGCCGGTTTTTATTTGATGGTTAAAGTATTATTTCTTAATTACCTTAATGGTTTGCTTAGAACCATCTTTCATATCAAGTTGCAGTAAATACATTCCCGCAGAAAGATCATTTAATCTTATTACAGATTCTGGCTGATTGATTGTCTTAATCAATTTACCAGAAAGATCTGAAACTTGTATCATTTTCACTAATTCTGGTTTATTAATATTTACCACTTCTGAGAATGGGTTTGGATATACTTTTATTGCATCTTTCTTAGTAGTTTCTGAGGTCGATAGACAATTTGTATCTACCGTAGCTGTAACCAATGTTCTTGCAGATTCGCATTTTCCAGCAACTTTCCAATTATAAAGATAGTAATAGTAACTCGCACTAGGATTTACTCCAAAGCTTGCAGCAGTAATACTACATACACCCGGTAATGTATAAGGATATGCAAAACCACTACTAATTTCTCTTCTTAAATTACTAATTCCCGAAGCCGCATCGACCACCAAGCGATAATCGTTACCCGCTGAAGGAACATCAAAATTTAATGTTATCGTATTCAAGACACCCGCTACAGAAACATTTACATTAGCAACTTGACTTGCTAAAACTGTCCCTGCTGAATTTTTTAAATTGATAGTCACTGTACCCGTGGTATTGGTAGCATGCATGGGATATACATCAACTTCTTTAATCGTCATCGGGCCGTATGCATCGAAAACCAAACCATAATTTGTAAAAGTAGAATTTCCTGTTGTTGCAGTAGGAGTATCTTTTCCAACAAATTGATCTGATCCCACAGAAGCTGCTGCTACCCAATAGTTAGTAGTTGCAGATAATGAAGGCGTTGTATAAGTAGTGCCTGTTGTTAAAATATTACCCACAGTTGCTGCATCATACCAAGTTAATATTGCACCACTAACTGTAGTAGCTGATAAGGTTGCAGTTTGATTAGGACAAACCGTTGATCCAGCAGTAGAAATTAGCGCAGGTGGTTGACATTGTGTAATCATAACTAATGGCTGCAAAGACCATACACTCACATTACCTGCACCACAGTTTGATCTCACCCAAACATAATAAATCGTTGAAGGTAATAATGAAGGTATAGTAGTGGAAGTTGTAGTGATATTTTGCAATTGTGGAACTGTTGAAGAGGTCGGAACTGTACTTGATGTACTGTAATAAACCTCATAACCATTACCTGGAGGAGAAGAAGTTGCATTCCAAGATGTATTCGCAGTATTTGCTGTTGTGCTTACAAGTGCTAATCCAGAAGGTGAATAACACGTAGGCGGAGTCCAAGTATAAGTTAAACCAGTGGTAGGCATCCCTGGAATTACATTAGTTGTGCTAAAACTTTGTGTACTGCTATTTGCTGTACCAGCAGTAGAATTTATAAACTCTAATGTTGTAGCATTGATTCTGTTATTAAAATCTGCATTAGTACTACCTCGCAAGCCTATCTGTGCAGTAGATGCATAAGATGTAGTACCCGCCAAATAAGAGCCATTAGTGTACATCATCCTAATAACATTCGTAGTTTCTTCCAAGCGAATTTGAAATGAAAAAGCATACGCAGCGGTAGTGCTTGTAGTATTCGTTGGTCTGAAATCTTTCCATTGTATAACAACCTCTCTATTAGGAGTTGTACCAACAACATCCCAACTGATATTTCCTGTAACTCCAGCTATATCAAAAAGACTGACAAGATCCCTGCCAAAAGCAGACACAGCACCAGCGTAAGCAACAGTTCCAGATATGGGTGTTGTAGTACTTGTAAGAGGTGGTGTTGTGCCGAAAGTAACAAAACCGTTCGAGGAAACATTAAGTGATGTATATGAAACATCATTAAAATTAAAGCCAAACGGTATTGTGATAGGATAAACCTCACTATTAAGATTTGTGGCAGAAGTATTTCCTGTTGCAGTCCCTAAAACCGTACCCGTAATAGGTGTAAAGGTTCCAGAAGACCGTGCAAAGCTGTAAGCACTTACTTGAGCATTTACAGTATTGTAACCTGCAAACAAAAATGCCAGACCTGCGAAGGCATTTTTCAGATAATTTTTCGTTGATTTCCTTTTAAGAAAAAGACTTTGGTAAAACTGCTTCATATTTGTTTCAATTTAGATTAAAACAAATATACTATTTTTTACATAACTTAAATTATATTTAAAAAAAACAATAAAACATTGAGAAATAATTAAAATATTAATAGACATTATGACTATTAATTGATTTTGAAACTTAATTAATCCCACTATATTGAATTCTCACAAGCTCTCCAAATCGTATCATTCTGTGGAACCGGAGCAATAATTTCAATATTTTCCTTAGTAACCGGATGTACAAATTCCAATTTTCTTGCGTGTAAATTTATTCCGCCATCAGGATTTGAACGTGGCGAACCATATTTTAAATCACCTTTAATCGGAACTCCTGTTTTTGATAACTGAGCACGAATCTGATGATGCCTTCCGGTTTCAAGATCAATTTCCAAAAGATGATAATTATCTAAAGTCTTTATAATGTTATAAGTAAGAATTGCTTCCTTTGCGCCATCAGTCACTTTGGTAAAAACAATTGCTTTGTTATTTTTCTCGTTCTTCTGTAGATAATGAACCAATCTTTGGGTTTGAGGAATCATTTCTTTAGGAACAACCGCCCAATATGTTTTTTTGACCTCTCTGTTTTTAACCATTTGCGTTAAACGGGAAAGTGCCTTTGAAGTTTTAGCATAAATTACCAAACCCGAAGTCGGCCTGTCGATACGATGAACCAAGCCCAGAAAAACATTTCCAGGCTTGTTATCTCTTATTTTAATATAATTTTTAATGGAATCCAGCAGAGACTCATCTCCAGTTTTGTCGCCTTGTACTAATTGCCCAACTTTTTTATTGATGACCAAAAGGTGGTTATCCTCATAAACGATTTGTTCCTTCATAATTACTGACGGTTCACAGATCTATTGGTAAACGAAATAATCACTCCACCAAGCAAACCAACTGTTTTTATAAATGAAAAATCAGATTCTACGGGAAGAAAAGCTCCGATAATACATAATGCAGCCGCTCCGTACATAGGATATGTAAATTTCGCATTAGAAAGCAATGGAGCCTGCAAAACAAAACTCAACCCTATTAAAAGATAAAATAATTTTCTTGAAATGATCTCGTTGACTTCCGGCGAAAACATTCCAAACCATCCAATAACCAGACAAAGTATTGCCAACACAGAGATAATCCCCTGTGCCATTTGTAAATTATTTCTCATTAGTAACTTTCTTTTTCATTAGGGAAATCAGCACTTTTCACATCTTTCACGTATTGTGCCACAGCTCCGGTGATTTCTGTATATAAATCTAAATATCTTCTTAAGAATTTTGGTGAAAAACCTTTGTTCATTCCTACCATATCATGATATACCAAAACCTGCCCGTCACAGTCAGGACCCGCCCCAATTCCAATAGTTGGGATCGTAATGCTTTCTGAAACTTTTTTAGCCAAATCTGCAGGAATTTTTTCTAAAACAATAGAAAAACAGCCTAATTCTTCCAAAAGCTTTGCATCACTAATCAATTTTTCAGCCTCTTCTTCATCTTTCGCTCTCACTTTATAAGTTCCGAATTGATAAATAGACTGCGGTGTCAATCCCAAATGTCCCATTACAGGAATTCCGGCATTGATGATTTTCTTTATAGATTTTGAAATTTCTTTTCCACCTTCAATTTTTATGGCGTGAGCACCACCCTCTTTCATCATTCTTACTGATGATTCCAATGCTTTATCAGGATTACTTTGGTAAGTTCCGAAAGGAAGATCAGCCACAATCAAAGCTCTGTCTATTCCACGCACAACACTTTGAGTATGATAAATCATTTGATCTAAAGTAATAGGCAATGTAGTTTCAAAACCCGCCATAACATTAGCTGCCGAATCGCCAATGAGCACGGCATCAATTCCGCCGGCATCTACCATTTTCGCAGTGGTAAAATCGTAAGCGGTAAGCATGGTTATTTTCTCCTTATCGAATTTCATTTTTCGTAAGGTTTCAGTGGTAACTCTTTTGATTTCAGAATGAACAGACATAATATATGTATTGTTTATAAGTTAAAAAGTCGGCTTCCGCCGACTTGTATATTGAATGATTATAAAACTACGTGACCGAGTTTCATGAGTTTATCGTGATTGAGAATTTTAATGTTTCTTCCGTCTACTTCTATGAGCTGATCTCCTTTAAATTCAGAAATCAATCGGATGGCACTTTCTGTTGCAGTACCGATAATGTTTGCTATCTCTTCTCTTGTTAATGAGATTTTGATGAAACCTTCAGGATCTGTACCTAATTTTTGCTCTAAAAGAATTAAAATCTCCGCCAATCTTTCTCTAACTGTTTTTTGAGCTAAAAATGTAATGGTGTTTGAAGATTCTCCCAACTCATAGGCTATTTTTTGAAGCATGATGAATGACAGCTGAGGATCAACCTCAAGAAGATCCATAAAAACATCTGCAGGTAAAAAAGTGCATTCTACATCAGTCATCGCCTCTGCTTTAGCTTGAAAGTTTTCACCACAAAGCAAAGCACGATATCCGATGATATCACCCTCTTTTATAAATCTTAAAATCTGATCTTTCCCAAAAGAACCAGACTTCGACAATTTTGCAGCTCCTTTTTCCAAAAAATAAACTCCTTTCGGAATTTCACCATCATCAAAAATGATGTCGTGTTTCTGAAAACTCATCTTCTTTTTTGCACCTAAGTATCTTTCAAAATCAGTATTGGAAAGCCTTTCTTTGAAGGATTTATCGTTAAAAACCCTGGCAAATCTTTCTTCAATAGCAATCTGTTGTTCCTGCGACATTTTAATATGACATTTATCACAAAAATAGAACATTTAAACTCGATAAACAAAAAAATTGTTATAATTTTGTCAGTCAATAATTTATGAAGGTGAGCGAGAACTGTTTTCATTGTGGACAAGACATAGAAAAGGAGAGAATTCCTTTTGACGAGAAAATTTTTTGCTGCAATGGTTGCAAATCAGTCTACGAAATTCTGAATATCAACAATCTAACTAATTTCTACGAATTAAATAAGCGTGCAGGAATCCGCCCGAACGACGAAAATTCTTCACAGTTTGATTATCTCGACACGCCAGAAATTTTTGAAAAAATCACTGATTTTTCAGAAGGAAACACAAGTTTGGTCACATTTAAAATTCCGGTGATTCACTGCTCTTCTTGTATCTGGCTTTTAGAAAGTCTTCATACGCTTCATAAAGATATTAAATATTCTCAGGTCAATTTCACAAGAAAGAACTTACAGATCTCATTCAACCATAACGATTTAAAATTAAGCGAATTAGCTAACTTTTTAACTAATTTAGGTTACAAACCAGCCATAAGTTTAGAAACTGCTGACAAAAACGAAGATCATTTAGATAAATCTCTTTTAGTAAAATTAGCGATTGCAGGTTTTGCATTCGGTAACGGAATGTTTTTGGCCTTTCCAGAATATATTGGTGGCGAAGACGTTTGGATGGAACATTACAAAGGTTTATTCCGTGTGCTAATGTTTTTACTTTCACTTCCGGTTGTATTCTATTCAGCTTCAGATTATTATAAATCCGCTTGGTATGGTTTAAAAAACAAAATCGTCAATATTGATGTTCCGATTGTTTTGGGAATTTTCGTGTTATTCGGACGAAGTGTTTATGAAATCATGACTGATTACGGTCCGGGATATTTTGACACATTATGTGGACTTCTATTCTTTATGCTACTAGGGAAAATGTTCCAGAAAAGAACGTACAGTTCACTTTCTTACGACAGAGATTACAAATCTTTTTATCCGATTGCAGTTACCAAAGTTGATTTCGGTGGAAAACAGCAAAACATTTTGCTTTCTAAAATTAAAATTGGCGACAGAATTCTAGTTAGAAATCAGGAAATCATTCCGGTGGATGCGGTTTTGATTAACGGTGAAGGAAACATCGACAACAGTTTTATTACCGGAGAAAGCGAAAGTATCAGCAAGCAACCTGGCGATAAAATTTTTGCCGGAGGAAAGCAAGTCGGATCTTCTCTTGAATTAGAAGTCATTAAAAACGTAGACCAAAGTTATCTAACTCAGCTTTGGAATAAAGAAGCTTTCAAAAAACACGAAACAGGATTAGATACACTGATCAACGACATCAGTAAATATTTCACGTTTATCATTTTAGGAATTGCCGTTATTTCAGGAATTTACTGGTCATTTATTGATTTAGAAAAAATGTTCCAGGTGATTTCAGCGATTCTGATTATTGCTTGTCCATGCGCATTGGCATTATCTTCCCCGTTTACATTCGGTCACATCATGCGAATTTTGGGTCGAAATAAATTTTATGTAAAAGATACGCTGACGATTGAGAAAATTTCAAAATTAGACGCCATCGTTTTTGATAAAACAGGAACGATCACCGAAAGAAAAAAGACAAACATCAAATTTGAAGGCCCTGAGATCCAGGAATTTGATTTAATGAATGTCAAAACTTTATTAAAGAATTCAAACCACCCGCTTTCAAAATCACTGTACGATTTCATTGAAATTAATGATGATTATTTTCCGGTTGAACAATTTATTGAGATTTCAGGAAAAGGTTACGAAGCAAACGTAAGAGGCAATTTATATAAAATCGGTTCCGCAAAATACAACAATCAGGAATCTAAAAACCTGGAGACCGCTGTCTACATCAGCAAGAATAACGAGTTTATCGGGAAGTTTATCTTTAAAAATGAATACCGAGAAAACCTTAAAAATTTATTTAAAAAAATCGCTCAGTACAAGATTTTCATCTTAAGCGGAGATAATTCTTCAGAAGAAAGTCAGCTAAAAGCTATCATCCCAAATGTGAGCTCGATGGCATTTAACCAAAGCCCCGAGGACAAATTAAACTTCATCCAAAGCCTACAAAACAACGGAATGAAAGTCGCAATGTTAGGTGACGGATTAAACGATGCCGGAGCCCTAAAACAAAGCAATGTTGGAATTGCCATTTCTGATGACACCAACAGCTTTACACCATCTTCTGATGTGATTATGAACGGTGAAAAAGTCTCACAATTAGACAATTACCTGAATGTTTGCAAAGGATCAATGACGATTGTAAAATTGACATTCGTAATCAGTTTTCTTTACAACATTGTTGGTTTGAGCTTTGCAGTTACCGGTCACATGTCACCATTATTTGCTGCCATTTTGATGCCACTGAGTTCCATCACCGTCATTTCATTTACTACACTTTCGACCTGGATCCTGGGTCGCAAATATTTCCGAAAAACCGCTTAAAAGCCCTTATTTAGACTGATTTTAAATTAGCCAAAGCCCGTATTTCGTGATTAATGTCATTATTTTTCACTAATTTTGAACCCCGAAAATAGGTTAATTTTGTTGTCTAATGGATATTCTATATTTAATGATCTTATGCAGTGTTTCTTTAGCTGCAGTTTTCCTGATCGTTTTTATAGTTAACGCCAGAAAAGGACAGTTTGAGGACGATGAGTCACCGGCTGTAAGAATACTTTTTGATGATGAGATAAAGGAGGAGAAAGAAGATTCTGGCAACAAGAACGATAAAAGTGAAAAAGGAGAAAGTAATAAATTTGAAGAAAAAAGTGAATAGTTAATATGGAGACACAAAAGTTTAGTTATGACAACAGTATTGTTCGGGCATTCCTATACGCGACCATAGTTTTTGGGATTATAGGATTCGTGTTTGGGCTGACAGCAGCTTTGATGCTTTTCTACCCTGAGCTTCCTGAATTCTTTTTCGGGACTGATGATACAACGATAAACAGTTTATCATCTGGTAACATACAAGGTTTGATCAACACACACGGTGCGTTTGGTTTTGGTAGAATAAGAATGCTGCACACCTCGACAGTAATCTTTGCATTTGTATGTAATATCGTTTATGTAGGAGTTTACTACTCTACACAAAGATTATTAAAAACAAGAATGTATAGCGACACGCTGTCTTGGATTCATTTCTGGACTTGGCAGTTCATGATTGTAGCTACGTACATCACCTTCTTTATGGGGATCAACACTTCAAAAGAATATGCTGAGCACGAATGGCCAATCGATATCTTGATTGCCGTATCTTGGATTATCTTCGGTGTAAACATGATTTTAACCATTAAGAAAAGAAGAGTAAGACACCTTTACGTAGCCATTTGGTTCTATCTTGGAACTTGGGTTGCCGTAGCGATGCTTCACATCTTCAACAATCTTGAAGTACCTTTATCTTTCTCTGGCTGGAAATCTTATTCAGCATATGCAGGAGCAAAAGATGCTATCGTACAATGGTGGTACGGTCACAATGCGGTTGCATTCGTATTGACGACTCCGGTTTTAGGTTTAATGTATTATTTCTTGCCTAAAGCAGCAGACAGACCTGTATTTTCATATAAATTATCGATTATTCACTTTTGGTCATTGATCTTCGTATATATTTGGGCTGGTCCTCACCACCTTCAGTATACAGCTTTACCAGCATGGGCGCAGGCAGTGGGAACTGGTTTCTCAATTATGCTAATCGCACCGTCTTGGGGAGGGATGTTGAATGGTCTTCTTACACTAAGAGGAGCTTGGGATAAAGTAAGAGAAAATCCTATTTTGAAATTCTTCGTAGTTGCAGTTACTTGTTATGGTATGGCAACGTTTGAAGGACCACTTTTAGCAACAAAAAACATCAACAAAATTGGTCACTTTACAGACTGGGTTATCGGTCACGTACATTTAGGAGCATTAGGATGGAATGGTTTCATGGCATTCGGTGTTATCTATTACTTGGTACCGATTATGTGGAGAACAAAAATGTGGTCTGTAAAATTAGCTAACTGGCATTTCTGGTTAGGTACATTAGGAATCATTTTCTATGCAGTACCAATGTACATCGCAGGATTTACACAAGGTCTAATGTGGAAGCAATTCAACCCAGATGGAACATTATTATGGAAAAACTGGTTGGATACTGTAACGGCAATTATTCCTTACTACAAATTAAGATTCTTAGGAGGTTTATTCTATCTTTCGGGTGGTTTATTAATGGTTGTGAATGTTTGGAAAACTGTTAGACAGGGATCATTCCAAAAAGAAGTTCCTGCAGAAGCACCAGCTTTGGCAAATATCGGGAACAAACGTAAAGAAGGAGAAGGTTTCCACCTTTGGTTAGAGAGAATGCCAATGTTGTTAACTGTATTGTCATTACTAACCATTTCAATAGGAAGTATGGTAGAGATTATTCCTACCCTATCATTAAAGAAAAGTGTGCCGACGATTTCAGCAGTGAAGCCTTATTCACCGTTAGAATTAGAAGGTAGAGATTTATATATCCGTGAAGGTTGTAACGCTTGTCACTCTCAGATGGTAAGACCATTCAGAGACGAGATTGTAAGATTTAACGGTAAAAACGGACAGTATTCTAAAGCAGGGGAATTTGTTTACGACAGACCTTTCCTTTGGGGGTCAAAAAGAACAGGACCAGATTTGCATAGAGAAGGTGGTAAAAACCCAAGTTCTTGGCATTACAAACACATGTATAACCCAAGATCTACCTCTGCAGGTTCTATCATGCCTCGTTACCCTTGGTTGATTGCAACTAATCTAGACAGATCTAAAATGGTTGACAAAATGAAGTTGATGAAGAATACTTTTGATGTACCTTATACAAAAGCTCAAATTGATTCTGCAGATAAATGGGCAGACAACCAGGCTGCAAAAATTGTAAAAGACATCTACTCTGAAGCAGCTGACTTGAAAGCGGAATACGCTAAAAGACCAGACGTAAAATTGGAGAAGAAGGAAATTGTAGCTTTGATCTCTTACCTACAAAGATTGGGTACAGATATTAAAACTACTGAAATAAAAACAGCTAGTAATAACTAACATTAAAAGCTCATGATTCCTCAGAACTTTAAAGATATATTATCCAATACGGAAAATGCAGGTTTGTATCAAACTTTGGCTCTGATTTTCTTTATGTTGTTCTTCATCGCTTTGATCATTTATGTTTTTAGCAGGCCTAAAAAATATTACAGAGAAGAAGAGAACGCACCTCTTGGGGATGATGAAGATGATTTTAATTTAAAAGATTAAACTATTATTGATTATGAAATCGCCGTTAGCCTAGTTATTGATAATAACATTTTGACGATGGTGATTTCATATGACATTTAAAAACAATAAACATTCACTTATGAAACAAAGAACACCGGTTTTTGTAAACATCTTGATAATAATGGGGCTTCTTATAGTTTTTTATTATTTATTTGTTCAAAGCTACTCGTTTTTAGCTTCACCTTATTTCTGGGGAACTGTAGCAATCAGTGCAATCTTGGCATACATTCACAGTGCAATCGGAGATTTGATTGAAAATAATAAATTCAAAAAATTATCTGACGCAGAAAAAGCAGCGTACTTATCTGAAAAGAAAATTCCTTTCTTAAAGAGACAGTATGACGCAGCTTTCAAAAAGCAGTCTGATACAGAAGAAAAAGATATCCTTATTGACCATGGTTTCGACGGGATTATGGAGTTAGACAACCAATTACCAAAATGGTGGTTAGGATTATTCTACTTCGGAACTGTATTTTGTGTAGTGTATATTTGTGCATATTCTTTCACAGACTTTGCTCACCCATTGAGCGAATATGATGCTGAGTATAAAGAGCAAATGGCATCTATCGAAGAATACAACAAGAGCCAGCCGCCTGTAACAATAGAAACAGCTGTATTTTCTGAAGATAACATCGCTGCAGGTGAAGAAATCTTCAAAAGCAACTGTGTATCATGTCACTCAGACGGTGGTAAAGGAGGTATCGGTCCTAACCTGACAGATAACTTCTGGCACAACCAACCTGAGAAAACATTATTCAAAAACGTATTCCACGTTGTAGAAAATGGTGTAACAGGAACTGCAATGCAGGCTTGGGGTAAAAACGGAGTATTAACCGGAACAGACATTCAGAATGTTGCTGCTTACGTTTACCACATCAACCAGGAACTTCCACCAATTACAACAGACAAAGGCGGAGCACCAGCTTATGGTGATGAAGCTAAGTGGGAGAAAAAGTAATTAAAACTTGAAAATATATGATTAAACATAATTTGTTATTAAATTAAAAAATAGTAACGAATTATGTTTTTTCTTTTTTTAAATAAAACCAAACTATAATGTCAGATAAAGAAGAAGATATTCTGCGCGGCGGACAGGGACAGGTTTTAGATCCTGAAACCTATAGAGATTCTATAGGCACAATGGAACAATCCGGAAAGAGAAAATGGGTTTTTCCAAAAAAACCAAAAGGTAAATATACCAACTACAGAGACTTTGTAAGTTACTTCTTACTAATCGTCTATTTTACAGTACCATTCATCAAAATCAATGGCAATCCTTTCTTTCTGTTTAATGTTATCGATAGAGAGTTTTTCATCATTGGACAGCCTTTTTATCCACAAGATTTTTTCATCCTTACTTTAGGAGCTATTGCTTCTCTTATTTTCATTATTATTTTTACGATTGCATTCGGAAGAATTTTCTGCGGGTGGATATGCCCTCAGACAATTTTTATGGAATCGATATTTCGTAAAATAGAATACCTGATTGAAGGAGACAGAAACAAGCAGATGAAGCTGGACAGACAAGAATGGAACAGCGAAAAAATCTGGAAGAGAAGTTTAAAGTGGTCGATTTATGTCGTGATTTCATTAATCATTACCCACTTCATGTTTATGTACATCGTAGGATATGAGCAGGTCATAGAGATTATATCAGCAGGGCCATTTGCACATCCAACCAACTTTATTGTAATGATTCTCTTTGCCGCAGCATTTTACTTTGTGTTCGCTTGGTTCAGAGAACAGGTTTGTACATTGGTTTGTCCTTACGGAAGATTACAGGGTGTTTTAATTGATAAAGAAACCATCAACGTATTTTACGATTTCAACAGAGGTGAGAACCGTTCTAAATGGAGAAAAGGTGAAGACAGAAAAGTTGCCGGAAAAGGTGACTGTATCGACTGTTACCAGTGTGTAGTAGTTTGCCCGACAGGAATCGACATCAGAGATGGACAGCAGTTGGAATGTATCAACTGTACTGCTTGTATCGATGCCTGTGATGAAGTGATGGAAAAGGTAGGTTTGCCTAAAGGTCTTGTACGTTACGCATCAGAAAAAGAAATAGAAACCGGAGAACCTTACAAATTTACCGGAAGAATGAAAGGCTTTGCGGTTGTTCTTATTCTTTTGGTAGGATTCTTAGGATATTTACTGTCAAGCCGTGGCGAGATGGAAGCAAAATTCATTAAACCAGCCGGAAGCACATTCTTTGTAAGAGAAGGAAAAATTACCAATACCTACAACTATACCTTCCTGAATAAAACCAACGATAAAAAAATCGTGACCATCAAAGTCATTGAACCTGCACAAGGTGAAATCAGCTACAGTGCATCAAGCAAAATTACGGTTGCCAGAGATAAGATTACCAAGGGAACCATCAACATCAGCTTCCCGGAAAATGCCATGAAACTGTCTAAGCAAAACATCAAAATCGGAGTTTACGATATGAAGGGCGAGCTTATCGATTCTTATGAGACTTATTTTGAAGGACCATTTAAATTACAATTTTAAATTTTTTAAGGAATGAAAAATTTCACTTGGGGACACGGCGTATTTTTGGCGCTCGGTTCTTTTATTATATTTATTTTATCAATGCTGTTTTTATTTCCGAACGGACAGAAGAACTCGGAAATGGTAACTGATAAGTATTACGAAGAAGAATTAGAATACCAATCGGTAATCGATGCTAAGAAAAGAGCAGATACCATTAAAGAAAAGCCAGCCTTTTCTCAGAATGCGGAGGGAATTAAATTGACTTTCCCAAAAAATATCAACAACGCAAATTCAAACATAAAATTTGTGCTGAACAGATCAGACGATCAGAATTTAGACATCAAAAGATCTGAGCAACTTGACGCTAATCAGTCATTTTTTATTCCTGCAAGAGTTTTAACGAAAGGAAATTATACGTTGCGATTGATGTGGACTACCAACAAGACAGACTACCGACTCGATTATGATGTAATATGGAAATAGCATTTGTGGTATCGGCGATTGCTTTAGGCTTTGCTTCCGGTTTCCATTGTATCGGAATGTGCGGCCCGATTGCTTTGTCGATGGGATTAACCAAAAAACAAGCGACCAATTTTTATCTTCAAAACTTAACCTATCAGTTCGGAAGAATTTTCACCTATTCATTATTAGGTGGAATTTTAGGAATTATTGGTGAGGGATTTGAAATGGCAGGATTTCAGCAGTATTTAACAATTGCTGTCGGAATTTTATTAATTGTAATGGCTTTATTTTCATTTGGAGGAAAAGACTTTGCTTCAAAAATTCCTTTTTTATCTAAATTTCTATTTTCAGTAAAATCAAACTTAGGAAAACTTTTACAGAAAGCAGATTACCGCTCAAGATTCACCACAGGAGTTCTCAACGGATTTCTTCCTTGTGGAATGGTTTACATGGCATTAACGGCAAGCTTAGCAGCCGGAGGAATCTTACAAGGGGCTTCATATATGGCTTTATTTGGTTTAGGCACCCTTCCGTTCATGTTTGCAGTAGTTTTGGTCGGAAACCTGATGAATCAGGCTTTCAGACTAAAGATTTTAAAAGCAATTCCTATGATTATGATTATTTTGGGAGGATTATTTATTCTGAGAGGTTTAGAATTGGGAATCCCTTACATCTCACCAAGAGCTGAAGCAATGACCATTTCAAAAGACAATGTAGGCGAATGTCATTTGCCGGGAGATCACAGCACGCATCCTCATAATGCGAATTGTCATTGATTTATCATTGAAGCGATTATGCTTGCTGATAAATTGGTTTTTGTCGTTAAACATTTCGGGATTTCCGTTGACGATATTATTTTCTTCAATGAAAAAAATAATGTTCCCAACGAAGTTTCTATGGAAGATACCGCAGTTCTGGAACAGCTAAAACTCATCAACGAACTCGACACCGAAGAAAAAAACATTCTCCTAAAACTCATTGAAACTTTCGTTTCCAAAAAACGTTTTAAAGATTATCTGCAGAAAAATATTGCTGCTTTATAATAAAAAAACCCATCGCAATTGCGATGGGTTTTTTTATTATCTACCACACGATGCAATCGTGCGGTAGCGAGGGGGTGCTAAAATTAAATAGATTGGCTTTTGTATTTTTCCCAAGACTCAAATATAATTTTACTCAAGTCTTCAAAACTATGTTGAAGCCCTACAGATGTCAGAGTTATAGGGGTGTTATAAGTTTTCATATTTTGTTTTAATGAGAGTTTTTTTATTGTGTTTGCTTTTTCTATGTACTCATTAGGATTAATAACTTCAATTAATAAAAACTTTGTTGACATAACTTTTTCTATTCTAATATTGGTAACATCAACCCACTTTATCAAACCTATAGAACTAAAGTTTGTATTATCTAGTATTCCTTCTTTATTTATAACTAATCCAAGTTTATTATCAAATAACTTTATAAATAATAATATGGAAGCAATTCCAAATACTACAGTTCCTAAAACACCAATTAAAAAGATTACTTTTTCACTACGTGTTATAAAGCTCACAAAATAAGAGGGATTTATAATAAATAACGAACTAATAATAACAAACCCTATTGCCAATAATAAAAGAAATATTAATTTCTTTTTACTTAATTTGATTTCTATATCTTGCATTTTATTCATATGCTTTTTCTACTCCTGCTTCACCTAATTCTGAGCCACCCCAACTTCCAAGTACACCTCCGATGATTCCACCTACGAGGGCGCCGGGACCTGCACCTACACCACCAAACCAAACGCCAATTACAGCTCCAGCTGACACTCCAGCTTCTGCTACGCCATTTCCAACTTCTATTACTCCTAAAGTAACAGAAGCAATCACAGATCCTTTTTTCAAAGTCTTAGACACATTATAATACCTGCTCCTTGTGAGCCCTCTTGCGCCAAAGTTATCAGCTCGATACAAAGGAGAAAACCCTTGTAAACTAACATTTCTATTACTAAAAACCCTAAAAGATCCTCCTTGCCATCTTCTACTTGCTAATACGTCCGAAGTATCACCTGCTCTGTCATTTAAAAAATTAAGATAATCTAATGCGCCACTGCCACCTTTCTTTCCTATAACTGAAACTTCCTGTATCTGAGTTTCTTTCTCGCCATTAGCTAATAAGTTTACAACATCTCCACTTGCATTAGTATAAGATCCTGTTGGACCTACATATTCATATCCCAAAGGAGTATCTCCATAGCCTGTAACATTTTTATCAAATTTATATTCTCCAGTTGATAAATTCTTAATCCAATCTGAAAGCATTTCAGGTCCTCTTTCAAGTAAACCGCTAGGATCTGAAAAATAAACAGGATTATTAAAGGTAAAACGATAAGGTGTCCAACTAGGAATTACTCCTGCTAGAGGATCCATAGCTGCAAAACGTCCAATATCTGGCATATAATGGCGCCAATCCATTGCAACCATTCCCGTCTCTTGGAGTTCTTTACCGTTGTACTTATAATTATTGTGGAGGAAGCGGCGTTACTTCATACAGTAACTCTTTTGAAAAATTATAATGTGGTATTTTTACAAATGTTTTTGATTGCTGTAGCAATATTAAATCTTCAATAATTTTTTCTTGCTTTTTCGATAATTCATGGGAATAAAACCTAAATTTTTCATTTTGTCCATTTAAGTAATAATTTATCTGCTTTGATTGGGCGTCAGGAACGCTTCTAAATGTTGATAAGGTATCAAATGAGTTTAAAACATTTTGTTTGAAAAATGAGAAATCAATTCTTTTAGTCGATTTGAAATATTCATATTTAGTATTCTTATTAGTTGTTCCTATAATTTCCTTACACATATAGAGAGAATCTTTATCATCAATAAGAATTCCAATCCTTGGCTCATTGGGATCCATGCTGGATCCCAATGTTAATTCAATATATTGTTTCTTTTCGTTATTACAAGATAATAACAACATACAGGTTATTATAAAATTAATTATTTTCATAATACTATTGATCTTTATGTTTCAAATTTCCATTTCCATCTACTTTTATCATAGAACCGTTAAAATTCCACATTTCTTTTTTTATTTTAGAATCACCTAGTTTTAATTTTAAAGCTTCATTAGCTTGTTTTAAAATTTGAAAACCTTCTTTAGTATATGTATTTACTTTATTATTTTTAGGATCTTTCAAATACTCATTTTGAATATAATAATGTTGTCCATGTTGGGAACTCCAAGTATCGTATTTTCTGTATTCTTTTGGAATACTACTTGAGTTTGTATAGCCATCATCTATGAGGTCATTAGCCTCCAAATCAGCATGAAGAAAAGATTCATGTACTATCTGTCTTAAGTTATTAAAAAATTGGCTTCCAGAATCGCCATATGCATTATTTGAAATCAAAATTGAGACTTTACCTTGTTCGTCTCTCATTTTACCTGTAGTAGATGCTCCTACAGATGAATCCGTTTTAACTCCATATGATAAATCAATTCCATTATTATGAAACTCACCATTTGCTTTCGCTTCAAAAATTGTTTTTCCTCCATAAGTAATAGTCTGTCCCTTTTCCATATACTTAGATAAAAAAGCTTGCCCATCTTTAGTCCTAGCAAAGAAAACAAAAGCTTTGTATTGCTCTTCATTACCTTTTTTCATAATATTACTTAAATCAAGCTGCATTCCATCTGGATCAATATAAAGAATAGGATTATTTGCAGTGTAATTAAATGGTGAAAAATTAAAATACTTCTCCGCTAGCGGATCAACAACGCCCCATCTTCCGATATCCGGCATATAAAATCTTGCGCCATAATCATACATTCCGGTCTCTTGAAGTTCCTTCCCATTGTACTTATACTGATAACTTGGGTTTCCAGCTAAAGCATTGTATCCTTCGTGCTTCAACCCAAAAGGATAATAATTATTTTCTTCAATAACTTGTATGCTACTATCATTACTTCGGTAGCTTAATCTCACATTTCCCAAATGATCTGTGTAATTGTAAATATACTTATTTTTTACAAAATCAAAATAGCCTTCAGAAGTAGGACGAAATTCTAATACTGCTCTAAGACCAATTGGCCTAGGTCCAAGCATTACCACTGATCCTGTCTTATATTGGAATCCGTCTAAGTATTCTGTTGTTTCAGTAGATAACTCAGTTGCTGTACCCATAGGATTGTAGGGTGCAAATTTGTAGATTTTCGTTAACTTCACTCCATCTGAACGATAGGTATGAGTAGTATTATTTCTGATAATTCCGCTTCTTAATGACAACCCTGCATAAAAGGTAATTCTACTAGGAAGGTTTAATATGTTATAGCTGATTCCTAAAATACCTTTATCTTTATTTGTAGACATGTTTCCATTCAAGTCATAACTAATCGGATTTCCTGATGTATCAGGGTAGCCATTGTATTGACCCGAGAGGTCTGTAACCGTATTGAGCCTGTTTCCTGTATAATTATAATCAAGATTATCAATGGTCATTGCAGTTGCACTGCCCAATAACATTCCTTCCGACCTTTTGAGGTTAGTGATATTTCCATTAAGATCGTAGGTTATTTTTTCAAAGAATTCATTCGCTCCAGGATTTACTCCATTCTGATAAAACCCTGCCTTTAGTCTGTTTAATCCGTCATAAACGTACCCATATCTTCTTAGATTGTCATTAGGATTTGTTGCCGTTTTCCAATCTACTTCGGCAATATTCCCATTGAATCTCGGAATCACTTTTAATGTTCCGTCTAAAGCATCAGGAGTTTCTAAGCCTTCCCTCTCATTATATTTTATTTTATATCCAAAAAGATCGTTACCTAAGTTAGCAGGGTCATTGATTTTGGTCATCCATCCTCTGATGTTGTAAGCGTAATCTATAGTCTGAAGTCCAGTTCCCAAACTCGTACCGCCTACTTTTTTAGTTTTTAGTTGTGAGAGCGGATTGTATTCGTTTTGAGCTAAATATTCACCCGGGTTGTTATCAATCTGATGGGTGTGCGTTTTCAACCTGTTCTGATGATCGTAGGTGAAATTCTCAGTAATCACTCTTTCAGTATCGCTGTCCAACCTTTTGTGTTTTGTAACTGCCTGTAGCTGAGTTCCCGAAAAATCGAGCAAAGATTCCGTTTTGGTATATCCTCCCAGATAATTGACAGAATGGCTTGCAACAGGCCTTCCTTTGGTGTCATACCATGTATAGTTCTTTGTCCAATTGTCATCCTCAATATTCTTTACATAAGAAGCAACAGGTAAACTTTTTGTGCTGATGTTGTATAGCTGTGCATTTTCGTGCAGGATATTCTGTCCCAAAACTTGGGTCGGTATTGCAGGGCTTCCTACAGGATAAATATCATAATAATTTACCGATAACACGGTTTCAAGGTTGGGAAATATTCCGTTAGAATAATAGATCTGCATGCCGTTCTTTGTGAAGCTGCCGTTTGTACTTTCTATAACCACCTGATTTCCTGCCTGGCTCTGTATACTTTCTCTTGCTCCTCCTGCAATAATCCCTGTATAAATCACTCTGCCAAATGAATCATACTTTGTAATGAGCCATTTTCCCTGCTGCTGCAAATTCGCATCTCGGGTTAGAATAAGCCTGTCTGCTTTATCATACACCATATATTCCCATCCTTTTCCGGGAAGTTTCTTTTCTACCAAACGTTTTCTACCGTCATAGCGGTATTGATAATAAAGGTTTTCTACGGTGGATGGTTCTATCGTAGGTGCCGAAGCTAATGGCGGAATAACAAATGCGAGCTGATTATATTCGTTATACACATAATAGGTATCTGCATTTTCTGTAGCACTCAGAACTTTTCTCACGAGAAGAGTCTGCCCTTGTCCGTTTTTGAATTCTATGGTTTTGTTTCCGTCTTCATCAGTTATGGTGTTCTTGTATAACTGTGAGGGCTGGAAATATTGAAGGAGCTGAACAGCGGTTTGCGTTCTGCCTTCAACCCATGTCGTAGTAGTTTCATATTTTCTTACATAGTCGCTAGCTGCGTTGGCATCATAATCAAATTTTACAGGTTTATTAGTCCAGTCGTTTCCTACCTGAATCTGCTGTTGGATTCTGTCTAGTGGTGAGTTCTCTAAGATTTTTTCTGCATATATTTTCTCTGATCCGTAGATGTCGGTTTGTGTGGCATTGGCAAGGGGTGTTGGCACAATAGCACCATTCATTGTTCCACTCTGAGGTATAGGAAGATAGTCTTTCACCTGTCTTCCAAAACCGTCATATTCGATATGGGTAACCACATCTCTGCCTAATGGTGAAGCTTTAATATTCACGACTTGTTTGGGTCTTCCCAAACCATCCATATACTGAACGGTTTCTGCCGTTTTTGTTGGCGTAGTTCCAGTATAATCAAGATAAGTCTTGCTGTACACATAGTTTTCTGCCGTGCTGAGCTGTGCTTGTGCCAAACCTGAGATTAATAAAGCACTTATAGGAATTATTTTTTTTTCATCGTGTCTTAGTGTTTGTAGTTGTATTGGTATTCTTTCAGCAGTTTATAAACTACATTTCCGTTTACATCTATTTCCTGCTGCTTTATTTCTTTCAATCTGTTAGCAGAATCATAGAAATAAACCTCTCTGATTCCTGACGGTGGGGTGATGCTCGTCACTCCGATTAATGGATCATAAGTGTAAGTTGTGATTTGGTAATTATATAAACCTGAATCTTTTCTGAATGCATCTAATGCATTAATCAATGCAGGTTCGCTAGAAGGATTCGAAGCATCAAGATCTGAAGCAGTAATAATTGCAGTTGCCAGATTGCTCACTTGTGCGTAAGCAGCTCCTGTCACTTTGGCTATCGGCTGAGTACCGTTATATCCCCAGATAATGGCAGTGGGAATGCCGTCTTTCGTCGTGTATTGCAACAAATTGCCCTTTACATCGTATTGATCATAGGTGACTTCTGTGAATGAAGTTGTTGGGGTTTGTAAATCGTAAGATAAAACAGAGCTTGGAAGCACAATGCCATCATCCGTTTTAAATAAATTACGTTGAATTGATGTTATCTGACCATTTCTTTTAGTAACAGTTTGTATAGGAGTCGCTATACGATGTAAATCATCGGCCTTTAATCGATCAATTTGCGTATATTCATAGGATGTTAAATTGCCACCTTCAGCTAAACTTGCCGTAGATGAAATATCGTCGGGATAGTAAATCTTGGTTTCTAAAACTTCGCCTGAACTATAAGTGGATTCAATTCTTGTTTTTTGAAGATGCATCCCATTCTCATAATAAAATTTTTGCCCATTTAAAACAGGATTTTGTCCATTAATGTCATATAAAGTTTCTCTTATAGCTGTTTGCTGGATTAAATTGGAATAATATGGATATAATTGAAATTGAAAATAACCACAACCCATATAATTACCGTCCGCCAAAGCAAAATTTTCTTTTTTGGCACCAATAATATAATCAGAATTATGATACAATGTATGAAGGTCAAAATTAGATGCAGAAAATCCATTGATATCGTAATCATTCTCAATCTTACTAACCAAACTATAGAAATTCCCTTGCCGCTTGTAGTTTTCCGTCATATAATTCAGTCCATTGCGAGGACTTTTCAAGGTAGGAAAACGATAGTAATCGTCTCGACCCTTAATTAGTGGAGTAGACAAGCCTTGCAAATCATCTGTTACATTGTAAAACTTTTTAATTTGCTTCCCATTATTAACATTATCGCTCACGTAAACAGTTTCCACTTGGTCGTAACCAACATAACTGCCGGCATCTTTTGAAAAAACGTTAATAGAATTTGAACTACCAACTATCACAGGATTTCTTACTTGATTATTAATTTGTCCGCTATAGGTATAAGAATGTTCACGTTCGTATCTTACTTTCGAAGTGTGTAATTTGCCATAAGACTTCTGGACTGTCTGTCCATTTATCACGTTTATATAATGATAGTTGAATGCTCTTTTCATTTTCAAACTGCCGTCTGAATCAGAATCTGAAATTGACTTAATACGTAACCCGCCACCTTTCGAATAATAGGATGATACAAGTTCATCCCAACTTGCCCTTATATTAGCTACGCCCATTAACAATCCATTTTGATCATTAAAATAGGCTTCGAGTATAAATTGATTACCACTAATTGGATGCTGTTGTGTGCCAAATTCTTCAGCAGGATATACATACCCAGCATAAGAGCTCCCTGGTACATTATTCCACTGCTGATTTCCTACATCGGACGGGAAGTAATAATACCTTAACTCCGTACCATCAGCTTTTTTAAGCTTAAGATTAAAAGTGGTTGGGAAATTGACATAAGGCTTATTTGGGGACATGGATGAGTTCCATCCCTGAAGAACAAAGGAAGCTACAATTCTAAAAGGTATTTGGGGTGTAAATGGTACAGATACAGTGTATGGAGTTGTTTCGTCTGCTTTAGCTGTTATCGATTGTGTGGTTGTCTGGGTTGCAAGTTGTATTTTGTCAAAAGTATTTGTCTCATAATCAAATACTGTTGAGCCTTTTGTTGGGTAGGTAATTTTATTCAGGCTAAAAAGTTTTGCATGAACATCATTAGGTTCTCTATTGGCTGCAACAAAAAAACTGCGTTGAAATCCCGAAATATTAGGATTGACTGATGGAATAAAAGATCGGGTGTTATTGGCTCCGTTGTAAAACCCCCAATAATCCTGATCTAAAGTTGTCTTATTGGGAACATAATTATTATAACCAGAGTTATATTCAAAACTATGGGTTTTTACAGAATCTTCAGTCACACTATCCAATCGTAGCCTAAGGTTAAGATGCGATTCACTACCCAAAGAATATATCGATTGTGAATAATCCCCTTGAGTCAGGCTTTTTGAACCTCCATTACTAATATTGCCAAAATAAGAATAATTAAAATCATTTCGTTTGACAATATTATTTGTATTATCTTTAATCTCAATTGAATTTAAATAATATCCTTTTAAATCAGTTCTGACATTGTAATTCGAATAATTTAACTTTACTTTTCCATTACTAAAATGTATTTCAGATAAATAAATCCCTTCAATGGTAGTATAGGGACCAGCATATTCTTTAAAACTTGCTATCGGATTTGTACAATCTTGACTAGAATCGTTAAGAGCTGGGAAATGAATACAGGATTTAATTTCAAAGTTTTGGGTAAATGATCGTAAAGGAACTATATTTTCCTTATTTTCATATATAAAATCGATATGGTTACCTGAAATGTCAGTAATTTTTGAAAGATACCAAGAAGAGGTATATCCTTGGATACCAAGACCAGTACCCGAAAAATTAGTGAATTCAGTTTTGTTAAATTCATAAATTGTTCCATCTTCCGTTGTAATTGTAAATTTCACTGATTGGCTTCCACCAGACCTATCTACTAAAATCTTCAAGCCTTCTTTTTTCATCAATACAACATTTGCGTTTGAATCCAATACAAAGGATCCAGAATAGCCGTTAAAGCTATAATAAAATACATCCGGCATAAAATCGTAGTCTTGATAATAATATGGAAAAATAGTTTGATCGAAACTTGTAAGATTACCGTTTACCAAAAATTTGCACTCCGAATTTGCATTAACAAGACCGTATTGATTTGGATCGAAATAAGCATCAGGTTCAGGAAAAATATAAGGGTCGGGGTACCGTTTACCATGCCGTAAATAACCGACACTTGAAGTATTAAAATCATCATTCCCATTAACCATTCTTGTTATTGCACCACCTGTATTTAAAGTCCATCCCAAGCCTACAATTCCTGATTCTTCCGAAACCTGAATTCCACTATTATTATAGCTTAAAGAAAGAGGTACGGTAATAGCACCTTCTGTTACAGTGTATAAAGGAATTGAAACATTGGCTAAGCCGCTATATTCATTAACAGGGGTTATTGTAGATTTAAATAGCGAAGCTACGTTGGGATTTACTGGTACAATTTTGGAAAATTCCTGAGAAAAAACACGTAACGACAAAAAAAACAAATAGATAACAAAATAAAATTTTTTCATATAATTTTTTTTACACAACAAAAACATAACCTGTTGAAGATTGCGACGTGAGGTTTTTAGCGAAGTATTGTACTTATAAAGAAGATTTTTTTTAATATATTTATCATTTGTATTTACTTTTTAATCAATTTAGCATTCGCCGTTTTATTCGTATCTGTTTTTATAGTCACTAAGTACGCTCCCTGAATCAGGTTCTGTGTATTGATCTTGGTTACTTTGTTCTTGGTTTTTAGTGTTTGGAGCTGTCTTCCGCCCATATCATACAGCAAAATATCTGCTTCCTTAAAGTCAAAACCAATCTCAACATAGCAGTAATCAGATACAGGATTCGGATAAATCTTAATGTCTAGTTTTTCAATCAGCTGATCCAGTTGTTTATCACCCAGCTTTACGATTTTCCAGTTCTCTTTGCCTAGCTCTTCAGCACTTGTTCCTGCCAATATAATTGAGCCGTCTCGGTTTAATTTAATATCAGATAACCTTTCTTCTTTTTTCTCGATTCTCCTTTCACATGTTTTCTCCACTGCTCGTTGCCATCCTGATTCAGATAAAGCATCCAAAAGGTTTCATCATCTGCTTCTATTCTCCCTTCCGCCTGAGTATAACCTCCGAGCAAAATTCCTTTCGAGCTTTTATCGTCTCCGGTTTTTACCACATTCATGCCCATCAGAACATCTCTGTTCTTAAAATTGTAAGATTTCTGCCACAGTTCTTCACCTCGATCATTTAAGGATATTAACCAAATATCAGTTCCTTCTTCAATGCCTACAGATTTATTTCCTGACCTTTCAGATCTTGATTCTCCGCCAACGATAAATCCTGTTGAAGTCATCGCTAAAGTTCTTAAATGATCATCGCCTTTTCCTCCAAAGTTCTTCTCCCATTCCACTTTTCCGTCTCTGCTCAGCTTCACCACCCAAAAATCTCCTTCCCCGAAGTTTTCAGTTTTCTTTGATCCACCTGTAGTACTTCTGGAGTAAATTCCCAATAATGCACCTCCATCAAGAGTAGGAATCATTTTTTCCACTTCATCCAATCCTTTTCCTCCTAAAATAATCTGTGAAAGCTCTTTCCCATTTTTATCGATTCTTGAGATCAGGACATCTTTAGACCCAAAACCTTTCGAATCCTGAGCTTGTCGAAGGGCTGTACCATTTCCGGCAACAAAAAATCCAAAATCTGTAGTTTGAATCACCGCTCTGGCTTCCTCATCCTGAGAAGTTCCCAAAGTTTTCTGCCATAGCTCATCTCCAAATTCATTAATTCTGATCAGCCAGATATCAGATCCGCCTTTAGATTCCTCTTTTTTGTCTAAACCTTTTCTGGAGTAAGAAGTCCCGGCCAACAGAAAACCACCTTCCTGAGTCGCCACTGTGGCCGAGAGAAAGTCATGATTCTGTCCCGAAAAATATTTTTCCCAGACTTCTTCACCTTGTTGATTGAGTTTTACGAGATGAAAATCGTAACCGTTGTTTTGTTTGTTTTCGGAAATAAGCTTCTGCGATTGAATAGAGCTTCCTGTAATAAGATATTGCTGATCGATTGTTGTGGTGACTTGTGAGAGAAAATCCTGAGTGGAGGATTTAATGTCTTTTTGCCATACAACATCCTGCGAATACAATACGGCAGTTGTACATAGTAGAACTGCACTCGTGTAGAGTTTTTTCATGATTCGGTAATTATTATTTTTTGCGAATTTAACCTTTCTTAACTTAATAGATTTTCTCATGAATGAGAATTAATATAGATTTTATTGTATCAATATCACAAATATAATTGCGTATAGCGACAAAAGGTGTCGCATAAATTAATTTATATTATATTTTGTACATTAAGTATGAGTGATTTTTATTATGAAAATTATCTAATATTTATAAAATAAGTTAAATATTTACCACAAATTATCAAATTAGCTACATTTGGTTCATTATTAATTTAAAAACCACAAATAATGGCAGAAAGTAAAAACAACATTGTAACCCATGGCTTAAGTGGAAAAGTAGGAGATTTATTGGTATTCAGCCAAAGAAATGGCAAAACAATTGTATCTAAAGCTCCCAAAGAACGCACTGGTGAATTGTCTGATAAACAGAAAGCTCACAAATTGAAATTTCAGAAAGCAGTATTGTACGCAAAATCAGCATTGGCAGATCCTGTTAAAAACCAGATGTACGGTATAAAGTCAGACAGCTCCTCAGGAATTACGACTTATAATGTTGCAGTAGCAGATTTGCTGAATGCACCCGACATCGAAGAAATCGACCTATCAAACTACAGCGGAAATCCGGGAGATTTAATTAAGATTACTGCGACTGATGATTTTCAAGTGATATCAGTTACCGTAAAGATTGAAAATGCAGACGGCATACTTGTAGAAGAAGGAAATGCGGTTGATAACGGTGCAGAATGGATATACACAGCAACCGCATCCAATTCTGATTTAGCAGGTGATAAAATCACCGTTCATGCAACAGACAACCCTGCCAACATTACAGAACTCACACAAAACCTTTAATAAGATAAAATACATTTTTGATACAGAAAGCATACAGAGATGATACAGAGATAGCCTATCAAATAATCTGTCAAAATGACAAAAGCCATCCGAATCGGATGGCTTTTATTGTATTACTATTGTAAAATTTTAATTAATCAATTCAAATCTCGCATATTCAGCGATTTTCTTTGGAAGCTTAATACCTTCCTCAGTCTGATTGTTTTCAAGCAATGCTGCCATAATTCTCGGCAACGCCATTGCAGAACCGTTTAAAGTATGTACCAACTGAGTTTTACCATCAGCTTTGTAACGACACTTCAATCTGTTTGCTTGGAACGTTTCAAAATTTGAAACAGAACTCACTTCCAGCCATTTCTCCTGAGCTGCACTCCAAACTTCAAAATCATACGTCATTGCAGATGCAAAACCTGTATCTCCACCACACAATCTTAAAACTCGGTAAGGCAATTCAAGATCAGTAAGGATTTCTTTAATGTGCTCTACCATTTCTTCCAAAACAGCGTAAGAATTTTCAGGCTTTTCTAATCTTACGATTTCTACCTTTTCAAATTGGTGAAGACGGTTCAGACCTCTTACATGAGCCCCGTAACTTCCTGCTTCTCTTCTGTAACACTGAGAAAATGCCGTGTTTTTAATTGGAAGATCTTTTTCATCCAACAAAACATCACGGTACAAATTTGTCACCGGAACTTCTGCTGTAGGAATTAAATATAAATCATCTGCATTGATGTAGTACATTTGGCCTTCTTTGTCCGGCAACTGTCCCGTTCCGTACCCTGAAGCTTCGTTCACAACATGAGGCGGATTGACTTCAAGATAGCCGGCATCCACATTTTTATCTAAAAAATATTGAACCAAAGCTCTCTGCAATCTCGCGCCTTTCCCAAAATACACAGGAAAACCAGCACCTGCGATTTTTACACCTAATTCAAAATCAATTAAGTTATATTTTTTCGCCAGTTCCCAATGAGGAATTGCACCTTCGCCTAAACCTTCCACATCGTGAGACTGATAAATAATTTCGTTATCGTCTGCAGAAGCTCCTGCTTTTACCAATTCGTAAGGTACGTTTGGAATTTGATACAGAATATCCAACAACTTTTTTTCAACAACCTCTAATTGAGACTTCAATTCTGCGCTCGACTCTTTATATTGTGCTGTTTTAGATTTTGAGGCTTCAGCTTCTTCTCTTTTTCCTTCTTTCATCAACATACCAATCTCTTTGGAGATTTTATTGATTTCTGAAAATTGAGAATCTAATTCAAACTGAATTCTCTTTCTCTCTTCGTCAGTAACGATTGCCTCGTCTACCAACTCAAGACCCTTGAATTGTCTTTTTTGAAGACCTTCTAAAACGCGTTCTTTGTTTTCGCGCAAAAAATTGACTTGTAACATAAAGTGTTTTATAATTTAAGTTTCAGCGTTTCAAAGTTTAAAATCCTGAGATTTAAGCCTTAAAAAACGAACTGCTTATGCAAATTTAAGATTATTTTGTGATTTTCACCACATTACGATTTTCTGAATCTTTTGTTAATGGTAATTCAGAATTGTTGTAAGAAACTTTAGAAACCGAAAAAACTTCAGGAGTCCAATGGTAAAGAATTTCTAAAGTATCATTTACAGGCTCCGCAAAAGTAGAGTCCGTCAACTTTTTGGTAAGTGCCACCCGAATTCGGGACCGATAAATTCTGTCATCAGAATCCTGACCACTTTGTAATTGTCTGGTGGCTCCCGCAACATACTCAAGCAAATTTTTAGAATTCGCATCTGTCTTTGGAGAAAAGCTCACAGACGCAACGTCTGTTGCCGCCAAAACATCATTCATAGAAACAGAGGTATAAGATCCGATGGTGTTCGGCATTAATAAATCTTTACCGGCAACATCCTCAATGTAAAAATGAATTGTTTGATCTATTTTTTGAAAAGAATCTTCATCACTCGTACAACTGATAAGCGCAAAACATCCCAATAAAATTCCAAAAAGTAGATTCTTCATATGGCAAAGATAATTATTTTAGATTCTTTAAATATTTATTAAAATGATAAAAATAGAAAAATCCCGAACTTAATAAAGTCACAGAAACACTAATTGCCATTCCTAAAATATGATATTTTGGAACTAAAAAGAAAGAAAATACAATAAGTGTAATGAATGAAATCACAGATCCTTTGGTATTGACCGACATTTTACCTATCGCAGATAAAAGATTCCCGTAAAGATTTCTAAACAAAATATTCATTAAAAAAGTTGCCATGAAAATAACAAATATATAAGAACTTTCTGCATACTTTTCTTTGGATATTACTATCAGAATTTCTTTACTAAATAACGTGCTAATGATAAAAACAAGCAAACAAATTGGAATAAAAAACTTGTAGTATCCAATGATGTAGTTTTTAAGAAAACTGCGGTTTTGATAGTTCTTTGCCAAAGTATGAAAATCACTCTGCATAAAAGACAATGCTAAAAATGTCACATTTGAAGGAATCAAAATAGCTACTCTGTAATCTGCCACCGCATCTTCATTGAGTAAAAAACTTAGAATAATAATATCTATTGAAAAAAGAGCATCGGAGAGTAAGGTTGTTGCAGAAGTATTAAATCCGTATTGTCTAATTTCTTTCAAATTAAAATTATCAGACAACTTTACAGTATTCATACTTGATTTTTTTAGCCAAAATAAAGACAGAAAAGGAGTGAAAGCCATCGCAATGAGATACCCTTTTAATTGAAAAAAATAGGTTAAAATTAGCAGGACTAAAAGCCCAGATATGCTTAAAAAGTTATTAAACCCGGCAAACTCTCTGTTTTTATTATACACTCTAAGATCTGATTGCACATAAGTAAAAAAATAAAAGCCGATAAGACGAATACAGAAAAATAAAAAAATATAGAAAATATCTTCATATTTTGTAATGTAAAAAAAACTGACTATCAAAAAAATTATTGATAATAAAATTTGATAATAAAAGCCTTTTCTAAAAAGATAAGCCGATAAGTTATTCTTTTCTGCTTCCAGATTAGAAATAGAGCCGAATCTCAATAAACTTTGATGACTGCCAAATCCGCTACATGCAGATAAGATAGCAAAAACAGCAGCAACAATACTCATCTTGCCAAAATCTTCTGTGGGGAGTATTTTAATGATAAAAAGAGATGATAAAAGCCCACAGATTTTAGCAATCAATAGTGAAGTCAAAACATAATGTCCCTCATTTTTAAGGAAGTTTTGCAAGAAAAATATTAAGCTTTTCATTTAAAAATAAAGCTTAAAAATAGATAAAATATTGATTGCGTAAGCTTTGTCAAAAATGAAGATGAACTAAAGAGTGATTTCACATCGTTTTGCAATTCAATATAATTTTCCAGACGGTCAATATTTTCTGTAAAATAATTTGAATAATACTGTTGTATAGATCTATCATTATCAAAATAAAACTGATAAGGATACATACTCGTTTTTGTCGGCTTGTTTAATAGTTTCTGATAAAAAGCTTTACGAGCACCCTTCAAATACTTCTCACCAAACCTTATTTTCCATTGGGCATCTGGTTTCATTAAAGTTCTTTCCCAAGTGTATTTAGATGCTTCTTTACAATGTTTTAAAAGCCATTGCTGATACAATTTATGCTTAAACTTCCACTCTTCAGGAAGACTAACAGACAATTGCATAAAATCTTTGGTCATGTAAGGTGATACCATATACGCTTTTTGCCGGAGGACCTGCGAGCCCAGAACTGTCCTATTATAGGCAAGATTTTTTAGTAAGAAAATTTCTTCACGATCATATTTTTTTAAAACAGAATCAATATTGGATTTTATCTTGGGAAGAAAATCCGAATTTACAATAATCTTATAATGAGAAGGTGATTTTCGTCGTGGTTCAGAATTAAAACCACCTAAAATACCATCACCAATCTGCCCGCCATGAAATAATGAAAAATCATTATATCTTAAATGCTCTACTGCATGAGAAACATGGATTCCTCCTATAAAATGTATACAACCCTCAGAAATTCTTGTAAGTTCATCTATTTTTTTAAAAATAAACCATTATCAAGCGGTATAAACTCATAATTTATGTCATAATCTGCAGCTATCTTTCTCGAAATTTTTTCATCAAGATATTCGGACTGAGAAAAACAGAGAGTTGAACCAATTTCAAAACCTTCTTTGATAGCATACATCAGTGCCATTCTGCTATCTAATCCGCCACTCAATAATGCCAAATGCGACGTATTATATTCTAAATCTTTTTCATATTCCATTTTTACACCAGCAGCAAAAACTTCATGGATCTGATCTAATGCCACCTCTTTGGAGTTTGAAAAATATTCTGTTTGGGCGATATCAAAATATTCTCTTTCAATAATCGATTGCGTTGTACAATCTATCATTAAAAAATGACCATCTAAAACCTTGTATATATTTTCAATAGGAGTTCTGTTCTCTAATAAATTTCCAATTGCCAAAATTTGGTAGAGTGACGTGATATCTGGACTAATAGAAATGTTATTTTCTTTAATTGTTTCACTCATTCTCACCAAATCTGAATCGATAAAAATAACTGAATCTATTTTTGAATAAAAAACACGTTGACTAGATGTGGGATTCGTAAATACAAGGATTTTATTTTCTTTTTTATCCCAAATGCAACCTCTGAATTCTCCTTCAAGTTCCTGCAAAACGCGCCAGCCGACTTTATGATATGTATTTATAAAAAACTTGGTGAAATCGTTTGTAAACGAATTTTTCAAAAGTGCCTTTTTATTGAGAACCACACCTTCAAGAATAACATAATATTCTGGCGTTTCAACGTAGAAAGAATCATAAGTTTCTTCTTGAAAAAAACTTTTAATCTGAGGTTGGCTCTTATTAATTAAAATTGAAAATCCCTGATTCATTTCAATGTTTCATTATATATTTTTAAAAATTTTTCAGAGATTATCTCTTGTGAGAAAGTCTCTTCTGCATAGATTTTCAATGTTGAAGGATCAGGTTTTTTCTCACTCATCAACATTTTTAGCATAGCATCTTTAAGTAAATCTTCTTCTTTATTTTCGAGCAAAATTCCAAAATCATCTGGAAAAAACTCAGATATGCCGCCAACATTTGTAGAAATTACCCTAATTCCGCTCGCAAAAGATTCTGCAATTACACATGGCTGGTTTTCATAATCACTAAAAAGAATAAAGCAATCAGACCGCTGCATTCTTTCTGCAATTTGAGGAAGAGTCTGAATTCCAAAAATTTCAATTACAGATTCGAGGTTCTCATTTTTAACTATTTTTTCTAATTCAGAAGTGTCGCCGTCACCACCAATCTGTAGTTTAAAAGAATAGCCTTCTTTTAAAAGTTTAATGGCAACATTTAAAATTTTATCTGCACTTTTATTAGCCGTGAGGTTTGAAACATGTATAAAGGTAAATTTCTCTGTACTTATTTTTGCAGGAAAAAAAGATTTGTATTTACCACATTCGGAATTACTTCCATTGATGTTCTAATTCCTAATTTTTCTAAACTTTCTTTTAGGTTTTTAGTAACAGGAAGAATCTTATAAGCCTGATTACCAATCAACCTAGCAACCAATTTAATAATAAAAGATGTTTTATGTTGATTTTCTATTTTTAAGGCACTCCAATGTTCACTTATAACAAAAGGTATTTTAAACTTTTTTTTAAGATACACAGCAAAGAACATAGAATTATGCAAAACATTTGCATGAATAAGATCTGGATATTGAAGTTGATGGAAGCCTTTTTTATAAGCAATCATTCTTCTATAAAAATTCTGAAGAGGATTTTTTGAATTTTTATAATAAACAATTAATGTTCTGATATTATTAATGACTTGGTCATCAAATATAAACTTTTCTGATTGCTGGAAGTTTCCTATTGTATGTAAAATCTCAACATCGCATATTAAAGATGCCGCTTCTGCATGGCGTTGCACAAAGTTTCCATTGGTAGGCTCTAGTTTATTCGGAAACCAAGATGAAATAAATAAAACTTTATGCTTCATTAATTATCAGTTCAAAAATATATTTTTAATATGGCTAAACAATCATGATCTGCGCATTTTACTGACCACCATATTTAAATTGTATATAAAGACTATTTAGTCTATGTTTTATTTTTTGGAGTATTGTTCGTTTGTCATTAACAAAAATTTTATCATAATCTGTTTTTTTCTGAATAACTATAAACTGATAATCATGTTCAACCCAAATACTATAGGTATCGAAATTAAGTATTTGAAGTCCGTTCGTTTCTGCATTCGTTAAAATAGTTCTCAAAGGTATGGGCTGATCGATGATTTGTAAAGATGATGGATCATTTTCCGTTAAGTAGTTAATAAACTCAGGATTAGGAATGTTAATAACTATCTTGGTATTATCATCCGATAATTTTGCCAAATTTTTAAAAAGATCAAAATGTTTTTCAATTGGGATATGCTCAATAACATCAAATAGAGTTATAAAATCATAGTTCTTTTTTCGGGAATATAGTTTACAACATCGCCTACAAAAAAAGAAATGTTTTTTTTATCTAGTTTTGATTTTGCTAATTCTATTGACTTATCACTTAAATCTACAGCTTCGATATATCCCTCTTTTACCGTATTGGATAATAATTTAGTCATTACGCCGATTCCACACCCCAACTCCAAAACATTTGAAGAAGACACAAGGTTCAGAGATCGCATTTTTTTATATAAAGTGTAGATTCTTTCGTTGATTCCTGAATTTGTCTGGTAGTTTACGAAATCATTGTAGAAATCTTTAACATTATCGTTATTCATATTATTACAGCTGAATATTTTAATTCAAATGATGAACTTTTGTACAAAAATTAAATAATTATTTAATTCCGGCTGCCCAGCTTCTGTTGAAAGGAAGTAAGAAATTCCCTAAAAATTCTAGATAAGTATTTTTCGAAAAATCAAAAACTTCAATTTCCGCAGACAATTCTCCGCTTCTTACTTTATTTTTAAAGTCTATTAATTTTAACGTTTTTACTTCACCATTTTCTATGAAACTTGCTTTCATACGGTCAAATAATCCCAATTGATATTCCTCATCGATTTCTCTCATAATCTTGCCTAAAGCATCAATACTGCAGCCGGATGCCATCTCTTTTTCCTCATCAACACAGATAACGATAAACTGATTTTTTTCAATTTTAAAAGATGATGAAAGAGGTTTTCCGTGAGCTGCCCATCCTGCCAGAAAGTCGTACAACTTTTCTGTAATAACTTTTGCTTCTTTGGTTGTAAACGCTCTTGATGCAGGATATATAATTACTCTGTAATCTTCAGCTTCTACTATATTTGATTCTTCAATTTTCATTTCCAATACATTTTAAAGAGTAAAATTACGGAATTTTGTCGAGTTTAAAACCATTATACTTTTTACTGATTGTATGAAGCATTATTATAAAAAGTGGGAAAATAAAAGGAAAAAAAAGTCTGGTTTCACCTGATTGAGGAAAGAAAAAAAACTTTATATAAAGATTGATAAAAAATAGAACAGTAAGTATCCTAATCCATAAATCATCTGAATATTTGAATATAACAAATAGTAAAATAATTGCAGACAAGGTAACTTTCTTAAAGTGTATTAATTTATCAAAAGTAATAAAAAGATAATCTTTTAAACTAAATATTGCTGCTTGTGAAGACAGCATAGGCCTCCTATAAATAAATGAATCATAAAATAAATTTTTCCAACCTGGATAATGATAGTATTTGATAATAATAAAATAGAGACATAGCAACAAAACAGCTTGAAGAATGAACACCACATTCATTTTTTTGTTTTTTGTATATTCAAATAAAAATACAGCTAGTAAGTATGTTAAAGTCAGAATTATATAATCCGGTCTCACCAAAGTAATGAAGAAAAGGACGACAAACAATATCCATTTTTTCCACTTACTAAGTAATCCTAAAAGAAAAATCAAAATAAATTGAAAAACAAATAAGTCTGGTGTAGGTGACCGCGACATAAGTATTAGAGGAGGAAGAAACATAACACCACTAACAATCAAAACGGTTAAAAGCCAATTGTCTGGGAAAATAATTTTTAGAATAAAAAAAATCAATATTGCTGAAAAAAATAAGATAAAAGACTTATAACTATTACTGACATAGGTACACTTAATCCTATTTTATATAAAAGCAAAAGAACTAAATTATAACCTACTTTTATCTCGTAATAAGGAAGCTGTTCGGAGAAAGCTCTCGCATTTTTCTCATACAATTGAATTGCATTGCGAAACGGTTTAACTCCACTTAGCTTTTGATAATGGTCTCTTGGGGCTTCTTCCTTTATTGATTGAAAAGTCAATTTATGAACTTTATCCTGTGAATCAGGAAATTCCATTTTGTAAACAGACCCTACATAGCCTGGCATATCCCAATCATACTCTCTGTTTTTATAATTCAAGCTCGTTAGATAAACTGATAAAAAAACAATAAAAACAAATGAAAAAAACCATTTCAGATTCATTACTAAAACAGTTTTTGGTTACAAATCCTCAGCTTCCGCCAAAAGTTCTACAATATCTTTTACTTCTACTTCAGTATTTTTATTGAAATGCTTTACACCATCCGTCAACATCGTGTTACAAAACGGACAACCTGTTGCGATGATTTTAGGCTCAAATGAAAGTGCTTCTTCAGTTCTTTCAACGTTGATGTCTTTATTCCCTTTTTCAGGTTCTTTGAACATCTGTGCACCTCCTGCTCCACAACATAGACCGTTCGTTTTACAACGTTTCATCTCAACCAACTCGGCATCTAGCTTTTCTAAAAGCATTCTCGGTGCTTCATATTCGCCATTTGCTCTTCCCAGATAACAAGGATCGTGAAATGTGATTTTTTTTCCTTTAAAAGCTCCGCCTTCAATTTTCAATCTTCCTTCTTCCATCAATTGTTTTAGAAATTGAGTATGATGAATTACTTCGAAGTTTCCTCCTAAACTTGGATATTCGTTTTTAAGTGTATTAAAGCAGTGTGGGCAAGCCGTTACGATTTTTTTAACATCATAGGCATTCAGAACTTCAATATTCGTCATTGCCATCATCTGGAAAACAAATTCGTTCCCTGCTCTTTTTGCGGGGTCACCTGTACAGCTTTCTTCCTGTCCGAGAACGGCAAATTCAACCCCGATTTTATTCAGAATTTTACAGAATGCTTTGGTAATTTTTTTTGCTCTGTCGTCAAAACTTCCGGCACAGCCAACCCAAAACAAAACTTCAGGTGATTTTCCTTCGGCAGCATAATCTGCCATTGTTTTTATAGTGAAATCCATTTTGTTATAAAATGTATTTTGTATTAATTAGAATTAAATTTTTAGGAAATTAATTAATTGTTTTTACAAATAATTAATCATTTGCCCAATTCAGACGGTCTGCCTGATTATACTGCCATGGTGCAGCATTGTTTTCTACGTTGGTCATCATCAGATTCAACTCTTGTGGAGCGGCAGACTGTTCCATTACTAGGAATCTTCTCATTTCGAAAATGATAGAAAGTGGATCAAGCAATACCGGACAAGCCTCAGTACAAGCGTTACAAGTGGTACAAGCCCAAAGTTCTTCTTTTGTGATATAATCGTTCAACAATTTCTTGCCGTCATCTTCAAACTTTCCGTTTTTATCAATATTTCTTCCAACTTCTTCCAGACGATCTCTGGTTTTCATTAAAATCAATCTTGGAGACAGTTTTTTACCCGTAATATTTGCAGGACAGACCGAAGTACAACGGCCACATTCTGTACAAGAATAAGCATTTAATAGTTGAACCTGATTTAAATCAAAAACATCCTCTGCGCCAAATTTCGACGGAGCTTCTGCAACAGTACCTTCAGCCGGAGCGGCATAAGGATCAGCATTTGGATCCATCATCAGTTTAATCTCAGCTGTAACTGAATCTAAATTATTAAACTTTCCATACAAATCTAGATTTGCATACCAAGTACTTGGAAATGCTAAAATAATGTGTAAATGTTTAGAATAATAAAGATAGTTCATGAAGAACAAAATTCCCACAAAGTGAAACCACCAAGCAGCTCTTTCAACAAAAACTAAAAATCCACTATCGAAACTGAAAATTTCTAAAAATGGAACTAAGGTAATTTGACTGATAGGAAAACTACCATGTTCTGCTAAAACTCCTCTCTGTTGTAAGATAAAGTCTGAAGAATTCATACTAAAGAAAGCAATCATTAAGGCAAACTCAATGATCAAAATCCAATTAGCATCATTTTTTGGCCACCCGAAAAGTTCTTTCATCGTTAATCGCTTAACTCCGTAGAAATTTCTTCGGATGAAAAATAACACAACCCCAATGATTACAAGTATTGCTAAAACTTCTAAAGTCGCTGTAAAAATATTGTAGAAAGTATGTCCGAAAATCGTTGCTAAAAATCTATGTGTTCCAAAGATCCCATCAACAATAATTTCGATTAATTCGATATTAATAATCACAAAACCTACATACACAAAAAGGTGAAGAATACCTGCTACAGGCCTTTTCACCATTCTACTCTGACCCATTGCTACACGAGCCATTGTTTTCCAACGTTCAGGTTTTCTGTCGCTGCGGTTGATTTCTCTTCCTAATCTAATATTTCTATAAATCTTAAAGAGGCTTTTTCCGAATAACCCAAAACCTGCAACTAATAGAATCAGAAAAATAATATTGTCAAGATATTGCATAATAATGAATTAGTCTTTACTGTTCTTACCAAATACTGAGAAATTAACGTATTTCTTAGGATTAGCTTTTAAATCTTCAATAAGAGCATTTAGGTTTGTAGAAGCAGCGTTCAGATTATTGTATAACTGATCGTCTTTCATGATCTTCCCTAAACTTCCCTCACCTCTGTCAATCCCGGAAACAACTTTATTTAATTGCCCAACGGTGTTATCTAAATTAGCAATAGTCGCATTTAGTTTTTGCGTATCAATGCTTTCAGCTAAATTACCATATTTATCTAAAGTAACTTTCCCACTTTTCATGGTAAGACTCGCCTCATCGAGAACTTTTTGAAGTTTTGGGTCATTATTCCCAACCAATCTGTTTACACTTCCGGCCGTAGTTTCTAAAGCGCCAACAGTTTTATTAAGATTGTGAAGTAAAATTTTGATTTCTTCTCTGTTCTGCTCATTCATCACCTGGTTGGCATTCACCATCAAAGAATCAACTCTGTGCAAAACGGTTTGTAATTGATCTTTTACCGGACCAACCTGAGAAGAAAGACTGTTCATCATTCCTAATTTGAAAGCACCTTTTAATGTGTCACCATCTTTTGCAGTAGCACCACCGTAAAACAAGTTCACTCTCATCTCTTTGCCACCCATTAAACTAGGTTCAAAGATTTCCAAATTTGAATTTTTGGAAAACTGAAAATTATCATCAACAGTAATTTTAACGATAAAATGAATTTTACCATCCTTTGATGTTTGTGGTATAATCTTGTCCACCTGCCCTACTTTTAAACCATTAATAGAAACCGGTGAAGACTGCGTAAGCCCCTCAACGTTATCGTATTTAGCGTAAAATATATTGTCGGTAGTAAAAAGGCTTCTGCCTTTCATGAATTGGAACAAAACGACAAAGCCTACAACAGCCAAGATCGCTATTAGACCAGCTTTTATTTCTTTACTGAACTTCACTTTTTATATTTTTTCTAATAAGCAAATATAGTACATTTAAATTAATGTTTTTCTCTATCGCTATGGGTTAAACACAAAAAAAAGTGGCAAAAACTCTGCCACTTTTAATATTGTTGATTTTAGATATCTTATTGTTGATTTCCAAGCTTGCTCCAGATTTCGATTCTATAATCATCGATGTCTGCGTTATCTTGTAAACTCTTCAACCAAGCCTGACCAAACATTCCTGCATTTCTCTGCGTAACAGATTCTGTAAACTGTTTAGCATCTCCTGCTTGTTTGTTGATTGTTTCGTTCTTTTTAACTAAAACATAAACTCCTGTTCCACCTTCGATAGCGTTAGAAATTGCGCCCTTTTTAACTCCGAATGCAGCACCTGCAACTTTAGGCTCCATTGCTCCTGCAACTGATGGGTTTAGTAAATTAACCTGCGCAGATTGCTTAGTAGTAGCAAAAGTTTTAGCAACCTGATCTAGGCTCGTAGCCTTACCTATTTTATCAGAAATCTGCTTCGCAGCTAATTTATTCTGAACAACAGTTTCGATTTGATCTCTTACAGATTCAGGATCAGCAAGACCTTTTTCCTGTTTTCCGTTTAAGTAAACTACTACTTTATCTCCTGTTCCTTCTACTGTAAAGAATTCTGTATCTCCTTTTTCTCTTTTCTTATCAAATGCCCAAGTGATGATTTCAGCATCTTTATCAGTTCCTAAACCTTGTAGCTGACCGTCAAATCTCTTAGTCGATTTTGCGTTTGAATATTGATAGTTTGATTTTTTAGCAATATTAACAAAATCATTGAATGACTTCCCTTGAATTTGCTGAATGAATCTTCTTGCATTTTTATCAACTGTAGCTTCTGTAGCATCAGAAGGCTTGATAGATTTTACTAAGTGCGCTACTTTGTAACCTAATTTTTTGTCATCAACTTTTATGATATGATATCCAAAAGAAGTTTCAGCTAAACCAATGTTACCAACATCGTTTTTACGTAAAAAATCTAAGTATTCAGGTGCAAATTGACTTTGAGAAGTAGTCCATCCCACGCTTCCTTTTCTTTCAACAGCATTAGGCTCGTCTGATAATTTTAAATCTTCTCCAAATTTTAAAGGACTAGCTTTTATTCCAGCTAATAAACTATCTGCAATTTTCTTCGCTTGTTCTTTTGTTCTTGTAGCAGTAGATCTTTCAGCTCCTTTATATGCAATAAGAATATGGCTAGAAGTCACAGAATCTGAAGCTTTTTTCTTATCAATCAATTTAGAAACAACATATAAGTTTTGTTCTTTGTATGGACCAAAAGTCTGACCAATCGCAGCAGTTTCCAATTTACCTTTTAAACCTTGAGGCATTTGGCTAGCTGAAACATATTGGCTATTGAAAGGAATATCAGAATTTGCCATTACAAACATAGAATCGTTTGTAGTATTCATGAAGTTCTCTTTTCCGCCGCTTTCGTCTGTACCTACAGAGAATACTTTGGTAATATCTTTCAATACCGCTGCATCATCTGCCGGGCTTGGCTGTGAAGGGAAAAATACAATTCCCAAGTTTCTGCTAGGCTCAGTTTTGAACATTATAGGATGCTGGTCGATGTATTTCTTTAAATCTTCAGTAGTAACTTTGATTTTATTTTTTTGAAGATAAGAAGCGTAATCAACTTTTACAAAATCGATATCAGCTAACTGATCTCTTTCTTTCATTAATTCCTCAGCCTCTTTTTTACCAGTCGTAATACCTGTAGAAATATTAGCAAACACTTGTCTTGCCATGATTCTGTATTCGATTGTTTTTTTGGTTTTCAACCACTGAGCATATCCTTCAGGGTTTGTATTTTGTAGAGTTTCAATTTCTTTCTTCAATTCCTGAAGCTTGAAATTACCTTTTTCGTCAAAAAGCTGTTGATTTTGAGCAAACATCTGATCAAACTGAATTTGGTTCCAGAACAAATCGTCTGTCATTTCAAATCCCATTTTTTCAAATTGCTGCTTTACCAATTTTGATTGCACAAGCAATTGCCAAGCCTGCTCTTCAAGTCCGGTTTTTGGTTGTTGCTGTTGCTCAGCCTGCTGCTGTAATACGAAAAGCTGGTCATTATACTCCTCACGAGTAATCTTCTCACCATTTACTTTTCCTAAAATATCAGGATTTTTTCCAAAAACTTTATCGAGACTTTCTGGGTTTACCAAAAACGCCAATAGCGCCAATGCGATCATTCCCATCAAAAGCCAAGGTCTACTCCTAATCTGTCCTAAAATTGCCATTTTATAAATATAGTTTTATATCAGTGTGCGAAAATACACATTTTTAAGAAATTACAGAAATATAAGATGGTTTTTTAATTTTTAAAATTTAATATCGCATAATATGGAAATTTTGACCGTATTTTTTATCAAAAAACAAATGGCATAAGTATTGTGAAAATTACGTACACATTATATGTAAAGCTATTGTTCAACATATTTTGATTTTATCCTTTAACGATTAAAACTATAAATGACAATTTGTCATTTAACTTATTATGACAGAATTTGAAGATATAAATTTTGATGAAATCTTGGGCGACGGATTTGATATTGTAGCCGAAGAGATCAATCTTTCTGATATTGACGAAAGCGCAAAAAACTCTGAACAGATTATTTTCCCGATACTTCCTGTAAGAAATATGGTGATGTTCCCGAATGTGGTCATCCCTATTACTGCCGGAAGAAAAACCTCTATACAACTTCTTGAAGAAGCTCAGCAAAATGGCGATTTCATTGGAATCGTAAGCCAGAAAAGCTCTGATATTGAGCAGCCTACGGAAAAAGATTTTTACCAGATTGGTACTTTAGCCAAAATCATTAAGATCATTAAACTTCCTGAAGGAAACGTTACTGCCATCACTAAGGGTTTCCACAGATTTAAAATAAAAAAAATCACAGGCAGCAAACCTTATTTTAAAGCTGAAATTACAAGACTAAAAGATTCGAAACCAAAAAACAAAGAAGAATATGAGGCTTTGCTGGAAAATGTAAAAGATTTAGCCTTAAAAATAATTGAGCTTGACCCTAATATTCCAAATGCAGCCAATTTTGCGATAAAAAATATCAACAGTAATGATGATTTATTAAATTTCATCTGCACCAATGCAAGTTTTCCTTACGCAGAAAAACAAAAATTGTTGGAGGAAAAAAGCCTCATGGAAAGAGCCAACAAGTGTTACGAAATGATGCATGAGGATTTCAGAAAGCTGGAATTGAGAAATCAAATCCATCAGAAAACTTCAAAAGATCTTGACAAACAGCAAAGAGAATATTTCCTGAACCAGCAGATCAGAACCATTCAGGATGAGTTGGGTGGCGGTCCGGAAAGCGATGTAGAAGATTTATTAAAAAAAGGAAGCGAAAAAAAGTGGAAACCTGAAGTTGAAGAGCATTTCCAAAAAGAAATTGGAAGATTACAGAGACAAAACCCAAATTCTCCCGATTACAATGTTCAGAGAAATTACTTGGATTTCTTCACAGATCTTCCTTGGGAAACCTTTACCAAAGACACTTTCGATATAGAAAAAGCCGAGAAAGTTTTAGATAAAGCTCATTTTGGTTTAGAAGATATTAAGAAAAGAATTTTGGAACACATGGCTGTTTTAAAATTAAAAAACAACATGAAATCCCCAATTTTATTATTGGTAGGACCTCCGGGAGTTGGTAAAACCTCTCTTGGAAAGTCGGTTGCCGATGCTTTAGGTAGAAAATACGTTCGTGTTTCATTGGGCGGACTTCATGACGAAAGTGAAATTCGTGGTCACAGAAAGACTTATATCGGTGCGATGGCAGGAAGAATTCTTCAATCCATTAAAAAATCCGGGACATCAAATCCTGTGATTGTTTTAGACGAAATTGATAAAGTAGGAAAAGGAATGCATGGCGATCCAAGTTCAGCGCTGCTTGAAGTTCTTGACCCCGAACAAAACAATGCTTTCTATGATAATTTCCTTGAAATGGGGTATGATTTGTCTAAAGTGATGTTTTTGGCTACTGCAAACTCTTTGTCAACGATCCAAACTCCGCTTTTAGACAGAATGGAAATCATTCAGATTGCGGGTTATACTTTAGAGGAAAAAATTGAGATCGCCAAGAGACATTTAATTAAAAAGCAGCAGGAAGAAAACGGTTTGACGGCAAAATCTTTCAAATTAGGAAATCCTGAGCTAAAACATATTATTGAAGCACATACTTCAGAAAGCGGTGTGAGATCTTTAGAAAAAAGAATCGCAGGAATTGCTCGTTGGGTTGCCCTGCAAACCGCTATGATGAAAGAATATGATGCTAAAATTTCTGTCGAAAAAGTAGATGAAATTTTAGGAGTTCCAAGACCGAAAAGCTTGTCTGAATTAACAGACGTTCCAGGTGTAGTAACCGGATTGGCTTGGACAAGTGTTGGAGGTGACATTTTATTTATTGAAAGCATTACCAGCAACGGAAAAGGAAATCTTACCATGACCGGAAATCTGGGAACGGTAATGAAAGAATCTGCGACGATTGCTTTAGAATATATTAAAGCTAAACACGAAGATTTAGGAATTACAGAAGATGATTTAGAAAAGAAAAATATTCACGTGCATGTTCCAGAAGGCGCAACCCCCAAAGACGGACCTTCTGCCGGAATCGCAATGCTGACTTCAATGGTTTCTACCTTCAGAAATAAAAAAGTAAGACCTCATCTGGCAATGACCGGTGAAATTACCCTGAGAGGAAAAGTACTTCCTGTAGGCGGAATTAAAGAAAAACTTCTTGCCGCAACAAGAGCAGGAATTAAAGAAGTAATCCTTTGTGAAGCCAACAGAAAAGATGTGGAAGAAATCAAACAGGATTATCTGAAAAACCTGAAAGTAAACTACGTGAATTGGATGACTGAAGTTCTTGAACTTGCTATCGAAAAATAAAATTTTTATTAATAAATTTATAACCTCATCGTAAACGGTGAGGTTTTTGTTATGTGTAGAAAAAAATCCTCATGAACCTTTTTAAACTACCCTTTCTTCTAAAACTCGCACTCGCCGTTGTTTCTATTATCGGAATCGGCTACCTTATTAAGTTAGGACAAAGCATTTTAGCTCCTTTCTTTCTGGCGTTTTTGATGGCGATGCTTTTTTTGCCGATTGCTAATTTTTTAGAAAAGAAACTAAGATTTCCAAGATCAATTTCCACTATTATTTCGGTGATGATGATGTTGGTTATTTTGACAGGAATGATCTTTTTCTTCGGTTCTCAAATCTCTAGTTTTAGTCGTGATGTTCCGCATCTGACGAAACAGTTTAATCTGGTTTTCCAAAATCTTCAGACTTGGGTTTCTCATACTTTTAATGTGAAAATTGATGAACAACTTGACTATTTGGATCAAGGCTTAAGCAAGCTTCTGTCTTCATCCGGAGTGATTTTAGGATTTACTTTTGGAATTTTTTCTTCAAGTTTAGGGTTTCTAGCCTTTTTCATCTTATTCTTTATTTTCATCTTAAACTACAGAAGAATTCTAAATAATTTCATTGTCAATGTTTTCAATGAAAAGCATAAATCGAGCGTTCAGGAAGTTGTTTCTGAGGTAAGAATTATGACAAAAAGATATATCATAGGATTGTGTCTTCAGGTGATTATCGTTTCTGTTCTCACAACAATTGTTCTCACTATCTTGGGCGTAAAATATGCCATTTTATTAGGTGTTTTAACAGGATTATTAAACGTTATCCCCTACATCGGAATTTGTATTTCATTATTAATTTCATGTTTCATCGCTTTTGCAACGGGAACTGTTTCAACCTGTGTTTATGTTGCCATCGGCTACGTCATCGTTCATGCAATTGATGGGAATATCGTTCTTCCATTTGTAGTGGGTTCAAAAGTAAAGATCAATGCTTTATTTTCTTTCATCGGTATTCTTTTAGGTGAACATCTTTGGGGAATTTCAGGAATGTTTTTGTGTATTCCTGCGATTGCAATCATTAAAATTATTTTCGAAAGAGTGGATGGGTTGCAACCTTGGGGCAAGCTTTTAGGCGAAGATGAAAAACCTAATAAGAAAAAGAAAAGCTATAAGATTTCCAAAAACATCACATTAAAGGAAATGGATTGATTTATTGGAAATAAGCAACAGGTAATGAGTAATTTACCTTAAAATAATAAAGCCCTCCAAATTGAAGGGCTTTCTGTTTTTTATCCAAGAGCACAAAGAGGATTTCTTCTATTCGGACAAAGTTGATCGCAAGGAATATAGGTTCCACTATCAGGACAGTAACCAATATTAGGATCATCCCCTCCTTTAATCGTTTTTAGATTCGAACGCTCTAATTTTTTAAGGTTTTTCAACATAATTATTTGTTTAGTTTGATTTGTAAAACAAATATATAAAATATAAGAATATAAAATATAATTATTTCTCTAAAAAGAGAATAAAAAAGGATTTATTTAAAAAATTCAAATGAAAAACTAATTTTATTTAAATTTGATAAAAATCAACATCATGAAAATCGTAAAATTTATTATTTGTCTTCTTTTTGGGCTGATGTTCTTCAATGCCGGATTAGACAAGTTTCTTCACTACATGCCCATGCCCGAATTTACACCCGAACAAATGAAAGTTTTCGATGCTTTCAATAAATTACATTGGCTGATGCCGTTAGTGGGAGCTGTAGAAGTTATTGGTGGCTTATTATTTATCTTCCAAAAAACAAGAGCTTTAGGAGCAATCATGATTTTACCGATAATGGTTGGAATTATTCTGCACGTTTTCACAATCGACAAATCCACAACGGGAATGTCCATCGCAGGAGTTCTATTTCTTATCAATCTTTGGATGATTATCGATAATAAAGATAAATATAAAGCTTTGATTAGCTAAAAAAGCAAATGACCAATTGTGAATCCGTTTCCACTTGTTAATTTTTCAAAATTCACTTGGGAAAGATTCACAATTGATTATTCAAATATATTAAACGAATGCGCTGAATCCGGTAATTGATCTACCGACAATCAGTGAATTGATCTCTTTTGTTCCTTCATAAGAGTAAATTGCTTCTGCGTCAGCGACAAACCTTGCGACATCATATTCAAGCAAAATTCCGTTTCCACCTAAAACTTCTCGTGCTCTCGAAACAATATCTCTTGTTCGCATGGTACAGAAAACTTTAGCCAAAGAAGCATGCTCGTCTTTTAAAATTCCTTCATCCTGCATTTCAGAAAGCCTGAAAACCATCGTCTGCATTGCTGTTAAGTTAGAAAGCATTTCTACTAAATGTCCCTGAATCATTTGGAACGAGGCAATCGGTTTTCCGAATTGTTCTCTTGTTCTTGTATAATCTAATGCACTTTCATAAGCTCCTCTTGCACAACCTGTCGCCATCCAAGCAACGCCAGCTCTTGTCATTCTCAAAACTTTTGCCGTGTCTTTGAAGGAATTAGCATTTTGTAAACGATTATCTTCTGTTACAATACAATCTTTCAAAGTAATCAAACCATTTTGAACGATTCTCAAAGCCATTTTCCCTTTAATCTTCTCAACAGAATATCCGGGATTATCTTTTTCAACGATAAAACCTTTCACTTCACCATCATCTAAATCTCTTGCCCAAATAATAATTAAATCAGCAAACGTTGCGTTTCCGATCCATTTTTTTTGACCATTTAAGATCCAGCCATCCGGAGTTTTTTTACATGTCACCGTTAGACCACCTGCTGCTCCTGAACCAACTTCAGGTTCTGTTAATCCAAACGCACCAATTTTCTCGAACTTCTGCATTTGAGGAAGCCATTTTTGTTTTTGTTCTTCCGAACCACAAATGTAAATTGAGCCCATCGACAAGCCAGATTGTACTCCAAAAAAGGTGGCAATTGAAGCGTCGACTCTTGCCATTTCCATCGCTATAACACCTTCCATCAGAAAGGGCATTCCTTTGCAACCGTAACCTTCATATGTTACTCCACAAATATCTAATTTTTGGAATTTAGGAATTAATTCATGAGGAAATTCGTCTCTCAGCCAATAATGATTAACTAAAGGTTTCACTTCTTTTTCCATAAACGCTCTTACTTTAAGCTGAACTTCTCTTTGTTCTGGCGTCAAAGTGTGATAAATATCGTAAAAATCACCGTCAATCGGCGGAAGTTCTTTCTTCTTTTTATTCGGGTCAAGCATTTTCATCATTCCACTTAACTGTTTATCGTCCAGTTTGGAAAAGTTTTCCATTAGTTTGGGGAGATTTACTTTTTGTGAAATTTCGCCTAACTGATCAAAGTCGATTGATTTAAATAATTCTATGGCGTTTCTGATTTTAGAAAAAGTATTAGACATATTGATTTTGGTTTGATTTGTAAAATTTAAGCAAAAATCAATCCGAAATACCAAAGACACAGACTTTAATATTTTACAAAATACTGATTTACAATAATTTAAACTGAATATTTTATTTACAAATTTTTACTTCCTATTTTCAAACATTACAAAGGTTTCGTTCTCAACTTTGAAGTAAGCAAAACATTAAAAAATCAATACTATGAAAACGACCTACATCAGATTAACCATTGCAATTGCAATTTTATCAGGAATTTATTCTTGTAAAAAAGGTGAAGCAACCACGAGTGATTATGAAATGTCTGTAGCAGCAGATTCAGCTTCGATAAATATTTCTGATAATGTTTCGTCAGTTGCAACGATGTCCGTAAAAGACAAACAATTTATCAAAACAGCCAATGTAAACATGGAGGTAAAAGATGTTTATGATGCAACTATTTCGATTGAGAAATCAGTACAGGAACTTGGCGGATTTGTTACGCACAGCGATTTACAAAGCAGAGTAATTTCAGAGGAAACTTATAATACTTCCGATGAAGACGCAATGCTTGTGAAAAAATATCAGACTGAAAATTCTATGCAGGTAAGAGTTCCCACTTCAAAATTGGGCGAACTTTTAACCCTAGTTAATGATAAAAAATTGTTCCTGAATTCAAGAATTATTAATGCAGAAGATGTGACTTCAAGTATTAAATATGCAGAATTGGAAGGAAAAAGGATCAAGAAAACCGATGAAAATATTTCTGAGCTTAAAACCACAAAAGATAAAGTGAAAATGAGCGACGAGAATATGTCTGAAGAAAACCAGCAACAGCTTGCAAATCTTGATGTAACCGAAAATTTAAAGTACAGCACCGTTGATATTTATATAAAAGAACCAAAGCTTCGCATTGCAGAAATTGCCGTAACCAACTCAAAAAACATTGACAATAAATATAAATTCAATTTCTTTTACGATGCAAAAAATGCTTTTGTGGAAGGCTTTTATTTAATTCAGAGAATTGCGGTGGGATTAATCACCATTTGGCCAATTTTATTGATCGCAGCAGCAATTATTTATTTGTTGAGAAAAAGAAAATATTTTAAAAAGCCTGATCAGATTTAATTAAAACTATCCTAACCGTAATGGTTATCAACATAATTTTAGATTTTCAAACCTCCATTTCAGGAGGTTTTTTATTTTTTTCAAAAAAAAACTGTAACGATTATAATACTGCCCTTACCTACTATTTAAAGAATAAAAAATTAAAACCTTAATCATATGAAAAATTTAGTAAAACTTGGGTTCGCAGTATTATTATCAGCAACTTTCACAACAGCAAAAGCTCAGAATACGAACCTCGAAAACAGTACACTTTGGGAAGTTTCAGGAAATGGACTCACAAAACCATCTTATATTGCAGGAACATTCCATATTATGTGTAGTCAGGATTTTGAGATAAAGTCTAAAGTTATAAAAGCTCTTGAAAAATCTGATCAATTTGTCATGGAGATTAATTATACCGATCCTAATGAAATGACAGCGATGCAGAAAATGTATCAGACGGATAAAAAACTATCTGATCAGCTTACTCCTGCAGAAGCAAAGAAACTAGATAAGATCCTTGCCGATTACGGAACAGATTTGACGAAGATGGACAATTCCAGCTCACAGGCATTGTATGCATTGATTTCGATGAAAGCTATACCGTGTCCACAAACTGAAGTAAAACTGTATGAAATAGAACTTCTCAAAAATGCGTTGAAAATTAAAAAGAAAGTCTTCGGGCTTGAAAAAGTAGAGGATCAGATGACCTCCATTAATAAAGCTTATGATTTGAAAGCTGTTATTGAGCAACTAAAAATGGGAAAGGAATATGAAATCCTACTTAAGGAAATGATCGTTGCATTTAAAAAAGAAGATATAAAATCTCTTTACACACTCTTTAAGAATGACAAAATAATGAATGCCAAACAGGAAAAAGCCATGCTTACGGACAGAAATAATAACTGGGCAGAAAAAATGCCGGAAATCATGAAAAAAGAAAGTTCGTTCTTTGCCGTAGGAGGTGCTCATCTTATGGGTAAAAACGGAGTTATCCAACGTTTAAAATCTAAAGGATACACCCTGAAACCAATTCCAAGCCTTTAACACATAACCAAACCATGAAATCATCGTGAGCAGTCAAACTGAAACCACTTTTTTTAATCTCGTCAACAAACACAAAGGTATTTTGTATAAGGCCTCACGAATCTATGCGGATTCTTTGGAAGACCGAGAAGACCTGCAGCAGGAAATTCTTATTCAGCTTTGGAAATCTTATCAGAACTTCAAAGGTAACAGTGAATTTTCAACGTGGATGTACCGCGTAGCCATTAATACTGCAATTACTTATTTAAAAAAAGAAAAAAGGCGTACAAATAATCACACAGATGTTCCCGATCATTTTGAGATTCAGCATGAAGATTATAATCCTACGAAAGACATGCAGCTGGAAGTTTTTTACACTGCCGTTCAAGAACTTAAAGCTTTAGAAAAAGCCGTTATATTTTACTTTATGGAAGGTATGTCACATAAAGAAATCGGAGACAATTTAGGACTTAGTGAAGGCAATGCCCGTGTAAAACTTAACAGAACCAAAGAAAAAATACAGCAAATCATAAAAAAATCAGGCTATGAATTTTGATCAATTAAAAGAACAATGGAATAATGAAAACGCCGATAGCGTCAACATTCCCAACAACATAGAACAGCTAAAGAAAAGCAAACATCCTATAGAAAAGATCCAAAAAAGCATGAAAATGGAATTTCCATTTCAGATTATTGCCATCATTCTTCTCGGATTCTTTCCACAACAATTAAATTTTCCTGCCTCACAACATGTTATTTATTATACCTCTTACGCCATGCTTGTGGTAATATCTTCTTATTACTTTTTCGGATTTTATAAATTTTATAAACAGACCGAACTGTATACCGGAAATACCCAAAACAGCCTCTGGAAAATATATCATGAATTGAAACTAAACTTGGAAAGATACCAATCTTTCGGGTTCCTTCTTCTTCCTCACTTTATGATCACATTAGGATTGGTGCTTTATAATATGTTGGAGAAAAAAGGAGAGTCTTTAGAAAATATGTCAACCCATTATCAGCAGGTTTTGATACTGAGCGTTCTCATAGGAACTATGGCAGTTGTAGCAGGCATTGTTTTATGGACAAAATATTTCTATGGAAAAAGTGCCAAACAACTCGAAAATATACTGAACGAAATAGACGAATAATTTCATAATTCAAAAAATAACAACCATGAAACCTCAGACTTGATCTGGCGTTTGTTTTTTAAAAAATTGTTATTTATAACGCTCAAATTCATCTGAGGTTTTATTTTTCCTTAAATTTGCAAATTAGAAATTTAATGATACCCTTTTTAGAAATTTTTAATCCAAAATTAATTTCTAGAATTAATAATCTAAGTCCTTAAGAAATATATGTTATCAAAAATAAATCCTACACAAACCAATAGCTGGAAATCACTTGACGAACATTTCGGAAATAATGATTTTGAATTGAGAAGCCTTTTTCAATACAATCCGAACCGTTTTGAAGAGTTTTCTATCAAAAAAGGCAATTTTCTATTCGATTATTCTAAAAACTTGATTGATACAAGAACAAAAGAATTATTATTAAATCTTGCAGAAGAATGTCAGCTAAAAGATGCGATTTCTAAAATGTTTTCAGGAGATAAAATCAACGAAACAGAAGGAAGAGCGGTCTTGCATACAGCATTAAGAGATTTTTCTGATAAGGAAATTTTGGTTGACGGTGAAAATATCAAGCCTCAGATCAAAAGAGTTTTGGATCATATGAAATCTTTTTCTGAAAACGTTATTTCAGGAAATCATAAAGGTTTCAGCGGAAAAGAAATCACAGATATTGTGAATATAGGAATCGGAGGCTCAGATTTGGGACCTGTAATGGTAGTTTCAGCTTTGAAGCATTTCAAAACAAGATTAGACGTTCATTTCGTTTCCAACGTAGACGGAAATCATATCGCAGAAGTTGTTAAGAATTTAAATCCTGAAACCACTTTATTTATCATTGCTTCTAAAACGTTTACGACACAAGAGACAATGACAAATGCTAATTCGGCAAAAGATTGGTTCTTAAAAGCTGGAAAACAGGAAGATGTAGCAAAACACTTTGTGGCTTTATCAACTAATGTTCAAGCTGTTAAAGACTTTGGAATCGCAGAAGAAAACATCTTCGAATTCTGGGATTGGGTTGGCGGAAGATATTCACTTTGGAGCGCGATTGGCTTAAGCATTGTTCTTTCAGTTGGATATGAAAACTTCGAACAATTATTAAAAGGAGCTTCTGATAGCGATCAACATTTCCAGACCGCAGATTTTTCTGAAAACATTCCTGTTTTGATGGGGCTTTTAGGAATTTGGTACCGTAATTTTTATGCGGCAACAACGTATGCAATTCTTCCTTACTCTCAATATTTAGACAGATTTGCAGCGTATCTTCAACAAGGAGATATGGAAAGTAATGGAAAATGTGTTGATAGAAACGGTGAATTTGTAGAATATGAAACCGGGCCAATCATTTGGGGAGAGCCGGGAACAAACGGACAACACGCTTTCTATCAATTGATTCACCAGGGAACAGAATTGATTCCTGCTGATTTTATTGCGTATGCAAAAAGCCCAAACAAAGTTTCTGATCATCAGGATAAACTTTTAGCTAACTTTTTCGCTCAGACTGAGGCACTTGCCTTCGGAAAAACGGAAGAAGAAGTCGAGGCAGAATTAAAAGCTTCAGGAAAGTCTGATGAAGAAATCGATTTCTTGTTAAATTATAAAATCTTCCAAGGAAACACCCCTACTAACTCGATCATGTTCAAGGAATTAACTCCATTTTCACTAGGACAATTGATTGCAATGTATGAACATAAAATTTTTGTACAAGGTGTAATCTGGAATATTTTCAGTTTTGACCAGTTTGGAGTAGAATTAGGAAAAGTTTTAGCAAACAAAATCTTGCCGGAACTTGAAAATAATGAGGCAATTGGCTCTCATGATTCTTCAACAAATGGGTTGATTAATTATTATAAAGGAAATAAGTAAAAATCTAATAAAAGTAAAATGGCAGAAATTCTTGACGGATTAAAAGTATCCAAAGAAATAAAAGCAGAGATCAAGGTTGAAGTTGATAAAATCCTTGCGAGCAAAAGAAGAGCCCCGCATTTGGTAGCAATTCTTGTAGGAAACAACGGAGCGAGCAAGGCTTATGTAAATGCTAAAGTAAAAGATTGTGAAGAAGTTGGTTTTCAATCAAGCTTAATCAAATTTTCAAGCACAGTTTCTGAGTCTGAATTATTGGAAAAAATCGAGGAACTCAATAAAGATAAATCTGTAGACGGTTTTATTGTTCAGTTACCTTTACCCGACCAGGTTGATCAGGAGAAAATCATCAACGCAATCGATCCAAGAAAAGATGTTGACGGCTTCCACCCTACAAATTTCGGGAAAATGGCTTTGGAAATGGATACTTTCTTACCTGCAACGCCTTTCGGGATTTTAACATTATTGGAAAGATACAATATCGAAACAAAAGGTAAAGACTGTGTCATTATTGGAAGAAGCAAGATTGTAGGAAGACCCATGAGTATCTTGATGGGAAGAAAAGATTTCCCTGGAAATTCTACGGTTACCCTTACGCATTCTTACACAAAAGATATTGAAGAATATACAAAAAAAGCAGACATCGTCATTACAGCTTTAGGCGATCCTCACTTCTTAAAAGGTGAAATGATCAAAGACGGAGCAGTAATCGTTGATGTAGGTATTACAAGAGTAGACGACGACTCTCCAAAAGGATACTATTTGGCAGGTGATGTTGATTTCGACAGTTGTGCAGCAAAAGCAAGCTGGATTACGCCTGTTCCCGGAGGAGTGGGTCCCATGACAAGAGCAATGTTGATGAAAAACACCATCATTGCCTACAAAACTTCAGTCTATAACGACTAATTTGAAATGGATTTAGTAGAAGATATATTATTAAAAGAAGGTAAAATGCTCCCGGTGATGGAGCATTTTTACACTATTCAGGGAGAAGGTGCTCATACCGGAAAAGCAGCTTATTTTATAAGGTTGGGTGGTTGCGATGTCGGCTGTCATTGGTGTGACGTGAAAGAAAGTTGGGATCCAACACTTCACCCTTTAATGAATGCTGAGGAAATTGCAGAAACGGCCGCAAAATATTGTAAAATTGTAGTTTTAACAGGTGGCGAACCTTTGATGTGGAATTTAGATATTTTGACAGGAAAGTTAAAGGAACTAGGATGTACCGTTCACATTGAAACCTCCGGAGCTTATCCGATGAGCGGACAATTGGACTGGATTACCCTTTCACCAAAGAAAACAGGATTGCCGAAAGAAGAAATTTATCAAAAGGCTCACGAACTGAAAGTCATTGTTTTTAATAATAATGATTTAAAATTCGCTGAAGAACAGGCTACAAAAGTTTCGGAAAACTGTAAACTATATTTGCAAAGCGAATGGAGTAAACGTGAGGAAATTTATCCTAAAATCACCGACTTTATTCTTGCCAATCCACGTTGGCAGGCATCGGTTCAGACACATAAATATCTGAATATCCCATAAAAAATCCATAAATTAGCTTTCCGTATCCTAAATATCATTAGATGCAAAGAATTCGATACTCTAGATATCTAAAATCGATTATTGTCTTGCTTGACCTTTCGGTTATTGCATCTGTGTTTATATTCTTTTTTATAAGCCGAAATGAGGGTTTGAGACATCACGAAGAAACATGGTATCAAAACAGTTTTTCTCTGGCATTATTATTCTTATTCTGGATGCTTTTGAGTGGCAGAACAAGAATTTATAATATCCCCAGAAACCTTACTTATACTTTGTTTCTTGAGCGATTATTCAGTCATTTTGTGATCTTTACTATAGGAATTTTATTGATTGGCAAGGTCAGCAACAATCTTTTTTTTAATTCTGACATTTACTGGCTTACTTTATATTTATTTTTCTTTATTTTCTTTTAAGATCAATAATATTTTTCATTATAAAGTATTTACGTTCAATTGGTATCAACCATAGAAACATTATGTTTTTGGGTGAAAACGGCTCGACTGATGTTTTAAAAGACATTTTGAAAGGCAGAAAGGACTACGGATACAAAATTTTCAGTTACAATTCTTCTAATCTTTCTTTTAATGAATTAATCGAATTCTGGAAAACCAACGGAATTCATACACTTTTCATTCCAACAGATAGTGCTCTTGACAAAGAATTAGAGAAGAGATTATTTAAATTAGCTGAAGAGCACAAAGTTCACGTATCGCTGGTTCCCAATATTTCAAAAAGCAACTTTTTCTATTATGATTTGGGATATATTGAAACACAACCTGTTTTAAATCAGGCAAAATATCCTTTAGATTATTATTCAAATTTCTTTCTAAAAAGAACATTTGACATTGTGTTTTCTACATTGGTCTTAGTTTTGATTTGTTCATGGTTGTTTCCAATAATTTCTATTTTAATTAAAAGAAACTCAAAAGGTCCTATTTTTTTTGTTCAAAAAGATACGGCTTTCATGAAGAGGTTTTTAATTGTATTAAATTCAGAACAATGATTGTTAACGATGAATCTACTACAAAAACTACCAGTGATAATGACTCGAGAATTACAAAAATCGGAAGGTTTTTAAGAAAGACGAGTTTAGACGAAATGCCTCAGTTTATTAATGTTTTAAAAGGCGAAATGTCTATTGTTGGCCCAAGACCTCACATGTTAGCAGTTGACAATTATTATAAGCCGAAAATAGGAAGATACACACTGAGAAGTTTAGCAAATCCAGGAATTACAGGTTTAGCACAGGTAAGCGGTTTCCGCGGAGACTCCGGAAACGTAGAAGTGGAGATGAATAAAAGAATACTTGCCGATGCTTTTTACGTAAGAAACTGGAGTTTTGTACTTGATCTGGTGATCATTTTAAAAACCATTGTACTGGTAGTAGGAGGCGATAAAAACGCCAAGTAAATAAATAAAATAGTCTAATTTAGCAGAATGTTAAAAAAGTTTTTTACAGCCATAGGAGAATACATGATTCTTATCGGTAAATCTCTTCAAAAACCTCAGAAAATGAGAGTTTTTTGGAAGTTGTTTATGAGAGAGATCAATGATTTGGGTGTTAACTCGTTCGGGTTGGTTATTTTCACATCCATATTTGTGGGTGCTGTTGTTGCCATCCAGATGTTTAATAATTTTGATGCCTCTTCATTTCCGATTCCAACGTCATTTGTAGGATATGCAACAAAAGCAGTTTTAGTTCTTGAATTTGCACCTACGATTATTAGTTTGATCCTTGCAGGAAAAGTAGGTTCATATATAGCCTCTACGATTGGTACTATGCGTGTTTCTGAGCAGATAGATGCATTAGATATTATGGGTGTAAATTCTCCCAACTTCTTAATCTTACCAAAAATCATAGCTTGCCTTATTTTCAATCCTATTCTGATTGCACTAAGTATCGTTTTCGGTATTGGTGGCGGTTATATTGCAGGAATGCTGACAGGGAACTGGACAACTGCAGATTATATCACCGGTATCCAGATGTATATGCCTAATCTTTTCATCTATTATGCATTTGCAAAAACAATTGTATTCGCATTTGTGATAGCTACGGTTCCTTCTTATTTTGGATATTTTGTAAACGGTGGTTCATTGGAAGTAGGTAGAGCAAGTACGCAAGCTGTGGTTTGGACAATGGTTTTCATCATTATTTCCGAATTAATTTTAACACAATTAATATTAAGCTGATGATTGAGGTAAAAAATCTTAAAAAGAGTTTTGGTGATGTTGAAGTGCTTAAAGGAATTTCAACCAATTTCGAAAAAGGAAAAACAAACCTGATTATCGGACAAAGTGGATCTGGTAAAACCGTTTTCTTAAAAAGTTTATTGAATGTTTATCAGCCCTCATCAGGAGAAATTTTGTTTGACGGTAGAGATATCAATGTGATGAATCGTGAAGAAAAACAGCAATTACGATCTGAAATAGGAACATTATTTCAGGGAAGTGCATTGTTTGATTCATTGACTGTGGAAGAAAACATCATGTTTCCTTTAGACATGTTTACTAATCTTACTTTCAGAGAAAAGAAAAGAAGGGTTTTTGAGGTAATCGGAAGAGTTCATTTAGACAAGGCCAACAGAAAGTTTCCGTCAGAAATATCCGGAGGTATGCAGAAACGTGTAGCGATTGCAAGAGCCATTGTAAACCACCCGAAATATCTTTTTGTGATGAACCCAATTCTGGGCTAGACCCTTACACATCTAATGTAATTGACGATTTATTACTTGAAATCACCAAAGAATACAATACCACAACCATCATCAATACCCATGATATGAACTCGGTGATGACAATCGGGGAAAAAATTGTGTATCTAAGATTGGGAATAAAAGAATGGGAAGGTAATAAAGATATCCTGATTACCGCAGGCAATAAAAATCTGATAGATTTCGTTTATTCATCAGAATTATTCAAGGAATTGAGAGAATATCTTTTGGAGAATAATAAAACAATTGAAAATACTATTACAAAAATAGACGACAATGAAAAAATTAATTAGTGCCGCATTGATAGGCTTTTCAGTTTTTGCTTCAGCGCAGATTTCGTTGGCAGCCAAAGCTAATGTAGCAATCCCAACAAGCTCTGCTTCTTGGAAAAATTTCAAAACTGCAGCCTCAAATACTGTGGAACAAAAAGGAAAAAATATTACCGGCTTCAATGTTGGTTTGTCTTTAAAAATCGATTTACCAACTGCTTTATACTTAATGCCGGAAATTTATTATACCAATTTCAGCAATGAAGTTACTGTACAAAATGATGTAAATTCAGCTCAAACTACTATTAAAGCTAAAAACAGCAGAGTAGATATTCCTGTTTTGGTTGGGGTAAATGTATTAGGAAATCTCTTGAGTGCTTACGCAGGACCTGTCGGAAGTTTTAATTTAGCGAAAAGTGATGATTTTGATAATTTCGTACAGAAAGTGGATGCTAAAGAATTTACAGTAGGTTACCAACTAGGTGTACAAAGTGAAATCAAAAAGATCATTCTTTCAGCAAGATATGAAGGTGCATTCTCAAAAGATCAGAGAAAATTCATCAACAATGTTGCAGGTTCAAACCAAGAAATTGATTACGATAACAGATCAAGTTTATTTTTATTAGGTGTAGGGTATAAATTCTAAATTTAAATAAAACAAATAGTCATAAAAAATCCTCAAATTAAATTTGAGGATTTTTATTTTGCCTTTCAAGTTCCGATTCACGCTGTGCGATGATGGCGGCTTGTTTTTCTAATTCTTCTTTATCTTTCTGAAGTTGCTTAAATTCTTTTCTTTGCTGTTCTGCTTTAATCGCTGAACCTTTGCTCACATAACCAATCATTCCACCGATGATGAGACCAATACCAATTCCTGCCATTACTCCCATTACATGGGAAATCTCAATTTTATTAACAGTAAAATCTGTTGTGAGATAAAAGAGTAATGCTGATACTGCTAAAAGTATAAGTCCTGTTATTGAAATACCTTTCATATGCGTTGTGTTTTGTTGGTTAATAATGAGTGAGAAAATTTAAATTAAATCTTTCCTCCAGCAACTTTATAATATTCTAATGCTTTTGGTAAATCTTGCTGAATTCCAGAAACTCTGGTTCCCGGACTTGGGTGAGTCGATAAAAATTCCGGCTGTCTCGATCCTGAAGAAGACGCTTCCATTCTGTTCCAAAAAGGAATTGCCTGTCTTGGGTCATATCCTGCCATCGACATCAGATACAATCCCATTTTATCAGCCTCAGACTCTTGATTTCTACCATATTTTAACAAAACAACCTGCGATCCAATCGGATAAACACTTTGGAAAATTGCAGCCGTTTTTTCATTCTTGATAGCTAAACCAGATGCCGTTCCTAAACCCTGAGCAATCATTGATTGAGAAATTCTCTCGTTCCCATGACCCGCCAAAGCGTGCGATACTTCGTGACCCATTACAACAGCTAATCCAGTTTCATCTTTTGTGATAGGTAAAATTCCTGTGTAAACAGCAACTTTTCCTCCTGGCATACACCAAGCATTTACCTGCTTATCCTGAATTAAATTAAATTCCCATTTGTAATTTGCTAAGTCTGCACCCCTTCCAATACTAGAATAATATTTTTCTGCAGCTGATTTAATTCTGTTTCCCACGTTTTTTACGCTTTGTGCCTGAGAACCCGTGACAATTTTAGATTCTGTTAACGTTTGTTTGTATTGTTGTAATGCCATTGCTTCAATTTCAGAATTGTTGGCAATTTGTATAGATGATCGACCTGTAATCGGGTTTGTTGTACAAGCTACAACGGCTACTGCTGTTGCTCCTATTCCTAAAAGATGTTTAATTTTCATTGCTGTGCATATTATAAGTTCAACCTTACAATTTCTATTCCAAAAATAAAATCGAGGATAGATTTGCATAGATTTTGCTATTTAAATTTACTAATTAATATAGTATCATGAAAAAATATCTCAAAATAATCTCGATTTTTCTTTTAGTGTTTACTTTCCAAAGCTGTTCTGCTCAAAAGGTTGACCCTCAAATAATAAACAATTTAGTAGGTTCAGACGAGTTTACTTTTCATGCTGAAAAAGCAAATCCTATGAATTATGATGTGATCAATGTCGTCAATTCAATTCCAAATGCACTTCAGCTTCGTACATTTCAAATCTCTGGTAACAACTACGGAATAGAAATCAAAAAAGGGGTGATGGAAGTTACCCTTCCTTATTTCGGAAGAGCTTTTACATCGACATATGGATCTTCAGATACAAGCTATAGATTTACATCAAAAGATTATACAGTCACAAAAACTCAAAGTAAAAAAGGAAATTGGGTTTACAAAATCAAACCGAATGACGTGAGAAATGTTTCTGATATCAACATTGAAATTTATAAAAACGGAAGAGCATTAACATCAATCAGAAGCAACGACAGACAACCTATTTCCTATGATGGGTATATTTCTGAAAATGAAATGTCAAAAGAAAAAGAAAAGCTTTAGTCTTTCTTAAGAAATTTTTCAACAAATAATTTTGCTTCGGTACTTGGATTTGAAACCAACGCTGAAGCATTTTTTTTATGCTGAATATAGGCTTCTTCAAGCGATTCATCTCGTTTCATCATATTTAAAATATATTCCTGAACCCAATATTCAAACCGTTTTTCAGATTGTTCTTTTCGCACCAAGTCAAACCGTTCAGTCTTCTTTTTTAAATCGATAAACTCATTGATTCTTTCAAAAACATCTGGCAAACCTTCATTATACAAAGCAGAACCCAGCAAAACAGGAACTTTCCAATCTTTTTCTTTCGATGGGAGAAAATCTAAAGCACGTTTCAGTTCAAGTCTTGTATTTTTAGCTTTTTGAAGATTGCTTTCTTCCACTTTGTTAATGAAAATAACATCAACCATTTCCATAATTCCACGTTTGATTCCTTGAAGCTCGTCTCCGCCACCGATAATTTTTAAAAATAAAAAAACATCGGTAATATCTGCAACCAAAACTTCAGATTGACCTACTCCAACGGTTTCAATTAGAATATAATCATAACCTGCGGCTTCGCAAATCATCATCGTTTCGAAAGTCGTATTGGCAACTCCACCCAAAAATCCGGAACTCGGGAAGGTCGGATGAATGCATTTTCTTCCTTTGCCAATTCTTCCATTCTGGTTTTATCACCCAGAATACTTCCTTTGTTAATGGCCGAACTTGGATCAATTGCTAAAACAGCGACTTTTTTACCATTTGAAATAGCTAATCTTCCGAAATTTTCAATAAACGTAGATTTTCCCGCTCCCGGAACGCCTGTAATTCCCACACGGATTGATTTTCCGGTAAGAGGCATAATTTTTTTCAATAAATCTTCCGCCTGAGTACGATGTTCCGCCTTTTTACTTTCGACTAAGGTAATAGCTTTTGCAATCAGACGTTTGTTGCCTGATTTTATGCCTTCTATTAAGTCTTCAGTAGAAAATCTCATTTAATTCATTAAGTTTTTAAAGTGGGATGCGCCTCTTACATTTAAGTAATTCAAAAATATAAAAATAACCCTCATAATTAGAGTAAATACCTTATTAATTTTAATGCTTCTAAATTAAATACCATTCGTCGAAGCCTTTCAAGAATTGCTTACTTTTGTTTTAATCAAAAATAAACTTCATGAAAAATATATTTTTTGCTGCAGCTTTTGCTTCTGTTTTATTGGCATCTTGTACACCAAAATCTACACCGGTTGCTGAAGCTCCAAAGTCTGCAACAAGTACTGCTGAACAAATCGCTCAGGGAAAAACAATCTTTGAAAATTCATGCAAAAGATGTCATGGCTTACCAGATCCTACAGCATACACCTCTGTGCAATGGGTTGGTATTATGAATTCTATGGCGCCAAAAGCAAAGCTGACAGACGAACAGCATCAGTGGGTTTATGATTATGTAGTTTCAGTGAAAAAGTAAGGTTAAGATAAAATTTCACCAAAAACAAATTATTATGAAAAAAGTAGTTTTAAGTATCATTCTAGGTTCAGCCTTTTTAGCTTCATGCGGACCAAAAAGCGTTGCTGTAACCGGACCTAAATACACCTCATCTGAACAGTTAGCACAAGGACAGACCGTTTTCGAAAACTCTTGCAATAAATGTCATAAGTTACCGGATCCTGCGAAACATGATAATCAGGGATGGATAAAAACGCTAAGCAGAATGGCGCCAAAAGCCAAACTAACCGATGAGCAACACCAAATGGTTTATGACTATCTGATTTCAGTAAATAAAAAGTAGACTTTCTTCGGAAAGTCTTTTTTGTTTTAAATTTTTATAAGTTCCACTCCCAAACCTGGCTTTCCGGAAAGATTAATTTTGCCATTTTCTACAAAATTTCCGGTTGCATAATCATTGGAAATAAGGGTCGCTCCGTCTAAATCTGCAAAATCCACAAGCCCGGCCAGAAGACATCCAGCAGAAACGCCAACCGTAGATTCTGTCATGCAGCCGATCATGATTTTGTAGTCTAATTCTTTTGCTTTTTTAATCATTTCTAAAGCGGGAGTCAAACCGCCGCACTTCATCAGTTTTATATTGATGCTTTTATAATAAGGTATGAGCTCACTCAGCGAATCTATATTCTGGCAATCTTCGTCTGCCATCCAATTGGCAAAGATTTCTTTTTTTAACACCTGATAATGGTCGATCGCTCGTGGTTGTTCCAAATAGGAAAACTTCTGAACATTCTCATTTTCCTGAAGCCAAATACAGTCATCATCCGTAAAACTTGCGTTGGAATCTAAAGCGATATTTCTGTCTATTGCTAAAAGCTTTTCGACATGGTTTTTATCTAAACCTTTACATTTTACTTTAAACTTATTCCAGTTACTTTTTTCAATTTTTTGAATCTGCTGGTCTATTTCTGCGACGGAAATGGTAATTGAACTTTCTACTAAATTTTCAGAAGGAAGTTGATTGAGTTCAATAAAACTTTTATTCTCCAGTTTTCCAAATAAATCCCAATATGCGCAATCTAAAGCAGAAAGTAAAAAAGGATGAAGATTTAAACTTAATAAAAATTTAAAAAATTCTTTGGGATGAATGATTTTCTGAGTTTCAATCTGTTGTTGAATTTCTTTCAATTTTAAAACAAAACTTTGAAGATTTATCTGATAATAATCAATCGCCAAACACTCGCCGTAACCATTACATTTTTGATGAGATAATTCAATGAGCAATGCATCACGATGGTTGTAATTTCCGTAAGCAATGGAGAATGTTTCTTTTAAATGAAGCTTTTTGAGGTCAAATTTTATTTTCATGATACTAACTTACCCAAGTATCAAATGTTTTTATTCTTATCCATTTTCCTTTTATTTTTTTATAAATAGAAGTATTTCCACCTCCATCCAATGGACCACAAGATATTGAACACTGAAGGATGCACATCGTTTTATTTTTATTAAAAAATGGAACAGAAAAAGTCCTTATGCATTTGTTCTCATAACGTTTATCAAATTCAGTCCAAAAATTTCCTGATTTGATTTGACTTATTTTATAAAGTTCATCATCATTAGTAAAATCTAAATTTTGTTTTATTCTGTTTTTATTAAATTTAAAATTTGATATTTCTTTTTGTTGTTGGAAATAGTAAGCAGAATCTTTTTGAAGAAAAATGGAATCATATTCTAAATCGACTCCAAGATTTGGAGGTGGAGGAGGTTCACCATTATTTCGTTTACTTTGCAGGTAAACCTTTTTCAAAGAGATATTATAAACGTAATTACTAGTGAACTTTTCATTGAGAGCGATTAAACTATCATCTTTAAGTTCATCAGAAATCAACTGATTCAAAACTTCATATTTTAAATCTAAGGTTTTGTCTTTCGATTTAACTTCCGTTTTCGCCGAATTTTTTTCACAAGAAAACATCAAAATTAAAATCAAAAATAAATAGTTTTTCATCCCTTAAATTTACAAAAAAAGGAGACTTATTTCGTCTCCTTCTTGTTTTTAGATTTCTTTGGCATCTTAGACTTTATAAATTTCTTACGATCTTTTACTACATCCAGACTTTGTGACGAGAAACAATACTTTGCAGATTCAGTTAAGAACCTTAAAGCATTCGTTAAACTTCCTCTTTTTTCTGAAAGCATTGATCTGAAAAACCATAAAGTTGCTTTATCAATTCCTTTTATTTTTAAAGAATAAATAATCAATTTTTCTGCTTCCTGCAAATCTTCGTTATCCAAAAGACACTTGATGTAATATTTTGGCGTATTGAGATTTGTGACATCGCATAGCATCGCTTCTTCGAAATAGAGTTTTGCCTTTTCATAATCGTTGAGCATCTCGCTGTAGATTCTTCCCATCAGACAAAGCGAATCTGCATCTTCAGGGTCGTAGGAAAGCGCATAATTCAACGCTTCCAGACAATCCGGCAAGCTGTATGGATAATTATCCAGAGCTTCGAAATAATATTTACTTTTAGTTAAGGTCATTTCTGTAGTTTTTTAATTCGTTTTTCAGTTGATTTCTTTCTTTTTTGAAAGATTTCTCCTGATGATTCTTTTTAAAATCGGTTCCCGAAAATGTTCGGATTGGGTTTCCTCTTTGAACATTCAAATGATTGTTCCACGTTTCCTGCATCTGTTTTTCCAATTGCTGAATATGAAATTCCATTACTTTTTCTTTCAGTCTGATGATGGCAAGTTTCTTATTCTCCAATTGCGAACGGGAATCCTGAACGAAAACACTTTGTCCGGTTTTCGGATAGGTTGCACGAACAGCGGTTTCTACTTTATTCACGTTTTGTCCGCCACTTCCTTGACTTCTCGCCGTCTGAAACTGAATTTCTTTTTCATTAAATTCAATTTTCTCCAAACCTTCTAGTTCAAAAATCCCGATAAACCAATTGCTTCTTTTATGAAATTTTCTGTAGGTGCTTTTCCCAATCCAAAGAATGCTTCCGAGCCAAGTTTTTAAAAATTCGTTGACTTCTTTTCCTTTTAAAAGTAAGGTCGCAGATTTCAAAGTCAGGTTTTCATCGCCATTTTCTCGATGAATGATTTCGTAATCGATTTTATTTTGTTTTGTCTCTTCAAGGAAAACCTTCAGAACTTTGGCAACTATCCATTGACATTCCAAAGGTCCTCTTCCCGAGGTGATTTGTATTATTTTGTCCATTGTTTTTTAATTTGTTAATTGTTGAAAGTTGTCAGTTGATGGTGTTAAAAATCCTAACAACCATCAACCAAAAACTAACAACCATTTTATTTATCCATCCTAACAATTCGAGGTTGAAAAGTTCCCAGAATATCGACCAATTCGCTTTGTGCATTCATCACTTCATTGATGTCTTTGTACGCCATCGGTGCTTCTTCGGCATTTCCGCCCATCAGTGTGACATTTTTGAGTTTTAATTCTTTCTTGATGTCATTTTGGGTGAAGCGGTTTCTGCATTCGCCTCTCGAAAAAGCTCTTCCCGCTCCGTGTGAAGCCGAGTTCAGCGAATCCGGATTTCCTTTTCCGCGAACGATAAATCCTTTTGCGGTCATCGAACCTGGAATCATTCCCAACTCGTTTTCATTTGCCGGAGTTGCACCTTTTCGGTGAACAATCACTTCCTTTCCGTTGTGGATTTCTTTCCATGCGAAATTGTGATGGTTTTCGATTCTGGCTTTTACTCTTCCGCCGACTGCTTTTACCAATCTTCTGTGAATATCGTTGTGACAGGCAGAAGCATAATCTCCTGCGAGATTCATCGCTGTCCAATATTCTAATCCGAGGTGTGTGTCAAGATCCAGCCAGGCGAAGTTTTGCGCTTCTTTTGGTAACGGACATTGTTCGGTCGCAACTCTCGAATAATATTGAGCGATCTCTGCTCCCAATCCACGTGAACCGCTGTGCGAAAGAATTCCCAGGTATTTTCCTTTCGGAAGTCCGATTTGCTCGTCTTCTTCCGTAATTTCAACTTCCCCGAATTCCACAAAGTGATTTCCGCCACCGGAACTTCCCATTTGCTTCATGGCTTTTCCTTTTAATCTTCTCAAAATCGGGATCATATTGAAAGTATCTCTATCGAAAATTTCGTGCTCGATGTGAGATTTGTGTGTTTCGTACATTCCGAATTTTGTATGTTCGGCAAGCGCTTTTTCATATTTGTCTCTTGCGCCATCGAGATATGAAATTGGCGTATCCAAAATACTGAGGCTCATTCTGCAGCCAATATCCATCCCGACTCCGTATGGAATCACGGCATTTTCTACGGCGAGAACTCCACCGATTGGAAGTCCGTAACCGCTGTGTGCATCTGGCATTAAAGCTCCCTGCATTGCAATTGGAAGTTTCAATGCGGTGTACAATTGATTTTTTGCTTCATCTGAAATGTTGTTTCCGAAAATCTGAAATGATGCCCGATTGGTGTTGAGCATTCTTTTTTCTGTTTTCTTTGATGAAAGTAAAGCTTCTGCGATTTGTCCGAAGGTTAAATCTTTCTCGAAGTTCTCCGGATTTTGGTGGATTTCCTTGAGAAGAGATTTTACATAATGAATATTTTTGGTTGCAAAATTCCTCTTCATCACTTCCAAAGCGATGTTGATGCTCTGGTTGTTTGGATAGCCTAATTTTAATATATCTTTTCCTTTTAGTTTTAAATTTCCCATTGTTTTTGTTTTAAAATTTTAGGACAAATATGTCCTCTAAGTTTTCTGCAATCTCAGTTGCAGACATTTTGTAGTGAAAGCATTTTCTGTTTTTCAACTGATCACGTTTGTATCTATCTTTCCATGAATTAGATCTTCCGTAAATAGTTTTGTGAATAATCCCCGCTACTTTATACCTATCCAAATAAGATTTTAACTCATCGTGTTCTTTCTCCAATTCTGAATTTAATGGCTTATAATGAGTAATCATGCAAGGTCTTATTCTTAAGGTAAATCTCCATACTTCAATAAATTCGTAATAAGTGTCATAGCTTTTTCTGACAGGATTATAAATTTCTTTTTTCGAAAATATTGTTTTTCACCATCCGTTAATCCCAACTTAGGATCATTCCATTGATAAGCTGACAGCTGAACTAATTTTTGCTCTCTGTCAACATAAATTCTTCGTCCGTATTTTCTTTTCTTTTTAAGAATTTTCGGGTTGGGGAATACATTTTTGTGTTGATTTTTTTAAGAATTCCTTCGAAAAAATTTCCATACTTGGAACGTTTCACATCGTCTCTTACTACAAAAAACCTCACAAACCCCTTCTGATAAGGAGTCTCCAACGGAACTAATGGAATATTCCGTCTTAAATCCCATAGTTCTTCACTATGTCTATACTTCTTCCGAATCTGTTTTTCTAAATCTGTTTTTATTATTCTTTTTCTGCTTCTCAAACTTCTTAATCGAAAACACAGAAGATTATCATTTCCCATTACTAAATTATTTTAGTAGTAATTCTATTAAACTAGATTTCTAGTTCAATCGTGTTTGTAAACCTAACGGTTTTTTGAAACCCGTTAGGTTTTATGGCAGGAGTTTGTTTTAGCCCCGATGGAAACGGCATCCTTTTTTTGCTTTGGCTTGAAAAAAGCTTTGGCGAAAAAAGATACAGTGAACAGCGGGATTAAGCTCCTAAAAAATTGATTTCGGGGAAACTGTTTTGAGTTTGAAATATTGCGCAATAAAAAACCCGAAATCTTTCGACTTCGGGTTTTGATATTTCATTATACTGTTATTCTAAGAAGGTACCAAACCACGAAGCCTCGCCTTTGCAAAAGGCAATCCTACTGACGTATATAGATTGTATTTGAACATTGCTTCGTTGTTTTTTTATTGGTTGAACTTGATTTTCAGATGCAAAGATATAAATTTTTCTGAAACTCAAAATTATTTTTTTCTTTTTTGAAGTTTTTGACTTAAATAACTCTCATTTAAATGAAATTTCATTGTCGTGAACTGCAAATTAGTATATTTGTTTTTTAAACAAAAAATTATGAGAAAAAATTTAATAAGAAACTTATTCTATGTATTTGCATTTGCAGTATTATTCTCTTGCAGTTCTGGCAACAACAATGATATACTGACGTATACGACCGACGCTACTCTCGGGCTTTCACGTGTAAATCTGAATAAAATTTCGGATAAAATTCCGGTGGAAAAGATACTGAAAGAGAAGAAAGATCTGAATAACGATGAGAAATTTTTCCTGCAATTGGTCAACAAACCGAAAGAATCGGGAATTGACATTGACCAACCTCTTTATTTTATTGCAGACCCTGGAAAATCTACTTACGATCCAGACATCAAAGCTTTTTTCTGGATTGATGATAAAGCAAAATTTCAAAAAAGTATGTCTGATCTTACGAAAACTAAAGTAACGATCGACAAAAAAGATTACATCTACGTTGACAGCAAACTGACGGGAAGCATAAAAGGAAAAATGGCCGTTGTGTCGAGCGATTATTCATACAGAAATCCTTACAACTCATATTCTTCAGATATGGAGAATGTTTCTAAACTGAACGAAAAGTATTTCACAGATTTCTGGGGAAGAAAAGGAACTGCTAATTCGGCAATAAAAGATCAGGTTAACAAATCTTTGGTAAGCGATAAAGACATCAGCGGATGGATGAATATTGCTTCTGTTGCGAGTTTTGCATCGAAAGGTTACATAGAAACTCTTGCTGTAAATAAGCTAATCAAAGATTCAGGAATTGGTTTTGATTTTAATTTTGACAAAGGGAAATCTGAAATGGATACCAAAACGTTTTTCAACAGCGACATGAAAAAGATTGTTGAAAAATATTACGATAAAAACAGTATCAATTATGATTTGGTGAAAAATGTTGACCTTGATCAAGCTAAATCTTTTTCTTTAGGATTTTTCAGTTTAGACTTTATGAAATATCTGATTAAAGAAGCTGGTTTTGAGGCAACTATAAATCATTATTTAGCATCAACAAACAAGACATTAGAAGATATTACTTCAACATTTACAGGTGATTATGCTTTTGTGGAATTTAAGCAACCGGCAGATTCTATGGATTATTACCGTTCAAACAATGCTTTTGTATTAGGTTTCAATCCGAAAAATAAAGCTCAGCTTACGACATTTCTACAAGGTCCATTAGGAGAAGGTAAAAAGTATGTGATTGGTGACAATCAGGTAATTTTCTCTGAAGACAATAAAGCAATTTATCAGTTTAAAGGTAAAAAAGAAAGCAAAAATTCTAAGCTTAATAAAAAGTCCGGAATCACTGCATATTCTTGGTCTGATGGTAAAGATTACAACAGCAATAAAGAAAACAGCTCTGTGAAAATCATCGATGTAGTGAACGAATCTAAAGAAGATAACGGAGATATGGTTTCTAAAACGGTTTTCACTTTAGATAAGAAAGATGAGAATGCACTTTATTATTTAATCATGAATGGATAATATTAGCTTAGAAAATATTTCCCCAAAATATTTCACTCCCCGAAACGTTGAACAATCTGAAATCTGGAAGAAAAACATCCGTTTCAGCAAAGGTGACAAACACCTGATTGTAGCGCCTTCAGGGAGTGGGAAATCTACTTTGGCAACAGCTATTCTGGGAACTCATTTTCAGTATGAGGGAAACATCAAATATGACCAGCAAGTTGTAAAAGATTTACATCTTGAAAAGATTGTCAGCAATAGAAAAAATGGGGTAAGTCTTCTTTTTCAAGATGTTCGTTTGATTAAAAACCTGACCATTTCTGAGAATATTCTGCTTAGAGTTTTTAATGAAGACCGAAAAAAATATATTCCCAAAATGGAAGAATATGCTCAAAGATTGGGAATTGAAAATCTCTTGAATAAAAAGGCCGAAAACTGTTCGTACGGCGAGCGTCAAAGAAGTGCCATCGTAAGAAGCTTGATTAATCCTACGAATTTTTTGATTTATGATGAATGTTTCAGTCATTTGGATGTCAACAATAAGCAGATTGCTTTCCACTTGATTGACGAAGTTTCAAAACAAAGCGGAAGTTCAGTCATCTTTTTTGAGCTGAATAAATTTCAGTTTGAGCATCAATATCAACTTCTTCATCTCTAATATTATGAAGAAATTTTTTAATTCAATCATCCTTTACGCCGGACTTTTCATTGCCTTTATTTTGGTATTGTCTTGTCTGCAGCTTTACGAAAATGCCAACAAACTTTTCGGGAGCAAAAGCAGTGAGGGAAATTACTGGCTGACATTCAGCAAAAAAATGACTCCCGACAATATCGGAAGGAAAGAGTTGCTTGGTTTTAACGAAAATGATGTCGCCCAACTTAAGAAATGGACTGAGATAAAAAACGTGTATCCCTTTTCTGCCAACGAATTTAAAGCTTCGGCAAACGGCGGTGATTTTATTCCTTTCTACACAGATTTGTATTTCGAAAGTGTCGATTTGAAAGCTATCGATGTTCCTGTAACTGAGGAGGAGTTTAAAGTGAAGGGTAACGAAATTCCAATTATTATTTCACGGGAATATTTGAATCTTTATAATTACGGATTTGCTCTCAACCAAGGTCTGCCACAGATTTCAGAAGATTTTGCAAAGAAAATAGAAATCAATCTGAACATTACGGTCAATAAAGAAAATAAAACGTATAAAGGAAAACTCATCGGACTTTCAGACAGAATACATTCAGTTTTAATTCCTAAAAAGTTTCTGGATTCTTTAAATTTAGCTACAAAACCAGAACTTGCTGCACAACCAAAGATTTTTAACAGGGTTTTGGTGCAGGTAGCAGATTCAGGGGATGAAAAGTTGATTTCTAAAATGAAAGAAAACGGCTACGAATCTAATCAGGAAAGTCTGCGTTCTGCAAAGATAAAGTCTAAATTATTTTTAGTTTTAAAAGCTATTGCCGTGCTAGGAATTTTCATTTTTGCATTGTGCCTTTACATTATTGTGAGTTTTATTAAAATTCAGTTTTTAGAAAAACAGGAAGAGGTTTCCATCAAAAACAGTTTGGGATATTCACCAAGGAAAATGGTGAATGACATCAGCAGACGTTTTAGCATTCATTTGGTGATTGTGTTGATTTTAAGTTTGATTCTTATTGCTGCAGGACAGTATTTTGCTTCTACCTCAGCAGTTTCAAACGGATTATTATCGCCATACATCAATCCATTCCTTTGGTCTGTGATCATCATCATTCCGGTATTGGTTTATTTTTTCGTAAAAGAATTGATTTACCGCTGGCTCATTAAGTCATGGAAAATCTAAATAAAAAATGACCGTCAAAATTGGCGGTCATTTTCTTTATTGGTTGTGAATATGTTTTAATCTTTCGAACCCAAACCATCCATAGTATCTCCCATACCTTTGCTGGTCGTTGTAGAAACTCTTTCATTGTCTAAAAAGTAAACATCATGTTTTGCTTTTGCAATGATGCCGTTGTAAACATCTTCCGGTAGCCCTGCAGTTTCTTCAGAATCACTCTGACTAACAGAAGGTTTATTATAAATCTTTAATGCTCCAAACTGATCTAATACTTTTTTTGCGTTTTGCGCCTCGGTAAGATTAGAAGTGTAGACCACTAGATTGATTTTGCCAATACTTTCTTTACTGTAAGCCGCTAAAATCTCGTTATCATTTACAAAAACATGATCCCAGAAACTTTTTGTTTTTTCGTCATCCTGATAATTATCAACCGATGAATCGTCGTCTAATTTAGAGGTAGAAACAATAATATCTGCTTCGTTAAATCCCTGATTTTTTAATTCTGCTTTGATTTCCTCTGTGTCTACACCTGCCGGAAATACTGAAATTACTGTATAAGCCATAATATTTTATTTTTTGGTTATGGTCTACAGTACAAAGGCTATGCAAGTAATGGCTTAAGAAATGTTAAAATATGTTCCTGAATAAATTATTTGAGTTCTTCAAAATTTTTTATCCAAATATTTGCCTCATTTAAGACAGCTTCAAAAAAATTATTGAACGTCACATTTGGGTAATGACAGCTCATTCCCAGTTCTTCTAAATCTTCCCAAGAATATTTTAATAGATAAAAAGGATAAATACTTTCTTCATAATCATCATCAATACACATTTGACAAAGAGTGCGAAGATGATGAAGTATAATTCCTTCATTATTCAAAATACTCCAAATATAGAAGTATGCTCTACTTGCGAGCGCTTTCTTCCCTTCAAATTCTTCAAGATTAAATTCTTTCAGAACATTTCCTACATAGTGCTTAATCTCCCAATAATTAACCGGTTTAGAAAATGAAGCAAGCATCTCAACATTATCTGTTATTATTCCTTTTTGTAAAAGTTCAATAGCCCAATCAACGCAACAATCATATCTAAAGGTGTCAAACCCTCTGTGTGATTGAATTAATCTTGTAAATTTTGATTTTTCTAATAAGATATTCACTATGCTAAAAATCGATTCAAAATATCTACCGCACATTTTGGAAGATTTGTACCAGGACCGAAAATAAAATCTGCTCCGTTCGCATATAAAAATTCATAATCTTGTTGTGGAATTACGCCGCCAACAACAATCGTAATATCTTCAGCACCGAGTTTTTTCAGTTCTTCAACGACTTGTGGAACTAAAGTTTTGTGACCAGCAGCCAAAGAAGATACACCCAAAATATGAATATCATTTTCTACAGCCTGTTTTGCAACTTCTTCCGGAGTCTGGAATAACGGTGCAACATCCACGTCAAATCCCATATCAGCAAAGGCAGTTGCGACCACTTTTGCACCACGGTCGTGACCATCCTGTCCCATTTTTGCCACCATAATTCTTGGGCGGCGACCTTCTTCTTCTTCAAATTTTTGGGTAAGCAGAAGCGCCTGACCAAAGTATTCGTTTTTACCTGCGTTCATAGCGTAAACTCCTTGTATGGTTCTGATGTTGGCTTTATAACGTCCGAAAGTTTCTTCCATGGCATCACTCATTTCGCCCAAAGTAACCCTTCTGCGGGCTGCTTCGATACATAATGCCAGAAGATTTCCACTTCCTGTTTTTGCAGATTCACGGATTTCATTTAAAATTTCTTCAACCGCTTCAGAATTTCTGCTTAATTTAATGGATTCAAGTCTTTCAATTTGTTTTCTGCGAACTTCTGTGTTATCAATATCTAAAATCTCCAATTGCATCTGTTTTAAATTTGATTTAAAAGAGTTGACACCGATGATAAATTCTTCGCCACTATCGATTTTTGCTTGTTTTATTGCAGAAGCTTCCTCAATTCTCATTTTAGGAATGCCGGCTTCAATGGCTTTGGTCATTCCGCCTTCCTTTTCAACCTCATCGATGAATTTCATAGCTTCCTCGATCATTTGCTGAGTTAATGCTTCCACTAAATTGCTTCCACCCATCGGGTCTACGACATCGCAAATTCCACTTTCTTGTTGTAGAATAATTTGTGTATTCCTTGCAATTTTCGCTGAATAATCTGTTGGAAGCGCAATCGCTTCGTCCAAAGCATTCGTATGCAACGACTGAGTTCCGCCTAAAGATGAAGATAAAGCTTCTATGGCAGTTCTTGTGATATTGTTAAAAGGTTCTTGTTCTGTTAGAGACCAACCTGAAGTTTGAGAATGCGTTCTTAATGCTAAAGACTTAGGATTTTGAGGATTAAATTGTTTCAATAATGTCGCCCAGATATATCTCGCAGCACGCATCTTAGCAATTTCCATGAAATGATTCATCCCGATTGCCCAGAAAAAAGACAGTCTTGGGGCAAAATCATCAACGTTCATTCCAGCTTTTATTCCGGTTCTTACATATTCTAAACCGTCAGCTAAAGTGTAAGCCATTTCCAAAACCGGCGTAGCACCTGCTTCCTGCATATGATATCCAGAAATTGAGATGGAGTTGAATTTCGGAATATTTTTAGAAGTATATTCAAAAATATCAGCAATGATTTTCATCGAAGGTGTTGGCGGATAAATGTATGTATTACGCACCATAAATTCCTTCAAAATATCATTCTGAATGGTTCCTGAAAGTTTATCCTGAGAAACGCCCTGTTCTTCTGCAGCGACAATATAAAAGGAAAGAATCGGCAAAACTGCTCCATTCATCGTCATGGAAACTGAGATTTCATCTAACGGAATTTCATTAAACAAAATTTTCATATCCTCAACAGAATCAATCGCAACACCAGCTTTCCCGACATCACCAACAACTCTTGCATGATCGGAATCATACCCTCTGTGAGTCGCCAAATCGAATGCAACTGAAAGTCCTTTTTGCCCTGCCGCTAAGTTTCTTCTGTAAAAGGCGTTGGATTCTTCAGCAGTTGAAAATCCTGCATATTGACGAACCGTCCAAGGTTTTTGAACATACATCGTTGAGTATGGACCTCGTAAAAATGGTGTAATTCCCGGAGAAGTCTTAGTAAGAGAATCATCTTTTACGTCTTGTCTTGTGTATGATGATTTTAGTTCTAATCCATCTTTTTCAAATGGGTAGATTTCAGTTTGCTTTTCTGATATTGTAAATTGGGGATTTTTATTTTGAATTTCCCTTCTCATGAGTTCTGATTTAAGATTTTAAAAATAAGCATTTTTGCGGTAACAAATCTGTCCTAATTTTCATATAAAAAAGCGACGTTGCAATGCTGCAAAGTCGCCCTTTAATTCTATAATTTTTAATTATTTTCCAAGCTTTTTAATTCCCATTTCATACAAAGCAAAAGAAATCAAATCTGTATTTTCGCTGATTACCTGATCGGTCGCTCTTCCTGCACCATGACCTGCATTCTTTTCAATTCTTACCAATATTGGGTTTGCACATTTCTGTTTGTCCTGCAATTCTGCGCCGAATTTAAATGAGTGCGCCGGAACCACTCTGTCATCATGATCGCTTGTGATAATCATCGTTGAAGGATAGCAAGTTCCTGCTTTTACATTGTGAACCGGAGAATATGATTTCAGATAATCAAACATTTCTTTGTTGTCTTCTGCAGTTCCGTAATCGTAAGACCAACCTGCTCCGGCAGTAAATTTATTGTACCTCAGCATATCTAAAACACCAACTCCCGGGAAAGCAACTTTAGCCAAATCCGGACGCATCGTCATGGTTGCACCAACCAAAAGTCCACCGTTTGATCTTCCTGAAAGTGCCATGTATTCTTTTGAAGTGTAGCCTTTGCTTTGCAAATATTCTCCAGCCGCTATGAAATCTTCAAATACATTTTTCTTATCCATTTTAGTTCCTGCGTCGTGCCATTTTTTACCATATTCACCACCACCACGAATGTTTGGAACTGCATAAATTCCACCATTTTCCATCCAGATGGCATTAACTACTGAAAACGATGGCTGTAAACTGATGTTGAAACCTCCGTAAGAATACAACATCGTAGGGTTTTTTCCGTTCAGCTTTGTTCCTTTTTTATAGTTAATCATCATCGGAACTTTTGTACCGTCTTTTGATGTGTAAAATACTTGTTCAGAAACATAATCTTCAGGATTGAATTTTACTTTTGGTTTTTGATATACCTCAGATTTTCCGGTATCTGCATTGAATTTATAAGTTGTTCCCGGCGTAATATAATTGCTGAAAGAATAGTACATTTCCTTCTCTTTTTCTTTACCGCCAAATCCGCCAACATTACCTTTTCCAGGCAAAGATATTTCTCTGATCAGTTTTCCGGTTTTGTCAAACTGTTTTACTTTATCAATTGCATCAACCATATATGTTGCGAAGAAATATCCACCACCAGAAGAGATTCCTAGCACATTTTCTGTTTCAGGGATAACATCTTTCCATGTTTCTGGAGACGGATTTTGGATGGTTGTTTTTACCAAACGCATGTTGGGAGCATCTTTATCTGTAAAAATGAAAAGTTGATCGCCTTCTGTATCGACCAAATTTACATTGATATCGAAACCTTTATTGATTTGAACAAAGTCACCGCCTTTCTTTAAATCTTTAATGTATAATTCGTTTCCGTTGGTTGCGTTTGCTGCGGAAATGATTAAATATCTTTGGTCTTCGGAAACGCCTGCTCCCAAATATCTTCTCGGAGTTTTATCTCCCCCGAAAATCAACTGATCTTCAGATTGTTTTGTGCCTAATTTGTGGAAGAAAACTTTGTGCTTATCTGTCATCCCAGAAAGTACAGTTCCTTCTTTCGGCTTATCGTAGCTTGAATAGTAGAAACCTTCATCGCCTTGCCAGGAAATTCCACTGAATTTTACATCAACGATGGTTTCGTCGATTTGTTTTTTGGTAATAGCGTCGAGAATGATGATTTTATTCCAGTCGCTTCCACCTTCTGAAATTGCGTATGCCGCTAGATTTCCTTTTTTGTTGAAAGACAAACTTGAAAGCGAAGTTGTTCCTTTTTCTGAAAATTTATTTGGATCTAAAAATACTTCTGTCGTTTTAGTTTTGTTATCGGTTCTGTACAACACAGATTGCGCCTGAAGTCCATTATTTTTATAATAATACGTATAATCTCCTTCTTTGAACGGTGCACCAATTTTTTCGTAATTCCAAATGTCTGTTAATTGCTTTTTAATTTGCTCTCTGAAAGGAATTTTAGAAAGATAATTCTGACTGTAGGCGACTTCTTCATCGACCCATTTCTTCGTAGGTTCGGAGTCATTTTCTAAATCTCTGTATGGATCTGCAACGGCAGTTCCAAAATAAGTATCGGTCTGATTTCCTTTTACTGCTTTAGGATAATTCATTTTCTGAGAATAAAAAGTTGCTGAAAACAAAACTCCAGCCGTTAATAAGATAGGTTTAAAATTCATGATGAAGGGTTTGACCAAAAATACGTAAAGTTGTGGGAATAAAAAAAGTTCCAATAAAAATGGAACTTTTATGATATAATCTATTATGAACGAATCAATTTATTCATTTGATCCGAAACTTTCCAAATAGAAATCAGTAAGGGTAGAAACAATTTGATCGGGGCTTCCGTTCCAATAATATATTTTATTATCCTGTTTAAGTTCATACAAGCTAAACTCCTGTTCAATTTGCACTGTTTTATCTGCATTCTTAAAATCCTGAACAGCCAGTACCAGATATTTTTTTAATTCTTCAGCTTTTACTTTTTGAGGATCACCTGCAGGTCCTGTCATTAGTTTTGAAGGCACTTTAAAACTAACGATATACTTTATTTCGGCGATTTTTTCATTTTCAATATATTCGTTAGGAACAACATTTACATTTTTAATCGTCAGCTTAGCGATTTTAAAATTCTCGAACATAGCTGTAAAATAGTCTTTTGCTTCTTTTTTACAAGCAGAAGCAGTAGTTTTAGAAAAAGCCGAAAGGAAATTCTCCACAGTAGAGCTCAACATTTCTTCTGAAGTCTCCTTAAAATTTACTTGATAAGCATTCTGACCTTCTACTGTTGGTCTTAAATAATCATTCAGCTTATCTAAAGCAATATCATCATTGTTAACAAAGGTTTCAAAATACATGTTAAATACTTCGCTCGGCTTTTTCACTTCCGTTTGAGCGACAAGCTGCTGTCCTAGCATTATAAAGAATAGCAATAAAAAAATTCTGTAATTTTTCATTATAAATATTTTAGTGAGTATACTTTCTGATTTAATTATTTGAAAAAGGAAAGCCTCTGAAAAATCAGAGGCTTGTTTTGTATATTTTGTAATTCTTAATAATTCTCCTCTTCACCTTTCATTTTCTCTGCATTTTCTGCCATGATTACGGCATCGATCATTTCTCCGATGTCACCATTCATATACGCATCAAGGTTATACATTGATTTGTTAATTCTGTGGTCAGTAACTCTTCCCTGAGGATAATTGTACGTTTTGATTTTTGCAGAACGGTCACCGGTAGAAACCATCGATTTACGCTGTGCCGCGATATCTCCCACAGATTTCTGAACTTCGATATCGTATAATTTGGTACGAAGCATTTCCATTGCCAACTCTCTGTTAGCCAACTGAGAACGAGCCTGCTGACAAACGACCACCATTCCTGAAGGTTTGTGCGTCAACTGTACTTTGGTTTCAACCTTGTTAACATTTTGTCCACCCGCTCCACCTGAACGTGAAGTCTGCATTTCGATATCTGCTGGATTTAATTCAAAATCAATTTCTTCAGCTTCCGGTAAAACAGCAACCGTAATTGCCGATGTGTGTACTCTACCTTGAGATTCTGTTTCAGGAACACGCTGTACACGGTGAACTCCTGATTCGAATTTCATGATTCCGTACACGCCGTCACCTTCAATTTTGATAATTAATTCTTTATACCCTTTTGCAGCTTCGCTAGAGTCTGTTATTTCGTGCTTCCAGCCTTTAGTTTTAAAAAACATGGCATACGCTCTGTATACATCTTCCACGAAAATCGCAGCTTCATCACCACCTGTTCCGGCACGAAGTTCTACAATCACGTTTTTATCATCGGTAGGATCTTTAGGAATTAAAAGAACTTTTAATTCCTCTTCAAGACCTGGAAGTTTCCCTTGAGCTTCTACTTTTTCTTCTTTAGCCATATCGACCAAATCTCTGTCTGAACCATCTGCAATGATTTCCTCAGATTCTGCGATATTGTCTAAAGCACCTTTATATTGATTGTAAACATGTACAATTTTTCCTAAATCGCTGTATTCTTTATTTAACGAAGAATATTTTTTCTGATCCGAAATTACGTCTGGCTGTATAATAAGGTCTGCTACCTCATTATATCTTTGTTTTATCGCTTCTAATTTTGGAATTAATGACTTAGACATATTAAAAATTTAGTTTGCAAAGATACGGAATTGGGAACTAAGAAAAAAGCCGATTTGCTTGAGTCTTATGATGTTCTATATTTTTAAATTAAAAACAAAAGCCTATGCAAAATACATAGGCTTTCTCTGTAAAATAAAATTAAAAAATTTAAAGATTTTGGATTTGGTGTATGTTTGATTTTTTAGTTTTTAATAATTTTTTTTGAAATCTTCTGTCCATTTTTCAAAGCTAATTCTACAATATAAACTCCGCTTGGCAGACCGTTCATATTGATTTGATTGTTTTTAAACTGCACATTGATTTCTTGTCCTACTACATTTGTTACTTTTACGTTTTGAATTTCTGAATCAACTTTTACATTAAGAATTCCGTTGGTTGGGTTAGGGTAAACACCTACAGTAACTTTTTTGATATCTGAAGTGCTGAGCCCTGACGTATCTTTTATACATCTTACTGAAGCTCCCTGACCTCTGGAAGCTCCGGACGACGGATTTGCCGACGAAGTTCCTACGTAAAGAAACCTCCCTCCGGAATTAGAAGTATCAGAACTCCAGAAATATCCTCTTTGCCCTACAAAATCGAACGTTCCATTTGTAAAAGAACGGTTTCCTCCTGCCGGTAATTTTAATTTGCTGCTATACGCCATTGCAGGATTAGATATCCCTTCTGTATTTACCGCCGCAGTCCATTCTGCCTGAGATGGCATTTTCCATCCTTGTCCGATTGCTTTACACGGATCAGCCCCATTAGAAGATGTTACGGCCGAAGCATTTACTGCTGTCCATTGATCACTTAATGCATTGGTACTCCACCATCTTTCTGAAGCTGCTGAACCTATGATAAAAGATCCTGATCCACTCAGTCCATCCGGAGAATTGGTTGACTGAATTGCAGATGTTTGAGAGTTTCTCAACTGATGACCATCATCCCATCTTCCCCACTGGAAAAGATCTCCGTAAGAATCTTCGTCTGCTTGTGATATTGCCACCTGAGCACTTCCTAAATTCTGCTGTAACCAAATTTTACCATCTGCTCCGCGTACCGTAGTATAAACAACAGACTGTCCTCTGTAATTAAAAGTTACACATCCTGTGTCTCCGGGATTATTGCCGGGATCTGCATTGTTGCATGTTACAGAAGTTGACGGTAATGCAATTCTCTTCACTTTTACACCACTTTGTGAATACGTAAGAACTAATGAATTATTGACTACATCATATTGCAAGTCATTATATACAGCAGTACCATCAGACACAAAATCACCGCCAAAAGTTTCCCAAGTATTAGATGTTGAATTGTATTCATAAACCGTATTTTTTCCACTGTTCATAGCCCATCCGCTTGCAACAGCGTACAGTTTTCCGGCTGGAGTTACTGCGATTGATACATTATAAAGATTATCCGAAATTCCAAAATCAGCATTTCCCACTTGTACCCAGTTGGTTCCATCAAATTTTTTAACATTAAGCCGTCTGTTATTGGATGGTGCTGAAGCATAAATAACATAGATTGTATTGTCTGCTCCCAGCGCAAAGTCTACCGTAGAATTGACACCTTCAGTAAATGTGCTTCCAACGCTTGCTCCACCAACTAATGACCATTGATCTGATGAATTTGCTGTTGCAGAGTTTTCAAATACTTTAACACCTGAGGAAATTCCGCAAACATATACTTTGCCATTAGTTCCTACAAGCATTTCTGAGAACGATGGTGTTCCGAAACCAGTTGCACCCACCTGATCCCAAGCATTGTTTACATAACGTTTTACAGATCCCGATTCTGCATTGGAGTATATAAAAAGAGTATTGTTTGGAGATACAGCAGAGGCCTGATGATTAATGGTAGCTGTAAATGGTTTTGCATACGAAGTCCATGTATTTCCATCAAATTTTCTCACTTCCATTCCTGCATTGGGATATCCGTCCTGATTAGTGTAAAAAACATTTCCTAGGTAATCCAATGATAATGAATTAAATGTTGCCGTTCCAGTTGTAATACCTGCTGAACCTCCTAAGTACGACCAAGACGTTCCGTTAAACTTCTGTACAGATCCCTTAGCAACAGAAACGTCATAATAAGAGACATAGTAATTTCCCTGTTCATCGATTACTAAATTATTATAACTGCTCGCCCCTGCAGAAACCGTCGCAATACCTACATCTTGCCATTGCTGTGCATACGATAGACCTCCTGTAATAAAAAGCAACCCCAACCCCATTTTAGCTATTTTACAATATAAATTTTTAAACATGATCAATCTTATTTTTATTTATTCTAAATTTAATTTAATTTTGCGCAAAATTACATTTCATACTTGGGGCAGACTTATCATTTTCAAATTAGTTGTTATCTAGTCTTAAACCAATGAATATATTATTTAGAAGAAAAAATCTCATGCAGAAGCAAACTAACAAAGGATTGATATTTATGTCTAATAACATCAAAATAATATTCAATGATGATTCGGAGGTAAATAATTTTATAAAAACTAATTATGTTGAAGGAAAATCAAGCTTCAATCTATTGTTTCTTTTAAGTTCGGATATTCATCTGAATGCAGACGATTGCAAAACACAATTTATATTCAATAAAAACCAATATATTTTACATTATACTCCAGAAGAAAGCCAAGCCGAGCTTTGGACAAATAATGAAACAATGAAATATCTACAGATTCAAATTAAATATCAATACATTTTCAATCTGATTGACCCCGAATCTAATCGGGAAAATGCTGAAATTTTGGAGCAGATGATTCACAATAATTTCATTTTTCTACATAAAGAAACACCACCCAACATGACCGTGGAAATGCATATTATTCTAAAAGAAATTCTCAGCTATTATCGAAAAGGTGTGATGCAGAAACTTTTTGTAGAAGCTAAAATAATTAAGCTGTTAATTCTAATTTTCGAACAGTTTAATGAAAAAGATACGGCTCAAGATTTATCTGAAACCCCTTTACTTATAAAAAAATTTGTTGATGACAACTTTCATAGAAATATAAAAATAGAAGAAATCAGTAAAATTTTAGGAATCAATGAAAGTAAAATCAGGAAAGAGTTCAAAATTCATTATCACATGACAATTGTCGACTATATATCTGAGCTAAGAATGCTGAAAGCCAAGAAATTGATAGTCAATAAAGAATTAATGATCAAAGAAATTGCAATAGACTGTGGCTACGAATATGTTCAAAATTTCACCCGTGCTTTCAAGAAAAAGTTTGGCGTATCACCAGAGAAATTGAGAACGAGCGCATTTTAAAACAGAAAAACCACCGATAAATCAGTGGTTTTATATATGTTGTTTTGCTATGATATCACTTTTTCAGAATTAAGGTGAAAAAGCGATGACATTCAATTAATGATGTCCGTTGTCGTGTCCGTGGCTATCATGTAAGAAAGGACCGTGACCTTTAGGCTGGTTGAAAATTACTTCAACACCTTCCTGCTCTGTAATTAATTTTCTTCTGATGTCTTCAGGATCGAAAGGCTTTACCTTACCGAAATACTCCTTCAAACCTTCTGTTAACCACAATGGGATAACAAAACCGAAAAACATAAAAATACACCAGAATCCCACTAGGAACATTGTAACAAAATAGATTGTCCAAAGGAACTGATAAAACGGCCAAAATGCTGATAACATCATCTTTCTTATAGATTTTAGGCAAAAATAGGACTTTTTTCTTTTTCATCAAAAGATATAGAACCTAAATTTTACAATTTGTTTTTATTTTAAACTAATTTTTGGAGATATTTAGAAAATAGACTTTAGATAAAAGACTCAAACTCTCCAAATTTCTATTCCTAATGCGCAAGATTGGCAAAGAAGTCATTTCCTTTATCATCGGTAATAATGAATGCTGGGAAATCTTTCACTTCAATTTTTCTTACCGCTTCCATTCCTAATTCCGGGAAATCAACCACTTCGACTGACAAAATATTATCTTTTGCTAAAATTGCAGCTGGCCCTCCGATCGAACCAATGTAGAAACCTCCGTATTTGTGACAAGCATTGGTAACATCAGAAGTTCTGTTTCCTTTTGCCAACATCACCATGCTTCCGCCATGACTTTGGAATTCGTCAACATACACATCCATTCTTCCTGCAGTTGTTGGCCCGAAACTTCCTGAAGCCATTCCTTCCGGAGTTTTTGCAGGTCCTGCGTAATAAATCGGGTGATTCTTGAAATATTCAGGCATTGGCTGTCCAGAATCCAATAATTCTTTGATTTTTGCGTGAGCAATATCTCTTGCAACAATAAGAGTTCCGTTTAATTTCAATCTTGTTTTGATGGGATATTTTGACAGTTCAGCCAAAATTTCAGGCATTGGCTTATTCAAATCAATATCAACTGCTGCTTCTAAATGTGGCGGCGTTGCAGGTAAAAATCTTTTTGGATCTTGCTCCAACTGCTCTAAGAAAATTCCTTCTTTGGTAATTTTTCCTTTAATATTTCTGTCAGCTGAACAAGAAACTCCCATTCCCACTAGACAAGAAGCCGCGTGACGAGGTAATCTTATTACTCGAACATCATGAGTTAAATATTTCCCACCAAACTGAGCACCAATGGCACTTTCCTGACAGATTTTCTGAACTTTTGCTTCCCATTCCAAATCTCTGAAAGCTTGACCAGCTTCATTTCCTTCAGTCGGAAGGTTGTCGTAATACTTTGCTGATGCTTTTTTTACTGTTGCTAAATTTGCTTCAGCAGAAGTTCCACCAATAACCAAAGCCAAGTGGTAAGGCGGGCAAGCTGCAGTTCCCAAGTCTGAAATTCTTTCTTTTACAAATGCTTCAAGAGATTTTTCGTTGAGTAAAGATTTTGTTTTTTGATACAGGAAAGTTTTGTTGGCAGAACCTCCACCTTTCGTCAAGAACAAAAACTCGTAATAATTTCCTTTTTTAGCATAAATATCAATCTGTGCGGGTAGATTTGAACCAGAATTTTTCTCATCAAACATCGTCAAAGGAACAACCTGAGAATATCTTAAGTTTCTCTTCTGGTACGTATTGTAAATCCCTTTGCTTAAATATTCGCCGTCATCAACGCCTGTGTAAACATTTTCACCTTTTTTACCCATTACGATTGCAGTTCCGGTATCTTGGCAAGAAGGCAAAGCTCCCTCTACCGCAACCGCAGCATTTTGAAGTAAATTATAAGCAACGAATCTATCGTTATCTGTAGCTTCAGGATCATCAATAATTTTTCTTAAGCTTTCCAAATGTGAAGAACGAAGCATGAAAGAAACGTCTGCCATAGCCTCTTCAGCCAGTAGCTCCAAACCTTTCGGGTCGATCGTCAAAATTTCTCTTTCTCCGTGCTGCTCAACTTTCACATAATCTGAAGTCAATTTTTTATAAACCGTATCATCTTTCAAAATTGGATACGGATCCTGATATTTAAAATCCATTTACTTTCTATTTTCGGTGCAAAAATAAAACATAGTGAAAAAAGCATGAGCAAAATCAGTGACTTAGATTGATATTTATAATGATTATAAATTGCAAGGTTTTTAGGCATTGTTTAACTTTAAAGAAAGTTTTTAAACACATTAGTCACTTTAAGTTTAATAAATGATGCTTTAGAAGAACACATTAGTTTTTGAAACCTCTTCGAGGTTTCTGATGCTTAAAAAATTAAGCAAAATCTTTGATTTTCATCTTAAGTGAACTTCTATTTTCAAACAATTGAAGCTTATAAATAACTAAAGTGTTAATTTTTTTTGCCTTTTATGGTTTAATTTAAATAGATAAAATTTTCAATCACAATGAATTACAGAATAGAAAAAGACACCATGGGTGAAGTGCAGGTTCCTGCTGACAAGTTTTGGGGTGCACAAACAGAACGTTCAAGAAACAATTTCAAAATCGGCCCGGAAAGCTCTATGCCACATGAAATTATTGAAGCTTTTGCTTATTTAAAAAAAGCAGCAGCCTTCACCAATGCAGATTTGGGGGTTCTTCCAGCAGAAAAAAGAGATATGATTGCAAAAGTTTGTGAAGAAATCCTTGAAGGAAAATTAAACGATCAATTTCCGTTGGTAATCTGGCAAACCGGTTCGGGAACGCAGTCGAATATGAATGTGAATGAGGTAATCGCCAATCGTTCGCATGTAAATGCAGGAGGAAATCTTGGGGATAAAACTGAAGTTCACCCGAATGACGATGTCAACAAATCTCAGTCTTCAAATGACACTTATCCGACAGCAATGCACATCGCTGCTTATAAAAAAGTGGTTGAAGTAACCATCCCTGCAGTTGAGAAACTAAAAAATACGTTGGACGAAAAAGCAATTGAATTTAAAGACATTGTAAAAATTGGGAGAACACACTTGATGGATGCTACTCCATTGACTTTAGGTCAGGAATTTTCAGGGTATGTTGCTCAGTTAAATTACGGCATTAAAGCTTTAAAAAATACATTACCACACCTTTCCGAATTGGCTTTAGGAGGAACTGCAGTGGGAACAGGATTGAATACACCAAAAGGTTACGATGTAAAAGTTGCAGAATATATTGCTAAGTTTACCAATCTTCCTTTTGTAACAGCAGAAAATAAATTTGAAGCCTTGGCGGCTCACGATGCAATCGTAGAATCTCACGGAGCGCTGAAACAATTGGCTGTTTCGCTATATAAAATTGCTCAGGATATAAGACTAATGGCTTCCGGACCACGTTCAGGAATTGGCGAAATTCATATCCCGGAAAATGAGCCAGGTTCTTCAATCATGCCAGGGAAAGTAAACCCTACACAGAACGAAGCCTTAACGATGGTTTGTGCTCAAATTTTAGGAAACGACACCACGATTTCTTTTGCGGGAACCCAAGGGAATTATGAACTGAATGTTTTCAAACCAGTGATGGCTTATAACTTCTTACAGTCTGCCCAATTAATAGCTGATGCTTGTATTTCATTTAACGATCATTGCGCCGTTGGAATTGAACCTAATCACGAAAGAATCAAAGAACTGGTCGATAAATCTTTGATGCTAGTAACTGCTTTGAATACGCATATCGGTTACGAAAATGCAGCAAAAATTGCAAAAACCGCTCATAAAAACGGAACTACGTTAAAAGAAGAAGCAATCAATCTTGGTTTTGTAACTTCTGAACAGTTTGACGAGTGGGTGAAGCCTGAAGATATGGTGGGAAGTTTAAAATAATATACCACTTCATAAAAACAAAACACTCCGTAGAAAAATCTACGGAGTGTTTTGTTTGTTAATATGAATGTGTAAAAACTACAATCCAAATCCTATGCCAAAAATGATTGCTTTGTCATTTTCGAAGTGATTTCCTTTGAAAAAGTTGCTGAAATCTTTTTTCACGAAAAGACTGATGTTGTCGTAAGAAACCGTAAACTGCGCACCATACACCAAAGGGTTTACCTGATAATTCCCTCTGTCTCTGAAATCCGGACCGTCACCTCTTACAATGTTGTTAGTTGACATTTTTACGCCTCCATACATATTCGCAGCAACTCTAAATCCATCAGAGTAAGGTCTGTACTGAACATCCATTCCGGCATTTTTCAGCTTTGAGAAATTATACTGAATACCCAGCGGAACCATAATGTACCCCGTTCTCAATTTCGTTTTATCAACATCGCCGCCATAGTTTGCTAAATAAACTCCTGCATTGGCATCTTTAGCAAAAATCATATTATTATCTGGACGAAGCGTTCTCCATGAAAATCCAATTCCGGAAGTCAATCCCCACGGACTTGTTCTGCTAAACTGATAATTAAATTTCAAACCAAATTCAAGATTGCTCGCATATCCCATGTTTTTATCTAAGCCATTATCCGGAAGGTCATTGGTAAGATTCATAATACCGTAAGTGAAATATCCTGAAAAATCTTTCGTTGGCCGGAACTTCTTCATCAGTTTTGCCTTCAATTCTTCATTAGAAGTCACATCAGAATTCAGCAATGAGAATCTTACCTGCTTTTGGATTACATTATCCAGATCAAAACCCAAAGATTCAATTCTCTGATCAATTTTCTCAGAATAATTATCTGCAATCTGAGATTTTTGCTTATCAAATTCCGCTTTATCTAAACTTTTAGTTTGAAGAGCAAGTAATTCTGCTTCCATCAGATTTTTCTCCTCCTGAATAATCTCATTGATCTTCACAGAATATTCTTCAATTTTCTCTTTTACAATGGGGCTTACCTTTGTTTCGCTTTTAGAAGAAAGGTCTATTTTAAGCGATTTTTGTGCATTTATTGATGTGGCAATAAGGCACAACATTCCTGTGATGATAAATTTCTTAATCATAGTATTATTATTTTTTTTAGTTTAAATTGATTTAATTTGAATTGAGATCAACCTTTGCGACGTTGCTTCCATCTTTCGATTTTTCGATAACGCTTTTATGTTCTACCGAGAAAAGTAAAGTTGAAGGATCAACATATCTTTTCTTTTTGACCTGAACTTTTGCCGAATCTGCTTTTGCAATAATTTTCTCTGCCGGAATCTGAGAAATCTGAGCTGCAATCTCTTTAGAATTTTCTTTAATGATAGGAAGCATCTGCTTTTCTTCATTAATTTCAGAACTCACCATTTCAGATTTTGTAGAAGCTAAATTATCTACTCCCTCATGTTTTTCCTGACCTTGCTGAATAATTTCAAGAGTATTTTTAATTTCAGGTTTTGCAACCGGGTCTTTTATAATCGTTTCTTTCTGTGCAACCTGAATGTCGGATGATTTATTTTCATTAAAAATCAAAACGGCTCCCAAACTGATCATTAAAACTAAACAAGCCGCTACCAAAAACCAATTGATTTTTTTTGTCTGAGTGTCACCAACTATTTGAGTCTGCACTTCAATTTCAGACCACAAATCTCTTGAAGGAGCAATTTCTCTCTCCTCGACTTGCTTTTTGATCTGATATTCCAAATTATTTTTAGACGTGTTCATTTTTCAGTTTTTTTTGTTGTTGAAAGTAAATCTTTCTCAATTTTTCTTTGGCTCTGAAGAGTTGCGTTTTGCTTACAGCAGTAGAAATATTTAAAGTATCTGCGATTTCCTGATGCGAATATTCTTCAATCACATAAAGGTTAAAAACCATTCTGTAAGCATCCGGAAGCTGATCTAAAAGTTCCTGTGCATTAAAATCAAAGACGATTTGCTCTTCATGAATTTCTTCCAAAACAGAAGCGTTGACGTCGTCGAGATAAAAAACCGTTTTGTGGCTTTTAATAAAATTAAGACACTCGTTAACCACAATTTTTCTCGCCCAACCTTCAAAATTTCCTTCACCGCGAAAGCTTTCAATATGTTTAAAAATTTTGCAAAATGCTTTGATTACACAATCCTCCGCCTGATAAATATCGCTGATGTAGCTTTTTGCCACACTCAGAAATTTCTTTACACTCTGATCATAAAAGATTTTCTGCGCGGCCGGATCCTGTTTTTTCAAACGGCTCAGCAAATCTTCTTTTTTATTTTTAAACAAAAGCTTCATGGTTGTTATTCTGTTTCTACTATAAAGACCGTAAAAAGTTGAAAAGGTTACACAAAAAAAATATTTTTTGTTATCAAAATGATAACTAACTAAAAATGAGCAGTAAAAAAATCCAATTTCTAATAAAGAAACTGGATTCTGATTTTAATTTAAACTGGGATATTCACCTGATCGGCAAAATATTGCTCTAAATCTTTCAATGTTTCCGGATTGGTTTGGATATCTTTTACCTGAAGACCTTTATTGACAACAACAATTCGGTTGCAGACTTCAGTGGTGTGCGCCAAATCGTGACTTGAAATCAAGAATGTAACACCACTTTGCTTAGATAATTCTTTAATTAAATTTTTAAGCTTGATTTGTGTAGAAGGATCAAGGTTGGCAAAAGGCTCATCCAAAATAACGATTTCAGGATTTCCGATGATTGCACCTACAATTCCTACTTTTTTCTGATTTCCTTTGGATAGATCTCTCACGTATTTTCCTGAGTTGACGATTTCACCATTAAAAAGATCATGGAACTGTTTCAGAAATTCATCCACAGAAGCTTTGTTCTGCCCTCTCAATTCACCGATGAAATAAAAATATTCCTCCGGCGTCAAATATCCAATTAAAAAAGTATCATCTACGAAGGCGGCAACTTTAGATTTCCAGGCTTCAGATTCGTTGACTTTTATTCCGTCGATGCTTACAAAACCGGTTGTCGGCTGAATTAAATCCAACATTAAACTGAAAAGCGTAGTTTTCCCTGCTCCGTTGTTTCCTACCAGACCGAATGTTTCACCTTTAGGAATTTCAAGATTTTCAATATTGAGAACGGTTGCTTTTCCGTACGTTTTAGATAAATTATTTATAGTAATCATTGTATTAATTTTTAGATTTAAATGCTTCTAATGTGCTGTATTTTTCACTTTTGTACTGTTTCACAATTGTATCAAATATTTTTTCTCTGAATAAAAATCCTATCAGACCAAGAATAGCAATAGAAACCATACCGCCGGTCATTCCGAAGAAATATTTAGATATACCAAAAACCGCCATTGGCAAAAGCATTTTTGGTATCAATAATAAAAGACTTTTCAGATTGAAACTATTCTTCTGTCCCATCACTTTTTCTTTGGAATTAAGGTCAATCTGCGTTTTATTAAATGCTCCCGACCACAAAGTGAACTGAGAATTGACCCCAATATTATACAAACCTGCAGCGAAAAAAGTAAAATACATTTCCCAACTGATAATCGCATAGAACAAGGCAACAACAATGGAAACTGCCGTCACAATATTCATCAGCCACCATTTCGCCTTTAGATATTCTTTGTATGGAACATTCAAAGTCATCATTAAAGGATAGTACGAACTGTCGAAAGAAGGAACTCTCTGCCCGAATAAAAACTGAAAACCGCCCGTCACAAACAACCCCATAAACATCATCATGTAAGGTGTTTTGTAGATATCTGACGAAAACATCAGCAACCCGTAAAATATAAACATGAAACTTCCGATGATGATTCCTTTGGTGACTTTATTGCGTCTCATCATTTTGATATCGTTGTTGATGAAACTTCCGATTGCTCCGTATTTATTGAGGAAAGCAATGTTTTCTGTCTTACCTATTGTTTTTTTATCTTCCAGGCCTTGATCAAGATAGAATTCTTTTTTTACGTGGTTGAAACATATCCACCATAATCCGGCAAATAAGGCAATTGAAAGTACCGTAAAATAAGGCTGATCATAAAATGCATAAAAAAGTTTTTCAGAATAATCTAAAACCGGAACAATGTTGTAATACGCCAAACCGCCAATAATCGCAAACAAAACACCTACTGCAATGGCAATATTTTCTCTATTATTAAAAAGAATATTGATAAAATTATTAAGATAAAACAGCAGTGAAAGTGCAATCAGCCAGCTTAAGCTTCCCAGAACTCCAAAACCATTGAACATACAGATTGCCGCAAATGTCACAAAGAAAAAGGAATTCATCCAGCTGAACGGTGAGAGAAAAGTCTTAATCAGCATATAATTGACGAGCGTTTTCTTCGAAATATTCAGTGTGAGAAATGGTTTGATGTTTTGTGTAGACATCTGCTGCATCATATATTTAAAAATCAAATCAGCAACCCACACGATAATCATAAATTTTGAAACCACCTTTAAAGGGTCTTGTTCCATTTCTTTCTCTACATAGAAAAAAGCCAGAAAACCCGCCCCGATGCAATAAGCAATCATCGATAAAATTCCTAAAAACCGGAATATCTTCATTGCCAGATTGATTCCGACGGAAGTGCCACGAAAAAAACTTTTGATTTCTAACTTCAGGAACTGTACAAACATAGTTTACTTTTTTACATTAGTAAATATAATGCAGTTTTTGTTACAGTTTTATCCTAAACTTGGGATTTTAATTGGATTTTAAGGTAGTTATCTTTTAACAAGTAAAGTGTACGGAAAATTGATGGTCTAAATTCTGGTCAAACAAAATAAGCGCAATGTTTGTCATTCCGGAGGAATCTAGATAGAATGAAGAATTGTTGAGATTCCTCCGGAATGACAAAGTGTATGCAGAAATTCGTTACCCAATCAACTCCCTCGCCTGCGCCATCGCAGCCTCCGTAATTTTACTTCCGGAAAGCAATTGAGCAATCTCATTTAATTTTTCTTCTTCGTTTAAAGTGATAATTGTAGATTGTGTTTTGCCGTTGATATCTTCTTTTACGACTTTATAATTATCATTTCCTTTTGCGGCAACCTGTGCTAAGTGAGAGATGACAATTAACTGCATATCCTGAGACATTTCACGCATCAGATTTCCGATTTCTTCGGCTACTTTTCCGGAAACTCCGGTGTCGATTTCATCTAAAATAAGTGTAGGAAGCATATCGCTTTCAGCAATAATTTTCTTCACCGCCAACATGACACGCGATCTTTCACCTCCTGAAATAGCAGTCTGAATCGGTTTTAAAGGAAAACCAGAATTTGCCTGAAACAAAAGCTGAATATTTTCTTTTCCAAATTGATTAAATTCCGGAACATCGGTTAATTCGATGTCTACTTTTGCTTTTTCAAGGCCTAATTTTTTTAATAAATCTTCGGCTTTTTTAATGAAAACAGGAACGCTTTTCTTTCTGTTCTTAGAAAGTTTTTCAGCTAAAGACTGAAGTGATTTTTCTTTTTTTGAAATATTCAATTCAATTTCTGAAATATATGCTTCAATTTCCGCCGTTCCTTTTTGTTCGCCGGATAATTGATCTCTGATTTCTTTTAATTCATCAAGATCAGAAACGTTATGTTTGAGAAATAAAGCGTTGATTTTATTATTCAGTTCAGAAAGTATGGCTAAATTTTCAGGATTGATTTCAATTTTTTCAGCTTCGTCTTCCAATTCCTGGAGAATATCTTTTAATTCAACAAAAGAACCTTCCAACCTTCCATCCAATTCAGAAAAAGAGTGAGAAACATCAGCAATTTTCGACAGTTTATTTTTAGCTTCATTAAAGAAAGAAAGAATTCCGATTTCTTCCTGGTGGAATCTTGAGAGAATCTGTGCTATATTTTCAGAAATCATTCCTGCATTTTCCTGCATAGAAAGTTGATTCTGCAAATCGTTATAATCTACATCATCCAATTTCAGATCTTCCAATTCATTCAGTAAAAACTGTTTGTAATCGCTTTCCTTTGTATTTTCTGAAAGTTGTGTCTGGAATTTTTTAAGCTGTGTTTTTAGACTTTGAAATTCTAAAAAATCCTGCTGATATTCTTCAATGATTTTTTTATTATCTGAAAGTCCATCGATAATTTTAAACTGATAATCTGCCGTAAAAAGATTAGACGTTTCAAACTGCGAGTGAATATCGATCAACTGTGAAGTAAGTTCTTTCAACACATCCAAAGTCACCGGAACATCATTGATAAACGCTCTTGATTTCCCTGAAGGCAAAATTTCTCTTCTGATAATCGTTTGATGTTCGTAGTCGAGATCGTTTTCTATAAAGAATTTTTTGAACTGATTATTCAGGTCAAATTCAGTTTCGACAATACTTTTTTCGTCAGTTTTTGATATTGATTTTACATCAGCTCTTTCACCTAAGATCAATCGAAGTGCACCCAAAATAATAGATTTTCCGGCTCCGGTTTCACCGGTAATCACCTGTAAACCATTTTTTAAGGACACATCTAATGCATCAATAAGGGCAAAATTTTTAATGTATATTCTCGAAAGCATGATGAGTGGCAGATTTCTTTATACTGCAAATATAAAATTTTAGAATTCAGAATTCAAGAATAAGATGCTTTACCTCCACTTATTCCATTTGGTGTCGGCAAATTTTGGCGCAAAAATAATCATCAACTGTTTTAAGTCATTCAATACAATTCCACCGTTGTTTCCTGAGTTGAAAATATTGAAAATCTCATCATTTTTGGTATTGATAAATGTATTGAAGAAATAATTTTGCTGGAAAGAGTTTTCGTACGTTTTCAACTGCATTAATGCATCAAAAATAATCTTTTTAGATTGTGTCTGATCCTGATTAAACATCCCGTCTAAACCAGCCCTGTGATAGGTATACATCGACTGACGAAGTTGACTCATGTTCGGATTTAGAATCTCTCCAATCAAAATAGAACGGCTTCTCGGATCATTGATTTGCCCCCAACCGTCATATCCACGGTTTTGAGAATTTTGTGCAATTTGCTGTGCTTTTGTAAACCACTGTGTTCCACCTGAAGCCTGGAAGCTGTCAGCATCATAGCCTAAAATCAAATACACATAAAAACTGATGACATCGATTAAGTTCTTCCCAGAAAACTGTCTTTCGTTAAAGACTAAATTTTCGTTTTCAACATAATCAAAAGCAAATTTTGTATCCTGAAGATTCAACAGTGGAGATTCGTAAGACGAACTGAAAACCGGGCGAACTGCCTGAATAACAATACTCCCTTTATATTTGTTACCGTCTCTTTCACTAAGAACAATAGCAAAATTAGATTTGATTTTTTCGAAATTCTGAAGCTTTTTCCCTGTCCAGCTTGTATTGTTGACAAAATCTCTAAGACTTTTTTCCAAAGCTTTAAAAGCCTGCTGGTTACTACCTCCCAATTGCTGAGCATTCACCTGAACCGTTGCCAAAAGTTCCTGAGAGAAACTAAAATTGCAAAATAGAAGTAAAAATAAGAGAATTGTATATTTTTTCATATGTAGCTTTAACTGTTTTTAAAGGTCATATGTTATCGCCCATTATTCGGTGTTTGATAATCAAAACCTATCATGGTGATTTCATTATGATCTAAATGTTGAGAACGGAAATTTATAAAAATTATTTTAGAATCTGACCTTCAATGGTATCGAGAATATCTTTTGCCACATTTTCTTTTGATTTTAGGTCAAATTCTATTTTATCTGTTTTGGTGAATATCTTTATTTTATTGGTATCATTTTTAAAACCTGCACCTTCATCACGAAGCGAATTGAGAACAATCATATCCAGATTTTTCTTCGCCAATTTTCCTTTTGCGTTTTCTTCTTCGTTCTGAGTTTCAAGGGCAAATCCAACTAAAAACTGATGAGACTTTTTCTCGCCCATAGTTTTCAGAATATCAGGATTTTTAATTAATTCAATGGTAAAAGTGTCTTCATTTTTTTTAATTTTTTCTGAAGCAACTTCCTTCGGAGCGTAATCTGCAACGGCTGCGCTGGCAATTCCGATATCAATTCCATCATAAAATTCAAATACTTTATCAAGCATTTGCTTTGCAGAAGTCACTCTGTGAAGCTGAATATTTTCATGTTTTGAATTGAGAAAACTCGGTCCGGAAATCAATATTACTTTTGCGCCACGTTTTGCAGCTTCTTCAGCAATTGAAAATCCCATTTTTCCTGAAGAATGATTTCCTATGAATCTTACAGGATCAATGGCTTCATACGTAGGTCCTGCTGTAATTAAAACTGTTTTATTTTGTAAAGATTTCTTTTCATTTAAACTAAAAAAATCTTCTACCGCTTTTGAAATGGTTTCCGGCTCTGCCATTCTTCCCTGACCGATTAAACCGCTTGCCAATTCTCCACTTTCTGCAGGAATTACAATGTGGCCGTAATCTTCTGCCAATTCTAAATTTTGTTTAGTAGACGGATGTTGATACATATCCAAATCCATTGCAGGAGCAATGAAAACTGGGCATTTGGCTGACATATAAGTTGCAATCATTAAATTATCGCAAATGCCATGAACCATTTTGGCTAAAGTATTAGCCGTGCAAGGTGCCATGATAATTACGTCTGCCCAAAGTGCCATCTCTACATGACTGTTCCACGTTCCGCTGTCGCCGTAAAAATCTGTATAAACAGGATTTTTAGATAAAGTAGAAAGACTCAGCTTCGTTACAAAATGCTCTGCGTCTGGAGACATAATAACCTGAACTTCTGCCTCTTTTTTCACAAAATCTCTGATGAGAAAATGAATTTTGTAGGCAGCAATTCCACCAGAAACGGCAATGAGAATCTTTTTCCCGGAAATATTCATGTAGATTATTTTTAAAGCACTAAAATACTTCTTTTTTCTAAGAATGGAAACTTGTAGCAACAGCAAAGGTCATAAAGAAAATAATTTCTTTATGACCTTCATTTATGAAAAATCACCGGAGTGATTAGTTTCTCTCTTCAGTCTTTCTAAAGTATACTTCACCGTCTAACCATTCTTGGATAGCAATAGAAGTTGGTTTTGGAAGTTTTTCGTAATGTTTAGAGATCTCAATTTGCTCTCTGTTTTCGAAAACTTCTTCCAATGTAGAATTGTGAACTGCAAACTCGTCTAATTTATTGTGTAATTCAGTACGGATTTCTGCATTGATCTGCTCAGCTCTCTTCCCCATGATAACAATAGCTTCATAGATTGAACCTACTTTCTCTTCAATCTTATCTTTATCGTAAGTAATAGTATTTACTTCTGCTTTTGTATCTTTTACGCTCATTTTCAGAAAATTATTTAATTATAAGATGGCAAATTTACGAATTATCTTTGGATTCTGAAAGTAGCTGCCGGCGGAGGTGTTTGTAACGCTGCGCTGTCTCTCTGAATTTGCATTGCTTTTTTCTCGTTTGACACTTGATCCTTGATTTGTTGTTCAGTTTTTGTGTCTTGAGCCAATTTATCAGCGATCTTTTTTTGTTTTGCTGTGAATACTGCGATTCTCTCGTCATTCAGTTTCTTTACAACTACAAAATCTTTTTTCTCTTTTTCCAGTTTTTGTCTAAAATCTACTGCCGTTTTAGAATATTCTGTATCCGGAAGCTCTTTTTCTACTTGTTTTGTGAAGGCCAAAGCACTTTCTATACGCTCGTCTTTCAAATCATAAGCTGACCCAATCGCTAAGAAATAACGGGATTTCATCATGTAATCATAGATTTTCGGACGAAGCTTTGTACTTGGGAAATCTTCTAAAACATTTTCGAAAGCGGCACTTGTAGCTTTATAATCAGCCATTTTGAAATACTGTTTAGCATTTTCGTAGGCTTTAAACTCTAATTTGTAAGATAACTCATCAATTAAAGTATTGATGTTTTTTGATCTTTCAGAGTTTGGATAATTGGTCAGGAAATCCTGAAGCTCATTGATTGCCAATTCTGTACTAGTCTGGTCCAAGTTATAATCCATAGACCCGTTATAGTAACATAAAGCAGACATATAAGATGCTTCTTCTTTTCTGTTATCCTGAGGAAAACTTACTGCAAAGTTTTTAAACTGGTGACCTGCCAATTTGTAGTTTTTATCGTAATAATTTGCATACGCAGAATTGAAAACCACATTCGGAGCATCATCTGTACCTGCAACAAGATTAGGAAGTCTGTCGTAAAGTGCTAAAGCATTTTTCCACTTCTTTTTAGCGAAATTTTCATTAGCAGCTTTTAGGATAAAAGTTTTATCCGCACTTTTCATCGCTTTATCTTGCTGACTTGTGCACGCCGAAATGACAGCTATGGCAAAAATACCTAAAATATATTTCTTCATATAAAATTCAACAGTTTTCGGTTTTACCGACCTATTAATTTGCAAAAATATAACTTTTTTGCTAAAAGATTTTTTTTATGATTATTTAACGCAAAATTAGTCGGCTGCGTATCCCAAAACTGCAAAAACATTCATCAAAAGATTCATTCGTACTTTTTTTTCAGCTTCTTTGGTGTAAGTTTCGTCATCTTTATGAGGAACGTAAAGTTCATAGAAGTTTTTATTTCGAATCACAAAAAGTGTAGATCCTATAATGGTTGTCAAAATATCTTCAGGTTTTGGAGTAAACGTAAAAACTCCTGAAGTCACCCCTTTTTGATAACATCATCCAGTTTTTTTACAAATAACTGATAAAAATCGAGAAGTTCGTCTTTCAGGTTTTCAGTATGGCGCAATTCCTGAGTCACAAAACCGTGGAAATAATTGTATTTAAAAAGCTGTGCAACGATGTACTTGATCATTTCTTTCAGCTGCATTTCCGGTTTTCCATCTTTGATGGTGTCGGCAAATTCAGAAAAATTCTCTCTCGTTTTCAACACACGGTATTGATAAAGATAAGACATCATCTTTTCTTTTGAACCAAAATAATATGAAATCATCGCCACATTGATGTTAGCTTTCGAAGAAATATCTCGTACCGAAGTTCCTTCATAACCCTTTCTTGCAATCAACTCTTCGGCAATATCTAAGATATGAATCTGCTTGTCTGTGAATTTTTTCCCCATGTGTCGTTTTTAGTAAAGTTAAGAATTTTTTAACATATTAATAAACGAACGTTTAATAATTTTTGCTCAACTTTTATTTATTGTATTTTTGAATATGGATTTTTTTGATTTTCATCATCACAAGAAAAATTTAACACACGGAATTTACAATTTAGACATTGAAAAAACTCCACCGGATTTTTATTATTCTGCAGGAATTCATCCGCAAGACATTCAGTCTGAAAATATTGACAATCAATTTATTTGGTTACAATCTGTCATTACAGAAAATTGTTTTGCAATCGGAGAATGTGGCTTGGACGGATTGGTTTCTGTAGACATGAAAATTCAGGAAGACGTTTTTTTAAGACAGATTCAGTTGGCTAATGAAGTTAAAAAACCTTTAATCATTCACTGTGTACGGAAATTTTACGAAGTTATTTCGTACAGAAAAAAATCTGAACAAGCGATGATCATTCATGGTTTTAATAAAAAACAGAGCGTTGCAGATGATCTTCTGAAGAATAATTTTTATCTGAGTTTTGGGAAAGCTGTTTTGTATCATCTATCTTTGCAGGATACTTTGAAAACTGTTCCTTTAGATAAACTCTTTTTAGAAACTGATAATGATAATTTTGACATCAAAGAATTATATCAAAAAGTTTCAGAAATAAAGAAAATTTCGATAGAACAACTTCAACAACAGATTGTAGAAAATTTAGATACGATAAAAAATGGATAAGTTTTGGCTGGAAAGAACAGAGCTTCTGATCAAAGAAGAAGGCATTAATATATTGAATAATGCGACTGTTCTCGTAGTAGGTTTAGGTGGCGTAGGATCTTTTGCTGCCGAGTTTCTGGCAAGAGCCGGGATTGGAAAAATGACTATCGTAGACGGCGACACTGTAGATATTACCAACATTAACAGACAACTTCCTGCACTTCATTCAACTGTAGGAAAACATAAAGTGGAAGTGGTTGCAGAAAGATTGATGGACATTAATCCACAACTTGAATTGACAAAGATCAACGAGTTTCTGAATCCGGAAAGAATGGCTGAAGTTTTAGATAGAGAAAAATTCGATTATATTTTAGACTGTATTGACAGTATTACCCCAAAAGTGAGCTTAATCATTGCAGCTAAAAGACGAAAAATTAAAATCGTAAGTTCAATGGGAGCTGGCGGGAAATCTGACCCTTCAAAAGTGTTGGTGAGAGACATCCACAAAACTGCTGAATGTCATCTTGCAAAACAAGTGCGAAAAAGACTGAAGAAAGAAAAGATAGACAAAGGCATCAGATGTGTTTTCTCAAGCGAAATTCAGGATGAAGACAGCCTGAAAATGACCGACGGAAGCAATTATAAAAGATCTTTTTACGGAACCATCAGTTTTATCCCTGCAATTTTCGGGTTGTATGCGGCTGCGGAAGTCATCAATCATTTAGTGAAAAAGACGGATGGAGAACTTTAAATATCCGAAAGCGGAAAAACTCAAAAAAAAGGATGAAATCACTTTGCTTTTCGAAAAAGGCAAATGGAAAAACAGTGGAAATCTGAGAATTATTATTCTGAAAAACCATCCTGATCTTTTGACTGAAAATGTTAAACTGGGTGTTTCCGTTTCTAAGAGATATTTTAAAAAAGCTGTTCACAGAAACCGTATTAAAAGACTTTTACGAGAATGCTATCGCCTCAATAAAGATTTATTTAAAGAATATTTCGGCGAAAAAACTACGGCGATGCTGTTTTGGGTTTCTGCTGAAATGCCTGAAAAGTTTCAGGATGTTGAGGCGCAGTTTATTAAATTGTGCCAGTCACAGAAGAAAGCTTAAGCATGATTTCCCACGGATCGCACAGATTTTCACAGATTTTTTTGTGCTAAAAGCTGAAACTATTTTATTTTTATCTCGCAGGTTGAGCTGATTAAGCAGATTTTCATTTCTATTACACTGAAATATTTACAAAAATAAATTCCGATTGACATTTTATATTTTTTTGTAGCTTTAAGCAAACAATTGAAGAATAAAAATGTTAGATCAAGTTCCCTATTTACCTTATGTCCTGAGTGCTTTTATCGGTATCGGTTTGGCGGCAGCTTCAGGTTTCAGAGTTTTCTTACCGATGTTTGCGGTAAGTTTAGCTTCCTATTTCCATTGGATTCCTATGAGCGAAAGCTTTGAATGGCTCTCCTCTTTACCTGCATTAATCACCACAGGAATTGCAATGATTGCTGAAATTTTAGCGTATTATATTCCTTTTGTGGATCATTTACTCGATACGATTTCAATACCGATGGCAACGGTGGCGGGTTCCATATTATTTGCAAGCCAGTTTACCGAGCTGGGGACGTTTCCGCAGTGGGCTTTGGCATTGATTGCTGGTGGCGGAACGGCTGCAACAATCAGCACAGGTTTTGCAGGAATTCGGGCAGCATCTACCGCAGCGACGGGCGGACTAGGAAATTCAGTTGTGGGAACTACCGAAACTGCCGGTGCAGGAATTATGGCTATTTTAGCAATGGCAGCACCTTTTATAGCAGCGATTTTCACTGTCATTACTTTGATTCTCGTTATATTTTTTGGGCGAAAAGCCTGGCGAAAATTGAAAAGTAAAAAAGACTTGAGTTCTACAAATACATAAAAAGCAAAACGGCAGAAATTCACTTCTGCCGTTTTTTATTCAATTTAATTTTTACTTCTGCTATCTTTTATTTCCTGAATTTTTTCTTCAAAATATTCTTTTCTGTCCGGAAACTTATTCGACAAAATCAAGAAGGCATTGACCGCTTTTGAGTACAGTTTTTGTTCGATATACAAATTCGCTAAAGTCTCGGTCATCAGGTGGGAAATATCGTCTGTTTTTTCTTTTACAACGAAATTAACCTCATCTTTTAACTGACTGATTTTCGGATTATTTTCGATGAATGACTCAATGACTTTATTTTTGATCTCGGTTTTGTCTACTGGCGTTTCTTCAGCACGGTCGATTTTCAACCAGCTTTGCCATGTATTGATAAATCCGGGAACATTGCTGTCGTCAATTTTCTGCTGAGCAATTTTATCTTCCAATTCTTTAGCGTTTGCCTTTTCTTTTTGATCAGATTTATAAGACTGCCCTAAACTTGCAATTCCAGATCCAAAGAACGAAACGTTCATTACCGGAGCGTCATTATTTTGCTCTTCCTGAGTTTCTTCGTTTTCAATTTCTTTCGAAACATTTGAGGCTTCAGTAGATTCAACAACTACAGATTGAACTTCAACCGGAATTTCTTTTTGAATTTCTACTATAGGTTCGAGTTTTGGAGCTTCTTCAGCTTTTTGAACTTCTTCTTTTGGTTGAGAGACCTCAATAGACTTATTCGATACAGAATCTGGGCGGCCGGTTTCAAAAGTCATAGGTTTCCATGTAGAAATGGCTTCTGTTTCTAAAACCTCTTCTGTAGTTTCAATATGATCCTGAGATGTTTCTTCTTCTAATTTCTCTTCAACGATTGACTCAGCAGCTTTCACCACCACTTCTTCAGCAACTTTTTGCTCTTCGCCTACATGAAATGCCTGAGTTTCTGCAAAACTGATATCGTGGCTGATTTCCTCTTCTTCAATTTGCGCTTTTTCCGGAGCATTTTCTTTATTTGTTTTCATCCTTTTCTCCACTTCTTCTATCAAACGGCGCATTTCGTCTTCATGCTTGTTGATATTTGATTTTGGAGTTACAGACTGTAAATTCTCAGAAGTTTTATTAGATTCGATTTTAACTTCCGGAAGGAAAGAATCTGTTGCGTGGAAGCTTAATTCAGCCGCATCATTTATTTTTTCTGCAACTTGTTCAGATTCTATTTTTTCTTCTTCAATAATTAATTCAGGATTTAAAACTTCTGTAATTTCTTCAGATTTATTTAAATCAGATTCAACATTTTCTTGAGTTAAAAGTTCCTTTTCCGTTGGGAAAGATTCAACTTTCTGGAAACTTACTTCGCTTTCATCATTGACCTTTTCAGTAACTTTTTCGGAATCGATTTTATCTTGGTTAATAATAACTTCTGACTTTGGAGCTTCTACAACTTCTTCGTTTTTATTTAAATCAGATTCAGATACAATTTCTTCTAAATTTAATTGAGCATTGTCGGTGATTTCTTCGACCTGAGTGTCCGGAATTGGAGTTTCATCAATAACAGCTTCAGAAGAAATTCCTGCTAATTCTTCAGCAACAATTGCATCTTTTTTGGCAGATTCATCTAAATTATTTTGGCTAGAAACTGTTTTATGAGTTACAATTACTCCCGATTCTAAAGTTGATTCAAGGTCAATTGTTTCATTATTATCTTCATCCAGAAAGTTTTCTTCACCATCAAACAAAATTCTGTTGCGTTCACCGTTTACAACTAAATGTTTTATTTCTGGTTGATCTGCAAGTAATCCTTCAGAAGCAGCTTCGTAATCATGATCCGCAAAACTTTTAGGAGCTTTTCTCACCGAAACGTCTTCTTCCGGAATTGTATTTTCTACTGCAATTTCGGTTTCTACAACTGGAGTTTCAATTGTTTTTTCCGGAGTTATTTCCTGCTTTTCTATAATGATTTCCGGCTTAATCTTTTGGATTTTACCATTAATCAGCTGATACAGTATTTTTTTATCTGTAGTGTATGCAGCCGTTGCAGAGAGTGCTTTCTGATAATTTTCTTTGTCATACAAATGAACACCGTACAAATGCAGCGCTCTGATGTTTTGAATATAGGGGAAAGAATTAATTTCCTCTTTCAAAAGATGGAGATCTTCTGACTGAATATTTTTCGGATTTTTTAATAATTCTAAAACTCTAGTATTTATCATCTTACCAATTCGCTACGATGTCGTTAAATATTTTATTGATAATTCTGTCTGTCGCAATTTTCACCTGAGAGGTTTCTATAGCATTTAGAGACAAGCTGCTGTTGAAAACGGCTTCATCAGAATAGGTTCTGTCAAAACTTGCCTCGGGACGCACTTTATTTTCATAATGCACTTTTACAGTAATGGTCAACTTATTTTGTGAATCCTGAATAACTCCTGCTGCCGTATTTTGCGTGGTAGAACTGATTGTGGTGGGTGTAATCGTGTAATCTGTGATTTCACCTTCAATTAAAATATCCGGATTTTGCTTTGTTCCTTTAAGAGTCGTTCTCTGTAAAAACCTGTTCTGAATATCTGTTGAAAACTGCTGAGACAAAGTAGGATTTACCAAAGGTGAATTGTTTGGAAATTCATTGATCTGCACTGTTTTTTCATCTTTCAATGACGAACCGCTGAATGTGTAGCATGAATTTAAAAATCCGACACAAATTATTAAAAGAAAAAGGTTTCTAAACTGACTCATTGTAACTTTTTTAAATCTTAATATTTTTCCTGGATTCCAATTTCTGAAATCTCATCACGCTCAATCTGACTCATTGCATCTTCATAAGCAAAATAGTTGGCAACATACATGAAAGGCATAGTAGCTAACAAACCAATACCACAAGCGATAATGCCTATCTGAGAAAGTATTCCTACCACTAGTGAGAACAAGAATATTGACAGTAAATTATCTTTGGTCATGATTTTTGAAGTATTCCAAGCAGATTTGATATCTGTCACATCTTTGAAAGAAATCAATGCCGGAATGTAAAATCCTTTCAATACAAAATATAAAATTGCCGCATAAATAATCAGCATATAAGGAATCATAATAAGTGAAAGCACCGGAGACGGATCATCGCCCTGAGTGTAAGCTATAGCCGGCATTAGAAAAATGAACGGAATATATAATAATAAAATTCCTCCGATCAATATTAGCTGTACAATAAAGTAAGGCATAAATTTATCGAAATTAAAAATATCACTCGGACTTGCCTGCTGACCTCTGTTTACTTTTCTCAGATACTGATAGAAATTTCCGGCTCCCAACATTCCGCAGAAAGGAATAATCCCCATTACAAGGCAGCATAAAAATGCTACAAAAATATTTCCGAAATCTTTTTTCAAAAGTTCAAAACCTTTGCTCAGGTATTCTCCTAATTTAAAATTGATTGGTTTTGCGGTAAAGTTTACGTTCATAATTTTTTGATTTAATGTTTATTGATTTAGTCTTCTAAGTTGTATTGTTTTATTTTTCTGTATAAAGTCCTCTGCGAAATACCAAGCTCATCTGCTGCTCTGTTTCTCCTTCCGTTATGTTTTTCTAACGCTTTGATAATCAAATCTTTTTCATTGTTCTGAAGTGATAAAGATTCGGGTCTGTTTTCCTCCACTTCAATGTCTTCAAAATCTTCGTAATGATCTTCAGAATTTGATATAATCGTCGGAGTTTGAACATTTTGGTTATTATTATTTTCAAAGAATAACAAAGAATTCGGACTTGCATTTTGCTGTGGCTCAGGCGTATAAATTCTATTGATCAAATTCTTTTCCTGATTGCTTAAGTCTGATGTACCTCTGTTTTTTATCAATTCCGAAGTTAAGGATTTTAAATCATTAATATCATTTCTCATATCAAAGAGAATCTTATACATGATTTCTCTTTCGTTTCCAAAATCGGACTGTTTTTGCGTATTGGGATGATTTACCACCATTGGCAAATGAGAATCCATAGGAATATATTCTGTCAATTTTGCTACAGTTACACTCCTATCGGTTTCTACAACCGTCATTTGCTCTACCAAATTTCTCAGTTGTCGCACATTTCCCGGAAAAGTATAATTTTCGATATAATGAACAGCGCTAGCTTCGAGCTGCAATTCCGGCATTCTGTATTTTTCCGCAAAATCGATCGCAAATTTTCTGAAAAGCAAGTGAATATCACCTTTTCTTTCTCTCAAAGCAGGCATATCAATCTGCACCGTATTCAAACGATAAAACAAATCTTCACGGAATCTGTTATCCTGAATCGCCTTCATCATATTGACATTGGTTGCCGCAACGATTCTCACATTGGTTTTCTGAACCTGCGAAGAACCTACTTTCATAAATTCACCACTTTCTAAAACTCTCAACAAACGAACCTGAGTTTGCAAAGGCAATTCACCAACCTCATCCAAGAAGATTGTTCCGCCATCTGCGACTTCAAAATACCCTTTTCTGGTAGCCGTTGCTCCTGTGAATGCACCTTTCTCGTGTCCGAAAAGCTCGGAATCAATCGTTCCTTCAGGAATTGCGCCACAGTTGACAACGATGTACGGCTGATGTTTTCTTTTTGATTCTGAATGAATAATTTTCGGGATAAATTCTTTACCCACACCACTTTCCCCAATAACCAAAACGGAAATATCGGTAGGTGCAACTTGTATAGATTTTTCGAGAGCACGGTTGAGAGCCGGAAAATTTCCGATGATACCAAAACGTGCTTTTATAGATTGTAAGTCTGCCATTTTCTTGATTTAAATATTAAAAAAAATTAAAGATTTTTGAAATAATGAGAACCGTTTTTAAGATACCTCATGATTGATATTTTAATTCTTATTTTTTAAATCTAAATCATCTTTATTTCTAATTTTTGCAACTTTACTTTTAAAATAAATGTTTTCAGCAAAATCATTTTGCTTACTTTGTTTTTCGAAGTTTTTCAGGATTTTGTAATGCTTTTCTTTTACAGAAAAATCAGCTCCTGACTTTTTATGATAAGAATTGTTCTGTTGCTTTTCTAAAATATAATTTCCGAAAAGATCGACTGCGTTCCGCTTATGGTTTATTGTAAAATTACGAGTCGATTTCTCTTTTAAACAAAACTCTTTTGAGGTCTCAAATCCACAATTTAAAAACTGACTGTAGATTTCGTAGAACTGCTTACAGTCAATATTTTTTATAGATCCATTGTTGGTATGTGCCGAAATATTACTGCAGACTATTACCAATAATACACTCAGGCAATATTTATGTAGTTTTTCCATTGTCTGAGTTTAAAATATTAATAAAATTGTAAAAAGGTCAGACAATGTCTGTCTTTTTTGATTAACAACAACTTTATTTCTCACATTTTCCAATAATGCAGAAATATTTTTTAAAAGTTGTTTTTTCGTTAAATCTTTAGACATATTTTACTTTGTAACCGTTTCCCCTAAAAGTGTGCCCTGCGTATTATTAAATACAAAAACATCCACAATGTCACCCAGTTTCTGACCTTCCAACATATCAAAAACGCAAACTGCATTTTGAGAGTTTCTGCCTTTCCATTGGTTTTTGTTTTTCTTTGAGATTCCTTCAATCAAAACGCTGTGAACTCTACCAACATAACCTTCCATTCTTTTTCTAGACAATTCACCTTGCAAAGCAATTACTTCTGCCAAACGTCTTTGTTTAACATCAGCCGGAATATTGTCCTCCATTTTTTTGTGAGCTGGCGTTCCCGGTCTTTCAGAGTAAGAGAACATATAACCGTAGTCAAATTCTACCTCTCTCATCAGACTTAAGGTATCTTGGTGATCTTCTTCAGTTTCGCCACAGAAACCTATGATCATATCCTGAGAAAACGAAATATCCGGAACGATTTCTTTCGCTTTTCTTATTAATTCTAAATATTCTTCACGGGTATGTTGTCTGTTCATGGCTTCCAATATTTTGTTGCTTCCACTCTGAACCGGCAAATGACAATAGTTACAGATATTATCATGTTTTGCCATCGTTCTGAACACATCAAGACTCATATCCTGAGGATTGGATGTCGAGAATCTGATTCTCATCTGAGGGACAGCTTTAGCAACCGAATCGAGAAGTTTTGAGAAATCAACTGCAGTAGCTTTCTGCATTTCTGATGCTTTGGCAAAATCTTTTTTTGGGCCGCCTCCGTACCATAGGTATGAATCTACATTTTGTCCAAGAAGCGTAATTTCTTTATAGCCGCTTTCCCAAAGACTTTTACATTCTTCTAAAATAGAATGCGGATCACGGCTTCTTTCTCTACCTCTCGTAAAAGGAACTACACAAAATGTACACATGTTGTCGCACCCACGGGTAATCGTCACAAAAGCTGTCACGCCATTCCCTCCCAAACGCACAGGATTAATGCCTGCGTAGGTTTCTTCTTTGGATAAAATTACGTTAATGGCATCTCTTCCGTCTTCTGTTTCTTTTAAAAGATTGGGTAAATCTCTATAAGCATCTGGACCAACTACCAAATCAACCAATTGTTCTTCCTCTAAAAATTTAGTTTTAAGCCTCTCAGCCATACAACCCAAAACACCAACTGTCATATTGGGTCTTTCTTTTTTAAGATTTTTGAACTGTGCAAGACGCATTCTTACAGTCTGCTCAGCTTTTTCACGAATGGAACATGTATTTAATAAAATCAAATCTGCTTCCTCAACTTTTAGTGTGGTGTTGTAACCCTGATCATTCAAAATAGAAGCTACGATTTCAGAATCAGAGAAGTTCATCTGACAGCCATAACTTTCTAAAAAAAGTTTTTTAGAATTACCTGTTTTCTCTGCAATTGCAAATGCCTCTCCCTGCTTTGTTTCGTCTATATATTTTTCTTGCACTATAGTCTGTTTAAGGCTTAAAATTTAAAGCTAACTGCTCAATAAAAATTTGAACCAAAAAAACATTAAATTTTAAACTTGTTGAATTTGCAAAGATACAAAATATTGTGACAGAATGTCAGAAAAGCAATTATAGTTTAAATAGACGATTTAGAAAAATTCAATTAATTCGCATTAAATCTAATTGGCATTCTAAAAACCTGTTTTATTGCCACTCCCTTGTAGTAGCCTGGTTTCCAATATGACTTTTTTGTATTAGAAGCGCATTTTACAACCATCTCGTTGAATTTTTCTAAATTTGATTGATTCTCTATGTAAAAGAATCCTGCATCTCCACTAGTATCAACATCAAAATTTAATACGAAAGAATAATCTGCATTTGAACGATAACCGTTTGCGTCAAAACATTTCGCAAAATTTTCTCTGAATTTCATAATATCGCTTTCTTTATCTTTGTAGATGTAAATCGGTTTTGAGAAATCTTCTTCATCCGGCTTATTATTCAATAACAAATCATCCGAAAAAAGTACACAAAACATTGCCGGTGTTTTTTTTCCATTTATTTCGGCAGGCTTCCAATTATTAGTCTGTCTTATTACTTCCAGCACTTTACTTTTCAAGCACTTATTATTTTCAACAGCATTTGTATCATCATCAGCGATATATTTCACTTTATTGTCCGGATACACAATAAATCTCATAAATAATGCTTCTGTTTTTTCGCAGGGCTTTATGTTATTTTTTACAACAACCTGCTGAATATCTTCGAAAAGACCTTTTCGCCCACCTTCATAAAAATCCTGACCCTTCGGATAATTGTATAAAACCTGTGCATTTATCTGAAGAACAGAAGTTACAGTACTTAATAAAAATAATATTTTTTTAATCATGATCAAAATGGTCTGAGGTAAAATTGATTTTAATAACTTTTTTTGAAACAACAGGAACTCCTTCCTTCATTGCGGGTTTCCATTTTTGCTTTACTCTTTTGATTGCAAACTGCATATCTTCAATGAACATTTCGCTGTTTTTCACTTTTGGCAAAACATCTAGATTACCTATTTTCCCGTTGGAATTTATATCAAAAATAAAAACAAACTGCCCATTTACAGCATATTTTCCCAAGTCGATGTAGGCATGAATCATTTTCAGGTATTCTTGGGAAAAAGCAGAATCTCCACCTGGAAATTCTGCATTAGCCGATATTCTGTTTTCGTTTTGCGTTTCCTGAGCGAACGTCATAAAACCAACAAACAGGAAAAAAAGTAAAATATATTTTTTCATAAATTAAAAATCCGCTGATACCGAAGAAAAGTTCATTTTAAGTTTCATTTCAGATTTTACAGGTTGATTGTTGCAGGTTGCGGGGATCCAGTTTTTCTTGATTCTTCTTACAACATACTGCATATCATCAAAGAAAACTTCGCTATTTACAACTTTTGGCGAGCCTTCCACATCAGTGACTTTCCCGGTAGCATCAATGGTCAGTGTAAATGTGAACTCTCCTGTCAAAGTATAATAATCTGAATTCAAATAAGTAAACATATATTTTTTCAAAAGTTCTTTATAAGAAGTAATACCCCCTTCAAAACCTGCAGTTTTAAAATCTTTACAGTCTTTTAATGACACCTGTAGAAATGGTTCCTTGATATCAATTTTTAAAAGGTTTTTATTATTTTCTATAATGAAAGAATCATCTCTCTGCTCCAGATCATCTTGTGCAAAAGAAATATTAAAAGCAAAAATGGTTAATAATAAAATTAAATTTTTCATGGCTTTCATTTTTAAATTCTTAAAACAAAGATAAAACTTAGATAATTTATAAAAAGAAAAACTTCACACATGAGTGCGAAGTTTAATTAATATTGTCGTATTTAAATTACTTAAACAGCTATCGTTTGATTTTTGACTTTGCTTCCGGTTTCTTTCAGTAAAAATGAAATTAAAATCGCCAAAACAATTCCGGAAATCCAAAATAAAACGGAATGCTCAAAATGTAAATTTCCTGCTGAAGTATCTAAACTTTTCCCAAACCATCGGCTGAAAACCGGGCTTAGCAAAGTGGTAACGCCGAAAGTAATAAAGTTGATTGCTCCCGTTGCACTACCTTTTACATAATCAGGATTGGTTTCTTTAATCACAGAATACGGAATCATCGCCGCACCCGAACCTACTCCAAAAATAAACATACTGATTTTTGCAGCATACAAATCCGGAAGGTAAATCATTTGAAGAAAACTTAGAATCATCAATAATGCACCACCAATTAAAACAGGTTTTCTCCGACCTATTTTATCCGTAATAAATCCTAATAACGGACAACCAAAAGCCCAACCGAAAGCGACCATTGCACTAGTAATCGTTGCTTCACGGAAAAGAAACTGCTTATCTTTTTCGAAAAATGCGACCGCCCAGGTCATTGCAAAAATTGTAGTTGGTGCAAAAAGTAATCCTGAAATAATTCCGCATAACCAAGATTGAGGATTTTTAAAAACGACTTTATAAGTTTCTAAGTAGCCAACAGATTGATGTGGTTTTTCTTCCGGCTCATCAGACTGATCATCTTTAGGAGTAAAAAAGTAGAGCAAAACAGCTGTAATAATGGTGATAATTCCAGACCAAAGCCAAAAACTATTGATATTAATTCCTTCTTCCACCCATGGTCCTACTAAAAATTGCCCCGCAGTTCCACCCAACATTCCGATGCATTGTGTTGCTCCGATGGCTGTTGCCAAAGATTTTGACGAAAAGCCTTTACTGGCAAGATAAACGCAGCCCGGAAAAGCAAAAGCACAACCAGCACCTTGTAATAATCTTCCGGTAATTCCGGCGGTCTGGCTTGAAATTAAAAATAACAAACAGCCTATTCCCAATATCAGACAACCTGCAAAAAGAGATCTTTTTCCGCCAAATTTATCTAAAGCAATTCCGGCAATCAAACTACAGGTAGAATAGGTGTAATAATAAGTACCCACCATGCTGATCAGTTTCAGTTCGGTCGTTTTAAAATTATTGACCAATTCAGGAATCATTACTGCCGGAGCCGCTCTGATCACGTAATCTAAAAAATAAAATATAAGACCAAATACCCATGCAATGACATAGAATTTTTTCAAAGTACTACTCATTACAATAACTCCTTGATATGTTTATAATTACTCTTTACAGTGTCTAGAGCTTCCTCCATTTTACCTCCCAACATCAGCTGCGCCATAGATTTTGTCATTCCAATTACCTGCTCAAACTCAATTTTCGGAGGCAACGCCAGAGCGTTTGGATTCGTGAAAATATTGAGAAGATAAGGTCCGTCATGATTTAAACACTCGGTAATCGCACCTGCAACTTCTTCCGGTTTGTGAACATTTTTCCCGGGATAACCCATCGCCTGTGCAATCATCGCAAAATCCGGATTAATCATATCGGTTTCGTTATCCGGCATTCCGCCGACTTCCATTTCCAGTTTTACCATACCGAGACTTCGGTTGTTGAAAACAATCAGTTTGATTGGAAGCTTATATTGAAAAATAGTTGCCATATCGCCTAAAAGCATTGACAAACCGCCGTCGCCACACATCGCAATCACTTGTCTTCCGGGATATGCCAAAGAAGCTCCGATTGCCATCGGCATTGCATTCGCCATCGATCCGTGATTGAAAGAACCCAACATTTTACGCTCGCCTGTTCCTGTAATAAATCTTGCTCCCCAAACACAGCACATTCCTGTATCAACGGTGAAAATTGCATCATTTTTCGCAATCTGATCTAAAGTATGTGCAACATATTCTGGCTGAATAGCGTCTTCTTTTCCGAACTCTTTTACATAAGTCAACTGGTGTTCTTTTACTTTTTCGTAAAATTCCAATTGTTGATTCAAGAAGTTAACATCTGTCTTTTCTTTTAATAAAGGTAGTAAGGCTTTAATGGTTTCTTTCACATCGCCAGTAAGACCTAATTCTAATTTTGCTCTCCTTCCTAGTCTTTCCGGACTTTCGTCAATCTGAACGATTTTATTCTTTACAGGCATAAATCTCTCATAAGGAAAATCTGTACCCAACAGTAAAACAAGATCAGCTTCGTGCATCGCATGATAAGCTGAAGGCAATCCTAAAAGTCCGGTCAATCCTACTTCATTCGGATTATTCGGCTGAATGGCCATTTTACCTCTGAAAGAATATCCAACAGGAGCTTTTAAAAATTTAGCTAATTCTACAACCTCAACATTCGATTTTTCGGCACCTATTCCACAATAGATAGTAACTTTTTTACTTTCATTAATCAAATTTGCCAAGTGATTTAATTCTTCATCTGAAGGACGAATCACAGGATTTGTTCTGAAAATCTGATTAGAAGTTGTCGCTTCTTCAGCATCTAGCTCAGAAACATCACCGGGAAGTCCGATTACCGCAACACCTTTTTTAGAAATAGCATGCTGAATTGCTGTCTGCAAAGTTCTTTGAACCTGTTCCGGTCTTGTAATCATTTGATTATAATAACTGCAATCATCAAATAATTTTATGGTATTGGTTTCTTGAAAATAATCCATTCCCATCTCATTGCTTGGAATCGTTGACGCAATTACCAACATCGGAACATGCGATCTGTGGGCTTCGTAAACTCCATTGATCAAATGGACGTGACCGGGACCGCAACTTCCTGCGCATACAGCAAAACCATCCAGTTCCGCTTCTGCGGCGGCAGCGTAAGCTCCAACTTCTTCGTGCCTTACATGAATCCACTCGATGCTGCTTTTTTTCACAGCGATATTTAAATGATTGAGACTGTCGCCAGTTACTGCGTATATTCTTTTGACATTGGCATTTTCGAGCATTTCTACAATTTGCTCTGCAATATTTTTAGCCATAATTTACTATTTTTTTAGATTAATTTCTATTTAGAAAATAGAATCTGAAATCAATTGATTATTCATGATTTCGAATGATAAACGAACAATCAAATTTAGTTAATAAAAGATTCTTAAAGAAGCATTGATCAAAATTTATTCAACATCTTATTTTCCGTATAGAGCAAAAAATACTCCGCAATGTCTTGCGGAGTATGATTTTTATTTAATTTAAGTTATTTTGTAGAGCAAAAGCTTTGTTGAGACGTTGCGTAATTGTCATTCGTCAATAGAGCACCATTATTTCCGGAATCTATGTAGTCTCTGGAAAAATTCAGAGCAACAGAAATTTTCTGATTGGTATTATTGGCAAAATGTTTTTTCATTCGCAATACATCTCTTTTCACTTCTCTTTCAAATGCCTGATCAAAGAGTTGCGGGAAAAGTTTGATATCAGAAATTTTTCCGTCTTTATCAATACTGAAATTTAATTTAAAATCTCCAAGCGCCTGAAAAACATTTGCAGTATGTCCTAAATTATTTTGCAAATCTTTATTGAATTTTGCCTGACCTCCGTTATACACTTTTTCCAATTGTTGTTTATCAGACTTTACGCTGACGTTGGTTTGAGAAAAAGAAAATGTAAAAACAGCAATAGCCAAAACTGAAAGTAATTTTTTCATGATGTAATTTTTCGGTATTTTAAAGATACACCTTTTAGTGAAATTTACAAAACTTCAATCTGATTCCTCAAAAGATCTTCAAATTCGTCTCTTTTTCTGATCAAATGTGCCTTTCCGTCTAAGAAAAGAACTTCAGCAGGTTTTAATCTTGAATTGAAATTTGTACTCATCTCAAAACCGTAAGCACCCGCCGTGTGGAAAGCCAAAACATCGCCTTCTCTTACTTCATTCAGTTTTCTGTCCCAAGCGAAAGTATCTGTTTCACAAATATTTCCTACAACAGTATAAATTCTTTCTGCACCTTTTGGGTTTGACAAATTTTCAATGGTATGGTAAGAATCGTAGAACATCGGACGGATCAAATGATTGAATCCTGAATTAACTCCTACAAAAACCGTAGCTGTTGTTTGCTTGATGACATTCGCTTTTACCAATAAATATCCACATTTTCCAACAAGAAATTTCCCTGGTTCAAACCAAAGTTCAAATTTCTTACCGGTCTCCTTAGAAAAATCTGAGATAGCTTTTTCAACTTTTTTACCTAAAGCTTTCACATCAGTTTCCATATCGCTTTCCTGATAAGGAATTTTGAAACCGCTTCCCATATCCAGATATTTCAAATTCGGGAAATGTTCAGATAATTCAAGCATAATTTCAAGAGCCTGCAAAAATACTTCAGGATCTTTAATTTCGCTTCCTGTATGCATGTGAAGCCCTTCAACATTAAGATTGGTACTTTTCATCACTCTTTCAATGTGACGCATTTGGTGAATAGAAATTCCAAATTTTGAATCGATATGTCCTGTGGAAATTTTATGGTTTCCGCCAGCATAAATATGTGGATTGATTCTTACAAAAATAGGATATGTATTTCCGTATTTGTTCCCGAATTGCTCAAGAATTGAGATATTATCGATGTTAATATGAACACCGTGCATCATTGCTTCTTCTATTTCAGCTAAGTCAACACAATTGGGAGTAAATAGTATTTTTTCTTTAGTAAAACCGGCTTTTAAACCTAATTTCACTTCACTAATCGAAACGCAATCCAAAGAAGCGCCGAGGTTCTTTATGTATTTTAAAATATTGATGTTCGTTAAAGCCTTTGCAGCATAAAAGAACTTGGTGTGTTTTAAAAAGAAGATGTAAGTTTCTCGTATTGAGTTTTGATCGATTCAGCATCGTAAACATACACTGGTGTGCCAAATTCTTGGGCAATCTTTAATAATTCTTTTGGATTCATATTCTAAATTTTACATAAAAAAAGGCAGATTCTTCGAAAAGAGTCTGCCACAATAATTATTTTTTATGCAACACAACTCTTTTAGGTATTCCAAACCTTTGAAAACTTTACAGCTCCCTTTTTTCCGGTTTGTTTTTGTTTAAAATTTTGCATTGCTTATTTTTATTCTTTTGCAAAAATACTATTTATTTTGAGAAATTGAATTTGAAATGGATTTTCTTCTTAATAAAAATACATCTGATTGTAAAATGTTCTCTTATTTCGGTAATGGCAAAGTCTCAAAATCACCTTTCAGCAAAGCCAATTGTAAATCATTGGTAAGATCAGATGCTGGCAAAGGCAAATCGATTTTTAATTTTGAGATTTTACTTAAAGTCTGAATTTGGGTAAATAATTCATAGAAACCATAAGAAACTGCTTTTCCGTTTTCTATGATTAAAAATAATTTTTCACCTAATTTTCTACCACTCCCCAACCAAAGTTCGTTTCTTTTTCTGAAATCAATTTTCTTTTAAAAGCTTCAACATCTTTATATTCATCGATTTTACTGATAAACTGAACCGCTTTAGATCCTTGAGTAAAAGCTTTAAACTTCAGAATCGGCTTTTCAGTTTTATTCAATGTATTTTTTTCAGCAACATATTTATTGTTTCTAAAATACAAACCAAAAGGCAAAGACTCTCTCTTTTGATATTTTTTGAATTTAAAATCAGCTTGGCAATGATATCAGTTCCTGTCAATTCAAAATTGATTTGCTCAACATCACGCTGAATTTCTTCAAATTTTTTCGATTTAGAATTGAAAAGCTTTTTTGAAAACTTATTGATATCCTGAACATACTCGGAAAGAATAATCTTCCCAGATTCATTCTGGAAATAAACAAAACCTTTTTCGCTCGGCAAATCTTGAGTTAACAATTTGATTTTGTTGATATAAGTCTTAGCATTCGTCTCTTCGTGCTGCTCCTGAATAATCTCGTTTTCGGTATCTTTTGAAACCAACAATTTAAACAATTCTAAAGTTGCTCTTGCGTCACCTTCTGCACGATGTGCATTGACTAAAGGAATTCCTAGCGATCTTACCAATTTCCCCAATGAATAACTTACCTCATCAGGAATTAGTTTTTTTGCTAAAGGAATTGTATCTAAAGTATTGATTTTAAAATCATAACCAAGGCGTTGAAACGATTGGCGAAGCATTCTATAATCGAAATCGATGTTGTGTCCTACTAAAGTTGTGCCTTCTGTAATTTCAACGACTCTTTTTGCCAATTCATGAAATTTCGGAGCGGTTTTTACCATTTTCGGACTGATATTGGTCAATTTCTGAACAAAGGGAGTAATATCACTTTCAGGATTGACAAGCGAAATAAATTGGTCGACAATTTTATGACCATCATATCTAAAAATGGCGATATCGATAATGCATTCTTTCCTGAACCCTGCACCATTGCTTTCTATATCTATAATCGAATACATTTATTTCTTATCTAACTTAGAATTTCTATCAAAAACTGAACCCTAAAAATCTCAGCACCTATGGAATTCTGCTAAAATAATCAAAATACGTTAAAAACTGCAAAAGATAGACGTCTATCTTTTTCTTCCGCCTAAACCGAACATTCCCAAAATCGCTTTTGCACCTTCTCGCATCAAAGTATTGGCAAAAGTTCTACCGGCTCTGCTTTTTAGAACCTGCTCAAACATTCCCGGTTCTTCTTTTACTGGTTTAGTTTTTTGTGTAGGAGCTGAATTTTCTACCGCTTGTTCCATCCTATTAACTAAAATCTCGTACGCAGACTCACTGTCAACTGGTTTTTCGTATTTTGAAACCAATGCAGACTTTGAAATTAATTCTGAAACTTCTGAATCATTCAAAACATCCATTCTGGATTCTGGAGAAATTAAATAAGTATGAACCAAGGGCGTTGGAATTCCTTTTTCGTCCAAAGCAGTGATAAAGGCTTCTCCAATTCCTAAATTCTGAATTAACTCAGAAGCGTTGTAAAACTCGGTTGTAGGATAATTTTCTACGGCTTTAGAAATTTCTTTTTTATCTTTTGCGGTAAAACCTCTCAGCGCATGCTGGATTTTTAAACCTAATTGAGAAAGCACATTTTCTGGAACGTCACCAGGAATTTGAGTAATGAAATAAATCCCAACTCCTTTCGAACGAATCAATTTTACCATTGTTTCGATCTGAGAAGCCAAAGCTTTTGAAGCTTCGTCAAAGATTAAGTGTGCTTCATCGATGAAAAGAACCAATTTTGGTTTTCCGCTGTCGCCTTCTTCCGGAAACGTCATGTAAATTTCAGCAAAAAGCGAAAGCATAAATGTTGAAAACAGCTGCGGTTTATTCTGAATATCAGCAACTCTTAAAATATTGACAACACCTTTCCCATCTCTCGTTTCAAGCAAATCGTGAACATCAAAACTTAACTCTCCAAAGAAATCTGTAGCACCTTGTTGTTCTAATGCAACGATTGATCTTAAAATAGTTCCCAAAGAAGCGGATGCGATCGATCCGTAATTGGCTGATAATTCAGCTTTACCTTGAGGGTTATCCGTCACATATTGCAGGACTTTCTTTAAATCATTTAAATTAATTAAAGGCAAACCTTTGTCGTCGCAGTATTTGAAAACAATAGACATGATACTTTGCTGCGTATCATTGAGTTCTAAAATTTTACTTAATAAAACAGGACCAAATTCTGTAACGGTTGCACGCAATTTCACACCTTTTCCACCCGAAATACTCATCAATTCAACCGGAAAAGCCTGTGGATTGTAAGGAAGTTGAGTTTTTGCATATCGCTCCTCAATAATAGAATTCATTTGTCCGGACTCAGCAATTCCTGAAAAATCACCTTTAATATCTAAAACCAAAGACGGAATTCCCGCATGAGAAAGCTGCTCAGCGAAAACCTGAAGTGTTTTTGTTTTTCCTGTTCCGGTGGCTCCGGCAATCAGACCATGACGGTTAATGGTTTTTAAAGGAATAGTAACGTTGACCTCTGTGACAACATCTCCTTCCAGCATTCCTTTTCCCAGAATTATATGTTCTCCTTTAGGAGTATATCTTGTCGAAAGTTCGTCAATAAATTTTGTTTTGTCTGCCATTTGATATTTTTTAACTCTTAAAGGTAATTATTTTTATAAAATCTCGAGTTTCAATTTTGTGAATTTCTTAGTAAACTAAATTAAAATTGAATATTGTTGAATATTGTTGAATATGATATAAAACAGTCTACCTATTTTATCCACTTCTCAAATATTGTTTCTGTCTGATATTTAATCCCTTTCACATAGATTGAAAATATGAAAATTGTAATATTGAAAGAAACTATCAATCAGAATTATCATTTCTTTATAATTAATTCATTACTTTGTATAATCATAATATTTAAATAAGACTCAATGAAAATTGAACAAATATATACAGGCTGTTTAGCACAAGGCGCATACTATATCGTATCAGAAAATGAATCCGCAATTATAGACCCGCTGAGAGAAGTAAAACCTTATCTTGACCGCCTTGAAAAAGACAACGTTACCTTAAAATATATATTTGAAACCCATTTTCATGCAGATTTTGTTTCCGGACATTTAGATTTAAGTAAAAAAACAGATGCACCGATTGTTTACGGACCGACTGCAGAACCAGATTTTGACGCAATCATTGCTGAAGACAATCAGATTTTCGAAATCGGAAATATCAAAATAAAAGCACTTCACACTCCCGGTCACACCATGGAAAGTACAACTTACCTTCTGATTGACGAAAACGGTGTTGAAACTGCAATTTTCACAGGTGACACTTTATTTTTAGGTGATGTAGGACGTCCAGATCTTGCTCAAAAAGCAGGAAGCATGACGCAGGAAGATCTCGCCGGAATTTTGTACGAAAGTCTTCACAGTAAAATTTTGCCTTTGGACGATAGCATCACGGTTTATCCGGCTCATGGTGCAGGATCAGCTTGCGGAAAAAATATGCAGAAAGAAACTGTGGATATTTTAGGAAATCAAAGAAAAACCAATTACGCTCTGAATCAACCAGATAAAGAGTCATTTATCAAAGAAGTTCTTGACGGTCTGACGGCTCCACCGAAATATTTTGGGATGAATGTTGCGATGAACAAAGGTGGTTACGACAGCCTTGACGATGTAATGACAAAAGGCTTAAACCCAATTTCTGTAGAAGATTTTGAAAGTTTTGCCGAAGAAACCGGAGCTTTAATTTTAGATACAAGAGGTGCCGGGGAATTCCACAAAGGATTTATCCCAAACTCTATTAACATTGGTTTGAAAGGAGATTTCGCACCATGGGTTGGAAGTTTAATTGTTGATGTAAAACATCCTTTGCTTTTAGTTGCAGACGAAGGAACCGAAGAGGAAGTGATTACGAGATTAAGCAGAGTTGGTTTTGATAATGTTTTAGGATATTTAAAAGGTGGTTTCACCTCGTGGAAAAATTCTACTAAAGAAATTGATGAAGTAAAAAGAATTTCTCCTATTGAATTTGCAGAAAAATTTAATGAAAATTCAAAAGTCATCGACGTAAGAAAGATCGGAGAATATTCTGCTGAACATATTGACAATGCTTACAGCAAGCCATTAGACAACATCAGCGATTGGGTTTCTACAATCGATGATTCTGAACATTTCTTCTTGCATTGCGCTGGAGGTTATAGAAGCATGATTGCAGCAAGCATCCTTAACTCTCACGGAATCAGAAATTTCACCGAAATCGAAGGTGGTTTCAACGGAATTAAAAAAACAGAAAAATTGCCGACTTCGGATTTTGTTTGTCAGTCTAAAACGCTTTAAATGAAAACATTTTTATTTGGAATTATTCTTGTTGCATTTTTTTCACTGAATGCCTGCAAAACCGCATCTGTACAACAAAATGTACACAAAACTGATATTAAAGAATTGGTGAAAAATTCTGAGACCATTTTGGTTGACGTAAGAATTCCGGAGCAGTATGCAGAAGGAACTGCAAAAGACGCCATAAATATTCCTTTAGCGGAAATTCAGAACAAAGCAGAATCTCTCAAAGGTAAAAAGGTTGTGGTCTTTTGCAATAAAGGAATTCAGGCAGACGAAGCCGTAGAAATGTTAAAAAAGAACGGCGTCGAAGTGTATGATGGCAAGACTTTAGATAATATTAAAGCCATTCAAAATTTAAAGTAAAAGATTAAATTAAATCATTATGTCACAAAAATTTCAGGAACTTATAGAATCAGAAAGACCCGTATTGATCGATTTTTTCGCAACATGGTGTCAGCCTTGCAAAGTGCAGTCATCGGTTTTAACGACTGTTAAAGAAAAAGTAGGTGAAGGTGCAAGAATTGTAAAGATAGATATTGATCAATATCCTGCAATTGCTTCTCAGTATGGCGTGCGTGGCGTTCCAACTTTGGCAGTCTTCAAAAAAGGAGAATTGCTGTATAAAGAAAGTGGCGTGCACGATGTGAATCGTTTGACGCAGCTTTTAGAGCAATATATTTAGGTTCAGGCTAAGGTTAAATATAAAAATATATAAAATTTACGGGAATTTCTTGTATCAGTTAGTAAATCCAACTTTTTTAAGGACAGTTTTTCTCATATTCTTTGATGAGTCCCAAATAAATTTCAGCTTGTCGGCTTTGCACCTTATCTGCCACAATATGGAATAACTTTCTAAGTTGCTCCCTGTCATTTTTCACTTCCTTCAGGGTTGTTTTATAAATTTCCTGATATTCTTTTTGTAAAGTTTTGTCCAGCTGTTTGTCCTTCATCATATTTTTATCGAAATCATCAAGATACTTACTAAAAGAACTGCAATTTCCTCCCACCGCTCTGAATGCAGGAACAATTTTTTCAATAGATGACCCCATTTTAGTATTAAACTGGCTTTTAGTCTTTACTGCCAACACCGTAAAAGCACCATCCGGTTTTTTAATATAAAAATTTGAATGGGTGTAATAACAATTGGTCAGATCAAGACACTCGAAAACATTAGAACTGTAGAGTTTAATTTTACCATCATACAACAGATATTCAAACGTTTCAGCTGTTTCATTTGAAAGACTTGCGTCTTTATCAACCGTTTTTACTTTGATTTTTTCCTGAATCTGTGAAACTTCACCACCATTATAGTAAATCACTTTTTTCACATCTTTCGCGCTTATTTCCTTTTTCTTTTGATCATCTAAAGTCGCGTATTTAAATCCAGAAATTCTGTTATGAATAATGATCTGACCGACATTAAGTGTGTTCGTAACAGTGCCAATAATATAAGCTTTAAACGATGACCCATCTTCCAATTGGAATTCAGCAATATCATTTTCATCATAACGACTATCTTTTTGTGCATTTAAAACAAAGCTGAATAGACAAAAGATAAGCAAGAATAATTTTTTAGTCATAGAGTTTATGTTATTAGAATTTAAAAATATAAAAAATTATAACATTTCAACTAAAAAGAAATATATTATTTAAAATAATCAACAATACTTATAAAATGCAACGAATTAACTATCCCTAATATAATTAAACATATGATATTCTTAAAACCCAATCAACCTTAGAATAGCTAGATGAGAGTTCTATGTTTAAATTTTCTACATATAGATAATGCTAATCAGTAATCTCAAAATCATCCCGGTCATTCAAAAACTGAAAATGATTTCTAAAATTCTTTAATTCTTCCAAATTTAATTCTGCTGAAACCAAATTTCCTTTTTTCTCAGCAATTTCCTTTCCATCGGCAAAAAAGCAGTGCGAACTTTCCTGATAAAACAAATCATTTCCATCTGTCCCAATTCTGTTTAAACCAAAAACATACGATAAATTCTCAATTGCTCTCGCTTTTAATAAATGCTCCCAAGCTCCAACTCTTTTTTCAGGCCAGTTGGCAACGTATAAAATCGCATCGTAATCATCATTGTTTCTTGCAAAAACAGGAAACCTCAAATCATAGCAGACCTGCAACAGAAAACGTATTCCAAGATATTCTACAATGACTCTTTCTTTTCCTGGTGTATAAATTTCATCTTCTCCCGAGAATGAAAACAAATGTCTTTTATCGTAAAAAGTGACTTCGCCTTCTGGCTTTACAAAATACATCCTATTATAAAACTTACCTTCTACTTCCACTGAAGCACTTCCGGCAAAAGCTGTATTTTTCTCTTTTGAAACCTTCTTTAAAAACTCCAGAGCTTCTTCATTTTTATCTGAAACTTCAGCAGCATCCATACAAAAACCCGTAGAAAACATTTCGGGTAGAAGAAACAAATCTGCATCCTGATTTTGAAGCTGATTTTCAATTAATTTAAAGTTTTCATCTTTATTTTTCCAGACAATATCCTGATTTAATCCTACAATTTCCATGTTTCTATTTCAAAATTTGTATAAAATTACAGCTTTTAATTCGTTTCGGTTTTATATTTGCTACAAATTGTCATTAGTAATAATTTAAAAATAAATCTATGAAGAAATTGGTTTTTATGCTGATGCTGGTTCTTACGGGAGCAACAGTGAGCGCACAAGCCTACACGGGGAAAGGAGATCAGAAAGTAAATTTAGGCTTAAATGCTTGGGGGTACGGAACAGGGATTGCCGCCACTTATGATTATGGTTTGAATCAACTTATATCCGTTGGAGCTGGAGCCAATGCTTATTTTGACGGTTATAAAGACAATAATGAAGACAACAGAGTTTTTATTTTCGGGAGAGTAAATTTCCACTTGAAAGAAGCTTTGGATTTACCGGAGCAATTGGATATTTATCCCGGCGTTGACTTGGGAGTTCTTGGCAGAGACTTCGGAATCGGAGCGCACATTGGAGCAAGATATTTCTTCACAGATAAATTCGGAGTTTTCGCAGAAGTGGGAAACAACGGAAGCCTTGGTGTTTCTTTCAATTTCTAAAACAGTGGCAGAATATATGACAAAGCTTCTCATTTCGAGGAGCTTTTTTGTTTGACATCCTTTTGATAATTGTTACCTTTGCAAATTAAAATCTAAAAACAATTAATGGAATTAGCAATTAAGATCTTTCAATTTATATTAAGCATATCTATCTTAGTAATTCTTCACGAACTTGGGCATTTCTTACCCGCCAAATATTTCAAAACCAAAGTAGAAAAATTTTATCTATTCTTCGATCCGTGGTTTTCTTTAGCAAAAAAGAAAATTGGTGAAACCGAATACGGTATCGGATGGCTTCCTTTCGGAGGTTATGTGAAAATCGCCGGAATGGTTGACGAAAGTATGGACACAGAGCAACTGAAGCAACCTGCACAGCCTTGGGAATTCAGAGCAAAACCGGCTTGGCAGAGATTAATCATCATGCTTGGAGGAGTTACAGTAAACTTCTTTTTAGCTTGGATTATCTACGGATGTCTTTCTTTTTTCAACGGTGAAACATCTTTTGACACTGCGAAAGTTGATGCTCCGATGAATTACACGAGCGTTGCAAAAGGAATGGGTTTTCAGGATGGAGATAAAATCTTAAAAGTAGACGGAAAAACTCAGAATAATCTTGATAAATTGGCTTTAGACGTTCTATTGAGCGACGAAATCACGGTTTTAAGAAACGGAAAAGAAGTTACTTTCCCAACCAACGACGACGGTAAAGCAATGGCTTTCAGAGACGAAAATCCTAAAGCATTTCTTACTCCAAGATTCCCTGCAATTATCGATTCTATCTACAACCCTAAAACAGCGCAAGCTGGTTTGAAACTTGGTGATCAAGTTGTTTCTGTAGACGGAAAGAAAATTTCTTATTATGACGAATTCCAAACTACAGTAAGAAACAGCGCAGGAAAAAACCTTAAAGTAGATGTAATGAGAAACGGAGCAGTTCAGCCGCTTGTTTTATCAGTATCAAAAGAAGGAACGCTAGGATTGGCTTCTTATAAGCAGCTACAAAAATTCTATGAAACGAAACATTTCACTTTCGGGCAATCAATCGGAAGAGGCTTTACAAGAAGTATTGAAAGCTTAACATATCAGGTAAAACAATTTAAATTAATCTTTAACAAAAAAGTTCAGGGTTACAAAAAAGTTGGCGGACCCTTAGCAATCATCAAAAACATGCCCGTTGACAAAGCTCAAGACGGAAGTGTTTCTATCGACTGGACGGCTTTCTGGAGTTTTACAGCAATGTTTTCTGTTTGGTTGGCGTTCTTAAACTTAATTCCTATCCCTGGATTGGATGGCGGACATGTTATTTTCACATTATATGAGATGATTGTTGGAAAACCAGTACCGCAAAAGATACTAGAAAATGCGCAGATGGTTGGTGTTATCTTCTTGTTAGGATTAATGTTACTGATTTTCGGAGCAGACATCTTTAAAATCATTACCAATAAATTTTAATTTTATTTAAAAAATTAATTAAAAAACTTGCGTGGTTTAAATATCAGTCCTATATTTGCACCACCTAAAAATAGGGACATTCCTCCTTAGCTCAGTTGGTTAGAGCATCTGACTGTTAATCAGAGGGTCCTTGGTTCGAGCCCAAGAGGAGGAGCAAAAAAGACTTACAGCAATGTAGGTCTTTTTTGATTTTAATACTTTCGTGTTTCCATTTATTTTAAAATTTAAATTCCTGAAAAATAATCTGATAGCACTTTTCGGGTAATTTTAACCAAAAAATATTTGCTTGATATTATTTTTCATATTATATTTGCACCACTCTAAAAGAGGAACATTCCTCCTTAGCTCAGTTGGTTAGAGCATCTGACTGTTAATCAGAGGGTCCTTGGTTCGAGCCCAAGAGGAGGAGCAAAAAGACTTACATTACTGTAAGTCTTTTTTGTTATGTATTATATTTATATTTTGTTCTCAGAAACTGCTGATAAATTCTATGCCGGATATACGCAATCTCCGAAGGAAAGACTTTTGAAACATAACCAGCAGGAAGATTTCAACACATTTACCAGAAAATTTCGTCCTTGGAAAATGGCGGCACTTTTTGAGGTTTCAATAGATAAAAATCTTGCAATACAGATTGAAAGGTTTATTAAAAAGCAAAAATCCAGAAAATTTATAGAAATGCTTTGTGACGAAAACTCACAATTCTCGGGTATTTTAGCTCAGTTGGTGAGAGTCCCGAAGCTTCGGGATTAATCAGAGGGTTCTTGGTTCGAGCCCAAGAGGAGGAGCAAAAAAGACTTACATTATTGTAGGTCTTTTTTGATTTTATACTTTTCCATAATCGTACTTTACATTATTTATCAAATATCAACCTCCAGGGTTGTGTAGACGCAATATTCATAGGTTTATTTTCATTACATTTGCATTTTGGTAAATAAACCCAAAAGTCTTTAAAAAAACTTTTAAATTTTAATCATAAACAGCACAATTTTTGTTTAGCTAAATGCTTGAAGATACGAATGATGTCAACCAATCAATTTAAATACGGTTTCCTTTATATTTCCCTTTTTATAACCAGTCTTTTTCATGCTCAAAACACAGCAAACGGAAAGATTGTAGATAACAAAAACAACAAAGAGATTAGCGCAGTTGAAATCTTTATCAACGACAGCAATACTCCCATTCTTACTACTACTTCAGGAAGCTTCAGCGTGAAATCTGACAGCATTATTTACAAACTTAAATTTCAGAAAAAAAACTATGCTTTAGAAAGTGTAGATATTACTGCAGACAAAAACAGCAATCTGATCATTAAATTATCTTCTGAAAAAGTAAGCAGCATCGAAGAAGTTGTTATCCACAACGAGAAAACAAAATTTAAGAATAAGAAAGAAAATCCCGCATACCGAATCATGCAGGAAGTCTGGAAACGCAAGAGAAACAACGGTCTTGATAAATTTGACACTTACACTTACAAAGAATATGAGAAGATTCAGTTTGACGCCAACAATCTTGACAGTGCTTTCATGCATAGAAAAATCTTCAACAAATTAGATTTTATCTTTGATTACGCCGATTCTACAGCAAGAGGAAAAATGGCGTTGCCTATTTTCTTAAATGAATCTATCTACAACCATTTCGGAGAAAACAAACCGAACAAGAAAACAAAAAAACTTTTAGTTGCTCAAAAAACATCCGGATTTCAGGATAATCAGGTGATTGCGATTACCGCTAAAAATCTTTATCGTGACATCAATATTTACGATAATACTTTAAATTATTTTGACATTGGATTTCCAAGTCCGGTGGGGACGGATGGTTTTAGCACGTATGATTACAACTTGACTGACACAGTTTCCATTCGTGGAGAACAAGCCTACAAAATACGTTATCAGCCGAGAAGAACTGAGGTTTTGGCTTTTCAGGGATACCTTTATATTGACACCGATTCTTATGCGGTTTTAGAAGCTAGCTTAAAGTCGACCAATAAAATCAATGTCAATTTCATCAATTCCATTTCAACAGAACTGGAATACGACAATCCTGATGATGAAACATTTTTACCTAAAAAATACGTCACCGAAATTGAAATGACACCTTTCTCAAAAAAGAAAAGTGCCAAAAGCATTATTGCCAAGCGTTCTGTAGACTATTCTGAATATGATTTTAATAAACCTTTAGCAGACACTATTTTCACAAGAAGAAAAGAAGAGTATGATGACCATTTTGTGGATAAAGATGATGCTTTTTGGGTAAAAGCAAGACCCGATTCACTTTCAAAACAAGAAAAAGGAGTTTATGAAATGCTGGACAAGCTGCAACAAACGCCTAAATTCAACAGAATTTTAAAGCTTACAGAAACATTAGCTTCAAGATATTATAACGTTACAAAAGGCATCGATTTAGGTCCCATCACCTCTGTTTACGGGAAAAATGATGTGGAAGGTGACAGAATAAGATTAGGAGCAAGAACCTACTTTGGACAGAACGATCCTTGGAGAATTGAATTTTACAACGCCTATGGCTTTAAAGATCAGCAATTCAAATACGGTGTGGAAGGACGATATATGTTCAACAGAGTCAACCGTTTTATGATAGGAGGCGGGACCAAAAGAGACATTACCCAACTTGGAGTACAGCTAACGACAGAAGACGGAATTTTATCGCGTTCTTTCGCTTCTTCAACCGTTTTCGCGAGAGGAGAAAACGCTTCTTTAAGTTCGGTTAACCAAACGAGTTTTTTCACGTCTATTGAGCCTTGGAAAAACTTTCAGATACGAGTTGACGGAACGATGCAAAGCATTAAATCTGCCAATCCATCAGGTTTTAGTTTGATGTATTACAGAAATGGTGTATTGAGGAAAACAACGATTGATTCGCACGTTACTGTTAGTTTAATTGCAAGACCAGGCGCTACGTTTTCTCAAACCGGAGTCGACCGTTACGAACATGGAACTTTGGCACCGACGATTGTTTTAAAATATACGAGAGGTATTGATGGATTATTTAATGCCGATTTCAATTATAATAAATTGCAGTTTATGTTTTACAAACCTGTACTTCTGGGAAGTTGGGGAAAAACATTGCTGAATTTTGAAGCAGGAAAAAACTTTGATACCGTTCCTTTGGCATTGCAAAACATTATTCCGGGAAACCAGTCGTACGGAATTGTTCCAAATACTTTTGCTCAGTTAAATTATTATGAATTTGTTGCCGATACTTATTCTACCCTTCACATCGAACATCATTTTAACGGTAAAATTCTTTCATTTATCCCTTTAATCAAGAAACTGAAGCTGAGAGAAGTTGCATTCATCAGAGGCGCTTACGGATCTTTGAGCGACGCGTCAAAAAACATCAATGTTGAAAATTTAAAATATTCCGCACCGGATCAGCAAGTTTATTACGAATACGGTTTTGGTATTGAAAACATCGGTTTTGGAAACATCAGAATCTTCCGTGTAGATTTCAACTGGAGAGGAAATTACCTTGACCGTCCGGATGCTTCTAAGTTTGGAATTAAGGCTGGTTTCCAGTTTGGTTTTTAAAAAATATGACTGGTTCTGAAAGTCTAGTCTAAAAGGATATAGATAATAAAAACTCTGGGCAAAACTTTTGCTCAGAGTTTTTTACAGGTTTTCGTTTGATTTCCAGAACCTTAACTCTGTTAATAATTGATGTTTTTCGTTTTAATTATGTATATTCGATAAAACTTTAAATTAATTATCATGAAAAAACTATTTATTCCCTTTGTTTTATTAGGAGTATCTCTTAATGCTCAAATCACAACATTTCCTTGGACAGAAACCTTTGAAACCAGCTCTACAACAGCAGCGGCATGGACAAAAATTTATGAATCAGGAACACAGGAATGGAGTAATGTTGCCACTGCATATTATGGTTATACAACGGGTGCGCATCAAGGAGATCTAATGGCAGAGTTTGACATAGACTCATTTGACGGAGATGCAACGAAGTATGTAAGCCCTATTTTAAATTTATCTTCTGTAAACAGTCCTACATTAGAATTCTATTACCGAAACAAAGATTGGGGTGGCGATCAAAATGAACTTAAAGTTTATTACAGAACCTCAACTACCGGAACTTGGACATTAATTACAACTTTCAACAGTAGCATCAGCGATTGGACTAATTCCGGCACATTAACATTACCTTCGCCCTCAGCAACTTATCAAATTGCATTGGAAGGCGTTGCTTGGTATGGATGCTCAATTAATGTTGATGATGTTTTAGTAAAAAGTGGAATACTATCAACTTCAGAGTTTGACAAGAAGAAGAACACATTCAAAGTATATCCGAATCCAACATCTGATTTTATTAATATCAAATCAGAAAAAAGAATTTCAGAAGTGTTAATATTTGATTTAGCAGGAAAACGAATGAATCAAATTAAAGAAGACAATAATGAAGTGAAAATTCCTGTTCATCAATTACCTACAGGAACTTATATTATTCAAATAAAGAATACAGAAGGAATACTCAATTCTCAAAAATTTATTAAAAAATAAATAATAACAAAAAATCCTCAACAAAAATGCTGAGGATTTTATTTTTATAAAACGCTTATTAATTATGCGTTTGGCTCAATAGATACGTAAGATCTGTTGTTTGCTTTCTTTCTGAAAACTACTTTACCGTCAACAAGTGCGTGCAAAGTGTGATCTTTACCCATACCCACATTGTTACCTGGGTGGTGCTGAGTACCTCTTTGTCTGATAATAATGTTACCAGCAATAGCGTCTTGTCCTCCGAAAATCTTCACACCTAATCTTTTAGAATGAGATTCTCTACCGTTTTTGGAACTACCAACTCCTTTCTTGTGTGCCATTTTATTTTAAGGTTTTTTGGTTTAACAATTATTCTGCGCTTTCAGCGTCAGCTTTTTTAGTTGTTTTTTTAGCAGGCTTCTCTGCTTTTTTACTGTCAAATCCTGTAATACCAGTGATTTTGATCTGAGTTAAAGATTGTCTGTGACCATTTTTAACTTCATAACCTTTTCTTCTTTTCTTTTGAAGATGATTACTTTATCAGCTTTTACGTGGTCAAGGATCTCTGCCTCTACAGTGATACCGCTTACAGCTGGGGCGCCTACAGTGATTGCTCCGTTTACAGTAAGAAGAATTTTATCGAAAGATACTTTTCCTCCTTTATCTCCTTTCAAACGGTTCACAAACAACTTCTGGTCTTGCTCAACTTTATATTGAAGCCCTGCTATTTCTACAATTGCAAACATTGTCTATAAATTTTTAGTTAATTCGAGGTGCAAATATAAGAATATTTTTCTAATTATCTTACTATCAAAACAATCTTTTTGACATTTATAAAATTAACTATGCTGTAAATAATTTTCAATTAAAAAAATGTCTTAAAATAAGTTAAAATCAATAATTTCGTTATCACCAAATTTTATTGATATGAAAATAAAACTCTATTTCCCGATTATTACGGGAGCTATTGCTGTACTATCTCTAGCAGCATGTAATGATGACTCATTAGAAAACGTAGATCCGCAACAGGAAAACCTAAAAATCGAGCAACCCAATGCTTTAGAAAAAGTTTGTTATTATGTAGATCAGTATTGGAGTTCTAATGCCGTATTGACGACATCTTTACCTACTTCTACAGACACCAACTTTATGAATTCGCAAATGACTAAAATTGCAAGTCTGTGGGGAAGGAGCAACCCAACGTTGAGATTTGTAAATGATCCGTCGAACCCAAATTCCACTTATAATGCAATTTCTTATTCCACAGGAAAAATTTATTATGGATACGCCATTTATGCAGATGCAAAAAATAAAGGCGGAAATATTGTCAATGCAATGATTCTAGCTCACGAATATGGTCATCAGCTGCAATATATCTTCGGCTTGCCTTCTGTAAGTGAGTCAACTGCAAGACCCAATGAATTGGAAGCAGACGGTTTCGCCGGATATTATTTAAGAAGGCCGAACGGATATAACCAAACAACCTTTGCCCAGATTGCTACAGCTTATGAATTTGCACAAAGCATCGGTGATTATCAGACAACAAGCGCAGGACATCATGGTACACCTCCGCAGAGAAGATCTGCAGTTCGTTTAGGATTTTTATTAGGACAGTACGACCTTACAGCTTCTTCGTTTGATTACAACTTCTTCTATTATTATCAGGGAGTTCTGAACGGAACTTACAAAATGGGGAAAAACTCTCAAAATCCTGAAATCGATGCTTACATGAGTAAATATATTGATGAGTTGAGAAAAATTCAAAGCGGAGAAATTTCTGCAGAAGAATTTAAAAACCTTCAATAAACTCACTTTTAAAATATATTCACCAAAGAGGTAAAACATCATTCTTGCCTCTTTTTCTTTGTATAAAATATTCACAAAGTTTAATTACTTTTGAAATATCGTATACACTAACATGAACAGAGATCTCTATATCGATTTTGCGAAAGGTTTGGCCACGCTTTCCATTATATTTATTCATACCGCATTTTGGTCGGGACAGTTTTACATTATTCCTGAGATCAGAGTTTTTTCTTTGGTTTTTGATGTTGCTCTGTTTTATGCTTTAAGTGGAATCACTTCAGGTTCGAATATTGAAAAAACGCTTTACAGATTACTGAAGCTTCAGATTACCTACATGATTTTTGTAACACTTCTGTTCTTTCTAGATTATTTCTTCAAAATTTTCGGGCTCACATTTTTCTCGCTCGAATGGCTTCAGAGCTTCTACTCTACTTTTGGTTCAAAGTATTCGGCGACGAGTATTTCAACGGCGCCACAGTGGCAGAATTTAGGAAACTGGTATCTCCATGAATATTCAAATGCAGACACTTTTCCGGTGGTGATGGGAAGTTTTTGGTATTTAAAAGTTTACTTTATATTGACTGTTTTCGGAGTTTTAATTTTAAGATTTTTCCCGAAACACGTCAATTGGTTTATCGGTATTTGCATTGCTTCAACTTTACTGTTTAATATTTTCCCTGAAATATATCCAACCGGACAAGTCGGTTATGTCGCTTTTTATATGACGGTTTTCCTTATCGGAAACAGAATGCGAGGCAAAACCATCCCTACCAAAATGATTCCTGTACTTTACGGATTGGTGGCAGCAGCTTTGGTCTGGATGTTTTGGTATTTCGGAGACGAAGTGTTTTTTAAAATCAACAAAAAGAAATTCCCGCCGCAAACTGCATATATCATTTGGACTTTCTTCTCACTGACTACTTTATTTGTACTATATAATCGATTAAAAATCACCAAAGAAAATTTCGTCACTCATATCGGTAAAAATGCTATTTTCTTTTATTTCGGTCAGGGAATCAGTTCGTCGTTGGTTTATTTTCTGGTTGTTCCAATGAAAGAATCGATGCCTTGGTGGGTGTTGATGGTTATTATTTACATCATTAATGTGATTTTAGCTTTCATCATTGCAACAGGTTTGAAAAAATTTGATACTTTGGGATGGAATATTTTAGAATTTTTGCGAAAAAAAACCGCTCAGTAAATTACTGAGCGGCAATATTTTAATTTGTTTTCTAAAACTTAATCTCTTCTTGTTCGTCCTCCTCCTCTCACAAGCAATGCGATAATGACGATAAGAACAACTCCTCCGATGATAAGATAAGTAGGATCCATGTACCATTCTTCAGTTGTAGTGGTCGTTGTAGATGTATTGACTTTGTTATCAGGACCCGAATCCTGAGCAAATGAGATGACACTGAAAAATAATGCCATCATAGTAAATGCAAACTTTTGTAAATTTTTTCTAATTGATAAAGTATTCATGATTTAAGGTTTTAATGTTAAACCTTTTAAATCCAACTCTATGCCACGGATGATTACAGCTATAAAAATTCACAAATAGAAATTTAGCATGATTAAATGTTAATTTTATTAATTAAATTTACCAAAATTTTTAAATCATGTTTAAGTTGAAACTTCCTACCGATCCAAGGTGGGCAAACATTGCAGAGGATAACATTCAGGAAATTTTAACCGATCATGCTTGGTGTGAGCAAAAAGCTGCTACCAATGCGATCGGATTGATCACTATGCTTCCGGAGCGTCCGGACATCGTGACGGAACTTTTGGCAATTGCTCAGGAAGAACTAGAACATTTCGGTCAGGTTTTAGAGATTATCAAGAAACGTGGTTACACTTTTGGCCGTACAAGAAAAGACGATTACGTCAACGAACTGGTGAATTTTATCCAAAAAGGAGGTCACAGAGACACGATGATTGTTGATAAAATGCTTTTTGCTGCGATGATTGAAGCGAGAAGCTGTGAGAGATTTAAAGTTTTAACAGAAAATATAAAGGACGAAGAACTCAAAGTATTCTATAAAGAACTGATGATTTCTGAAGCCAATCATTATACAACATTTATCGGTTTTGCAAGAGAACTAGGCGATCCTGATCAGGTAAATAAACGATGGGAAGAATGGCTGGAATATGAAGCCAAAATCATCAAATCTTACGGTAACAAAGAAACTATACACGGCTAAAAAATCCCATTGAAAAAACTTACCTTTGAAAATATCACTAATTTTTTTCTGAAAAATTTCTTTCAGGGATTATTAATCATTGGCCCTATCGGGTTGACGATTTTTGTGATCTGGTATGTGATTTCATCTGTTGACAACATTATTCCATCTGTTGCAAAACAAATTCCGGGATTGGTTTTTGTGTCTACAATTCTCGTGACCGCATTATTAGGATATTTGGGAAACAAATTTGTGGTCGGGCGCTTTTTTGTGGATGCCATTGACCGCATTTTAGAAAGAACTCCCGGTATTAAACATATTTATTCGCCTACAAAAGATGTAATGTCTTCATTCGTAGGCGATAAGAAAAAATTCAGTGATCCAGTCTGGGTTAAAACCAATGAAAACCCAGAGATTTGGAGAATTGGTTTTTTGACGCAGAAAGACATGTCAGATGTTCACAAGCATGATTTCGTTGCGGTATATCTTCCGCATTCTTATGCAATTTCCGGTTGGGTAATCATAACCGCAGAAAAAAACATCAAACCCGTAGTGGGAATGACTGCAGCCACAGCAATGAAATTTGCGGTAAGCGGCGGTGTGGCAGGTTTCCATTCAGACGACAACGTATTTAAAGCTCCAGAGTAGAATTAACTTAATATCAGTAGATTTGATGTCCTATCATTTCTTTCTTTATATTATGTTAAATCAAAATACTTTACAATGGATACAGCTCTCATGACAGTTCTGTCTATACTTCTTAATTTTATTAATGCTAATCATTTTAATACTATGAATAATAATCCTCTTCTTAATTGTGACTACGAAAAAGGTGTGTGCGAAATTCTTGAAACACCCGCTGACGAATCTTCTTCTGCTGAATTTACAACAGAAAAAACAGATAAAATCAAAATCATTTACTATACAGACCCTATTTGCTCATCATGTTGGGGAATTGAAGCTCAGCTTAGAAAATTTAAATTAGAATATGGCGATGCCGTAGAGATCGATTACAGAATGGGCGGACTTTTGCCTTCTTGGGACATCTACAATTCCGGTGGAATAAGCAAGCCGAGCGATGTTGCAGGACATTGGGAAGAAGTAAGCCCTCACTACAAAATGCCAATCGACGGCGGAGTTTGGATTGAAGATCCTTTAAACTCATCTTATCCTCCTTCAATCGCTTTCAAAGCAGCACAAATGCAGGATGAAAAGAAAGCCATTGTGTTTTTAAGAATTCTCCGTGAAATGGTTTTCTTGGATAAATTAAATATCACAAAAGATGAACATTTAGAAAAAGCAGCAGCGTTAGCAAAATTAGATGTTGCACAATGGAAAGAAGATTATGAATCTAAAGCTCAAATCGAGTTTAAAAAAGATCTTGATCTTGGAAAACAATTGGGCGTAAGAGGATTTCCTACTTTGATCTTCGTGAAAGATGATGAAATGCTTGATGTTTTGTATGGTTTTAAACCCTACGAAGAATTTGAGAAAAGAGTCAAAAAGATCGATCCCAAAGCTAAGAAAAAAGAATATTCTTCAGAATGGCAAAATTTGTTTGCGGTTTACCCTACACTTACCACTCAGGAATTTGCGGTACTATCTAATAATTCGTTTGAAAAATCTCAGGAGTTTTTATTAAATCTAAGCACTGAAAATAAATTGGAGCGTAAGAAAATCAAAAATGGTGATCTTTGGATTTTAAATTCTAATTAAAATGAGCAAAGTTGCAATTATCGGAGCCGGTGTTTCAGGATTGAGCATGGCCAATTATTTAGAAAAAAATAATCTCGATTACCATCTTTACGAAAGACGAACAAAAGATGACTTGAAAGGTCACGGATTTATCCTGCCAAAAGAAGGAATCGAATATCTTTCGGAAATCATTGACATCAACGACCTTTACACCAAAGGAAGTTTTCTGAAAAAATACATTCACTACTGCCACAACGGAAATGTTCTTTCAGAAAAAGATCTGGATAACGTTTTTGTGATTTCAAGAAGTACTTTGATTGAAGTTTTAAGCCAAAATATTCCTGCAGACAAAATTTTTTACAGAAATACACTTAATCTGACAGGCTTTTCAGATGGAAAAGCCGAACTTGAATTTGAAGATCACACAAAGCTACAGGCCGATGTTGTGATTGCATCCGACGGTTCAAGAAGCAGAATCAGAAGAGCAATCTTTCAGGATGAAGTGATGAAGGCGGTGAGAGAAAATGAAGTCGTGAACATCATCGAAAATGAAGAAATTGCCAGCCAGATCGAAGGTAACTTTCATAAATTTCACCATGAAGACGGCGGATTGACTTTCGGAGTTTTAAAACTGTCTCCTACCAAGATTTTATGGTATTGTCAGTTTGACATCACCCGTTATTTCATTAATGAAGATTATACGGCAGATTGCATCAAGCAATTTATGCTTGACAATTTCGGAGACTGGAATCCTTTGGTTTCATCGATTGTGAAAGAATCAAGCTACGATAACGCTCACATCTGGAGAGTATATGAATTGGAAAAACTCAATCCTTTTCATTATAAAAATATTGCATTTTTAGGTGACGCAGCGCATCCATTAATTCCTTTTACAAGCCAAGGTGTAACCTCAGCTTTGAAAGATTCTTATATTCTGACGCAGCTTTTACTCGAAAACAAAGACTTGAAGGAAACTTTCCAAAAATATGAAGAGGAAAGAAAACCTGAGATAGAAATACACATCAAAAACGGTAGAATATTGCTTGAGCAGTTTTTATTACCTGTCAGTGAACAACCAAAAGACTCCTTACCAATCTCTTACAAATAATATGTTTAACAATACTGATATAAATTTTGAGGCTCTCAAAAAAAAGGCCTACAACGGAAGATGGGCAACTTTAGAAGACGGAATTATTCCTCTTACCGCTGCTGATCCGGATTTCAGAATGTCTACCGAGATCGAGCAAGGCATTATTGAATATATTAAAGACGGATATTTGAGCTACGGCCCATTTTCTGGATTACCTGAGTTTAAAAAAAGCGTTTCAGAACATTTCAATACAGGAAAAAACGGAAATTTCACTCCCGAAAATGTATTGGCTGTCAACAGTGCTGCGATGGGAATGTTTATGGTTGCCAAATACGTTCTAAATCCCGGCGACGAAGCGATTATCTTTGATCCGGTTGATTTTTTATTTAAAAAAACGGTCGATGCAGTTGGCGGAGTTTTAAAACTATGTCCGGTCGATTCTCAGACAGGAGATATTGATTTTGAGATGTTGGTTTCATTAATTGGTCCTAAAACAAAAATGATCAGTATTTGCAACCCTCACAATCCGGTTGGACGAGTTTATTCAAAAGAAATTTTAAAGAAAATCTCTGAAATTGCAGCAGCTCATGATCTTTGGGTGATGAGTGATGAAATATGGAGCGATATTGTTTACGATAAAAGAGAATTCAATACATACTCATCCGTTTCTGAAGAAGCGAAAAAGAAAAGTTTCACCGTATTCGGATTTTCAAAATCATTTGGAATTGCAGGGTTAAGAATTGGTGCCGTTTTATGCAATGACCAGGAATTATTGGACGATTTCACAGAAAAATCTCACTTTAATTCTACGATTGAAGGTGTTTCTACTTTATCTCAAATCGCAGCAAGTGTGGCAATTGACCGAGCAAAACCTTGGTTTAATGATTTCCTAACGCATTTGCAGCACAACAGAGATTTAGCTCACAGCATTCTAAGTAATTCAGGAATTTTAACTCCAAATCTTCCTGAAGCCACGTTTGTTATTTTTCCAAAAATTGAAAACGGAATGTCGAGCGACCAGTTTGCTCAACACGTTTTAAAGCAAGGAAAAGTGGCCGTTGTTCCCGGTTCTGAACGCTGGTTTGGAAAAGGAGCAGAAGGTCACATCAGAATATGCTTCTCTACTTCTAGAGAAATTTTGGAAGAAGGATTGAACAGGATTATTAAAAGTTTTTAGAATACAATAAATAGGCGACAAAATTTGTCGCCTATTTTCTATCATAATGTTATTGATAGGATTGCATCCTATCCTCTGTTAGATCATCCCTTTTGGACTTTCTCACTTCGAATTTATTTTTTTGAAATCTTGTACAGTTTTCCGCTGTCGGTAATACCATAAAGATTTCCGTCAGAACCATTCAAAACATCTCTGAATCTTTCTTTTTGGTCTAAAAGCAATCGTTCTTCTCCTACAACTTTATTGTCTTTCATCACAATTCTGTTAATGTGTTGTCCGCTCAAACAGGCTATGAATAGATTGTTTTTCCATTCTTCAATATTTCCTGTGTAGAAAGTCACTCCACTTGGTGAAACTACGGGATCCCAATAGTAAACTGGCTGTTCAGTTCCTTCTTTCTGTGTCGTTCCATTGTTGATTTTTTCTCCCGAATATTCAATTCCGTAGGTTACATCTCCCCAACCGTAATTTTTTCCTGGCTGGATTAAATTAATTTCATCTCCACCTCGTGGTCCCATTTCAATATCCCAAAGCTGACCTTTTTCGTCTAAAGCCAAACCTTGAGGACTTCTGATTCCGAAAGCATAAATTTCAGGTTTATAACCATCTTTTCCAATAAACGGATTTCCCGGAGCTGGTTTTCCGTCTTTGGTGATTTTTAAAATTTTACCTAAATAATTATCTGTTTTCTGAGCATAAACTCTTGTCTGCTTATCTGATCTTTCACCCGTACTTACAAACAAACTTCCATCTTTGTCAAATTGAAGACGACTTCCGTAATGTTTATCACCATCATAAGAAGGCGTTGCCCGAAAAATGACTTTAACCTCAGAGATATTTTTCAAATCTGTCGAAAGTTTTCCTTTTGCAACTGAAGTCAAGTTTCCATCTCCGAAAGGTTCAGAATAACAGAAATAAATTATGCTGTTCGTTTTAAAGTCTGGATCCAAAGCCACATCGAGCATTCCGCCCTGTCCTTTATCATCCACTTTAGGAAATCCTTCAATCTTGGAAATTTGTTTTCCATCAGTTGAAACGACATTGATAAAGCCTGATTTTTCGGTAATTAAAAACTTTCCGTCTGGTAAATTTACAATCCCCCATGGTCTACCTAAATCTTTAGTTAGAATTTCTACATTGTAAGGAGTTGATGTTTTTACGGGACTTATTCTTGTTTGTCCTTCAAAAGAAGGCTTGTAGCTTGTATTTGCTTTTTCTTCTTTCGCTGATGGTTCGCTTGGTTTGCCTTTTCCCTGACACGAAACAATCATTGTTGCCGAAGCTAATAAAATGGGTAATAATAACTTTTTCATAAATAATATTTAAGTGGTCATGAGATGAGTGTAAAAATAATGCCATAAAAAATTGCAGAATTAAATTTTTATTCTACATTTGTAGAGCAAAATAGAAATACGTAGAACATGAAAGAAATAAAACTGACAGATTCTGAAGAAGTGATTATGGAAATGCTTTGGGAAAAACAAAAGCTTTTCATGAAAGAAATTCTGGAATCTTACCCTGCACCAAAACCTGCATCAACAACGGTAGCAACTTTACTCAAAAGAATGCAGAATAAAGATTTAGTAGGCTACACCTTATATGGAAATTCACGCGAATACTTTCCAAAAGTTGCGAAAAGTGAATATTTCAAAGAAGAAATGACTTCTATGATTGACCGTTTTTTTAACAGCTCGGTGACACAGTTTGCATCGTTTTTTACCTCAAACACTAAATTGAGTCAGAAGCAGTTGAAAGAACTTCGTGAAATTATCGACAAAGAAATAAAAGAATAGCCATGGAAACGATCATTCTAAAAATAATTCTGTGTTCAGGAATTGTGCTTGGACTCTACTATTTATTTCTGGCAAAAGAGAAAACATTGACCTTCAACCGCTTTTATTTATTGTTGGGGCTTATTTTCTCCTACTCAATTCCTTTTGTGACGATTGAAACCAAGGAAATTGTAAAGAACAAACCAGTTCTGTTGATTGAGCAGGAAATTCCACAACAGATTTTGCAGAATTCTACTACAATGCAGGCGGAAACGTTCGATTACACTCAATTATTGCAGATCATTTATTTCGTAATCTCAGGAATATTGATTGCAAAAATGCTGTATTCAATACTAAAAATTAAAACACTTAAAGGCCGGAAAATCATTTATCAGAACCGAAATGTCATTTTGCTTAAAAAAGAGATTACGCCGTTTAGTTTTTTGAATACAATTTATCTTTCCGAAAAGTATTTTAAGGATCAAAAAATTGACGAAAGAATATTTCTTCACGAGGAAATTCATGTAAAACAAAAGCATTCATTCGATGTATTACTGATCGAAGTTGTAAAGGCTTTTTCGTGGTTCAATCCTTTCATTTACTTTTATAAAAATGTGATGATTACCAATCATGAATTTTTGGCAGATGAAGAAGTTATTATCAAAATGAAAACATTAAAAACTATCAGGAACTGATTCTGAATGAAGTTCTGAAACAGCAAAACTTACAATTAACACACCAATTCAATTTCAATAACACAAAAAAAGATTCATTATGATGACAAAAACAAATTCAAAATTTGCGGAGGCAAAAAAGTATTTAGCTATACCTCTATTTATTCTGCTTGCAGGTTTTTTTGTGGAGAAAGTCTATGCAAAAGATTCTTTACCTCAAATTTCAGGCAAAACTGAAAGTATTTTTGCGGAAGATCCTTACACTGAGTTTAATAAGATAATTAAAAAATATGGTAATCTTATAGAACTAAAAAAATATGCAGAGTTTGAGAAAACTGTAAGTTTATCTGACCGAGAAAAACTTAAAGATCTCTATTTTCAACTTACGAAAGAACAGAGAGACGCAACTCCATTTTACTTTTTTAATATAAAAAAATCTGAAAAAATTAATGTAACCCAAAATCAACTTAATGATTTTAAGAATTCGAAAAAATACGGTTTATGGATTGACGGTAAGAAAACCAAAAATCAGGATCTACAAAACTACAAGCCCGAAGATTTTTCACATCAATCTGTAAGCAAGAGGTACCCTAATGCTATAAGCGCAAAAAATCCTGAACCTTATCAGGTAAATTTAATGACACATCAATATTTTCAAAATTACCAAAATGAAAAGGAAAAAACCTTCATGGGTTTTAAAGCAAAAGCGTTCATCAAAGGAAAAGATACTATCACTCCGGGAAAAAATGTAGATACAAAATTGAAAGAGGTAAATTCTCAAAATTCTGATTCAGATGCAAAAAAAGTTCAGGATCTTTCTATTCCACCACCACCTCCTCCATCAACTAATTTTGTACAGGCAGAATTTCCGGGTGGCACAAATAACTTTAGGAATAAGATTGCAGGAATTTTTGATGGGTCAGTTTTTAAGGGTGATGAAGGTACAGTTAAATCTGCAGTTTACATTGCAATTGATGAGAACGGTAATATTGATAAAGTAATAGCAATTGGAGATAATAAATTATTTAATAATGAAGCCGAACGAGCCGTAAAATCAGTAGTTGCAAATACAAAGTGGAAACCCGCAACAGATAACGGAAAACAGGTAAGAACAACATTCAGCCTACCATTGACAATGACATTTGAATCTACGAAAAAAACACAATAAATTATATTCGGGAGTCCTCTTTAGGACTCTTTTTTATTTCATAAATTTGATGTATGAAATTTAATCTTCAATCAGAATATAAACCAACCGGAGATCAACCTACAGCCATTGAAAAACTAACTGAAGGTTTAGAAATCGGTGAAAAATATCAGACTCTACTCGGGGTGACAGGTTCCGGGAAAACGTTTACCGTTGCCAATGTCGTTCACAATACACAGAAGCCAACTTTAGTTTTGGCTCACAATAAAACTTTGGCAGCTCAGCTTTTCATGGAGTTTAAAGAATTCTTCCCCGAAAATGCTGTTGAATATTTTGTGAGTTACTACGATTATTATCAGCCTGAAGCTTACATCGCAAGTTCAGGAACTTATATTGAAAAAGATCTCAGCATCAACGAAGAAGTCGAAAAACTTCGACTTTCGGCGATTGCAAGCTTACTTTCAGGACGAAGAGATGTTTTGATTGTTGCTTCAGTATCATGCATTTACGGTGTTGGAAACCCTGCGGAATTTCATAAGTCTTTGATTTCACTTGAAATTGGTGAGAAAACAACAAGAACAGCATTACTCCATTCTTTAGTTAATGCTTTATATTCCAGAACATTGGCAGACTTTTCGAGAGGTACGTTTCGTGTAAAAGGAGATGTAGTAGATATTTTCCCAGCTTATGCAGATAACGGCGTAAGAATTCAGTTTTTTGGAGATGAAATTGAAAAAATCCAGAGTTTTGATCCTATTTCAGGAAATACAACTGCTAATTTTGACCAGATTCAAATTTACCCTGCCAACCTTTTTGTGACCTCAAAGGAAACTTTGAATGGAGCCATCAGAAATATTCAGGATGATATGGTCAAACAAGTCGACTTCTTTTCTGAAATCGGAAAACCTTTAGAATCAAAAAGACTTCAGGAAAGAACAGAACTCGATCTTGAAATGATCAAAGAATTAGGTTACTGCTCAGGAATTGAGAATTATTCACGCTATCTTGATGGAAGATTACCGGGCTCAAGACCTTTCTGCCTTTTAGATTATTTCCCGAAAGATTATTTGATGGTTATTGACGAAAGCCACGTTACCGTTCCACAGGTTCATGCCATGTATGGAGGTGACAGAAGCCGTAAAGAAGCTTTGGTAGAATACGGATTCCGTCTTCCTGCTGCAATGGATAACCGTCCTCTGAAGTTTGAAGAGTTTGAAGGAATTCAAAATCAGGTAATTTATGTTTCCGCTACGCCGGCAGATTATGAACTGGAAAAAACAGGCGGGGAATATATTGAACAGATTATCCGTCCGACCGGACTTCTAGATCCGATTATTGAAATTCGTCCTTCTTTGAATCAGATTGATGATTTAATGGAAGAAATCAGAAAACGCGCTGAAATAGATGAAAGAGTTTTGGTAACTACTTTAACCAAGAAAATGGCTGAAGAACTGACAAAATATTTTGTAAGATTTGGCATCAGAACAAGATACATTCACTCTGATGTTGAAACTTTGGAGCGTATTCAGATTATGCAGGATTTACGTCTTGGGATTTTTGATGTTTTAATTGGGGTCAACTTATTGAGAGAAGGATTAGATTTACCGGAAGTTTCGCTCGTTGCAATTCTTGATGCCGACAAAGAAGGAATGCTAAGAAGCAGAAGATCAATGATTCAGACGGTTGGTCGTGCGGCAAGAAATCTTAACGGAAGAGCCATTTTATACGCAGACAAGATTACCAAATCAATGCAGGCAACTCTCGATGAAACCGAATACCGTCGTGAAAAACAAATAGCTTACAATCTTGAACACGGCAAGGTTCCGATGGCTTTAAATAAAAAGATCTCTGAAAATCTCGTTGGAAGAAGTAAAGATTTCCCAGACGAAAAATATACTCAGAAACAAATTTTACAAAAAGTTGCCGACGTAAAAGCAACCTACGCAACAGAAGATGTAGAAAAATTAGTTGCTCAAAAGCAGAAAGAAATGGAAGGCGCTGCTAAAAATTTAGACTTTATAAAAGCGGCACAGTTGAGAGATGAGATTGCAGCTTTGAAGGGTTAATTTTATATCTATTTAAAATTTCGGTGGCTCCCTTTGGGAGCCACCGAAATTTTCTAATAAATCTATTATTTAGAACTTATAAACCTTCGTCTTAGGCTTCTCATACTCCACTTTCCCTCCACGAAGCGGCGTCAACAAATCCATCAAACCATTTAATTTTATCTCATAAATTGTCGCCAATTGCATTCCCAGTTTTCCTTTTGGCATCCCTTGTCTGTTAAACCATTCTAAATAGCTTATTGGTAAGTCAGCCAAAACAGTGTTTTGATACTTTCCGAAAGGCATTTTCACCACACAAATTTCCTGTAAAATTTCAGGATTTATTCCCTGCTCCATTTTTTTAAACTATTAAATCAATTTTATTTTCCAAATCGTCATTATTCCCTTTACTGGAAAGTTCAAGTTCTGGGGTATCATCATCCGAAAATTCGTTTCTGTAAACCTGAATCAAAAGAAGGGTAAAAGAAACCAAAATCGGCCCGAATACTAATCCCATGAACCCAAACAAATTCATTCCCATAATGATTCCGAAAACAGTATTTAAAGGATGTATATCTTCAAGTTTTTTTAATAAAGTAAAGCGCAGAATATTATCTGTAAGACCTACAACAACCAAACAGTAAATTCCCAAACCAATCCCCGGACCGGTTTGTCCTTCAGCAATCATAAAAATACAAATCGGGACATAAATAATGGCTGCTCCCACAATGGGAATCATCGATGCCGCTGCTGTCAAAGCAAAAAGAAGAATGGGACTTGGCGCTTCAAAAATGAAATATCCAATCAAGGCAATAATCCCCTGCCCAATAGCTACAACAGGAATTCCTATCGCATTGGCCATAATTAATTTACGCATCTTCTCACCAATCATAGACACATTTGCCCTTTTCAAAGGTGCTGCAGAAGCCAAAATCCTTTCAAACAACCTCGGTCTTTCAAACATAAAATAAAGAATAAAATACATCGACATGACCACAGTAAGGGTGTTGAAAGTACCACTTAATGCTGTTGTGGAAAAACGACCAGCCGTTTCTTTCACCTTCACCATATTTTCTTTACTTAAGAGATCAATGTTAGTTTTAGAATAAACAAAATCATGAATTTTATCGATAAAAACATTGAATTTGTTCATGTAAGCCTGTGCATTTCCAAGTTTTTCTATCAAAAGATCGGCAATGAAGTAAATCGGGAGAATGATAATAATCAAACTCGCCACCATCAAAACTAAAGCCGAAGCCCAAGGTTTCCATTTCCTCTCCTCCTGAAGATAGAAATTATACTTTCTGCAAACGACATAAATCGTAATTGCCCCTAATACAGAAGGTATAAAAAGTGCTAAGTTAAAGCAAATTAAAGCCGCCAAAATCAATATAATAGCGAGCAGAGCAATTTGCTTGATAACAACACTGCTGATTTGTTTTTCGTAGTTTGACATTATTTGTAAGTTATTTGTCTTGGTTTACCGAGATAGGCACAGTACACAGAGTACATGGCGATATAAATAAATGGATAAGTAAAAATCAGACCAAAACAACAAAGTAATACTCCAGAAATCGAAATAAGAGCCGATAAAATTCCGGTTCCTAGAAAAATACCGTAGTTTTCTTTTGCAATGTTGTAGGTTTTTGAAATTGCATCCATTGCATTTGCATTCTCAAATAAAAGAACGGGATAACCCAAAAGAAATAACGGAAAAACAAAAAATACAGGAATCACACACATCATCGCTGCAATAGTAAGGATGATATTGGTGATCAGACTATACAGTAAAATGTTACCCAAATTTTGACGATAACCAATAAACAAATCTGAAAATTCAACAGGTATTTTAGTATTAAATTTATTGGAAATATAAATTAATCCAACAAAAAGTGGAGATAAAAGAATCGTGAACAAACCTGTAAATGAATAATACAAAGTCATTCCTGGACGATTAAAAAGAATTTCTTTGTAAGCATCCTCATCAAAATCTTTAAAATCGCTGTAATTCGTGTAGGAATTAAACCCAGAAATAGATTTTATGATGGAATCTCCTATGATGTAGATAATCATTACAACCAGAGCATAAAGAAAAACCCCTTTATACATCTCGAAAGCATGCGAAATAATGGATCCTGTATCTCGATTGGGAGCAGAACCTTGCTGGTCAAATTCGTTAAAGTCAGACATGGTTTAGATTTTTTTAATGTTTCTCAAATTTAAATTTTTTCGAGAACAAATCTGTTACCATTCTAAAATTTAACTTTCTTCTGTAAAAATGGTTTTATAAAGTGAATAAATCATCGCATTCCAAAAAGGAAAAGTAAATAATATTCCTATAAAAAACAGTGCGAAACCAACATATCTAAAAATAAAGGCTACAATAACACAGACAAATATTTCTATGAAATACATTTTTAACACTTTCCAGTTTATAGAAATTGCTTCGAATATTGTTTTATTCTGAAAAAACATCAATGGAGCAACAAAAAGCGTTACCATAACCCAAAAAACAGGAATAATAAGTGTAACCGTAGTCAATCTAAAAAACATAAACCAAAAAGAAAATAACTGACGTAACGGAAAAAATTTAATCCTTTATATCCTGCAAACAAATCACCTAAGCTTATTGGTTCTTTCAAATCTATCTTTTTATAAATTTGAAAAAATCCTAAATTTAAAGGATAAAGAAATATTAAAATTCCTGAAAATGCATAATCAAAATAAATAACATTTTCTGTAGTACCCATTTTTTGAACCTGCTCAAGATAAGCTTCCTGACCTTTTCTAAATGCATCTATAAGTTCGGCATTGTAAGAAGAAATTCCATAATAATCTACAAAGAAAAAAAATGCTGTAAAAAATACCGCAAAATAGATGATTGAAAACATCACCTGAAAAAGCAATGTTCTGTTCCAATAATAAAACGCTTGTTTTAAGATAAAATCGAGTCCCGGTTTTTGTGGATATTTCTCCTGCATTGAAAATATTTTGTGCAAAAGTAAACATCAATAACTACTTTTGCGGAATGTTTTCGGCAAATCATCAAAAATTTATTGAAATGGACGAACTTTCACTTCAGAAAGTTCCCTTTTTCTTTATCATAGACTTTCTCGTTGACAAGGTAGAAATTTTTAAGGAGAATGAAATTAATGAAAACGGTTTGTTAATTGATTTTCAGTCATTTTCAAACACAGAAAAACAGGAAGCATTAAATAAAAAAACAGAATTGAAATCTTTTCCTGAATCGCTTGAAAGCTTTCAAAAAGGTTTTGATCATGTTCAACGTAATATTCGCTTAGGAAATTCATACTTAACGAATTATACCCGAAAAACAAAAATTGAAACCAATCTGAGTTTAGAAGAAATTTTTTATCATTCTCAGGCAAAATACAAGGTTTTATATAAAGATTTTTTCGTATTTTTTTCTCCTGAAACTTTCGTCAAAATAATCAGTGATAAAATCTTCACTTATCCGATGAAAGGAACGATTGATGCATCTTTGGAGAATGCAGCAGAAGTTTTGAAGAACGATAAAAAAGAAAAAGCCGAACATTACACTGTTGTCGATTTGCTTAGAAATGATTTGAGCATTGTCGCAGATGATGTGAAGGTGGATAAATTTCAGTACATTGATTTTCTGAAAACACATCAAAAAGATCTTTTTGCAATGAGCTCAGAAATTTCAGGAAATCTGAAGTCCGAATTTAAAGGAAAAGTGGGAAGCATTATGCAAAAACTTTTGCCTGCAGGTTCTATTTTAGGTGCACCAAAACCCAAAACTTTAGAAATTATTTTGGAAGCAGAAGGCTTTGACAGAGGTTTTTACACCGGAGTTTGCGGTTGGTTTGATGGTGAAAATCTAGACAGTTGTGTGATGATTCGTTTTATCGAAAAAGAAGCCGATCAACTGTATTTCAAAAGCGGCGGCGGAATCACGCACATGAGCAAGTTAGAAGACGAGTACGAAGAAATGAAAAATAAAATCTATGTCCCAATTCATTGAAAGCATTAAAGTAGAAGATCAGGAATTGTTCCTGCTAGAATATCACCAAAAACGTGTCAACGATACTTTTGCCCATTTCGGGAAAGAAGGTTCTATTGATTTGGAAAAAATCTTTAAAAACCTGAATCATGATGAGGATGGCTTGTACAAACTAAGATTAACTTATGATCTGGATAAGAAATTCAGAACCATGATGATTCCTTACGCAATACCGGAGATACAGGATTTTCAATTGGTGGAGAATAACATTTATGATTATTCTTTTAAGTTCGAAGACCGTAAAGAACTAGAGAAAATGAAGATGAAATCTAAAGCTGAAGAAATCATCATTGTAAAAAACAACCACATTACCGACACTTCATTTTCTAATCTTTTATTCCAAAAAGGGAAAGAATGGTTTACCCCGTCAACTTATCTTTTAAATGGAGTTCAAAGACAGCATCTTTTAAAGAAAAAGAAAATCAAAGAAGCAGAAATCACTTTACAAAACATCAAGGAATTCTCACATTTTCAATTAATTAATGCGCTAAATGACTTTGACGACATGTTCATTTATCCTATTTCGAAGATTACTAATCTTCCGGGGAATGATGATTATTTGGATATGTAAATTTAAAATATACTCTCGCAGATTAAACTAATTAAGCAGATTTATTAAATTATAAATCTGCTTTTTTTATCATTACGATTTTTTAAGGAGTTTAGAATATTAAAATTTAGCTTCGCCGTAAGAATTTATGCTTAAAAAATCTACAGATTTTTCTTAACCTATCTTAACTGCTTAACTTTCCTTAATGGTTCAACATTTCTTAGTTTTCCTTTAAAAAATTAAAATAGGCCTTCTGCGTATCCGCATTATTCTTCCCCTGTGTATTGACTTCCATGATCTTAGGTTGCACATCAGGTTTAAAGAAATTATCAAAAACACGGTCTAAAGTTCCGTCATCATCAACTTTTACGTAAGAAAAACCGAAATGCTTCGCTAAAAACTCGGCATTTTTATGATGTTTTGTTGAGATAAATTCGTCAACCGTATTGGAGTTGGCATTTCCTGGCCCGGGAATAATTTTGAAGATATTTCCTTCCCCGTTATTGAAAATAATAATTCTTGTAAACGGTGGAATATATTGATTCCAAAGTCCATTGATGTCGTAGAAGAAACTTAAATCTCCCGTAATCAACAAAGTCGGATTTGCATTTTTTATGGCAAAACCCATTGCTGTGGAAGTTGAACCGTCAATTCCGCTGGTTCCTCTGTTGCAATACATTTTTCTTTTACCAAAATCAAACAACTGTGCATAACGAATTGCCGACGAGTTGCTGAAATGAATATTGTAATTTTCAGGAATGCTTTGCGAAGCTTTATTAAAGAAATAAAAATCTGAAAACTCTGTTAAATTTAAAAAGTCTTTATGTTTTTTATCTTTTTTATCCCTTAAAACATCCCAAAGATTGTAGTAAGGCCTTGGCTCTAAGTTGATGAAATTTAATAATTTAGAAAAGAAAAGCTCTGGTTTAATCTCCAATTTCTGCGTTAAAGCAAAATAGGTGTCAGGTTGCCAAACCTCATCCAAGTGCCAATGCTGTTTCGGATGTGCATTTCTTAGAAACTGTTTTACTTTTTTTGAAACCACGTTTTGTCCGACCGTAATCAATAAATCCGGAGCATACGTTTTAAAATCCTCTTCTGTAAAAGCAAAAATATAGCGATCAATATGTTTGAAAAACTTTTCGTGATATAAATTTGAATTAGCTTCGCTCAAAACAACCACTGAATGATTTTTCACCAATTGCGCCAATTGATTTTCCAGTTCCGGACTGTAATCTTTTGTCCCAACCAGAATCATAATTCTCTGTGAAGTATTCCATTCTGCTACTAAATTTGATGGGATTTCGTATTCTTTTTTCTTGATTGTTTTCTCAACCTTAGGAAAAGTCGGAAGTTCAGAAACTAAGTCATACAAAGGTTCTTCCAAAGGAATATTGATATGAACCGGACCTTGCTTTTCAAAACAAAGCTCGATTGCTTTTTTATAATATCTGAATTGATGCTTTCTGCATCATCTTTGCTGTCTTCCACCAATTGAAAATCTCCGTAAGAATGCTGATGGAAAAGATTGTTTTGTCTAATGGTTTGTCCGTCAAACAAATCAACATAATCAGTCGGTCGGTCTGCCGTCAAAATTAACATCGGAATGTTTGAATAAAAAGCTTCGGTCACGGCAGGATAATAATTTGCAGCTGCAGAACCGCTTGTACAAGTAATTGCAACGGGTTTTTTCTCGCTCATTGCCATCCCAAGAGCCACAAAGGCTGCACTTCTTTCGTCAACAATACTATAACAGTTGAAATCATCCACTTCCGAAAAATGAATCGCCAAAGGAGCATTTCGAGATCCCGGAGATATGACAACGTCTAAAATTCCGTATTGCTGAAAAAGATTGGCAAGTACCTGAATACTTCTCTTGGAGGAATATTTTTTCATAGAGCAAATTTAGTTTATAAATAATTAATTGTAAAATGATTTAATTCAAAAAAACTGTATTTTAGCATCACGTAAAATTTCTATAAAATGGATAAAATACCTAGTGTAGACCTGCGTGATTTCCTTTCGGACAACCCGGAACGCAAACAGAAATTTGTAAATGAAATCGGAAAAGCTTACGAAGAAATTGGTTTTGTTGCCTTAAAGGGACATTTCCTGGATGACCAACTCGTAGATGATCTTTATGGAGAAGTAAAAAACTTCTTTGAACTTCCCACAGAAACCAAACAAAAGTACGAGATCCCCGGAATCGGCGGACAACGTGGTTATGTAGGTTTCGGAAAAGAAACTGCAAAAGGATTTAAAAAAGGCGATTTGAAAGAGTTTTGGCATTTCGGGCAGTATGTTTCGGATGACTCAAAATACAAAAGCCAGTATCCCGACAATGTCATCGTAGACGAACTTCCAAAATTTAATGAAGTAGGAAAGGAAACTTATCAAATGCTAGAAAAAACAGGAAAATATGTTTTGAGAGCGTTGGCATTGTACCTTGGTCTTGATGAGTTTTATTTTGATGATAAAATTGCAGAAGGTAATTCTATCTTAAGACCAATTCATTATCCGCCAATCACTCAGGAACCGGATGATGCAGTAAGAGCAGCTGCTCATGGAGACATCAACTTGATTACTCTTTTGATGGGCTCTCAGGGAAAAGGTCTTCAGGTACAAAATCATAAAGGAGAATGGATTGATGCGATTGCAGAACCAGACGAATTGATGATTAACGTTGGAGATATGCTTTCGAGACATACCAATAATAAATTAAAGTCTACGATTCACAGAGTGGTTAATCCGCCAAGAGAATTGTGGGGAACTTCAAGATATTCTATCCCTTTCTTTATGCACCCGGTGAGCGAAATGTCGCTGAATGCGCTTGAAAACTGTGTAGATGAAAACCACCCTAAACTGTATGAAGATACAACTGCAGGAGAATTTTTACACGAAAGATTAATTGAATTGGGATTGATCAAAAAATAATTTTAAAACCGGACGTTGAGTTCGGTTTTTTTATTTTCAAACAGTATCATCTGTGAAAATCTGTGAAATCCATGGAGAGTAATTCTTCCCACAGATTTCACAGATTGACACAGATTTTTTTAAGTTGAATCAGATTTATGATTGATACCCCAGCAATTTTCTGATCTGATAGAAAAACCTTTCAATCAATCTAAGATCCTGAGTAACGATTTCTGCATTTCCTCTCAGTTCTTTATCAAACTTTAAAGTTTTGTTATATGATGTTTTTAAGCCTTTTGGCAGAACAACATCTACGTAATAATTTCCTTTATCATCGGGAATCAGAGAGATGTTTTGCACTCTCCCTTCAATGATTCCGTATTCCTGAAAACGGTAATTGTCTAATTTAATTAAAACTTTTTCTCCGGGAATAATCTTCCCAGAATTTGCTGTCGGCACAGACATTCTTCCCACCAGTTGCTCTGTATGATCTGGTAAAATTGAAACAATCGGATCTCCCGCTTTTACGAATTGATTTTCACCATAAAACTGCTGAAAACTCGCCATTCCGTCGGTAGAAGAAACAATGAGATAGGTTTGCTCCCATTGTTTAAGAGATTTTCTTAATTGCTCAAATAGCTGCAGAGTCTGGGATGAATACGTAATTTTATCTTTTTCGGTATTGATGGCCGCTCCACTTTTTGTTTTATTGAGATTCGAAATACTTTCTTGCATTTGAGATAAAGAAATACTTATGTTTTCTAAATTCTGCTGAGCCTGAAGGTATTTTAGTTTTTCGCCTTCCAACTCTACCGCCGCAATTACGCCCTGATTGAACAACTCTTGTGATCTCTGATAATTCTTGCGGGTGAGTTCAGTTTTTGCAGCTTCAAGGTTTCTCTGCTGTCTCAAATTAATAATTCTGCCTCGTGATTCTGAGATACTTTGATTGGCAGCAAGGTTTTCTGGTGCATAAGGCTGCAATCTTGTAAATAAATTCTCATCTTGGAAAGCTTTTGCAAAGCTATTGTAATCGGCTTGAAGTTCGCCCAGTTTATAATGGGAAGCTTCATTCACGGGAAAAGAAAGCAATTGATCAGAAGCGATAGAATCTACTATTTTTTTCAACTTTAAAACATCCTGATAGTGTGCAGTAGACTGCAAAACTAACAAAACATCGCCCTTTTTTACCTTCTGATGATCTTTGATGAATATTTTTTCGATTTTCGAACTGCTTCTTGCCTCGATTTTTTCCGGTGGATTTTGTGAAGTCACAATAATAGGTGCCGGAACAAATTCCGGATATTTGATGATGTAACTCATCGCAAGAATCATCAATAATATGATTAATATAATCGTATTTCCCCATCGGAACATCCAGTGTGGCGGTTCTGTGAGAATATCCTGAACACTTTCTGAGCGGAGTTCTATATTGTCTAAAATGTCTTTTTTAGTTTCCAAGTTCTAACTGATTTTTAACGAGTCTGTAATATTCACCTTTTAAAGATACCAATTCCGCATGATTTCCCTCTTCCACCACTTTACCTTTATCTAAAACGATAATTTTATCCGCATGTTTTACGGTTGACAATCTGTGGGCAATCACAATGGCTGTTTTACCTTCAAAAAACTGTTCCAGATTTTCCATGATTACTTTCTCATTATTCGCATCCAAAGCACTTGTGGCTTCATCGAAGAAAATATATTCCGGAGATTTATAAACTGCTCTTGCGATGAACAATCTTTGTTTTTGTCCGCCACTCACACCAAGTCCTTCGTTTCCGATTTTTGTGTTGTAGCTTAAAGGCAATCCTTCAATGAACTCTTTGATATTGGCAATTTCGACTGCTTTTCTCAGTTTTGATTTATCTACATAGTCTTCACCCACTGCAATGTTGTTTGCAATCGTATCATTAAAGACATATCCTTCCTGCATTACGACGCCACACTGATCTCTCCAGAATCTTGGCGAAATATTTTTCATCTGGGTATTCCCAATTTTTATTTCGCCCTCGTTGGGTTCATAAAATTTCATTAATAATTTTAAAAGCGTCGTTTTTCCACTTCCGCTGGCTCCGACGATTGCCGTTGTCTTCTGATAAGGAATATTTAAACTTAAATTTTCAAAAACAGGAACATCCGAACCAATATATCTGAAAGACATATTGCTGATTTCGATATCTTTTTCCGGAATTTCGGTAGCATATTGCTCATCTTTACTTTCTTCGTCTTCCTTATCGTGAATTTCGCCCAATCTTTCCAAAGAAATTTTAGCATCCTGAGTCTGTTTGATAAAATCAATGAGTTGTAATAAAGGGCTATTCAATTGACCGATAATGTACTGAACAGAAAGCATCATCCCCAAAGTAAGGTTTCCTTCCAAAACCAATTTGGCAGAAAGAAAACTCACCAGAATGTCTTTCATTTGATTGATAAAGTTTCCACCGACAGACTGCCATTGCTCAAGTGAAAGAGATTTTATTCTGATTTTAAATAATTTAACCTGCAGAAACTCCCAATCCCAACGTTTTTGTTTTTCGGCGTTGTGCATTTTGATTTCCTGCATACCGTTGATGAGCTCAATAACTTTGCTTTGTTCTTGGGAAACCTGTGAAAATCTTTTGTAATCGAGTTCTTTTCGTTTTCCGAGGAAAAAAGTGATCCATCCGATATATAAAATCGCACCAACCAGATAAACAACAAATAATCTGTAATCATAGAATAGTAAAACGATACTGAAAATGATCAAATTGACTAATGAGAATAATGTATTCAAAGAAGAATTGGTCAAAAGCTGCTCAATTCTATGATGATCGTTGATTCTTTGCATGATATCCCCCGTCATTCTCGTATCAAAGAAACTGATGGGAAGCTTCATTAATTTAATAAAGAAATCTGAGATAATCGAGATATTGATTCGGGTGGAAAGGTGAAGCAAAATCCAGCTTCGGATGACCTCAATTCCCATTCTGCCAAGAAAAAGCATAACCTGAGCCAATAAAACCAGATAGATAAAATTAAGATCCTGATTCTGAATCCCCACATCCACAATACTTTGGGTAAGGAAAGGAAGAATCAAAGAAAGTAAACTTCCCGCCAGTAAACCCACCGCCAACTGAACGATCAATGATTTATACTTAAGCAGATGCTTTGAAAGAAAAGAAAAACTAGCTTTACTTTCCTGATCGTCAAATTCAGTTTGGAAAAACGCAGGTGTGGTTTCAAGGATCAATACGATTCCTTCTTCTGTATTTTCATTGGCATTTTCGCCGATCCATCGTTTGATAAATTCTTCCCTTGTGTAGGTAATTAAACCATAACTCGGATCTGAAATGTAAACAATGCTATTTTTATCGATTTTATAGACAACTACAAAATGATTTTTGTTCCAGTGTACAATACAAGGGAAAGGAACTTCTTCAGCCAATGTATTAAAATCGATCTGCACTCCCAAAGAACGGAAGCCTAAATCTTCAGCAGCATCGCTCAAACCAAGCAGACTGCTTCCTTCTCTTGTCGTTTCTGAGAGGTTACGAATTTGTTGTAAAGAAATGCTTTTGCCGTAATATTTGCTGACTATTCTCAGACATGTGGGACCGCAGTCTTTGGAATCCGGCTGAAGGTAAAAGGGGAATTTTTTTGCCAATTAATTGTGATTTAATATTTCTTAACCAATTCTTGCACGCCATAGTACTTTATCGCTTTCTCTTTGAGTGGGTTGATACTCCACTCTTCCCACTCACCAGTATAAGGATCATAACCACATTTTAAAGGTTTTGAAATATCTAATCCTTCTTTATCTTCATGTGTCCTTTCAGTATAAGCTCTGCAATCTGTACAAATATAACGAAACTCACAATCTTTGCAAACTTCTATTTTATCCTTGGTAAGATTCCAATATTTTTTGAAGTCTTTGTGATGTAAGGCTTCTTCTAAGGTTGTATCTTTTATATTTCCAAAGCTTTGGGGCATGGAAGGGCAGTTCTTAATATTTCCATTTACATCAATTCCCATTTTTTTATGAAGGCATGAATTGTGATGCAATGATTCCAAAAAAGAATATTTATTAAGTGTAAATGCAGCTTCATAAACTATTCCGCATGATTTTTCTGAATTCAGATTATCTGTGGAATAATATATAAAACTTTTGCTATCTGACGAATAAATTATTTCACTCGAATTGCTATTATAGACCTGAAGATAAAAAACTCTGTTTATATCAATCAATTCTTTATAATTAATATCATCACTAAATGGTAGTATAAAACCAACAGAGCTTATAAATAGTGAATTTTTCTCAATAATATTTATGATGCTATGAATTTCAGATTCTGTGGCTAAATGAAAGAACCGAAACTCTATGGTTTGACAGAGCAATTCTGACAACTGAAAAATAACATGTTCTAGTTCAGAAAAAATCTGAGGAGATATATCAATAATAGCATTACTTATTTTGCTTGGAGCATAAAAATTATCATCTATTTTTGGGAACAAATCAGGAATGTCTGTTATAAAAACAAACTCATTTTCGATTAAAAAATTGATATTATCAAATAAATTGACATCTATTATTTGAATTTCTTCTATATTAATTTCTTTGCTTTCATTTTCTACAATCCATTCATATAAATCAGCCGGAATATTTATAATGTTATTTCTTTGTATATCACAGATCAAATAATTTGTATAACCTTTTACCAGCTTACAGCTTTGGAAAATTTTTAAAAAACTCATAATTTTATTTCGATGATTCGGGAAACAGGTTTATAGAAAGTTTCCATTTCCTTATAATTATTCTGAAGTGAAGATATCTTTATAAATCTATTACGGACAGCTATCTCCGGAGTATAACTCTTTTTTGTTTTCGAGTTAAAAATATGGGTAGAATTATAAGAATTAGTCTTGATTTTCTTTTTTTTCATTTTTGATAAGGTCTTCGGCTATATATTTTTCGATATTATAATTACAGTTCTCAGACAACCAATTGAATTGTCCCTGTGGATTATTTTCTAAAAAATAAAACTCATTTTCAGCACTCACAATTAAATCAACTGAGCCGGTATTTATATTTTTCGCTTTGAAAAAAGCAAATATCTTTTTCTCAATTTTTTCAGGCAGTTTTACAGGTTCACATCGGTTGGGAGTTTCCAGATTATAATTGCGATAATCGTATTTTGTCTGTGTATCTTTTTGCGAAAAAATTGCCATTGGAAAGATCTTATCTTTAAAAAAGAAAGCTCTTATTTCATATTTTTTCTCTATATATTCTTGAAATAAGCTTAGTGAAAAATGGCTTTTTAATTTTCTTATATCATTTTTTTTAACCCGATATGTTCCAATATCACTGAAAGTAAAACCTTTGGAGTTCAAGCTTATTGGTCTTCTTATAGATTTTGTGATCAATTTTCTTTGACTAGCAAAGGCTATAAGTTCTGTTTTTGAATTGGTTATAAGAGTTGCCGGAATTTTTATTCCCAAAGATTCAGCAATATGTAGATCATATAATTTATTATGCTGGTCTTCTTCATTAAATTCACCTATATAATTACTTTGATGATCATTTTTATAAATTTTTTCCCAGCCTTTAAGCAACATGTTGGTTTCCTCTCGTACATATGTATCAATAGAGTAATCATTGATGAACCTTATTGTACTGAGTTTTCCTCGTCGGTGATATATATTCTTCGTGTTTTTTTGTTGAGAGGCTCCCAGATAAAAAGAAAAATCAGTAAAGTCTTCTACATTATGCCTTTTGAAATCGAAATTGTAATACAATAACCATTTACAGATTTCATCGGTGCTCTTATCTGTTTTTTGAGTAATAATCTCAATCATATCCTTTTACTCTGCTTAATAATTCTTGATATAGTTGGTCTTCCGTAAGAGTATAACCTTCAGGCAACTTTTTGCCATAAATTAATTTATCATATAATAGGGGGGGAAATCCGATTTGCTTTAATCTTGCATCGATACCACTAATATCTTTTATTGGATATACTTCAAAATAATCTGAATAAGTACCATATACTTGTTTTCCGCTATTAATTATTTCGTATTCATCATCAAACATTGCAAAGAAACTTTTATGAAGGTTTCCATTTTCTATTTCTTTTTTTATAAGAGGTTTGAAAAATTTCCAGAACTTACTGTTTTCATTCTTGTATTCTTGTCCTCTCTGATGCCATAAAATAATCCAACCTTTATCTTGGTAACCATATTTTTTTGTAATTTCAATTAAAGAATTAGTAGTAATAGAATCAACTTCTATCATTTGTTGATTAAAAATGCTATCCAATCTTTTTTTATCCTTAATATTTCTAGGGAGTTTTTTTGTAATATTAATGTGTAGGTTGCGTATATTTTGATCTTTTTCAATGAGTTTTTCTACTTCTATATAAGCCGCAATACTTTTCTTAGATTTATAATATTCTTCAACATAATTTTCATAGTTTACTTCTATATCTGTAAAAATTTGATCTTTTTTAAATTTTTGCAGTCCTTTGTATTCTAATACAAATTCTTTAGGAGCGTTATATCCAACAATAGCTTCAACAATATATTCTTTCGCAAGTTTTCTATTATTAATCTCAAAAGCCACTGATGCAGCATCTAATAAGTCATTTGAGTCTTCGACTTTATGTAATTTAAAAGCCTTGCCATATCTATTATTAGATGATTGATAATCTTTTTTATAAGCATCCATTTTAGCGAGATAAATAAAGTTTTTGCTTAAAATATATTTTTCCTCAGAAGTTTGAGAAAACACTAAGATGATTTTTAATAAAAATATTAATGTAAAAAACTTCATAATTTCTTTTTTTAATTAGGCTGTTTTCACAATTGTGAAAACAGCCAATTTTAATTATTCTTCTTCTTGATATCGAAGAATTTTCAACTAAAATAAATAAGTTTGAGATTACTTGTATTAGTTTGTACTCGAATTAACAGCAACAATCGAAACAATTTTATCGCCTTCATCTGTTTGCCCATTTCCATTGTTATCAACATAAACATCCTCCCAATGTACTTTCAATAAGGTCATGCTACTGTGTTGTAAACTCGGACCTCTTCCAAAAATATTTTTTGCATTTTTAGAATCTATTTTTTTAGAATTAAGTCTAGAATTCATGTACGTCAATTTAACCATTATTTCCACAATCTACAGATACACACATTGTCATTGATTCATCTGATCCTCTTTTTCCATTTCCGTTAGCATCATACCAAGAATCTGTAGTATGTACAGTACAACCGTTAGCATCTTTTGTATCTGGTGGACTTGTTGTCACCCATTGTCCACATCCATAAATATTCGACATTGCTTGGATTTTAATTTCTTTGTTTTTAAGATTTGTTAAATTTTTCATCTTGTTAAATTTTAAATTTAGTAATTAATTTTGCCATACAATCCCTGACATGGGTTTTTTGCTGATCAGCGCTTCATATTTATAATTTTGTACTGTACACATACAAAAAATAAACATTTGTGTTTTTGTTGAAGCAAAGATGCAGGAGCTTTATGAAAAAACAAAACATGATATATCGAAATTGGTAAATTTCGGAAGTTGAGTATTCTAAATTGATAAAAACCATCACCAGGAATAATTATAAATACTTAATATTCAAAATATTAATAATAATATTTAAAAAAGGATTAAATTCTAAAAAAAATGTAATTTTGCATCATAAAAATACAAATGTTTCGATTTTTTTCTATTATTTTAATTCTGATCTCCCAAAATTTATTCTTTTCGCAAAGCATAAAAAACTTTGCAGTACCAGATTCTTTGAAAAATAAAAACCTCGAAGAATTACAAAAATCTTACGATAAAGTTTTTAGAATTGATAATAATAAGGCAGAAATATATGCAAATACAATTTTAAGAAAAGGAAAAAAAGAAAGAAATAATGATCTTATCTATGACGGATATTATAGAGTAGCTCATACAAAAGGTCTAAAATCTGAAAATGGGCATCCGTATGCTGATTCTTTATTAATGATTACAGAAAACGTTAATACAAAAGAATATCCGGCGAAAGCACATATTATAAAAGGTATTTTATACAATTATGATTGGAAATACGCAGAAGCTCTTGATCATTATATTGAAGCGCAAAAATTATCCAAAAATAAAAACTCAGATCAGTTCTTCTATATCAAAAAGCTTATCGGAATCCTAAAAACAGCTACTGACGAAAACAAAGAAGCTCTTCCCCTTTTCTTAGAATATTATAATTATCAAAAACAAAAAATCAATACAAAAGATCAAGATGTTAAAAGCTATATAGGCTCAATCTTTTCTGTAGCAAATTGCTATAATAAAGACAAGCAATACAAAAATGCTTTAAATTATATAAATATTGGACTTAAGGAATGTAATAGATTTAAAGATTATACACACTACCCATATTTTGTATCAGGAACAGGGATTGCTAATTACTATTTGAAAAATTATAAAATAGCTTCTGATAACCATCTGGAAGCCGAAAAGAGTTTTCTGAAAAATAATGATTACGGAAATTTAGCTATAACTTACTATTTCTTAGGTAAAATCAATCACGATATTCATAAAGATAACATTGCTGTAATGTATTTTATCAAAGCGGATTCTGTTTTGGCTTTTTCCAAAGAGTTTTACCCAATTACACGGGATGGTTATGAAGTCTTGATTGACTACTACAAAAAAACAGGAGACAAAGAAAAACAGCTTAAATATATTGACAAATTATTCTACGCAGACAGTATAATCAATAACAGTAAACAGTATCTGTCAAAAGAAATTTATAAAAAATATGACACCCCACTATTATTAGAGAAAAAAGAAGAACTAATTAATGATTTAAACAACAAAAACTCTGTGTTATACTGGTGCTTAGGGGGCGGGTTGATTATTCTTTCAATATTGCTTTTTATGTTCACTAAAAACCGAAAGAAAGTAAAAGAATATCAAAAGCAAGCAGAACTCTTATTAACAAACTCACTAAAAGAAAGCTCACTTCAAATAACACCAGTTCATAATAATGACATTATTGAAAGTAAATCTATTGGAGAAAAGGTTAGGAGTACAATCCCAAATAATATACTACAAGAATTAAAATCAAAACTTATGTTGTTTGAAGTCAATAAAGATTTTCTACATAAAAATATAACGATAGATGGATTAGCAAAAGATTTGGGAACAAACCGTGATTATCTTTCAAAATCGGTTAATGAACTAAAAGGAAAGAATTTTTCTCAGTATTTGAATGAATTGCGGATTAATTATATCGTAGAAGAACTAAAGAGTAATGAAAAACTGAGGAAATATACCATATCAGCAATTGCAGAAGATATTGGATTTAACAATCCTGAATCATTTTCTAATGCTTTCAAGAAAATTACAGGAACATTGCCTTCATATTATATTAAATTGTTAAACGAGCAGTGATAAAAATAACAGCCTGATTATTAGTCTCTTGCGGAATAACAGTACATGGTATTTATCAATTTCGACTAATAGTTTTTTTAGTATTTAAAATAAAGAGCTTAATTTGCCACCCAATTAATATTTTAAATATCCTATAAATGAAAAAGAAAAACCAATTTGAAAAAAATTATCTTTAAAAAAATTACAAATTACTCAGTTGAATATCATTAAAGGTGGTGGTGGAGATGATGCTACTATGACAGGTGGAGATACAACAAATACTAAAACCCCACCAAAAACAGCTACAACTACAAAATTACCCCCTATTGTTATTCTTGGAGGTGATGATGGAGGAAACGGCGGCGGTGGAGCTGGGTATTATTAATATTTGAAAAATGAATAAAAAGTATTTTCTGTGTATTTTATTTCTGTTCTTAGTATCATTATGTTTTTCTCAAAAACTATATTTTAAGAAAATAGAATTTGAAAATCCTGAATTTGAAAATAAGCTCCTTACTCTAAGTAAGGAGCTTATGGAATTATATAAAGAAAGTGATTCTCTCAAATTCAATGACAATTATATGAGATTTCAAATGTTAAATAAAAACTATGATGGTGCTTTAAAAACATTAAATAACTTCCGCAATATTTATAAAAATTCATATCCAGACTATTCAAGGATGGCAGGAATTCAATTCGAAATTTTTATTTTGGCTAAAAAAGCTTCAAACAGAACGAAGATATTAGACCAATTTATCAAAAAATTCTTGAAAAAAAATATAATGAACTTCCGTTGTCTTCAAAAAGCCTTGTTCCTGATGCTTTCAAATTTAAAGATGGTTACAATAAAAAGGAAATAAAAAAAATATTAAAAGATAGTATATCAGAAGATAGTATTACTTTAAAAAATGCAATCTTACTTTGCAGACATTTTAATTACCACACCATTATTAAAGAAACTTTTGCAACAGCGATTCCGTTATTAAAAAAATTAGATAAAGAAGAATTTTTAGTGAAAGATAGTGTTATCGTTAAAACAAAAAATGGGAACGAAATAACTCTTTACTATGTACTTGATAAAAAATAAAGCAACCAAAGCCTTCTATTTTACATTTTTCAACATACCTCCGTAATAATGATTATTTTATTTCTAATGCAAAAACAAATGCAAATAGAGGCTATAATATTATATATGCTTTTAGCAGAGGGATTTATTTAAGTAAAGATCAAATTACACCATTTGAATTCGAAATTGAAGATGTAAATGAAGTAATAGAATGGATTTCTAAGCAGCCTTGGAGCAATGGAAAAGTAGGAATGATTGGAGGAAGTTATGACGGTTTCAGTCAATGGGCAGCAACAAAAAATCTGCACCCTGCTTTAAAAACAATAATTCCTTCCGCATCTGTAGGCTTTGGAATTGATTTTCCTATGTATAATAATTGCTTTAGTCCCTATATGTTACGTTGGTTAAGTTATGTAAAGAAGGAAACTGACCATAAACTTTTTAATGATGAAAAAAAATGGCTTTCCATATACAATTCATATTATAAAAACGGAACTGCATTTAATAAATTAGACAGTATATACGGAAAAACAAATCCTATATTCCAGAAATGGCTAAAAAATCCGTCTTTTGACACTTATTGGCAATCAAAACTTCCTTATAAAAAGGATTTTGCAAAAATTAATATTCCTGTTCTGACGCTTACAGGATATTATGACGCAGATCAGAGAGGAGCAATGTACTATTACAATAATCACCTTAAATATAACAAGAAAGCAAACCATTATTTAATAATTGGCCCATATAGTCACAGCGGAGTAGTTTCAGGAGTTGAGGGAGAATATAAAGGGTATAAAATCGATTCTGTTGCAAATATTGATTTAGAAGATCTTTCTTACAAATGGTTTGATTATATTTTGAAAGGACAAAAAAAACCCGAGTTTTTAAAGGATAAAGTCAATTACCAAGTAATGGGATCCAATCAATGGAAAAGTGCGCCAAGCATTGATAAAATAAGCAATAGTACCCTTAAGTTATATTTAAATAAAAAGAAGCTTGACAAAATTAAGTCTAAGAAAAATTTTATTATTCAAAATATCGATTTTGCAGACAGAAGAGATACCCTGCAAAGTTTTAATGATGAAAAAATACTAGATAGTGTAATTTATAAGAGAGATTTAATTGAAAAGGTTGTTTTTGAGAGCGAAACTTTTGATGATTCTTTCGAAATAAATGGAAGCTTTACAGGGAATTTAAAAGCTTCTATAAATAAAAAAGACATGGATATTACCCTAAATATTTATGAAAAACTTGCCAATGGGCAATATTTTAAATTAACACACGAGCATTTTGCAAGAGCAAGCTATTCCAAAGACAACACAAAAAGAAGCTTACTTAAACCCAATAAAATAGAGACAATCCCTATTAAAAATACATTTTTCACAAGTAGAAAAATAGAAAAAGGCAGCAAGTTAATTATATTATTAGGTGTAAGAAAAAGTCCTGATGCACAAATTAACTACGGTACTGGAAAAGATGTAAGCGAAGAAACAATAGCTGATGCAAAAGAACCATTGGAAATAAAATGGTACAACGACAGTTATATAGAAATACCAATTTTAGAAAAATAATGTGTCTTAATAAAAAGCTCATGAAAAAAATAAATTTCATTCTTTTTGTATTTATTTGTGTAATAGCAACAGCTCAAAAAACCAATTTAGCACCTTCAAAACCTGTCACTGATGAATATTTCGGAACCAAGATAGTCGATGAATATAGAAATCTAGAAAATTTAAAAGACCCTGCTACCGTCAATTGGATGAAATCACAGGCCGATTACGCAGATTCCATACTCGACAAACTTCCCTATAAGCAATACTTTATTAATGAAAGACTGAAATTTGATAAAAGGAGCGGATATAAAGTATCAAATTTGAAAATTACAGGAAATGATCTATATTTTTATTTAAAGCAAACCGCTGACGAAAAAATTGAAAAACTATATTGCAGAAAAGGATTCAAGGGAAAAGAAGAAATTTTATACGACCCCTCAACCTTTATCTCCAGATTTGATCCTGCTTCAAGGCAAAAACATAATTTCACTATAAATTATATCAATCCAAGCTGGGACGGAAGGAAGATTGCTATTTCATTATCCGAAAACGGAAAGGAAACCTCCGAAGTCATCATCATGGATGTCAAGACAAAACACATTTATCCGCACGTAATTACCAATCTTGAACCTACAAATATTGGACAGGTAAAATGGCTTGAAGACAATAATAGTTTTTTCTATACCTATTTTCCATTAATCGATTCAGATTCACCTGAGTATAACAAAAATACGGAAGTAACCTTTTACAGATTAGGTGAAGATCCCAAAAAGCATAAAAATGTTTTTTCCAAAGTCAATAATCCTGAATTAAATATTGATGAGAGCAGATTTCCCGGAATTGTCCAGTTTAATCAGGATGACCCCTATTTCATTGGAAACTTAGGTGATGTAGATGATTACACCGACACTTTTATTATCGACAGAAAAGACTTTGAGCAAGGCATTAAAAGCTGGAAGCCGCTCTATTACAAAGCAGATAAAGTATATGAGAAAAAGCCTTTAGGAAAAGAACTATATTTTATGTCAGGTTACAATTCACCTAACTTTAAACTTTGCAAAACAAACCTTGAAAAACCGGACTTTAAAAATCCCGAAATTTTAGTTCCTGAGAAAAAAGACGAAGTCATTCAAAGCTTTGAACTTACAAAAGACGGAATGTACTATACAACCACTAAAAACGGTGTTGATTCCAGATTTTATCTCTATAAAAATGGGAAAGATACTCCAATCAAACTACCATTTGTTGCAGGAAGTGTAGAAATTCAAACAAAAGGGAAAGACTATCCTCATGTTTGGGTCTATTGTTCCGGTTGGGCCAATGAAACAAGAAGATACAAGTATAATATAAAAACAAATCAATTCAATGAAGAAAATCTCATTCCGCCAACCAAATATCCCGAATTTGAAGGGGCAG